>NZ_JAODMK010000008.1 GCF_025465545.1 Naasia sp. | reverse complement strand
TCGTAGGCGATCACGTGCGCGGCGGCCGGGCCGAAGGCCTCGACGGGGGCGTGTCGGGTGAACAACTCCGGCCGTTCGCGCCGCAGCCGGAGGGCGCGGGTGGTGACGAGCAGCTTGGCGGCACCGCTCTCGTCGATCGGCGGCAGCCAGCCCCCGGTGACCCGCGCCAGGATGTCGCGGCGGACGGTGTAGTCCACCGGGCGCCGGTTGTCGGGGTCGACGAGCGACATCTCCCACAGCTCGCTGCCCTGGTACACGTCCGGCACGCCAGGAACGGTGAGCTGGAGGAGCTTCGCGGAGAGCGAGTTCGACCAGCCGGGAGCGGCGACCCGCTCGAGGAGGCCCGCGAGGATCGCGGAGACCGACTCGTTGTCGAAGGCGGCGTCGATGAGCGCGTGCATGCGGTTCTCGAAGGCCTCGTCGGGCTCGGTCCAGGTGGTCGAGTCGCCCGCCTCGCGGGAGGCCTTCTCGGCGTAGGCGTGCAGGCGCTCCCGGCTGGCGGGCCAGGCGCCGAGGATCGCCTGCCAGAGCAGGTTCTCCAGCGCCCCGTCGCCGAGCGGGGCGAGCCGCCGCAGCTCGCGCAGTGCCGTCGCCCACTCCTCGGGGATCTCCGCCAGCACGCTGATCCGGGCGCGCACGTCCTCGCCGCGCTTCGTGTCGTGGGTCGACAGGGCGACCATCGAGGAGGGGATCGTCGTGAGGCGGCGCTGCTGCCGGGCATGGAACTCGTCCGGCGCCACCGAGAACTCGGCGGGGTCCGCTCCCACCTCGGTCAGGCTCGTCAGCCGGGTGTAGCGGTAGAACGCGGTGTCCTCGACGCCCTTCGCCATCACCATGCCGGAGGTCTGCTGGAACCGGCGCGCGGCGGGCTCCGCCACGTCACCGAGGACCGGGAGCAGGGCGTCGATGGTGGCGGTGAGGTCGGGCCGGTGCCGCTTCGCGAGCTCAGCGGCCTCGTCGAGGTGCTCGCGGCCCTCGGGGAGGTACGACCGGTACACCGGGAAGCAGGCGAGGAGCTCCGCGATGGCGTCGGCGACCCGATCGGACGGCTCCGACCCGCGGTCGATCCGGTCCGCGACCACCCGGTCGAGCCGCAGCACCTCGGAGCGGAGGATGCCGTCGGCGACCGCCCGCTTGGTGCCGTGGATGAGCTCGTGCCAGTCGAGCGGCTCGCCGCCGGTCAGCTCGCCGTCGAGGCGCGCGAGCGGCTCGGCGCCCGCCGGGTCGACCAGGATGCGGTCGATGTCGGCGAGGGCGTCGTAGCCGGTGGTCCCGTCGGTCTTCCACGACGTCGGCAGCTGCTCGTCGCCCTCGAGGATCTTCTCCACCAGCACATAGACGCCGCCGGTGGCCTCGGCGAGGTCGTCGAGGTAGCGGCCGGGATCGAAGAGGCCGTCGGGGTGATCGATGCGCAGGCCGTCGGTGAGCCCTTCGCGCACCCAGCGGAGGATCTCCTCGTGCGACTCGGTGAACACGTCCGGAACCTCCACGCGCACCGCGGCGAGCGTGTTCACCGCGAAGAATCTGCGGTAGTTGAGGTCGTAGTCCGCCCGTCTCCAGTCGATCAGCTCGTAGTTCTGGCGCGCATGCACTGCGACCGGGTCTTCGCCGGCCAGAGCGGTGCCGGGCGCGACCGGGAAGCGGTGGTCGTAGTACCGAAGCTCGAAGGACTCCGCCTCGCCTTCGGCGGCATGCACCTCCACGAGCTGGAGCGCGGAGAGGTCGTCGGCCGAGCCCAGCACCGGCAGCCGCACGCGCGCGCCCCCGAAGTCCCAGTCGATGTCGAAGGCTCTCGCGTACGCCGACTCCTGCCCCTTCTCGAGCACGTCCCACCACCAGCGGGTGTGCACGGGCGTGGCGACGCCGACGTGGTTGGGCACGATGTCGATGAGGACGCCGAGCCCGTTCTTCCGCGCCGCTGCGACCGCGCGGTCCAGTCCTTCGCCGCCACCACGCTCGGGGTCGACCCGAGCGTGGTTGACGACGTCGTAGCCGTGGTCGGAGCCCGGCTCGGCCTCCAGCACGGGGGAGAAGTAGATCCAGTCCGCGCCGAGGTCGTGCACGTAGTCCGCGATTCCTGCGGTCTCGGCCAGATCGAACGCCTTGCGGACCTGGACCCGGTAGGTCGAGATCGGCTTCTTCGTCATGGTGTTTTCTTCCATTCCTTCCGGAGCCCGCTGCCCGGAGGGTATTCAGTCGAGCGGGGGCATCACAGCCGGAGTGAGGGTGCCGGACGGGATGGCCGCGGTCGCCGCGAGCGAGGCGGCGACGGAGTGGTCCGGCTCCGTGGCAGGGGCGGTGTGGGCGCGCAGCACGATCAGTGAGCGAGCGACGACGTTGATGGGTGCTCCGGCTTCCTTGATGCCGGAGTCTGCCGCGTTGCCCGCGGTGTCCACCACCACGTCCCAGCTCGCCTCGATGGACTTGCTGGGAAGCACGAAGTGCACGTCCTTGGGCTCGGCGTTGAAGTAGATGAGGAAGTCGTCGTCCGTCATCTCGATCCCGCGCGCGTCGCGCTGGCGGATCCCCTTGCCGTTGAGGAACATGCCGACGCTGCGCACGGTCGCGGCGTCCCAGTCGGCCGGGGACATCTCCGACCCGTCGGGGCGCAGCCACATGATGTCGGGCACCGGGGCGCCCTCTTCACGCTCGACCGGGCGGCCGTCGAAGAACCGGCTGCGACGGAAGATCGGGTGCTCCTTGCGGAGCCGCGTGATGGCCGCAGTGAATTCGATCAGCGGCTCATCGGCACGGTCCCAGTGCATCCAGCTGATCTCGCTGTCCTGCGCGTAGGTGTTGTTGTTGCCGTTCTGGGTGCGACCGAGCTCGTCGCCGTGCAGGATCATCGGCACACCCTGGGAGAGCAGCAGCGTGGCCAGGAAGTTCCGCTGCTGCCTGCCGCGCAGCGTGAGCACCTGGGCGTCGTCGGTCGGGCCCTCGACACCGGAGTTCCACGAGCGGTTGTGCGATTCGCCGTCGTTGTTGCCCTCGCCGTTGGCCTCGTTGTGCTTCTCGTTGTACGACACGAGGTCGTGGATCGTGAAGCCGTCATGGGCGGTGACGAAGTTGATGGAGGCGACCGGGCGACGCCCGCTGTTCTCGTAGAGGTCTGCGGAGCCGGTGAGCCTGGCCGCGAACTCGCCGAGGGTCGCGGGCTCGCCGCGCCAGAAGTCGCGGACGGTGTCGCGGAACTTGCCGTTCCACTCCGTCCACTGCGGGGGGAAGTTGCCGACCTGGTAGCCGCCGGGGCCGACGTCCCATGGCTCCGCGATCAGCTTGACCTGCGACACCACCGGGTCCTGCTGCACGAGCTCGAAGAAGGTGGAGAGGCGGTCGACGTCGTAGAACTCGCGGGCGAGGGTGGCGGCGAGATCGAAGCGGAAGCCGTCGACGCGCATCTCGGTGACCCAGTAGCGCAGGCTGTCCATGATGAGCTGCAGCGAGTGCGGGTGCCGCACGTTCAGGGTGTTCCCGGTGCCCGTGTAGTCCATGTAGTACTGCGGGTCGTCCTCGACGAGGCGGTAGTACGCGCCGTTGTCGATGCCCTTGAAGCTCAGCGTGGGGCCGAGGTGGTTGCCCTCAGCGGTGTGGTTGTAGACCACGTCGAGGATGACCTCGATGCCGGCGGCGTGCATGGCGCGCACCATCGACTTGAACTCGGGCACCTGCTGGCCGGTGTCGCCGGCCGCCCCGTACTCGTTGTGCGGTGCGAAGAACCCGATGGTGTTGTAGCCCCAGTAGTTCCGCAGGCCCTTCTCCACGAGGGTGGAGTCCTGCACGAACTGGTGCACCGGCATGAGCTCGATGGCGGTGATGCCGAGCTTCAAGAGGTGATCGATGACGGCGGGGTGCGCAAGCCCGGCATAGGTGCCGCGCTGCTCCTCCGGCACGTCGGGGTGCAGCTGGGTGAGGCCCTTGACGTGCGCCTCGTAGATCACGCTGTCCGCGTAGGAGGTGCGCGGGTGGCGGTCGCCGGCCCAGTCGAAGAACGGGTTGACGACGACGCTCAGCATCACGTGCCCAGCGGAGTCGTCGTTGTTGACCGAATCCGGGTCGCCGAAGTTGTAGGAGAAGAGCGACTGATCCCAGTCGTAGGAGCCGGAGGTCGCCTTGGCGTAGGGGTCGAGCAGCACCTTGTTGGGGTTGCAGCGGGCGCCGTGATGGGGCTCGTAGTCGCCGTAGACACGGAAGCCGTAGCGCTGGCCGTCCTGCACCTGAGGCAGGTACACGTGCCAGACGTAGGCGTCGACATCGGCCATCTCGACTCGGGTCTCCGTGCCGTCGGCATCGAAGAGGCACAGCTCCACCCGTTGGGCTGCCTCGCTGAAGAGAGCGAAGTTGGTGCCGCTCCCGTCGAAGGTCGCCCCAAGGGGATATGCGGTTCCGGGCCAAGCTTCCAAGAGTCCTCCAGTCGATGGGCAGCGTTTCCCAAACTAGCGACTCGCGCAGTTCGGCACGGATGGTTGACGCCCCGGCTGCGGGATGCAATGGCGCGCGAGCCGGGCCGCGGCGACGGCAACGGCCCAGCGTCAGCGGAAGGCGGGCAGAACCTCGCTGCTGAGCAGCTCGAGCTGGTCCTCGTCGGCGAGGTCGATCACCTGCAGGTACACCCGCGCGGCGCCGAAGTCGGAGAAGCGGCCGATCCGGTCCACGACTTCGCCGACGGTTCCGCCCAGGTTGAGCCGGCGGAGCTCGGCGGGATCCGCTCCGATCCGCTCGGCCCTGGCGCGGAACTCCTCCTCGGTGCGGCCCACCACGGTGGGCTGGGCGATCGAGTAGCGCAGGTCGCCCGGCTCTCGGCCGATCGCCTCGGCGGCTGCCCGGACCCGCCCGAAGGCGGCTTGGATTGCCTCGTCGTCCACGAAGCCGATGTTGTACTCGGTGGCGAACCGGGCAGCGAGCTGCGGAGTGCGCTTGGGACCGCCGCCGCCCACGATGACCGGCACCCGGGACTGCACCGGCTTCGGCAGCGCGGGGGAGTCGGTCAGTGTGTAGTGCTCGCCGGCGAAGTCGAACTTCTGCCCGAGCGGCGTCGACCAGAAGCCTGTGACGATGGCCAGCTGCTCCTCGAGCAGGTCGAACCGGCGCGGCGGGAAGGGGATGCCGTACGCGGCGTGCTCCTCCGCATACCAGCCGGTGCCCAGCCCGAGCTCGGCGCGGCCGGCCGACATCTGATCCACCTGGGCGACCTGGATGGCGAGCACCCCGGGGTGGCGGTAGGTGACCGAGGAGACGAGCGTGCCGAGCCGGATGCGGGACGTCTCCCGTGCCAGACCTGCCAGAGTCGTCCAGGCGTCGGTCGATCCGGGCAGCCCGTCGAAGAAGTCGCCCATCTTCAGGTAGTGGTCGCTGCGGAACCAGCCGTCGAAGCCGAGGCGCTCCGCGGCCTGCGCGCTGCGCAGCAGAGTCTCGTAGTCGTAGCCCTGCTGAGGTTCGGTGAAGAGGCAGAATTCCACGGGCCTCAGCCTAGGCCGGGAGGTTATCCCCCTTGAACCGGGTTGACGGCCGGATGGGGCGGCATCGCCGGGTGCTCGCCGTCCTCGCCTCCCTGCAGCGCTGATGGAGGGGGTAGTGTCGTCCTCACACGGGAGTCCGGTGAGCCGGGCTGAGAGGAAGCTTCTCCAAGCTTCGACCGTCGAACCTGATCTGGATCATGCCAGCGCAGGGAGGCATCTCTTCTAACCCGTGCCCTCTTTTCCTCACCGAAGGGCACGAATCGTGACCACCACCGCACCCTCCTCCACCGCCCGGCGCTCCCGCTATCGCTGGCGGGTCGTCGACATCGTCGTGGCCGCCGTGCTCGGCGTCGCCGCCGGCCTGGTGTTCCTCGCCTGGAACCTCGGCTACCAGGTTCCCGGCTCCTTCCTGCAAGCTGCCCTGCCCGGGCTGCAGGGTCTCGTCAACGGCGTCTGGCTGTTCGCCGGCGTGCTCGGCGGGATCATCATCCGCAAGCCCGGGGCGGCTCTGTTCACCGAGGTGGTCGCCGCGGTCGTCTCGGCCCTCGTCGGCAATGTCTGGGGCGGCTTCCTCACCATCGAGGCGGGCATCGTGCAGGGCCTCGGCGCGGAGATCGTGCTCGCGCTGTTCCTCTACTCCCGCTGGACGCCGACCGTCGCCGTCCTCGCGGGAGCGGCGGCCGGGCTCTTCAACGGGGTCAACGACCTCGTGCTCTGGTACGCGGGAGCAGACGTCCCCTTCGGCGTCGTCTATGTGCTCAGCTCCGTGCTGTCCGGCGCCGTGATCGCCGGGCTGCTGTCGTGGCTGCTCGCCCGCGCGATCGCGCGGACCGGTGCGCTGTCGCGGTTCGCCTCCGGCCGCGAGTCGACGGCCAGGGTCTGACCCGCCGGCCGATGGCGAGCACGGTTCCCGCGGCGGTCGTCGCCCGCGGGTGGGGCTGGCGGCACGCCGGACGGCGCGACTTCGCCGTCCGCGGGCTGGACCTCGCCATCGCGCCGGGGGAGCGGGTGCTGCTGCTCGGTGCGTCCGGCGCGGGCAAGTCGACCCTGCTCCAAGGCATCGCCGGCCTCCTCGGCGGCGAGGACGAGGGCGAGGAGGAGGGCAGTCTGCTCCTCGACGGACGGCCGGCGACAGGGCAGCGTGGTCGTGCAGGCCTCGTCCTGCAGGATCCGGAGGCCGGCATCGTGCTCGCCCGGGTCGGCGACGACGTCGCGTTCGGCTGCGAGAACCTCGGCGTGCCGCCGGGGGAGATCTGGCCTCGGGTCGGAGAGGCGCTCGACGGCGTCGGGCTCCGGCTCCCGCTCGACGCAGCGACCTCGACGCTGTCAGGCGGGCAGAAGCAGCGGCTCGCGCTCGCCGGGGTGCTCGCCATGCGCCCCGGCATCGTGCTGCTCGACGAGCCCACCGCCAATCTGGACCCGGTCGGCGTTCGGGAGGTCCGGGAGGCCGTCGAACGCCTCCTCGACCGGACGGGCGCCACCCTCGTCGTCGTCGAGCACCGGACGGCGGTGTGGGCGGACCTCGTGGACCGCGTCGTCGTACTCGCTCCCGGTGGCGGCGTGGCGGCCGCGGGCCCGCCGAGCCTGCTGCAGCGGGATGCCGACCGGCTCGCCGCGGACGGGGTCTGGATCCCCGGCCGGGCCATCGACCTCCCCACGTGGCATCCCACGCCGGGCGGTCCGCTCCTGACCGGCGAGGAGCTGACCGTCGGCCGAGGAGGTGCCGCTCTCGCCGAGGTGGGACGGATCGGGGTGCGCGAATCCAGCGCGCTCGCCGTGACCGGACCGAACGGGGCGGGGAAAACGACCCTCGGCCTCACTCTCGCCGGGCTGCTTCCGCCGGTCGGCGGCTCCCTCCGAGCGGGAGAGCGGTTGGCGGCGGGGCGCGGACCGGAGCCGATCCGCTGGCGCTCGCGAGATCTGCTCTCCCGCATCGGGACGGTGTTCCAGGAGCCGGAGCATCAGTTCCTGGCGGCCGACGTGGCGGCTGAGCTGGCCGTCGGACCGCGCGCACTCGGCCTGCCGCAGGGCGAGATCGACGCCCGGGTCGACGAGCTGCTGGAGCGGCTGGGTCTCGTCCGGCTCGCCGCCGCGAATCCCTTCACGCTGTCCGGAGGCGAGAAGCGACGCCTGTCGGTGGGAACGGCGCTCGCGACCCGGCCCGCGGTCCTGGTGCTCGACGAGCCCACCTTCGGCCAGGACGCCCGCACCTGGCGTGAGCTGGTGCTGCTGCTGCGCTCCCTCGTGGACGACGGAACCGGCGTGGTGGCGGTCACGCACGATGAGGCCTTCGCGGAGGCGCTCGCCACCGCGACGCTCGCCCTCCCGTCGCGGACGGTGGCGGTGCCGGCATGACCGCCGTCGCCCAGCGGCCCGTCGTCCGGGTCCCGGCGCGCGGATTCGCCGCCGCGAACCCGGTCGCCAAGCTCGGCGCGTCCGCCCTGCTCGCCGTCGCACTCGTGCTCTCGCTCGACTGGGTCTCCGCGTCGGTCGCGCTGGCGCTCGAGAGCGTGCTGCTGGCAGCATGCGGCGTCCCCTGGCGCACCCTCTGGATCCGCACCCTGCCGATCTGGGCGGCCGCCCCGTTCGCCGGTCTCACCGTCCTGCTGTACGGGCGCCCGGAGGGCAGGGTCTACGTCTCCTGGCTGCTCGTGCAGATCTCCGACGGCTCCGTCGAGCTCGCGATCGCCACAGTGCTGCGCGTGCTCGCGATCGGCCTGCCTTCCGTCGCGCTCTTCCTCACCGTGGACCCCACCGACCTCGCCGACGGCCTCGCGCAGCGCCTCAGGCTTCCGTCCCGCTTCGTGCTCGGGGCGCTCGGCGGGCTCCGGCTGGTGACCCTCTTCCAGGAGGACTGGCGGGCGCTCGAACTGGCCCGCCGGGCGCGCGGAGTTGCGGACACCGGCCGCG
This sequence comes from Naasia sp., assembly GCF_025465545.1. Lineage (GTDB taxonomy): Bacteria > Actinomycetota > Actinomycetes > Actinomycetales > Microbacteriaceae > Naasia. The sequence continues at coordinate 25,950 of NZ_JAODMK010000008.1, read as the reverse complement.
TGCGACGGTTCGCCGGGCAGGCCTTCGCCCTCCTGGTCCTCGCCATCCGCCGGGGCAGCACCCTGGCGACCGCCATGGAGGCGCGGGCGTTCGGTGCACCCGTGCGCCGCACCTGGGCGCGCGCATCGCGGTTCGGCGCCGTGGACGCGGTGCTGCTCGCCTCGAGCGGCCTGATCGGAGCGGTCGCGGTGGCGGCGTCGGTCGCCGCGGGCGAGTGGAACTTCGTCGGCGGTGGCTGAGGTGACCTCTGCCGACACCGCAGGGCTCGGGCCCGCGGAGATGCTCGGCGAGCTGGAGCGTCGGGCACGGGCGAGCGCAGGCCGTCCGGTCGTACTGGTGGACGGCGGCTCCGGCTCCGGGAAGACGACGGTCGGTGCGGCGCTCGCGGCCGCGCTGGGGGCCACCCTCGTTCGGCTGGACGACATGTATCCGGGCTGGGACGGGCTGCAGCAGGCGAGCAGCGCGGTCGCGGCCGTGGTGCTCGCCCGGCACCGGGTGCCCCGCTGGGACTGGACGAGCAACCGGCCGAAAGACGTGCTGACGGTCGATCCCCGGCGGCCGCTGGTGGTCGAGGGGTCGGGTTCTCTCAGCGCGGCGAACCGCGCCATGGCGACCTTCGGAATCTGGATCGATCTGGCCGAGGACGAACGGAAGCGGCGTGCCCTGCAGCGGGACGGGGAGGCGTACGCCCTCCACTGGGAGCGCTGGGCGGCGCAGGAGCGCGCCTTCTTCGCACGTGAGCGGCCCGACCTGCTGGCCGACGTCCGCGTCGACGGCAGGCTCCTTCTCGAGTGAGAGATGCCCGCCCTCCTGCGCAGGCGGGGGCGCGGGGTCTAACGTGGAGAGGGCAATGGCATCTCCCTTCGTCTCCGTCACCGCCCTCCGCCGCGAGCTCTCCGGGGCGACGCCTCCCGCCGTGCTCGACGCGTCACTCGTGCTGCACCCGCCCCGCGAGGACGGTGACTATCGCAGGGAGAGCGGCTACCCCAAGTGGCTGGCCGGCCACATCCCCGCCTCCCGGCACGTGGACATGGCGCGGGACTTCAGCGATCCGACGGCGCCACTCAGCTTCACGCACCCCGAGGCGCAGGTCGTCGCGGACCGGCTCGCCGCACTCGGCATCGCCGCGGACCGCAGGGTGGTCGTCTACGACGGCACCGGCATGATGTTCGCCTCGCGGCTCTGGTACCTCCTCCGCTGGATCGGCATGGACGTGCGCGTCCTCGACGGCGGCTTCGCCGGCTGGAAGCGGTCGGGGGCAGCGGTCGCGTCCGGCGAGGAGGCGCCGCCGGTGCCCGTGCCGACCTGGACGCCCAGCTCTCCTCGGGAGGCGTGGGTCACCAAGGAGGACCTGCTGGCTCGCACCCAGCGGGACTGGCGCCCGCTGGTGTGCACGCTGCCTGCGAGCGGCTACTCCGGGGCGGACCCGACGCGCCACACCCGGCGCGGCCACATCCCCGGCAGCGTCAACGTCTCCAGCCGCGACCTCTTCGCGCCCGACGGCACCGTCCGCGGCGCCCGCGAGATCAAGGCCGCGTACGTCGGCCAGGGGATCACCGGCCACGAGGAGGTGCTGCTCTACTGCGGCGCCGGGATCTCCGCCGCGGCGGGAGCACTCACCCTCGCCGAGCTCGGCGTTTCCGAGGTGCGGATCTACGACGGCTCCCTCGAGGAATGGTCCGCCGTGCCGGCCCTGCCGCTCGAGTACGGAGCCTGAGACCCCGAGGCCCCGCCGTCGCCCGGCGGCAGGTGTCCTAGGCTGGTCGGCGGTCTCGGGCCCCCGCCCGCACCTCCGCGAGCAGCGTTCGACCCGCAGGGAAGCACATGTACAGAACCACCACCGCCTCCGCGCTCCGCCGATCGGACGCCGGCTCCGAGGTGACCCTCGCCGGCTGGGTCGCCCGCATCCGCAACCACGGCGGGGTGGCGTTCCTCGACCTGCGCGACTCCTCCGGCGTCGCTCAGGTCACCCTTCGTGACGCGCAGGTCGCCGCGGCCGAGGACCTTCGGGTGGAGTCGTGTGTGACCGTCACCGGCCTCGTCCGCGAGCGGCCGGCCGGCAACGTCAACGCGGCCATCGCCTCCGGCGAGGTGGAGCTCGAGGCGACCGCCGTGACGGTCCTGGCAGCGAGCGACGTGCTGCCCTTCCAGCTGGACGACGAGCCCGGCGAGGAGACCCGCCTGGCCTACCGCTACCTCGATCTCCGCCGGGAGGCGGCCGCGTACCCCCTCAAGCTGCGCTCCAAGGTGTCCGCTGCGGTTCGGTCGGTGCTCGTGGACAGGGACTTCGTGGAGGTGGAGACCCCCACGCTCACCCGCTCCACGCCCGAGGGAGCGCGCGACTTCCTCGTGCCGGCGCGCCTCAAGCCGGGGACGTTCTACGCACTGCCGCAGAGCCCCCAGCTGTTCAAGCAGCTGCTGATGGTCGGCGGCTTCGAGCGCTACTTCCAGATCGCCCGCTGCTATCGGGACGAGGACTTCCGGGCGGACCGCCAGCCCGAGTTCACCCAGCTCGACGTCGAGATGAGCTTCGTGGACCAGGAGGATGTGATCGCGCTCGCCGAGGACGTGCTCACCGCGATGTGGGGCACCATCGGCGTGGAGCTCGCGACGCCCATCCCGCGAATGACCTACGCGGATGCGATGCGCCGCTTCGGGTCCGACAAGCCGGATCTCCGGTTCGGTCTCGAACTGGTGGAGTGCACCGACTACTTCGCGGGCGGCACCTTCGCCATCTTCCAGGCCCCGTACGTCGGCGCCGTGGTGATGCCCGGCGGGGCCGACCAGCCGCGCAGGGCCCTCGACGCCTGGCAGGAGTGGGCCAAGCAGCGCGGCGCCAAGGGGCTCGCCTACGTTCTGGTCGGCGAGGACGGCGAGCTCCGCGGCCCGGTGGCCAAGAACCTGACCGACGAGGAGCGGGCCGGCCTCGCCGCCCATACCGGAGCGCAGCCGGGCGACTGCATCTTCTTCGCCGCGGGTGCGCCGAAGCCGTCGCGGGGCCTGCTCGGGGCCCTCCGCGGCGAGATCGCCGAGCGCCAGGGGCTCATCGACCCCGCCGCGTGGGCGTTCACCTGGGTGGTCGACGCCCCTCTCTTCGAGCCCGCCGGGGAGGCCGTCGCGAGCGGCGACGTCGCGGTCGGGTCGGGCGCGTGGACGGCCGTGCACCACGCCTTCACCTCGCCCAAGGCCGAGTACCTCGACACCTTCGACACCGAGCCGGAGTCGGCGCTCTCCTACGCGTACGACATCGTCTGCAACGGCAACGAGATCGGCGGCGGGAGCATCCGCATCAACACGCGGGAGCTGCAGGAGCGGGTCTTCCGGGTCATGGGCATCTCCGACGAGGAGGCTCGCGACAAGTTCGGCTTCCTGCTGCAGGCGTTCGCGTTCGGTGCGCCGCCGCACGGCGGATTCGCGATGGGGTTCGACCGCATCGTGTCGCTGCTGGCCGGAACCGACTCGATCCGCGACGTGATCGCGTTCCCCAAGTCCGGGGGCGGCAACGACCCGCTGACCGGCGCGCCCGCGCTGCTCGAGGGCGGCCAGCAGACCGAGCTCTACCGCACACTCGGCGTGCAGACGGTGCCTGCGGTGCCTGCGGCGCCGAAGGCCTAGCCGCCCGAGACCCAGCGCACGAACTGGGGGATCACCACTCCCGGATGCCCCAGGCGCCACAGCGGGCCGGGGTCGGTCAAGGCACGGTCCAGCACGAGCGCGGTCGAGAGCTGCGGGCTGAGGCTGGCGGTGCCCACCGCTGCGCCCTTGCGGGCGGTCGCGATCGGGACGGTGTCGACCGCGGGCGTCGGCGCCCCGGCCGCCGCTCTCGCCCAGCCGATCTCGGTCACGGGCGCGACCGTCACGGCGTCGGCCACCCCGCCCCAGGCGCTCGTGTACCGGGCGACCGGGGTCCCCGCCGAGAGCACGTCGAGGCGGGCGACCGAGCCCTCGATCGACGCGAGCAGCGCGTCCACGTCGGCGTCGAGGTCCGCATAGGAGGGCTCGCCGAGGATCGCGCCGTAGAGGGGGACGTCGTCGGCTCCCGCCGTCGTCGCGATCGAGAAGAGCAGGCATACGCCCGCCTCGTCCGTGTAGCTGCGGGAGATGCCGGTGATGCCGTCGCCCGGTCGATACTGGATGGTGCTGTCGAAGTCGGTGCCACGGGTCGTGGTCGCGGCGTCGAGCGGTACCGCCTCCGCCACGAACGGGTCGGTCATGGCCAGGGCGGCGAGCCTCGCCAGGTCCGCCCCGGTGCCGACGCTGTCCGCAGACAGGCCGGTCGAGTCGGTCACCACGGTGTGCGTCAGCCCGTGCTCGTGCAGCCACGCATTCGCGGCGGCGACGTAGGCGTCCAGGGAGCCGAACGCCCAGCGCGCGAGCATCTCCGCGTGGTTGTTGCTCGAGGCGATGAGCAAGGCGTGCAGCGCCTCGCGCTCGGTCCAGGTGTCGCCAGCGACCACGCGCACCGCTCGCGTGCCCTCCGCCGAGTAGCGCGCGTAGGACGCGTAGTCCTCCGCGGTCACCGGCACAGAGGGGCCGCTGCGGCCCTGCTCGACAGGACGCGCATCCAGCACGACGAGGGCGGTGACCAGCTTGGCCGCGGCCGCGATCGGGACAGCATCGGCGCTTCCGCCGGGGATGGGATCGGCGAGGGCGGAGAGGGTGATCCCGCTCGCTCCGGCATCCGGAAGCGCAGGAGCCGACGCATCGCCTGCCGTCGGCGGGCGCACCTCGACCGGAGCTGCGGCCACCCGGGGGAGTGGTGCCAGCAGCGCGGCGGGCGTGTAGACGGCGGCTCCGACGAGGAGCACGGCGACGGTCGCGACGAGGACCCGGTTCCGCTCCCGCCCCTCAGCCATGGCGCCAGGCTAGGGGCGGCACCCGCCGTCGGAGCACCGAACCGCCGCGGGGTAACGTGGAGCCATGAGCGAAACCCCCTCTGATGTCCAGTACGTGGTCCGGTTCGTCGATGGACCCTTCGAGGGTCGCGTCGAGCACCGCGTCCTTCGGGGCGGCACGCCGGAGCCGGAGATCAGCGAGCTGGGCTCGGTCGGCGGCCAGGAGCGCCTGTACTGGTACGTGGCAGGCGAGTCCCGCCACGTGGGCGACGTGCTGCACGTCTCCTACTCGTTCGACAAGCGCGACAGCGACCCGGTGGAGGACGACAACGGCGAGGTCGACTCCCTCCGCTTCTAGCCGGCGGCGCGCTGCGGCCGACGGACGCATCCGTCCGGCCAAACAGCAGCGGCACGCGGTTGCATCTTGGCCGATGCGATGCGCTTCCGGGGGATGAGACCCTAAGCCCAGCCGAGCTCGTGCAGCCGGTCGTCGTCGATGCCGTAGTAGTGCGCGATCTCGTGCACGAGCGTCACGTGGATCTCGTCCCGCAGCTCGTCCTCATCCTCGCTGATCGCGAGCAGCGGCTCCCGGAAGAGCACGATCCGATCGGGCGTCTCGCCGAAGCCGTAGCGGTCGCGCTCGGTGAGGGCGACGCCGTCGTAGGAGCCGAGCAGGTCGAGCGAGCCGTCCTCGGGCCTGTCCTCCACCACGAACACGACGTTCTCGAGGCCGTCCACCATGTCGTCCGGCAGCGCGTCCAGCTCGCCGACGACGAGCCGCTCGAACTCGTCGGGACCCATCTCCATGCTGCCGCCTCGGTCCGCTGCGGTCGCCCGAGAGGAAGTATTGGGGTGAACGACGGGACTCGAACCCGCGACATCCGGCACCACAAGCCAGCGCTCTACCAACTGAGCTACGCCCACCATGTCCGTCCGAGGACGGAGTCTTTCGCGCCCGAGCGAGGGTCTCCCCTCGCGCGGCCAAGCCATTCTATTACAGACGCGAGGCGAACTCTTCGACCACCCCAGCCGACACCGCCTGCACCTGGTCGGTGCTCGGGCCGGGCGGGGCGACGAACGCGGCGCGGCGGTAGTACTCGAGTTCCCGGATCGACTCGAGGATGTCGGCCAGGGCACGGTGACCGCCGGCCTTCTGCGGAGCGTTGAAGTAGATGCGCGGGAACCAGCGCCGCGCCAGCTCCTTGATGGAGGAGACGTCGACGCTGCGATAGTGCAGCCAGCCATCCACCCGTGGCATGTACTTGGCCAGGAAGGACCGGTCGGTGCCGATCGTGTTGCCCGCGAGCGGCGCTTGGCCGGATGCCGGGACATAGCGCTGGATGTACTCCAGAACGCGGAACTCGGCGTCGGCCAGGCTCATGCCGTGGGGAATCTCGTCGAGAAGGCCCGAGCTGGTGTGCATTGTCGTCACGACCTCGCCCATGTTGTCGAGAGCACTCTGGTCGGGCTTGATCACGAGCGAGAGTCCGGCGTCGACAGGGTTGAGGTCGTAGTCGGTGATGACGACCGCCACTTCGACCAGTTCGTCGACGGACAGGTCGAGCCCCGTCATCTCGCAGTCGATCCAGACGAGTCTCTCGGAGCCGTTTGCCACCCGTCGAGTCTAGGTGGCGGCCTGGACGGTCCTCGCGGGGTGGCCGGAAGGGCGTAACCCACCCCGAACTCGGGAGCCCCGCAGCGAGGCGCAAGGAGCGGTGCGGCGCCCACCCCTAGACTCTCGCGAGTGCCGACGACCCTCGCCGTATTCCTGCTCGTGAACGCCGTATGGGGCTTCATCGTCTGGCCGCCGTTCTTCCGCCGGGTGGCGAAGGATCCGCGTGCCCAGAGCACCAACGGCCGCCCGACCAAGTTCCTGATCGTGCACACGGTGCTCGTCGGCGTATCCCTGCTGCTCGCCACAGTGTCGCTCGTGCTCGGCATTCTCGGGCTGTTCGTCTGACGCACGCGGCGGTCGCCGCGCTCCCGCCTGCTAACCCGTGGTGGGCAGGGTGACGAGGGGCCGCGCCGCGCTCAGGCGGAAGCCGACGCCCTCAGTAGTGACGCAGGTCGCGCCGGCTTCGCCGGTGAGGGTGCAGGTGTAGTCCCCGTACACGTAGGGGACGTCACGCTCGAGCACGTCGGATTCGGCGGGAACCTGCGTGACGCACGAGTACGTGAGCTCCGAGCCGCGCAGGGCGACCGCGGAAGCCACGGCCTGGTCGGTGCATTCCGTGTTCGGCAGCTTGTAGGCGACAGCGATGACGGCGCACAGCACGCCCTTGTCGTCCAGATGGCAGCGGATGTTCTTCGACGCGCTCATGAAGTCGGCAGGTCCGTCCGCGGGGTCCACCACGATCGGCGCCACGGTCGGAGTCGCCGTGGGAGCCGGGGTGAGCGGGCCGGCGAGAGCGGGGTCCGACGGACTCGGGGTCCGGAGGATGGCTGGCACCGTGAGCAGGGCCGCCACGAGCAGGACCACGACGGCGGCCGCCCCCAGCGCCCACAGCACAAGGCGCCGCCGACCTTTGCGTGCGCCGCGGGCCTCGCCGCGGGAGCGCTCGACCACCTCGACCTTCCCGTGAACGATGGGGGCCGCGAGGCCGGCGTAGGGCGGCGAGAGGGGCGGCGGAGCCACCGGAACAGCCGAGGCGGCGCCGCGGGCAGGCACCGGCGAGTCGCCGGCCGCGGAGACTTCGGACACCTCGGGGCCCCGGGCGGCAGCCTGCGAGACTCCATCGGCTCCGCCCGGGAAGTCGGCCGGCGAGGAGAGAGGCGGCCCAGGTGGTGGCGAAGTGGCCGGCGCTGCAGCCGCCTCGACCGCCGGACGCTCGCGGTGCGCCCGCTCGGCCGCTCCCGGGAACACGGGAGGCGCTAGGGGAGGAGGCGGCGGCGAGACCGGCGCCCGCTGGGGCGCTTCAGCTTCTTGGACGGATCGGCTCGTCCTTCCCGAGAAAGGCGGCGCGGATAGCGGAGGAGGCGGAGGTGAGGCCGACGCGGGCTGCGCAGTCGCGGATTGCGGTGCGGGTTCCGTTCCCGTTCCCGGGAAAGGTGCTGGGAAAAGCGGCGGCGGTGGCACCGGCTGCCCGGCGCGTTTTGCGTCCGATTCGACCTCTGACTCGGATGATTCCGATGTACCCGACAGATGCACCGGGGCGCCGCATGAGTTGCAGAAGTTCGCCGCGTCGGCGAGAGGCGAGCCGCAGTTGTGGCAGAAGCGGGTTGTCATGATCGTGTCTTTCGGTTCCTTTTCGGATAATGCGAAGCTGCGATTCTTGTGTCCGCCAGAGTGCGAGCAAATCTAGCAGCCGACTCGCCAATGCCTCCGATAAGCAATTCCCCGTGCGAGTATTCGAGAACCGTTGTGCGGTCGCGTCGTTCGGCGGGCGCCCCTTTCCCGAATCGACCGATCACGAGGAGCGAGTCGTGTCCATCCCGGCCCGAACGCCTCGGGGGCTTCTGCTCACAGCCGCAGTTCTCGCGCTCACAGCGATCCTCGGCGGCTGCGCCGGCCCTTCCGCTGCCCCGCTGCCCACGGCATCGGTCGTTCCCGTCTCAACGCCGCCTCCTCCGCCTCGTGCCGCCTTCCTGGGGGACTCGTACACCCTCGGAGTTGGAGCCAGCGACCCTTCGCTCCGGTGGTCCTCCCGCGTCGCTGTCTCGGCGGGCTGGGAAGAGATCAATCTGGCCCAGGTCGGAACGGGATATGTGAGCAACGGCCGCACGGGCCTCCGCAATCTCTCCGAGATGATCCCCACGGTGGCCGGATTCAACCCGGACATCGTGGTCGTCGCGGGCGGGCAGAACGACATCGCTCAGGACGCACGCGACGAGGCCGTCGCGGTCGGCGCATTCTTCCAAGACCTTCGAGCTGCGCTGCCCAGTGCCCGCATCATCGCGGTCGGGCCCTCCTATCCGCTTGTCTATGCCGATGCGGAGGTGGTGAATGCGGCCGTCCGAGATGCGGCCCAAGCGGTGGGGGCCGACTATGTCGACCTATTGAATCCGCCAGTCCTCGCCCCGGAATACCTGATTCCCGGCTCGGTGCACGTGAATGACTCGGGCCATGCCGCGATCGCATCACGAGTGGAGGCAAGCCTCGGATTGTGAGATCGAGCCGAGTGCGGGACAGAGGTCGGGTGAGATAGCTCTCAGCGCGGTTATGCCGGAAGTCCGGCCCTGCTAATTTGTGAGCAATCAGCACGAGGAGCATGAAGAATGTCGACGCCGACGCACCCCGAAGCCATTCCGTCCGGCTGGTATCAGGATCCCGAGACAGCCGGGCAGCAGCGGTACTGGGACGGCGGCTCCTGGACCGGTCACGTTGCCCCCATCCTGCCGCCGCCGCCTTCGGCATCACCGCCTTCTGCATGGCCCGGGTTCCCGCCGCTGCATGACCAGCCAGCACCGCAGACCCTGGCTCCGTCCGACCTGCACGTCCTCACGCCTCCGGCGTCGCGGGGGACCGATCCGGAGGCGACGCCTCGTCGCGCCAATGGGCTCGCCATCGCGGCGCTGGCGCTCGGGATCATCGGCCTCGTGCTGGCGTTCCTGCCCGTCGTCGGCGTCTTCGGCGGCTTCCTCGCGTTCGTCGGCCTCGTCCTCGGCGCCATCGCCCTCTTTCTCAAGGGCAGGGCCAAGGGGATGGCCATCGTGGCGGTGGTCGTCTCCGCGATCGCCTTGATCGCCTCGATCGTCATCGCCTTCGCCTACACGGCGGCTCTGGTCGCGTCGGTCGACGACTCGCTCTCGAACACCCCCTCGGTGATCGCCTCGGCGTCTCCTGGCGCCTCCGCAGCCCCGGCCGACGAGAACGCCTCCGACCTGGGCACTCGCGCGAACCCGGCACCGCTCGGTACGACCGTCTCCATCGAGGGCGGCGACGGCATCGACTGGGAGGTGACGCCCACCTCCTCCGCTCTGGATGTCACCGACCAGGTGAAGGCGGCGAATCAGTTCAACGAAGATCCCCAGCCGGGTAACCAGTACGCCTCGCTGTCGGTTGACGTCAAGTACGTCGGTCCGAACAGCGGCCGGCCCTTCGAACTCGACTTCAACTTCGTCTCGGCGGCCGGCCGCTCCTTCAGCGGCGCCTTCGTCTCGATGGACGGTCAGCTCAGCGATGTCGAGGAGCTCTTCACCGGTGGCGAAGCGAGCGGGACGGTGATCGTCGAGGTTCCGGCGGAAGAGGTCGAGAAGGGGACCTGGACGGTGTCCTACATCTTCGGCGACCCGGTCTTCTTCGCGGCCGAGTGACGAGCGGCGCTGATCCCGGGCGCATTTGGGCCTGGCGAGTAGAATCGCGGCGTCGCCTCCGTAGCTCAGGGGATAGAGCAGGAGCCTTCTAATCTCTTGGTCGCAGGTTCGAATCCTGCCGGGGGCACCGAACGGAGAAGCGCCGACCGCGAGAACCGCGATCGGCGCTTCCTGCGTCGATGGGGATCAGGCGTCCCCGATGGAGATGGCTTCCGCCTCGACGAGAGCCGACTCCGGGGCGCCGTTCACCCGGCCGAGGGCCTTGGCGCCGAACAGGGTGACGAGGGTCGCCGCGAGGACCGCCGCGCCTGCCACGAAGTATGGCGTCGACGCATCGATCGAGGCTGCCAGCACTGTCGCAAGCGGCGGAGCCACCGCGCCGCCGATGAAGCGCACTGCGGAGTAGGCGGACGACGCGACCGAGCGCGGAAGATCGGTCGCCTCCATGACGCTCTCGGTCAGCACGGTGTTGAGCACGCCGAGGATGAGGCCACCCACCACCACGGCGATCACGAGCGCGACCTGGCTCGAGACGAAGAGGCCGGCGGCGACCAGGTCCAGCGCGAGCAGGGGGAGTGCCGTGCTGATGACGGTGGTCCGTCGGAATCGCGCGGTCAGGGCGGGAGCAACCCAGACCGAGGTGAGCGCGAGGCCGAGGCCCCAGCCGAAGAACGTGAAGCCGATCCCGATCGCCGTGAAGCCGAGCGGGAACGGCGTGTACGCCAGGAGGATGAAGAAGCCCACGTTGTAGAGGAACGCGGTCGCCGCCAGCAGCGCGAGCGCCGGGTGCCGCAGGGCCCGCACTGGGGCGGAGAGGGGCATCGGCTCCGGCTTGTCCTGCTCGTCGGTGCGAAGGAGCACGACGATGGCCACGAAGCCGACGGCCATCAGGACTGCTGTTCCGAAGAAGGGGCCGCGCCAGCTGATGCTGCCGAGCAGTCCGCCGAGCAGCGGGCCGATGGCGATGCCGAGACCCAGGGCGGCCTCGTAGAGGATGATCGCCGACCCGGTTCCGCCACTCGCGGCGCCCACAATGGTGGCGAGGGCGGTGGAGATGAAGAGCGCGTTGCCGAGACCCCAGCCGGCGCGGAAGCCGATGACGGCCTCCACGTTGCCGCTCACCGCTGCCAGCGCCGCGAAGACGACGATGAGGCCGAGGCCCCAGAGCAGCGTCTTCTTGGCCCCGATCCGTGACGAGATGAAGCTGGTCACGAGCATCGCGAGACCGGTGACGAGCAGGTAGCTCGTGAAGAGCAGTTCGGCCTCGGTCGGCGACGCCTCAAGGTCGGCGGCGATGGAGGGCAGGATCGGGTCGACGAGGCCGATCCCCATGAACGCGACGACGCACGCGAAGGCGACCGCCCAGACCTTGCGCGGCTGGTGCAGGATGCTCCCGGTCGACCCGCCGCTCACGCCGCGGCTTCCGTGTCCGAGATGCGCTGCTCCACGATGGACGCCGCGGCGGCGAGGCTCCGCCAGTCGTCGTCGCTGAGTCCCACGAAGAAGGGCGCCGCCGCGTCGGCGAGCCGGTCGCGCCAGGCGGCGAGCGCACGCTCGCCCTTGGGCGTCGTGGCGATCAGCCAGGCTCGGGAGTCGGCGACATCCGCGATGCGGCGGATGAGGTCCTCCGACGCGAGGTTCTGCACGAGCCTGGTCATGGTGGGCTGGGCGACGCGGCTTGCGCGGGCCAGCTCACCGAGCCGCATGGGACCGTCGGCGGCGAGGATCGAGAGTGTCCGCCAGACGGCGGGGGACGTCTGATCGCCGGTCGACTGGGCCGCGATGCGGGTGAGTCGGTGTGCCGAGCTGATCAGCGAGGCGAGAGTGTTTCTGGTGTCCGTCACCGAATAAGCATAGCTTGGCTATATATCACCGGGTGCTCGTCGGCGACGGCAGCTCTTCCGTTTCGCTGACGGCGGAGCAGGTCGCCTCGTCAGCCGAAGCGCAGGCAGTCCACCGCGTCGTCGAAGGTGCGGAAGTCGCCGAGCGGCAGGAAGGACCGTCCGGTCGAGGACAGGCGCTTGGCGGAGAACCGGGGCAGCCGATCGGTGCTCGACGAGTCCTCCACGTAGCCGAGGACCGTCCCCGACGACCGGGTGATCCGCCAGAGGCCGTTGTTGAGCTGCCGGAACGCGATGCCCGTGCGAGGCCGCGGCGGAACAGGGAGGGTGCTGAACGTCATGAGGTGCTCCTCGCTCTCTTCGGCAGCCGGCCCTGCGCGCGTGTTGTTCGGTGTGTCGCCAGGCTAGGAGCGACCCCCGACACCGCCATCACCGGCCCCGGTGCGAGCGATCTGGCCGGGGTGAGGGGCCGCCATCGCGAGGTCGGCATCGATGGCAGTGCCCGGGCGTGCCAGCTGCGCCGTCACGATGCCCGCGAGCACGATGGCCGCGCCGATGAGCTGAAGGGGCTCGATGGTCTCGCCGAGGAAGGCCCAGGCCGCCGCGAAGGCGAACACCACCTCGGCCGTGGCGAGGACCCCGGCCCGCGTCGCGCCGAGGCGCCGGATGGCGGCGTAGCTCAGCAGGTAGGGCGCGAAGGAGCCGAGCACGATCACCAGGGCGAGACCGGCCCACAGGGGCAGCGTCGGAACCCCGGCGTGAGCGGGAAGCGGTGCCAGGAGAGCGGCAGGTCGGATGGTCCACCAGCCGCTGAAGACGGCCCAGAACAGGGCGGAGAAGCTCATGGACCAGAACGCCATGCCCAGCGGCGAGATGGTCGCCACACCGAGCTGTCCGATCAGGAAGTAGGCGGCCAGGGCGATCGCCGCGAGGAGCGCGACCGCCATGCCGAGCGCATCGAGCGGGGCGAAGCCGAGCTGGGCTACGACGGCCAGGCCGGCGACCACGAGCCCGATCCCGACCCACAGCGATGCCCGCACCCCTTCGTGCAGGACGAGCCAGGCCACCAGCGCCACGATCGGCACGGCCAGGTACTCGAGCAGCAGCGCGATGCCGACCGGGAGGAGCGTGATCGCCACCGCGTACAGCCACTGCACGGCGGCGACCCCGACGAGACCGAGGATCGCGGTGCCCAGCAGTGAGCGCGGCGAGATCCGGAACGCGTTCCGGTCGACCGCGGCCAGAGCAAGGGCGGCCAGGACGGCGGCCCCCAGGGAGCGCAGGAACGTGAGCTGGCCGGCCGTGATGCCGGACTCGATCACGATCTTCGCAAGGCTCCCGTTCGCGCCGAAAAGGAGGGCGGACAGGAGGGCGGCGAGGTAGCCCACTCAGCGGGCCGCGGTGCCGTGCACTGCGTGCGGCTCGATCGCGGTGAGCTCCTCATCGCTCAGAGGGGGCGCCTCGAGGGCCCCGAGGTTCTGGTCGAGCTGCGCCACGCTGGAGGCGCCGATCAGCGCCGAGGTGATCACCGGATTGCGCAGCACCCAGGCGAGCGCGAGCTGAGCGAGGGTCTGTCCCCGCTGCTGGGCGAGCCGCTGGAGTGCGCGCGCGCGGGTCAGGTAGGTCTCGGTGATGTCTCCGGCGGACAGGAACGGACTCGACGATGCCGCGCGCGAGTCGGCGGGCAGCCCGCCGCCGAGATAGCGGTCGGTCAGCAGGCCCTGGGCGAGCGGGGAGAACACGATCGCCCCGATGCCGTGCTGCTCGAGCACCGGGAAGAGGCCGTCCTCGATGTGCCGGTCGAACATCGAGTAGCGGGGCTGGTGGATCAGCAGCGGAACGCGGTGCTCGGCCAGAGCGGCCGCCATCGCCGCGGTGCGCACCGGGTCGTAGTTGGAGATGCCCACGTAGAGCGCTCTGCCGCTCGTGACGGCGCTGGCGAGGGCGCCCGCCGTCTCCTCCAGAGGCGTCTCGGGGTCGGGACGGTGATGGTTGAAGCTGTCGACGTAGCCGAGTCCGAGCCTGCTCAGGGTCGCGTCGAGCGAGGACAGCAGGTACTTCCTCGAGCCCCCGTCCCCGTACGGGCCGAGACCCATGGGGTACCCGGCCTTGGTCGACACGACGATCTCGTCCCGGTGCTGGCGCAGGTCGTCGGCGAAGATGCGGCCGAAGTTCTCCTCGGCCGACCCTGGGGGAGGCCCGTAGTTGTTCGCCAGGTCGAAGTGGGTGATGCCGCGATCGAACGCGCGGCGGACAATGGCGCGCTGGACCTCGAGTGAGCGCGCGTCGCCGAAGTTCTGCCAGAGCGCGAGCGAGATCGGGGGCAGGAGCAGCCCGCTGCGGCCGGTGCGCCGGTAGTCGAGCACCGAATATCGATCTGAGGCGGCGACGTAGCTCACCCTGGCCATGCTACGAGGCCCCGGAATGCGATTCCGCCGCTGTTCGTTGATACTGGTGCGGCCCGCTTCGCGGTGCCGCGACGACGACGAAGAGGAGAACACGATGGAGACGTTCGTACTGGCCGGAGGATGCTTCTGGTGCCTGGACGCGGTGTACCGCGACCTCCGGGGAGTCTCCGATGTCGCCTCGGGCTACACCGGCGGATCCGCGAAGGACCCCAGCTACGAGCTCGTCTGCACCGGGACCACCGGCCATGCCGAGGCGGTCGCGGTGACCTTCGACCCCGACGTCATCCCGCGTGAGGTGATCCTCGACGTCTTCTTCACGCTGCACGACCCGCGTCAGCTGAACCGCCAGGGCAACGACGTCGGGACGCAGTACCGCTCGGCGATGTTCTACACGGGCGACGAGCAGAAGGCGCTCTTCGAGGCCGCTGCGGCCCGCGCCGGCGAGTGGTGGGACGGCAAGATCGTCACACAGATCGCCCCCCTCGGCGAGTGGTACCCGGCCGAGGAGTACCACCAGGACTTCTTCGCCAAGAACCCCAACCAGGGCTACTGCCTCGCGGTCGCCGTGCCCAAGGTCAACAAGGTGCGCAAGAGCTACGCGGAGTACATCAAGGCCGCCTGACCCTCCTCCCCAACTCCGGGCCCGTCTCCGTTTCGCACGGAGGCGGGCCTTCGCTCTTTCTCCGGAGCGCCGCTCGGCACGCTGTGTGCGAGCCGGGCCGGCCTTTCCCGGCACGAGCGGTCGGCCCGGCCTCCCCGAGACGAAGGAGC
This sequence comes from Naasia sp., assembly GCF_025465545.1. Lineage (GTDB taxonomy): Bacteria > Actinomycetota > Actinomycetes > Actinomycetales > Microbacteriaceae > Naasia. The sequence continues at coordinate 10,842 of NZ_JAODMK010000008.1, read as the reverse complement.
AGCATATGCACGACCTGTTCAGCACCATCGGCATCGTGGCCACCGAGCCCAACCACGTGATCACCGCGGACGGCATGGAGGTGACGAGCTTCCGGCTCGCCTCGAGCGGCCGCCGCTTCGACAGCGGGCAGAAGACCTGGGTCGACACCGACACCAACTGGTTCTCCGTGGTCGGCTTCCGCCAACTCGCTGCAGGCATGGCGGCGTCCCTGCACAAGGGGGACTCGGTGCTCGTGGACGGGCGGCTCCAGCTGAAGGAGTGGAAGGACGACCAGGGGCGCAAGAACCTCACCGTCGATCTCGTCGCCGACGCCATCGGCCACAACCTCCGGTTCGGAACCAGCAGCTACACCAGGAATCCCCGCGCCTCCGTGCAGTCGGCCTCACCTGCGACGCAGGAGCCCGAGCCGGCTGCCACGGCGGGGGACTGGGGAGCACCCGCCCTCTCCGGTGAACTGCGGCAGGGCGAGGAGGTCCCGTTCTGACCGCCTCCTAGACTGACTCTTCCGGAAGGGGGAGCCGATGCGTCGAACGGCCACAGGCTTCGCGCTGACCGTCGCGCTCGCCTTCCTCGTGAGCGGCTGCTCGACGCCCACGACGGTGGCGGCCGGTCCCGGGCCGACCCCCTCCAGCTCTGCGCCCGATCGCCCCGCGCCCACCGTCGTTCCGACCAGGGACCCGACCGGCGGGGCGGAGGCGAACCTCCAGTTCTTCGACTGGGTCAACCGGGCGGTGCTCTCCACGGATCCGAAGGCCGGCGGGCAGGCGTTCCTCGACGCTCTCACCGAGGCCGGATTCGATCGCGGCCGGATGGAGGTGACTGCGGATCGCACCGCCATCGATCTGCAGGCCGACTCCATCCAGTTCTCCGTGCGCTTCGACGACGGCTGTCTCCTCGGGCAATCCGGTGAGAAGACGGGCTACGTGTCGATGGTGGCCCCCGTGCTGGGCTCCGGCAGATGCCTCATCGGCGCGACGGAGCCGGTCGGCGGGTGATCCCGTGCGCCCGTGTCCGCTCCCGGCGGAGGCGGAGCGGGGGCCGGGCTCCGGCGGCCCAAATAGGATGGGTGCATGGCCGAATACATCTACTCAATGGTGCGCGCCCGCAAGGCGCATGGTGACAAGGTCATCCTCGACGACGTGACGATGGCCTTCCTGCCGGGCGCCAAGATCGGTGTGGTGGGGCCGAACGGCGCAGGCAAGTCGACGATCCTGCGGATCATGGCGGGGCTCGACCAGCCGAGCAACGGCGAGGCGAAGCTGTCGCCCGGGTTCACCGTCGGGATGCTCGAGCAGGAGCCGCAGCTGGACGAGTCGAAGACCGTGCTGGAGAACGTTCAGCTCGGGGTGGCGGAGACCAAGGCCAAGGTGGACCGGTTCAACGAGATCAGCGCCGCGCTCGCCGACCCGGACGCCGACTTCGACAAGCTGCTCGGCGAGATGGGCACCCTCCAGGAGCAGATCGACGCTCTGGACGCGTGGGACCTCGATTCGCAGCTCGAGCAGGCGATGGACGCGCTCCGCACGCCGCCCGCCGACGCGATCGTCGCGAACCTCTCCGGCGGGGAGAAGCGCCGCGTCGCCCTCTGCCGACTGCTGCTCGAGAAGCCCGACCTGCTCCTCCTCGACGAGCCCACCAACCACCTCGACGCCGAGAGCGTGCTCTGGCTCGAGCAGCACCTGGCCAAGTACCCCGGCGCTGTCCTCGCCGTGACCCACGACCGGTACTTCCTCGACAACGTCGCCGAGTGGATCGCCGAGGTCGACCGGGGTCGTCTGTACCCCTACGAGGGCAACTACTCGACCTACCTGGAGAAGAAGCAGGAGCGCCTGCAGGTGCAGGGCAAGAAGGACGCCAAGCTGTCGAGGCGGCTGGCGGACGAGCTCGACTGGGTCCGCTCCAACGCCAAGGGTCGCCAGGCGAAGTCCAAGGCGCGCCTCGCCCGCTACGAGGAGATGGTCACGGAGGCCGAGCGCACCAGGAAGCTCGACTTCGAGGAGATCCAGATCCCGGTCGGGCCCCGGCTCGGCAGCCAGGTGATCGACGCGAAGAAGCTCGAGAAGGGCTTCGGCGACCGGATGCTCATCGAGGGGCTCTCCTTCACGCTGCCCCGCAACGGCATCGTCGGCGTGATCGGCCCGAACGGGGTCGGCAAGACCACCCTGTTCAAGACGATCGTCGGACTGGAGCCGCTCGACGGCGGTGATCTGAAGATCGGGGAGACGGTCGACATCTCCTACGTGGACCAGAGCCGCGCGGGCATCGATCCGAAGAAGTCGCTGTGGGAGGTCGTGTCCGACGGTCAGGACTACATCACCGTCGGCAAGACCGAGATCCCGTCCCGGGCCTACGTGTCCACCTTCGGCTTCAAGGGCCCCGACCAGCAGAAGGCGGCCGGCGTGCTCTCCGGTGGTGAGCGCAACCGGCTGAACCTCGCCCTCACGCTCAAGCAGGGCGGCAATCTGCTGCTGCTCGACGAGCCCACGAACGATCTTGACGTCGAGACCCTCGGCAGCCTCGAGAACGCGCTGCTCGAGTTCCCCGGCTGCGCGGTGGTCATCACCCACGATCGGTGGTTCCTCGATCGCATCGCGACGCACATCCTCGCCTACGAGGGCACCGAGGACAACCCGGCCAACTGGTACTGGTTCGAGGGCAACTTCGACTCCTACGAGCAGAACAAGATCGAGCGTCTCGGGCCCGAGGCGGCACGTCCGCACCGCTCCGCGTACCGCAAGCTGACCCGCAACTAGCCTCCGGCGATGCGCCTCCACGTCCCCATCCAGCTGCGCTGGTCCGACCTCGACGCGTACAACCACGTGAACAACGTGGAGATGCTCCGCATCCTGCAGGAGGCCCGCATCCAGGCCTTCTGGGCGGATGGCGACGACCCCGACGGCGCCGGCACCGCGGTGCTCGACTCCGGGGTCGGCGGGTCGACGCTGTCACTGATAGCGCACCAGGAGATGGAGTACCTCGCGCCCGTCCCCTACCTCCGGAAGCCGCTCGACATCGAGCTGTGGATCGGCCGCCTCGGGGGCGCAAGCATCCAGGTCTGCTACGAGATCTACTCGCCGGAGGGCGGCGCGCCACGGGTGCTCTTCGGAAGGGCCTCGACGACGCTCGTGATGGTCGACCCCGGCACAGGTGAGCCGGTGCGGATCGGTGAGCGAGCGCGGAAGGCGTGGGCGGCCTACGTCGAGGAGCCGGTGAAGTTCACCCGCCGCTGACCGAGGAGGTTTTCGCCCATGCCCGACGAGGTGCGATCCAGCTCGACGCGCCTCACTCGCCGGGGTCGGGAACGCGGATCATGCCCTCCTGGGCGATGCTCGCGATGAGGTTGCCGGAGCGGTCGTAGATGCGGCCCATCGAGAGTCCCCGCCCGCCGCCCGCGCTCGGGGACTCCTGCGTGTAGAGCAGCCACTCGTCGGCGCGGGCGAACCGGTGGAACCACATGGCGTGGTCCAGGCTCGCCACCTTGAGACCCGGCGTGGTCCAGGCGATCCCGTGGCGCCGCTGAACCGACTCGAGGATCGAGTAGTCACTGGCGTAGGCGAGCGCGGCCCGGTGCAGGTTGGGGTCGTCGGGCAGCCGCCCGATCGCCCGCACCCACACGGCCTGATTCGCGACGTGCTCCCCGTCCACGCGGAAGTAGATGGGGGAGGGGATGTGCCGCATCTCGAAGGGCCGGCTGACGGCCCAGTGCCGGGCGATCGGATGGTCCACCGCCCCGAGCACCTCGGCGTCGCTCATCACGCTCTCCGGGTCGGGGAGGTCGGCCGGCATGTCGGTCTGATGCTCGAGGCCGCCGTCGTGGATCTGAAAGGACGCGATCATCGACAGGATCGGCAGCCCGTGCTGATAGGCCTGTGTGCGCCGCGTGGAGAAGGACCGGCCGTCGTGGATGCGATCCACCGAGAAGGTGATCGGATGCTGCACGTCGCCCGGGCGCAGGAAGTAGCCGTGCATGGAGTGCACCGCTCGGTCGGTATCGGTGGTCCGGATTGCCGCGATGAGCGACTGGGCCAGCACCTGGCCGCCGAACACCCGGCCGTTCGGGCTCCACTGGGATGGGCCGGTGAAGATGTCCTCGCTCGTGCGCGCGCCGGTGTCGGTGAGATCCAGCGCGCCGAGGAGCGAGGCGAGCGGGTCGAGCTGATCGGTCACGGATTCTCCCAGTCGCTGTCGCCATCCGCCCGCCGCTGCGGTGCGCGGCATCCGGTCAGTTAGTTTAGAGGCGCCGATGATCCGCTCATTCACTCTCGCCGATCCGCTTGCCGCCGAGGACCTCGCCACCTATCTGGGTCGCGCCGGGCGCGTCGAGGACGGCTCCGTGCGGCTCGTTGCCGGATCGGGCGTGCTCGCCGTGTACACCGCGATCCTCTATCCGCATGGTCTGCTCGACGAGAGCCCGACCGTGCTCGGCCTCCGCACGCTTGCCCTCTCGGACCGCAGCGAATTCGACGCCGTCGTGCCCGTGCGCTCGCTGCTCGACCGGCTCACCCGGGCGGGCACGCTGAGGGCGGCGACGATCGCGCTGCCGACGGAGGTGAGCACCGTGACCTGGGCCGGGATCTCGCCGCCCCGCGGCGGATGGAAGCGTGTCGGCCGGACGACGGCGGGCATCCTCGAGTCCGTCGGGCGCAGCGGGATCGAGGCGGTCGCCGAGGCGGTGCCCACCGGCACAGGGGAGCAGATCGTGCGCCGCGTCCGCTCCGAGGTCTGGGGCCGGCCCATCGACGCACTGGAGCATGTTCCGGCGGGTGCGGCGTTCGCCGCGGTGAGCCTCGGCTTCCTCGGTCCCGACCCCGTCGAGGAGGTCGGCGTGTACGAGGCGGGCGCCTGGTCCCGTCTCACGTCGACGCGAGGGCACGTGCTGGTGCGCCGCCGCTCCTGGTCACTGCTCGGCTGATCGCCCTAGGACCGCATCCGTCCGGCCAAATCGCATCCGCACGCCGATGCAGTTTGGCCGCCGGGATGCATTCGTCGGCCGGCCGGGGCAGGTCCGGGCGTCACTCCTCGAACGTGTTCACCATCGCGTGCGCGGCGCGCTCGAGGTACGCCCACAGGGTCGCATCCTGAAGCGGCGGCAGCTCGAGGGAGTCGACGGCGGCCCGCATGTGCCGAAGCCAGCGGTCGCGCTGGTCTGGGTTCACCGTGAAGGCCTGATGACGCAGCCGCAGTCTGGGGTGCCCCCGCTGCTCGCTGTAGGTCCCAGGGCCGCCCCAGTACTGCTCGAGGAATCCCGTCAGCCGCTGGATCGCCGGCTCGAGGTCCTCCTCGGGATAGATGGCCAGCAGCGGGGGGTCGCTCGCCACCCCGCGATAGAACTCGCGCACAAGGCGCTCGAAGGTCGCCCGACCGCCGACCTGGTCGTAGAAGTTACCGTCGACGGGGTCGCCGCCGGCACTCAGGCGAAGCGTCACGGGGCTCGGCTGGTGAGGGGGGACGGGAAGGTCGGTCACGATTCCTTCCGTTCCTTCGTCGCCCGGGCGCGTGGGGCGCGGGGCTTCTTGTCCGGCACGGCGGGAACGGGAGCAGCAGCCTCAACGGGCACGGGGCCAGGTCGGGCGCCCTTGACGCTCGCCGCGCCCTCGAAGCCGCTCAGCACGACCGTGTTGAGGGAAGGCAGCTTGACCTCCATCTCGTCGAGTGCGCGCTTCAGCCGCATCCGCAGCTCCCGCGCCACGTCGTCCTTCGCCGAGGTGCGGGTCTTGATGACCATCCGGATCACGAGCGCCTCCGACGAGATCGACTCGAGCCCCCAGATCTCCGGCCGCTCGAGGATGGTCATCCGCCACTTCTCCTCGTCGACCAGCTCGGTGGCGGTGGCGAGCATCCTCTGCTCGACGGCGTCGATGTCGGCGTCGTAGGGGATGGCCAGGTCGACGATCACCCGCGCCCAGCCCTGGGACATGTTGCCCACCCTGAGGATCTCGCCGTTGCGCACGTACCAGAGCGTGCCGTTCACGTCGCGGACCTGGGTGGAGCGGATGCCGACGTCCTCCACCACGCCCGTCGCCTGGCCGGTGTCGACCACGTCGCCGACGCCCAGCTGGTCCTCGGCGACCATGAACAGGCCGTTGAGCACGTCCTTCACGATGTTCTGCGCGCCGAAGCCGAGCCCCGCACCGAGCGCGGCGGTGATCAGCGAGAAGGCGCCGGTGATGGCCGGATTGATGGCGGTGATGATGAGCAGCAGCGCGACGATCGTGATGGTGACCGTCACCACGTTGCCGAGCACCGAGCCGAGCGTCCTGGCGCGCTGGACGAGCCGCACCGCTGTGAGGGGAGTGGCGTGCAGCGCCTGGGTCTCCTCCACCCGCTGGCGCTTCTTCACGCCGTGCACGATGCGCTCCACCACGCGCCGGATCACGAAGTGCAGCACGAGACGCAGCAGCACCGCCACCACGATGATCACGACGACGTTGATGGGGATGCCCCAGATTTTCCAGAAGAGATCCCAGTTCATATTGCGCCCCAGTCTACGAACCGGGTCTGCACCGTCGGTCGCGGCGCGGTCCTACGCTGTGCGCATGACAGGACTGTGCTCATGACGGACGCGACGGGACGCGTGCGGCAGCTGCGACTGGTCGTGCGCGCCGAGGACTACGACGAGGCGGTGCGGTTCTACCGGGACGTTCTGGGTATGCCCGAGGAGGAGTCCTACGCGGGGGAGGGCGGCGCGCAGGTGATGATCCTCGACGCGGGCCGCGCCACCCTCGAGCTGTCGAATCCGGCACAGGTGGACATGATCGATCGGGTCGAGGGATCCAGCCGGCCGAGCGCCCGCCTGCGGGTCGCCTTCGAGGTCGAGGACGCCGTCGGCACGACGGCCTCCCTGGTGCAGGCGGGCGCCGAGCTGATCGCGGAGCCGGTGGAGACGCCCTGGCGCTCGCTCAACTCTCGCCTGGAGGCGCCGGCGGGCCTGCAGGTCACCCTCTTCGAGGAGCTGGGGCCCGCCTAGTAGATCGCGTCCGCAGTGGTGGTTTCGAGACGGCCGCCGCGCGGCCTCCTCAACCCCGGACCTGAGACCGGTGGTTGAGACAGCCGCCGCAAGCGGCGCGCCGAAACTAGGCAGTTCGACCGGCGCTACCCGGCGTCGCGCGCCTGCACCCGCAGCGCGCGCTCCACGCCGGCGAGGTTCTCGATGATGAGGCGGCGGAGTGCCGGGGTCTCCGGGTGCGCGGCGAGCCACTCCCGGCTCGCGTCCGCGAGAGCCTGGTTGGCGAGCGGCGCCGGGTAGAACCCGTTGATGATGCCCGAGGCGATGGCGTAGCTGCGCGACTCCCAGATCCCGGTGAGCGCATCGAAGTACCGTGGCACGAACTCCTCGAGCACCGCCGGGTCGGAGGCCCGGACGAAGCCGAGTCCCGTCGCCCGCACGATGAGGTTCGACGCTCCGGTCTCCTCCACGATCGACTTCCAGGCCGCCGTCTTGTCCGCGAGGGTCGGCAGCGCCGCCTTCGCGTGGGCGGCCGACTGAGCGCCGGTCGCGGTGTTGTCGGAGGCGAGCGCCGCCTCGATCTCCGCAGTGCCGGCACGGCCGCCGGCGGCCAGGGCGATGAGCAGCTCCCAGCCGAGGTCCGTGTCGATGTTCAGCTGATCGAGGGTGATCTCCTCGTCGAGCACACGCTGCACCGTGTCGAGCTGCTCAGGCGTGTGTGCGACGGCCGCGAATGCCCTGACGAACTGGAACTGGGAATCCGATCCCGGCTCCGCCTCCTGGGCGAGTTTCCAGAACGTGTCCCCGACGGTGGCGAGGGTCTCGGCACGGTGCTTGGGGGCCACGTACATCGACGCGGTGGTCTGCGCCTGCGAGAGGACCGTGCGGAGCGTGGTCGACTCCGTCTCGGCGCCGACGTTGCGCAGCACCAGCTGCACGAAGTCCGACGCCGAGGTCTCCGCGTCGCGGGTCGCGTCCCAGGCGGAACCCCACACGATCGACCGCGCGAGCGGCGCCTCGATGGCCGACAGGAAGTCGATGGCCACCAGCAGTGACTCGTCGTCCAGGCGGATCTTCGCGTAGGCGAGGTCGTCGTCGTTGAGCAGCAGCAGGTCGGGACGGGGCTTGCCGACCAGCTCGGCGATCTCGGTGCGCTCGCCGTCGATGTCCAGCTCGATCCGGTCGGTGCGCACCAGCTTGCCGTCCTGGATGCTGTAGCTGCCGATCGCCAGGCGGTGGGGCCGGATGGTGGGCCACTCGGGCGGCGCGGACTGCGCCACGGCGAAGGACGAGTAGGTCCCGTCCTCGGCCGTCTCGAACTCGGGGCGCAGGGTGTTGACGCCCGCGGTGCCCAGCCACTGCTCGGACCAGGATGCGAGATCCCGTCCGCTGGCGGTCTCCAGCTCGCTGAGCAGGTCCTTCAGTTCCGTGTTCTTGTACTGGTGCTTCTGGAAGTACGCGCCGACACCCGTGAGGAACTCGTCCCGGCCGACCCAGGCCACCAGCTGCTTGAGCACCGACGCGCCCTTGGCATAGGTGATGCCGTCGAAGTTGACCTGCACGTCCTCCAGGTCGTTGATGACCGCGACGATCGGGTGGGTGGAGGGCAGCTGGTCCTGCCGGTAGGCCCAGCTCTTCTCGAGTGCCGCGAAGGTGGTCCACGCCTCGGACCACTCGGTGGCCTCGGCGGTGGCGAGCGTGGAGATGTACTCGGCGAACGACTCGTTCAGCCAGAGGTCGTTCCACCACTTCATGGTCACGAGGTCGCCGAACCACATGTGGGCGAGCTCGTGCAGGATCGTGACGACCCGGCGCTCGCGAACGGCGTCGGTCACCTTGGACCGGAACACGTAGGTCTCGGTGAAGGTGACGGCCCCCGCGTTCTCCATCGCCCCGGCGTTGAACTCGGGCACGAACAGCTGGTCGTACTTCTCGAACGGGTAGGGGAAGTCGAAGATCCTCTCGTAGAACTCGAAGCCCTGTCGGGTCTTCTCCACGATGTAGTCAGTGTCGACGTACTGCGCGAGCGAGGCGCGCGAGAAGACGCCGAGCGGGATGACGCGCCCGTCGGACGAGGTGAGCTCGCGCCGCTCGACCGCGTAGGGGCCGGCGATCAGCGCGGTGATGTAGCTCGAGATGACGGGGGTCGGCGGGAACTCCCAGCGGAACCTGCTGTCGCCGACGTCGGTGGGCTTCGGCGTGGGGGAGTTGGAGACGACCTCCCAGTAGTCGGGCGCCGTCACGGTGAACTGGAACGTGGCCTTCAGGTCGGGCTGCTCGAACACCGCGAACACGCGGCGGGAATCCGGCACCTCGAACTGCGAGTAGAGGTACACCTCGTCGTCGACCGGGTCGACGAACCGGTGCAGGCCCTCACCCGTGTTCGTGTAGATGGCGTCCGAGACCACGGTCAGCTCGTTCTCCTCGGCGAGGCCGTCGAGGGCGATCCGGACGCCGTCGCTGACCTTGGCGGGGTCGAGCTCGGCGCCATTCAGGGTGACCGAGTGCACCGTGCGCGTGATGGCGTCGAGAAACGTCGACGCGCCGTCCTTGGCCGAGAAGCGCACAGTGGTGGTGCTGCGGAAGGTCTCGGGTCCGGTGGTGAGGTCGAGCTCGACGGCGTAGTCGTGCACGGTGAGGAGCGCTGCACGCTCCTGCGCCTCGGCGCGGGTGAGGTTCTCTCCTGGCATGGGTCCATCCGTCCTGATTTCGGGGTCGTTCCCACCCTAGGGAGTCCGGGCGGGCGGAACCGAAGCGGGGGACAGGCGTAGCGGTGCTCGTCAGCTCTGCTGTACCGGATGGACCGGATCGATCTGCTCCTTCGGCTCCTTGGCGATGGGCAGCACCTGGGCACCGGGCAGCCCCGCGAGGTATGCGCCCGACACCAGCAGCTTGGATCGGCGCAGCCCGCTGCCGATGATCAGCGGGCCTGAGGCCGCGACGGCGGCGTCGACGAGCAGCAGCCATCCCGCCGGCAGGCCGATCGGCGTGATGCCGCCGTACTCCATCCCGGTCGCGGAGGTTGCGGTGTCCATGGCGGCGAAGGACGCCTTCTTCGCGTCGAGGTGCTTCCGCACGGCGCCGTTCACGTCGATCCGGTCGGTGGCGAGGATCAGGCAGACCGCGTGTCGCACCACGTCCCCACGCTTCGCCGCGATGACGACGCAGTTGGCGCCCTCCGCCATCGCGATTCCGTATCGCTCGCAGAAGGCGGCGGTGTCCGCGACCTCCGGGTCGATCTCCGCCACCTGCACCCCGGAAGCGTTCCCGGCCGCGCGCTCGGCGCTCAGGGCGGCGCGGACGGGCTCGGCCACGAGGTCGAGACGATCGCCCGCTGGCTCGAACTGGAGGCTTCCGAATTGCACATCTCGACGGTAGCGGACTGCTTTTCGTGCTCGCTCAGTCACTTCCGGCGTCCGTCCAAAGGGCGCCCTGATGCCTGTGGACAACTGCCGTTCCGCGGGGCTCAATGTCGGTGGCTATCAGGAGAATCTCTCCCATGAAGCGCTCGTCCGATGCCCTTGCGGAGCACTCGGCCGCCCTCGCTCAGCGGGTGGCCGAGCTCGCCTCGGCGGGCGACGGCGCCTCCCTGGCCGAGGTGGTCGCGGGGGCGCCCGACGCCGACCTGGTGAGCCTCATCGACGAGGTCGGCACCCTCGCGCATCTGGTCGACGCGCTCGCCGCGAGACTGTCGGGTGAGTTCGCCGCTCGGTCATCGCGTGCTGTCGAGGAGCCCCTGGCGAAGAGGCTGGGCGAGCGGTCGGCCGCGGCTGCCGTCGCCGCGATCACCCTGATGCCCGTGGGACGCGCGGCCGACTGGTGCAGCGTCGGCCAGGAGCTGGCGGTCAGGCGGACCCTCGCGGGGGAGCCGCTGCCGAGCTCGCACCCGGGAGTC
>NZ_JAODMK010000037.1 GCF_025465545.1 Naasia sp. | reverse complement strand
CGACGTGAACCGCGGAAACCGCCGCCCGAACGCAATACAGGAGCAGGCGGGCCGCGGGTGCGCAGGTGAGGTGGAACCCGTGCGAGCACCGGGGGGGGTGTGGTGGGCGATACTGGGATCGAACCAGTGACCTCTTCCGTGTCAGGGAAGCGCGCTACCGCTGCGCCAATCGCCCGTCGAGGCTGCGCTTGGGAGCACCGCCCTCTCGGTGAGTGAGGTGGCGACGGGATTCGAACCCGTGTGGACGGCTTTGCAGGCCGCTGCCTAGCCTCTCGGCCACGCCACCATGTGTGGTTCCCCACGTGTCCCGTGAGACTTCACTCGAGCGGATGACGAGATTCGAACTCGCGACCCTCACCTTGGCAAGGTGATGCGCTACCACTGCGCCACATCCGCATTCACGGCCGTTCCCGACCGCCTGACGACTCTAACGGATCGGCGGGACGAGACCAAACCGTACGGCGCCGTGTCCGCCCCCTCCTGGCCGGGTGTCGCATCCTCCCCGCCGCCGTATGGCAATATTGAGGCGCACGGGCGATTGGCGCAGTTGGTAGCGCGCTTCGTTCACACCGAAGAGGTCATCAGTTCGAGTCTGGTATCGCCCACTCCCCTGCAGAAAGCCCCGGCACCCCCGGGGCTTTTTCTCTGCCTGCCGTCCCACGGACGCAACCGTCCGGCCAAACGGCGACGGCGTGCCGTTGCCGTTTGGCCGGAGCGATGCGGTTCTCGGCCTGCGGCGGCCTGCGGCGGCCTGCGGCCCGCGGCGGCCTGCGGCTCAGTCCGGGGTGGCCGGCCCGCCCGGTCGGACGGCGGCCGTGTCGGCGATGTCGATGCGGGTCATCCCCTCGTCCGTCTCGGTGACCTCGATGCGGGGCGCGGCCGACTCCTCGGCGTCCGACCCCTCGCGGTCGGGCTTGTCGCCCGGAGCGCTCGTCAGCTGCTCACGGCGCTTCCGCTCGAACTCCTCGTCACCCATCAATGTCTCCTGTCTGCTCTGGCGCGTCCCCGACCTGGATGATCGCCCAGCCCACGGGCTTGCCGATCACCACGGGCTGCAGGAAGTCGCCCTCCGGCTGATCGAGGACGATGGGCGAGCAGGAGCACCAGAAGGATCTGGCCGCCGCGGAGGCCGCAGCGGCCCACCCGGTCCGTCAGGATCGCGTCCAGCTGGTGGCGTGCCGGGTTGTCGCTGGGCGGCAGAGGGGCGCGCGCGGCTCCGCGTCGTGTCAGCATGCTCAGACCCTACGGGGGCGCGACGGCGGCATTCTGCCCCTTGCCAGGGCATTCTCTGTGCGGCATGCCCTCCTGGCACGCGAAGGGGCGCCGCCTCCGAGGAAGCGGCGCCCCAGCGCAGTGGGAGCAGGTCAGAGGCGGCTGGCTGCGACCGGCTCGTCGAGGAGGTAGGCCTCCTCGCCGTGCACGACCGTGTCGATGCCCGCCAGCTCGTCCTCGTTCTTCACCCGGAAGCCCATGGTCTTCTCGATGACCGTGCCGATGATGAAGGCGAGCACGAAGGAGTAGATCAGCACCGAGAAGGCACCGGTCGCCTGCGCGGCCAGCTGGTTGAGCTGGCCGGAGTAGATGAGCCCGGTGGTGTTCGCGAAGATGCCCAGGTAGAGCGTGCCGAGCACACCGCCGACGAGGTGGATGCCCACCACGTCGAGGGAGTCGTCGAAGCCCAGCTTGAACTTGAGGTCGATCGCGAGGGCGCAGACCACACCGGCGAGGATGCCGAGCACGATCGCCCAGAACGGCGTCAGCGACGCACAGGCCGGGGTGATCGCGACGAGGCCGGCGACGGCGCCCGAGGCGGCGCCGACCGAGGTGGCCTTGCCGTCCTTGATCTTCTCGACCACGAGCCAGCCGAGCAGGGCGGCGGCGGGGGCGGCGAGCGTGTTGATCCAGGCGAGGGCCGCGACGTTGTCCGCCGCAACCTCGGAGCCGGCGTTGAAGCCGAACCAGCCGAACCACAGCAGACCGGCGCCGAGGAGCACGAAGGGCACGTTGTGCGGCTTGTTGATGCCCTTCTGGAAGCCGACCCGCTTGCCGAGGACCAGCGCCAGCGCGAGCGCCGCAGCGCCGGCGTTGATGTGCACCGCGGTGCCACCGGCGAAGTCGATGACGCCGACTCCGAGGACCTGCTGCAGTCCGTAGACGACCCAGCCGCCGTCGACCAGGCCTCCCTCACCGAGGGTGAAGTTGAACACCCAGTTGGCGACCGGGAAGTAGACGAGCGTGGCCCAGATGCCCGCGAAGACCATCCACGCGCCGAACTTGGCACGGTCGGCGATGGCGCCCGAGATGAGCGCGACGGTGATGATCGCGAAGGTGGCCTGGAAGCCCGCGAAGGCCAGCGGCGGGAACGTCGCGCCCTCGGGCGCCTCGAGGAGCCCGGCGAGGCCGATGTTGGCGGTGTCGATGCCGAAGAAGCCGTCGATGCCGATGAAGGTGTCCGTGCCGCCGTTGCTGAACGCCATCGCGTAGCCGTAGAGCACCCACAGCACGCCGATCAGTCCGATTGCGCCGAAGCTCAGCATCATCATGCTGACGACGCTCTTGGCCTTCACCAGGCCGCCGTAGAAGAACGCGAGTCCCGGGGTCATCAGCAGCACGAGCGCCGCTGACAGGAGAACGAAGGCGGTGTTGCCCTGATCCATGTGTTACCTCTCTGAGTGTGCAAGGAGCGGACCCTGTGCGTGCCCCCGCGCAGAGCAGGAAGAAGGCGGGCGTCAGGTTCGCGCCCATCCTGGTGGGCGGACGTTTCCAACCTGAGGAATGCCGGTTACCGCGGTGTTACGCCCACCCGGCTGATGTAAACAGTGTGTTTCGCTGGTTCCCGGGGCGCCGCGGTCGCCGCGGCGGCTTCCGGATCAGTTGGTGAGCGCGACGAGGCGGGAGATCGCCCGCAGATACTTCTTCCGATAGCCACCCGCGAGCATGTCCTCGGCGAAGACCTGATCGAGCGGGGTGCCGCTCGCGATCACCCGCACCTGAGCGTCGTAGAGGCGGTCCACGAGGGCCACGAAGCGGAGGGCGTCGGTCTGCGAGGCGAACGGCTGCACGTCCTCGAAGCCGACCGCGCCGAGCCCCTCGACCAGCTTCACGTAGCGGGACGGATGCACCTTGGCCAGGTGCTCGAGCACGTCGGCGAAGGAGTCGACGGTCCACCGGTCCGATCCGGCGGCCGCCGCCGTCGCCGCCGCCACCTCGCCCGCCGCGACGATGCCGGCCGAGCCGACCGAGTCGCGGCGGCGGTAGTCGAGGCCGTCGATGCGGATCACGTCGAAGTTCGCGGACATGGCGTGGATCTCGCGGAGGAAGTCGGATGCCGCGAACCGTCCCTCGCCGAGGGCGTTGGGCGGGGTGTTCGACGTGGCGGCCACCCGGCTGCCCGAGGCGACCAGCTCGCCGAGGAGCCGCGTCATGACCATGGTGTCGCCCGGATCGTCGAGCTCGAACTCGTCGATCGAGACGAGGGTCGCACCGCTCAGCAGGTCGACGGTGTCGCGATAGCCGAGGGCGCCCACGAGTGCCGTGTACTCGATGAAGGTGCCGAAGTACTTGCGCCCGGGAGCGAGGTGCCAGAGCGCGGCGAGCAGATGGGTCTTGCCCACGCCGAAGCCGCCGTCGAGGTAGACCCCGGGCTTGCCGACCGGCGGCCGCTTGGCCCTCCGGAACCAGCCGCCGCCGGTCGGCGCCGACCAGCCGGAGGCGAAGGCGCGCATGGCCTCCAGAGCCTCGCCCTGGGAGGGGTGGTCGGGGTCCGGCCGGTAGTTCTCGAGCGTCGATCCCTCGAACTGGCGCGGCGGCACCAGATAGGAGGCCATCTCGGTCCCGGAGACCCGGGGCGTGCGGGAGACGAGGTGCTCGGTGGTCTCGGCAGCGGTCACGGGCCGTCCAGAGTCGAAGCGGATGAAGAACTGTTGCTGTCCGGGGCGGCGGCGGCCCGGGTCAGCGTAGATTCGGATGCCGGGCCGCTCGAGGCCCGCCTGATCAGCCTAGCCCGCGGAGAGTCCGCGACCGCTTCGAAAGAGGACCCATGGCCGTCGCATCCGACACCGCCCCGCAGTTCGCCGAGTACGCCCACCCCGAGCGACTGGTCGGCACCGACTGGCTCGCCGAGAACCTCGGCGAGCCAGGGCTCGTCGTGGTCGAATCCGACGAGGACGTGCTCCTCTACGAGACCGGGCACATCCCCGGCGCCGTGAAGATCGACTGGCACACCGAACTGAACGACCCGGTCACCCGGGACTTCGTCGACGGCGCCGGGTTCGCCGCGCTGCTCGGCGCGAAGGGCATCTCCCGCGACAGCACCGTCGTGATCTACGGCGACAAGAGCAACTGGTGGGCCGCCTACGCGCTGTGGGTGTTCACCCTCTTCGGCCATGAGGATGTGCGCCTGCTCGACGGCGGCCGCGCGAAGTGGGAGGCCGAGGGCCGCCCCATGACGACGGACGAGCCGGAGGTCTCCCCCACCGAGTACCCCGTCGTCGTGCGCGACGACTCGACCGTGCGCGCATTCCGGGAGGACGTCCTCGAGACCCTCGGCACGCTGCCGCTCATCGACGTCCGGAGTCCTGAGGAGTACACCGGCGAGCGGACCACCGCGCCCGCCTATCCCGAGGAGGGCGCACTCCGCGCCGGCCACATCCCGACCGCCCACAACATCCCCTGGGCGAGGGCGGCAGCCGAGGACGGCACCTTCAAGCCCAAGGACGAGCTGGAGGCGATCTACCGCGGCGGGGTCGGTCTCGGCGCCGACCAGCCGGTGATCGCGTACTGCCGGATCGGCGAGCGGTCGAGCCACACCTGGTTCGTGCTCACCCATCTGCTCGGCCTGTCGGACGTGCGCAACTACGACGGCTCCTGGACCGAGTGGGGCAGCGCGGTGCGGGTGCCGATCGCGAAGGGCTCGGAGCCGGGCTCCCTCTGACCCGCGTGCGGGATACTTGAGGGCATGAGCGCTGCCCTGCCTCCCGCCCTCGAGGAGATCCGGGACGAGTTCCTCGCGCTCGGTCAGAAGGACCGTCTGCTGCTGCTGCTCGAGTTCGCGAACGAGCTGCCGGAGCTCCCCGCACGCCTGCAGGGCCACGAGGACCTGCTGGAGCGGGTCGTGGAGTGCCAGTCGCCGGTCTTCCTCACGACCGAGGTGGAGGATGGCACCGTCCGGCTGCATGCGACCGCACCGCGCGAGTCGCCCACCACGCGCGGCTTCGCGTCGATCCTGGTGCAGGGCCTCTCGGGGCTCTCGCCCGATGATCTGCTCGCGGTGCCCGACGACTTCCCGCAGATGCTCGGCCTCACCGAGGCGGTCTCCCCGCTGCGCCTGCGCGGGATGAGCGGGATGCTGGCCCGCACCAAGCGCCAGGTCGCCCAGCGGCTCGCCGCCGCGGGCGCATGACGGTCCTCACCCGGCTGATCCCCGGCGCCGCCGAGTCGCGGGACTCCGAGGACCCGGGCCTGCGCGACTGGCTGCGCGAGGTCTACGCGCTCGAATCCCCCGGCACGGTGCGCCTCAACTTCGTCGCGTCGCTCAACGGGTCGGCGGTCGGCGAGGACGGCACTTCGGAGTCGCTGAGCAGCCGGCTGGACCGGACCATCCTCGGCGTCGTCCGGCGCGGAGCCGACGTGGTCGTGGTCGGCGCGCGCACCGTGCGGCGGGAGGGCTACATCTCTCCCCGGCACTCCCGGCTGGCGGTGGTCACCCGTTCCGGGCATCTGGGCGGGCACCGGCTGGCGGAGTCGGACGTGCCGCCGCTGATCCTCGGACCGCCCTCCGCCCTGGCGCGCGCCGCCGAGGAGTTGGCGGGCCTCGCCTACGAGCCGATCCCACTCCAGTCCGATGCGCTGGATCCCGTCGAGGTCCTCGCCGGCCTGCGCGCGGCCGGACTCTCCTCAGTGGTCTGCGAGGGCGGTCCGACGCTCGCGGCCGCCTTCCTCGATGCGGGTCTCGTCGACGAGCTGTGCCTCACCACGGCCCCCAAGCTGCGGGCGCCGGGCCTGCCGCTCTTCCCCCGCCTGGCGGAGACGCACTCGGCGCGGCTCGCCTCCCTGCTCGCCGACGAGGACGGCTACCTCTACGCGCGCTGGTCGCTCGCCTCGGTCTGATCCTGCAGCCAGTCCCTGATGGCCGCGTTCCAGCGGTCGCGGTCGAAGTTCCACAGCTTGGTGTGCCGCGCCGTCTCGAAGCCGGTGAAGGTGACGATGTCGGGGCGCGCCGCCGCGAGCTCCCGTGAGCCGTTCGAGGGCACGAAGCCGTCGTCGTCGCTGTGCAGCACGAGGATCGGTACCTCCAGCTCGGCCGCCCGGGAGACGAAGTCGAGTCGGGCGAGGTCGATCGGCCGCTCCTGGCCGGTGAGCGGCCGGCCCCACCGGGACCCGATCAGGGCGAGCACGCCGCGCTTGACCGGCGCCGGCAGCGACATGGCCTCGCCCTGGTAGAGCAGTGTGTCGACCCAGTTCACGACGGGCGAGTCGAGCACCACACCGGTGACGACGTCCCGCACGCGCGATCGGGTGGCGGCCTGCAGCACGGTCGCTCCGCCCATCGACCAGCCCATCAGCACGACATCCACGGCCCCGTTGTCGAGTGCGAAGAGGATGGCGGCCTCCACGTCGAGCCACTCGGTGTCGCCGAGGGCGTAGCGGCGATCCGGGCTGGGCGGCGCCTCGCCGTCGTTGCGGTAGGAGATGAGGAGGCTGGTGTACCCGGCCTCGCGGAACACCGGCACGGCCCGCAGCCCTTCCTGCCGAAGGGTGGCCCTGCCGTGCACCTGGATCACCCAGCGCGTGGTCGGCCCCTCGGCCGGAACCAGCCAGGCCGGCGCCGAGCCCAGGGAGGTCCGCACCTTGACGCTCTCGAACGGCACCCCGAGCTCCTTGGGGCTGAGGTAGTACCAGCCGCTGAAGCGTCCTGCGCGGGCGGTGGCCAGGTTGCCGAAGTCGACCGCGAGGATGCGACGCGTGACGGTGCCGACTCCCCGGTCCACGATCTGGCCGAGCCGCGCGTGACCCGCGCCCTGCTCGAACCAGAAGCTGTAGTCGCCGGGCAGCAGCGCATCGGGCGTGGCGCGGAGGACGATCGTGGCCTCGGCCTCGTCGACGGACACCACCCGGATGTCCTGCGACCGCTTCCGGGGCGGCATCACCACGGTGCGGGCGACGGTCGTGGTGACGGCGCCGGCGAAGAGCGCCCCTGCCGTCAGGACCCCGCCGAGGGCCACGGCACCGCCGAACAGCGCCCGTGACCTGCGTCCCACCGTGTTCTCCGTCCGATCGTCGCCGATCAAGCTATCAAACGCGGGGGCGCGCACCCCGACCGATCGGTGCCTCGACGCACCGATGCGGCGGAGGATCATAGACAACGAGGTGGCCTAGTCTCAAACCGTGGCCGCGTCCAGAGAGAGCACGCCGCCGGCGGAGTTCTCCGTCGCGCTGGCATCGATCGAGTCAGCCGAGATCCGCAGCGAGGTCGTGATCTCGAGCATCCCCTCGCCCACCGGCCTCGCGCCCTGGTCGGTCGCCCTCGCCGCCGACGTCAATCCGGCGCCGCACGGCGTGGACCTCGACCTCGGCACCGGCCGATTCGTGCTGCTCTACGACCCCGAGGAGCCGGACGCCTGGGGCGGACGGTTCCGCATCGTCTGCTTCGCCCAGGCGCCGCTCGAGACGGAGATCGGCCTGGACCCGTTCCTCGCGGAGGTCACCTGGTCGTGGCTCACCGATGCGCTCGACGCACGCAACGCGCAGTACACGGCCGCGTCGGGGACGGCCACCAAGATCATCTCGACCGGCTTCGGCGAGCTCGCCCGGCAGGGCGACGGCGCGAAGATCGAGCTCCGCGCCTCCTGGACGCCCCTCGAGTCCGACGTCTCCGCACATGTGGAAGGCTGGGGCGAGTTGGTCTGCATGCTGGCCGGACTGCCGCCAGGGGCCGAGGGAGTGACGATGCTATCTGCACGACGAGCCGGACGTGGTTGATCCCGCCGCGGGATCCCCGAACGACACCGCCTCCGATGAGGCACCCGACGGGGCCGCACCGCCTCTGCCCAACGCGGCGCTGCTCGCACCGGTAGCGGTGACCGCCACCCGCGAGGGATACCTCGAGGCGGTGGCGCTGCTCGCCACGGGCACCGGGCCGCTCGCGATCGACGCGGAGCGTGCGAGCGGGTTCCGCTACTCGCAGCGGGCCTATCTCATCCAGATCCACCGACGCGGGGCGGGCACGTTCCTCTTCGATCCGCCGGCGATCGGCGACTTCTCCGAGCTGCAGGCCCTCATCCGCGACGAGGAATGGATCCTGCACGCCGCCAGCCAGGACCTCGCCTGCCTGCGCGAGGTCGGGCTGGACCCGGTGCGCATCTTCGACACCGAGCTCGCCGCGCGCCTGCTCGGGTTCCCCCGGGTGGGGCTGGCGTGGGTGGTCGAGGACCTGCTCGGCCTGCATCTGGCGAAGGAGCATTCCGCCGCCGACTGGTCGACCAGGCCGCTGCCCGCCTCGTGGCTCACCTACGCGGCGCTCGACGTCGAGCTTCTCGTCGACCTCCGCGACCGGATGGTCGAACTCCTCGAGAGCTCCGGCAAGACCTCGATCGCCGAGCAGGAGTTCCAGGCCGTCCTCGGGCGTGAGACGGCCGTTCGTGCGGAGCCCTGGCGCCGCCTCTCCGGAGTGCACACCGTGAAGGGCCTCCGCGGCCTCGCCGTGGCGCGGGAGCTGTGGCTCGAGCGGGACGCCCTCGCCCGCGAGCTCGACGTCTCGCCGGGCCGGTTGGTGCCCGACGGCTCCCTCGTCGCCGCGGCGCGCGCGCTGCCGGGGAGCAGGCGGGAGCTCGCAGCCATGCGCGACTTCTCCGGCCGCGCCAGCCGCAGCGAGCTGGACCGCTGGTGGAGCGCGATCGAGCGCGGCCTCACCACCGAGGACCTCCCCCGCCTGAAGCCGGTCGGCGAGTCGATGCCGCCGCCGCGCGCGTGGGCCGATCGCAACCCGGACGCGGACCGCCGGCTCAAGGCGGCCCGGCAGGCGGTCACCCGCATCGCGGAGTCGCTCGATCTTCCCGTCGAGAACCTGATCACGCCCGAGGTGCTGCGTCGCGTCGCCTGGTCGCCGCCCGAGCCGCCCGACCCCGGGAGCGTCGCCGAGGCGCTCCGTTCGCTGGGCGCGCGCGACTGGCAGGTCGAGGCCATCGCCGCACCGGTCGCGGAGAGCTTTGTCGTGGGCCGCCAATCGCCTGAGGCGGCGGGAAGCACCGCTTCGTAGGAAGGGTCAAAGGATTTTGACCGTCCGGGGCGCTCCGTAGGATCGATGCGGCCCTGGACCACGCGGTTCGGCCGAATGCGAGGAGGCATCGTGGCTGAGGGAACAGAAGTCGTGTTCGTCGACGGGGTGCGGACCCCGTTCGGGCGAGCGGGCGAAAAGGGCATCTACTGGAACACCCGCGCCGACGACCTCATCGTCAAGGCGATGATCGAGCTGCTCGAGCGGAACCCGTCGCTGCCGAAGGACCGGGTCGACGATGTCGCCATCGCCGCCACCACGCAGCAGGGCGACCAGGGCCTCACGCTGGGCCGCACCAGCGCGCTCCTCGCCGGCCTCCCCTCCACCGTGCCGGGCTATGCCATCGACCGGATGTGCGCGGGCGCCATGACGAGCGTCACGACGGTCGCCGGCGGCATCGCGATCGGCGCATACGACGTGGCCATCGCGGGCGGCGTGGAGCACATGGGCCGCCACCCGATGGGGTTCAATGCCGACCCGAACCCCCGCTTCGTGGCCGAGAAGCTCGTCAGCGAAGACGCGCTCAACATGGGCAAGACGGCCGAGCGCATCCACGACCGCTTTCCCGGGCTCACCAAGGAGCGCTCCGACCACTACGCCATGCGCAGCCAGCAGAAGCTCGCGGCGGCCTACGCGGCCGGCAAGATCCAGCAGGACCTGGTGCCGGTCGCCGTGCGCAGCGAGCAGGGCTGGGGGCTCGCTACCGAGGACGAGGGCATGCGCCCGCAGACCACGATGGAGGGGCTCGCCACCCTCAAGACCCCGTTCCGCCCCCACGGGCGGGTGACGGCGGGCAACGCCTCCCCTCTGACCGACGGCGCGACCGTCGCCCTGCTCGCGAGCAAGAAGGCCGCGAAGGAGCTCGGGCTGACGCCCCGCATGAAGCTCGTGAGCTTCGCCTACGCGGGCGTGCCGCCCGAGATCATGGGAATCGGACCCATCCCCTCCACCGAGAAGGCCCTGAAGAAGGCAGGCCTCAGCATCGGCGACATCGGCCTGATGGAGTTCAACGAGGCGTTCGCCGTGCAGGTGCTCTCGCTGATGGATCACTTCGGCATCGACGACGAAGACCCGAGGGTGAACCGCTGGGGCGGCGCGATCGCCGTCGGCCACCCGCTCGCCGCATCGGGCGTGCGGCTGATGCTGCAGCTCGCCCGCCATTTCGAGGACCACCCCGAGGTCCGGTACGGACTCACCGCGCTCTGCATCGGGCTCGGTCAGGGCGGCAGCGTGATCTGGGAGAACCCGAACTGGAACGGCAGGAAGTGGCAGAGCGGACAGCTCGGCCGGGAAGCCAAGGAGCTCGCCAAGAGCCGGAAGGCAGCCAAGTGACCGACTACACGACCATCGACTTCTCCGATCTGGAGGTGCTCTCCGCGGACGAGGTGGTCACCCACGCCTATGTGCGGGACGTGCGCCTGCGCAGCGGCAGGGTGCTCGCGCTCATCACGCTGGACAACGGCCGCGACCACACCCGGCCGAACACGCTCGGCCCCGCCACCCTGCTCGAGCTCAGCCGCGTCTTCGACGAGCTGACCGTGCGCGCGTCGGCCGGCGAGATCGCCGCAGTGGGCCTCACCGGAAAGCCGTTCATCCTGGCCGCCGGAGCGGACCTCAGCAAGGTCAGCGAGATCCCCTCGAAGGACGTCGCCCGCAAGCTCGCCCAGCTGGGCCACCATGTGCTCGGCAAGCAGGCGCAGCTCGGCGTCCCGTCCTTCGTCTTCATCAACGGCCTCGCACTCGGCGGCGGCGTGGAGATCGGCCTCAACGCCGACTACCGCACCATCGACGCCGCGACCGCGGCCTTCGCCCTTCCCGAGGTCTTCCTCGGCCTCATCCCGGGCTGGGGCGGCGCCTACCTCCTGCCCAACCTGATCGGCATCGAGAACGCACTCAAGGTCGTGATCGAGAACCCGCTCAAGCAGAACCGGATGCTGACCGCCCCGCAGGCGTTCGAGATGGGCATCGCCGACGCGATCCTCCCCTCCGCCACCTTCCTCGAGGAGTCCCTCCGCTGGGCGGACGGGGTGCTGAGCGGCGCGATTCGGGTCAGGCGCCCGCACCAGCCCGGCAAGCTCGAGCGGCTCGCCACGTGGGACGTCGCGATCGGCATCGCCCGCAAGAGCCTGGAGAGCAGGATCGGCACCGTGCCGAAGTCGCCGTACGCCGCACTCGACCTGCTGAAGGCGGCGAAGAACACCACCAAGGAGCAGGGCTTCGCCGCCGAGGACGAGGCCCTCGCCGAGCTCATCGCCGGCGACCAGTTCCAGGCCAGCATCTACGCGTTCAACCTCGTGCAGAAGCGCGCGAAGCGCCCGGCCGGCGCACCCGAGAAGTCCCTCGCGCGTCCCGTCACCCGGGTCGGCGTGCTCGGGGCAGGACTCATGGCCAGCCAGTTCGCGCTGCTCTTCCTCCGCCGCCTCCAGGTCCCCGTCGTGATCACCGACCTCGACCAGGCTCGCGTCGACAAGGGGCTCGCCTACATCCGAGCCGAGATCACGAAGCTCGCCGACAAGGGCAGGATCGACGGCGATGAGGCGAACCGCCTCTCCGCGCTCCTCACCGGCACCACCGATCGCACGGACTTCGCGGGCTGCGACTGGGTGATCGAGGCCGTCTACGAGGAGCTCGGCGTGAAGCAGGAGGTCTTCGCCGACATCGAGCAGTACGTCTCGCCCGAGGCGATCCTCGCCACCAACACCTCCTCCCTGTCGGTGGAGCGGATCGGCGAGAAGCTCCAGCACCCGGAGCGGGTGGTCGGCTTCCACTTCTTCAACCCGGTGGCCGTCATGCCGCTCGTCGAGGTCGTGCGTTCGCCGGCCACCGACGAGGCTGCCCTCGCGACAGCCATGGCGACCGCGGCGAAGCTCAAGAAGAACGCCGTCATCACGCGGGACACCCCCGGGTTCGTGGTCAACCGGATCCTCGCCAAGGTCCTCGGCGAGGCGATGCACGCGGTCGACACCGGCACCCCCTTCGAGACGGTCGACGAGGCGGTCCGCCCGTTCGGCCTGCCCATGACGCCGTTCGTGCTGCTGGAGCTGGTGGGACTCAAGGTGGGGGCGCACGTGCTCGACACTCACGCGGCGGCCTTCCCCGATCGCTTCTTCCGCAGCGAGAGCCTGCACCGCCTCGCGGACCTCGGCCACATCTACGAGAAGGACGGCAAGGGCAACGCGAAGGGCGTCGACAAGCGGGCCCAGCGCATCGTCGCCCAGCAGCATTCCGGCAAGGGCACTCCCATGGCGGCCGCCGAACTGCAGCGCCGCATCGAGGACGGCCTGGCCGACGAGGTGCACCGCATGCTGGAGGACCAGGTGGTCGCGGCGGCGGAGGACATCGACCTCTGCCTGATCCTCGGCGCCGGCTACCCGTTCCAGATGGGCGGCCTCACCCCATACCTGGACCGGTGCGGGGCCAGCGAGCGGGTCTTCGGCGGCACCTTCCACACCCCGGTCCTGCGCGGCGTGGAATAGGCGCAGTGGAATGGGCGCAGTGGCGGATCAAGCCCCGCGACAGCCTGGGGCCCTGCGGGTAGGTTGAGCCGCATGGCTGTCCAGTACTACGTCGCCGCCTCCCTCGACGGCTTCATCGCCGATGCGGACGGCGGCATCGGCTGGCTCACGTCCTTCGGCTTCGACGAGTTCCGGGAGCACTACACGGCGTTCCTCTCGGGCGTCGGCGCCATCGTGATGGGCGCGACAACCTATGAGCACGTGCTCCGCGGCGGCAGCTGGCCCTACGCCGAGACGCCGAGCTGGGTGGTCACCTCCCGGCACCTGGACGCCCTGCCCGGCGCGGACCTGCGCCTCTCCGCCGACCCGATCGCCGCGGTGCAGGACGCGCGGGACACTGCGGGAGACGCGGACGTGTGGGTGATCGGCGGCGGCCGGGTGGCCGCCCAGATCGCGGACCTCGAGCTGCTGGACGAACTGCACCTGACCCTCATCCCCGTCGTGCTGGGTGCAGGAACGCCCCTGCTCCCCCTCAGCCGGCCGACCCGGCCGCTCGCGCTGCTGCGGCGCACACCGTTCGAATCGGGCGCGATCGAACTCGTCTTCTCCCTGCACGCCGCAGGCTGACGACCGCGGCGCGCTCCCGCTGCCGCTCGTCGAGGAGCCCCGGCAGCCGTTCCTCGAAGAACCGGAAGTCGAGGCCGGCCAGGGCGACCACCCGAACCGCGTGGTGAGGCCCTCGGTCTCGGCAGCTGCGTCCACGATCGGAACGGTTCGCCGCGTTCAGAGGATGCTGAGAATGCGAACGCCCCGCCCTCGCGCGGCTACCTCCCGATCGGCGTCATGTCCGCATAGCGGTCGCCTGCGGGCGCCTGGATGGACCCGAGGTCGGCGAGCTGCTCCGGCGTCAGCAGGACGTCCACCGCCGCGACGTTCTCCTCGAGGCGGTCCACCCGCTTGGTGCCGGGGATCGGCACGACGTCGTCGCCCTGCGCCAGGAGCCAGGCGAGAGACACTTGCGCGGGCGTCGCACCCACCTCGGCGGCCACACGGTCGACGTGCTCCACGATGCGGATGTTGTGCTCGAGGTTCTCGCCGGCGAAGCGCGGATT
Source organism: Naasia sp. (assembly GCF_025465545.1). Taxonomy (GTDB): domain Bacteria; phylum Actinomycetota; class Actinomycetes; order Actinomycetales; family Microbacteriaceae; genus Naasia. The sequence goes on along the minus strand of NZ_JAODMK010000037.1, from coordinate 5,328 downwards.
GCTGCGCCGGAAATCGCTCGGGTCGAGAGCCTCGACGGAGCGGATGGCGCCAGTGAGGAAGCCGCGGCCGAGCGGCGAGTACGGAACCAGCCCGATGCCCAGCTCGCGGAGGACGGGCAGCACCTCGACCTCCGGATCGCGGGTCCACAGCGAGTACTCGGATTGCAGTGCCGTCACCGGGTGCACGGCGTGAGCGCGCCGGATGGTCGCGGTGCCCGCCTCGGAGAGGCCGATGTGCAGGATCTTCCCCGCGGCGACCAGCTCCGCGAGGGCGCCCATGGTGTCCTCGATCGGGGTGCCGGGGTCCATCCGGTGCTGGTAGTAGAGGTCGACGTGGTCCGTGCCGAGCCGCTGCAGCGATCCCTCGAGTGCCGCACGCACCCGGGCGGGGCTGCCGTCGGTGGAGCGCTCCCCGTCGGCCGCCGGATAGACGCCGAACTTGGTGGCGATCGTCACCTCGTCCCGTCGCCCGGCGATGGCGCGTCCCAGCAGCTCCTCGTTCGCGTGCGGCCCGTACATCTCCGCGGTGTCGAACAGCGTGACACCGAGATCGATCGCGCGGCGGATGGTGCGGACCGCCTCGTCGTCGTCGGCTCCCCGCCCCGTGTAGAACGCCGACATGCCCATGCAGCCGAGTCCGAGTCGTCCGACTTCGAGACCGCCGCCCACCGTGCCGAGGATCGTTGTTGCCAGCGTCATGTCCGCACTGCCCTTCGTCGATGTTGCCTAGCGGTCCCGCTGCCCGTCGCCCGCGGTCTCGCCGTCGTACTCGCGGCGGCCCTCCTCGGTCTCGGGAAGGGGCCGGGCGATCGGGATCTTCGTGCCGAGCACCTGGGCGACCAGGTCCCGGGCGATCACCTGGGCGGTGAGCCCGGCCTCTGCCAGGATCTCGCCGCGCGAGCCATGCGGAAGGAACTCGTCGGGCAGCCCCAGCTCGGTGAGCGCGGTGTCGACCCCCGCCGCGCGCAGGTCCTGCCGCACCCGGGTGCCGATGCCGCCCACCTTGATGCCGTCCTCGAGCGTGACCACGATGCGGTGCTCGCGGGCGAGGTCGATGATGCTGGCGGGAACGGGAACGACCCAGCGCGGGTCGACGACGGTCGCGCCGATGCCCTGCGCCTCGAGGCGGCTCGCGACGTCGAGGGCGAGGCCCGCGAGCGGGCCGACCGCGACGAGCAGCACGTCCGGCTGGGCGCTCTCCTGGAGGACGTCCACGCCGTCCGCCGTGCGGCGCACCGCGTCGATCTCGGCTCCGACGGCACCCTTGGGGAAGCGGAGCACGGTGGGACCGTCGTCCACCCGCACCGCCTCGGCGAGCTCCTCGCGCAGCCGGGGAGCATCGCGGGGCGCGGCGAGCCGGATGCCCGGCACGACCTGGAGGATCGCCAGATCCCACATGCCGTGATGGCTGGCCCCGTCGGGCCCGGTCACGCCGGCGCGGTCGAGCACGAGGGTGACGCCGGCCCGGTGCAGGGCCACATCCATCAGCACCTGATCGAAGGCGCGATTGACGAACGTCGCGTAGAGCGCGACGACCGGGTGCAGCCCGCCGAAGGCGAGGCCGGCCGCGCTCGTCACGGCGTGCTGCTCCGCGATGCCCACGTCGATGACGCGGCCGGGGAACCGCTCCGCGAGCTTGTGCAGCCCGGTGGGCCGGAGCATCGCCGCGGTGATCCCGACGATCCTCGGATCCTCCTCGGCGAGGTCGACGAGCTGGTCGGCGAAGACGCTCGTCCAGCTCGGGCCGGAGCTGGCCGTCTCGAGCGACTCCCCGGTCTCCGGGTCGATCTGGCCGACGGCGTGGAACTGGTCGGCGACGTCCTGCAGGGCGGGCTGGTAGCCGCGGCCCTTCTGGGTGATGACGTGCACGATCACCGGCAGCTCGTACTTCTTGGCCTGCCGGAACGCCTCCTCCAGCGCACCCAGATCATGGCCGTGCACCGGTCCGATGTACTTGATGTCCAGGTTCGAGTAGAGCGCCTCGTTGCCCGTCACTCGGCTGAGGAAGCCGTGCAGGGCTCCCCGGCTGCCCCGGTAGAGGGCCCGGCCGGGCCGGCCCAGCTTGTCGAAGAAGCTGCGGGAGCGGACGTAGAGGTCGCGGTAGGCGCGGCGGGTGCGCACGTCGTTGAGGTAGCGGGCGAGTCCGCCGATGGTGGGTGCGTAGGAGCGGCCGTTGTCGTTGACGACGATCACCAGGCGGCGGTTGTTGTCGTCGCTGATGTTGTTGAGGGCCTCCCAGGTCATGCCGCCGGTGAGGGCGCCGTCGCCCACCACGGCCACGACGTGCCGGTCGGACTGCCCGGTCACCGAGAAGGCGCGGGAGATCCCGTCCGCCCAGGACAGCGAGCTCGACGCGTGGGAGCTCTCGACGATGTCGTGCTCCGACTCGGCGCGCTGCGGATAGCCGGCGAGGCCGCCGAACTGCCGCAGCGTGCGGAAGTCCTGGCGCCCCGTCAGCAGCTTGTGCACGTAGGTCTGGTGTCCGGTGTCGAAGACGATCGCGTCCTTCGGCGACTCGAACACCCGGTGCAGCGCGACCGTCAGCTCGACCACCCCGAGGTTGGGCCCCAGGTGACCGCCGGTCTTCGAGACGTTCGCGATCAGGAACGCGCGGATCTCCGCGGCGAGCCGGACGAGATCGTCCTTGCTCAGCGCGTCCAGATCACGCGGTCCGCGGATCGTCTCGAGGATGGCCACCGGTCGAGTCTATGATCCGGAGGCTGGGAGGCCGGTCCTCTCCAGACCGGCCGACCCGGTCGTATTCGCGCCGCCCAGCCCGTGGCCCCGACGAGGGAAAGGCACGGATGCCGCGCGGATCAGCCGGCTGCGCGGCCGACGCGGCGCCCGGTTCGAGGTCTGCAGGCCGTTCGGAGGCCGCGTCGTCCGCGGCCTCCCCTTCCCGCCTCAGGCGACGAGCGACCTCAGCACGTACTGGAGGATGCCGCCGTTGCGGTAGTAGTCCGCCTCACCGGGGGTGTCGATGCGGACGACCGCGTCGAACTCGATCGTCTGCTTGCCCTCGGGGCTCTGCGGGCTCGGCTCGGCAACCACGTGCACGGTGCGTGGCGTGCCGCCCTCGTTGAGCTGATCGATCCCGGAGATGGAGATGATCTCGCTGCCGTCGAGGCCGAGGCTCGCCCACGTCTCCCCCGCCGGGAACTGCAGCGGGAGCACGCCCATGCCGATGAGGTTGGAGCGATGGATGCGCTCGAAGCTCTCGGTGAGGACCGCGCGGACGCCGAGCAGCGAGGTGCCCTTGGCCGCCCAGTCGCGGGACGAGCCGGACCCGTACTCCTTGCCGCCGAGGATGACGAGCGGGGTGCCTTCGGCCGCGTAGTTCTGTGCGGCGTCGTAGATGAACGACTGGGGGGCGCCCTCCTGGGTGAAGTCGCGCGTGTAGCCGCCCTCCACCCCGTCGAGCAGCTGGTTCTTCAGCCGGATGTTCGCGAAGGTGCCGCGGATCATCACCTCGTGGTTGCCGCGGCGGGAGCCGTAGGAGTTGAAGTCCTTGCGATCGACCCCGTGCTCGGTCAGGTAGCGGCCGGCCGGGCTGTCCGCCTTGATGGAGCCGGCGGGGCTGATGTGGTCGGTCGTCACCGAGTCGCCGAGCTTCGCGAGCACCCGGGCTCCGGAGATGTCGGTGACCGGGGTGGTCTCGAGCGACATCCCGTCGAAGTAGGGGGGCTTGCGAACGTAGGTGGAGGCCTCGTCCCACTCGAACGTCGCGCCGGTCGGCGTGGGCAGCGAGCGCCAGCGCTCGTCTCCCTCGAAGACGGCGGAGTACTGGGTGTCGAACATGCTCGTGTCGATCGAGGAGTCGATCGTGGCCTGCACCTCGGCGGCGTCGGGCCAGATGTCCCTCAGGTACACGGGGTTGCCCTCGCGGTCGTCGCCGAGGGCGTCCTTCTCGAAGTCGAAGTGCATCGACCCGGCCAGCGCGTAGGCGACGACGAGCGGCGGGCTCGCGAGGTAGTTCATCTTGACGTCGGGGTTGATCCGGCCCTCGAAGTTGCGGTTGCCGGAGAGCACCGCGGTGACGGCCAGGTCGTTCTGCTGGACCGCCTGCGAGATCTCCTCGTCGAGCGGCCCGCTGTTGCCGATGCAGGTGGTGCAGCCGTAGCCGACGAGGTAGAAGCCGAGATCCTCGAGCGGGGCCATCAGGCCCGCCTTGTTGTAGTAGTCGGTGACCACCTTGGATCCGGGCGCCAGCGTGGTCTTGACCCACGGCTTCGACTTGAGGCCCTTCTCGCTCGCCTTCTTGGCCAGCAGGCCGGCCGCGAGCATGACCGAGGGGTTCGACGTGTTGGTGCACGAGGTGATGGCGGCGATGGCGACGGCGCCGTGGTCGAGCGTGAACTCCTCGCCGGCAGCGTTCCTCACCCGGGTGGGCCTCGACGCGGTCGCCGGCGCCGGGCTGGACTGCGCCGCCTGGAACTGGTGGTGATGGCTGATCTCGCGGGGCGCGGGGGTGTCGTCCTTGCCCGAGTCCTGATCGGTCAGCCCGGTCGGGTCGGACGCCGGGAAGGTGCCCTCGACGGCGGCGTCCACCATCGTGTGCTCGGTCCTCGCGTAGTCCGCGAGGTCGTCCTCGAACTGCTCCTTGGCCTCGCTCAGCTCGATGCGGTCCTGAGGGCGACGCGGCCCGGCGATCGAGGGCACGACGGTGCTGAGATCGAGCTCCAGGTACTCGCTGAACTTCGGCTCGATCGACGCGTCGTGCCAGAGGCCCTGCTCCTTGGCGTACGCCTCGACGAGCTGCACCTGCTCATCCGGGCGGCCCGTGAAGCGGAGGTAGTCGAGGGTGACGTCGTCGATCGGGAAGATCGCTGCGGTCGAGCCGAACTCCGGGCTCATGTTGCCGATGGTCGCCCGGTTGGCGAGCGGGACCGCTGCGACGCCGGCGCCGTAGAACTCCACGAACTTGCCGACCACGCCGTGCCCCCGGAGCATCTGGGTGATGGTGAGCACGACGTCGGTGGCCGTGACACCGGCCGGGATGGCGCCGCTGAGCTTGAACCCGACCACCTTGGGGATGAGCATCGACACCGGCTGGCCGAGCATCGCCGCCTCCGCCTCGATGCCGCCGACGCCCCAGCCGAGCACGCCGAGGCCGTTCACCATCGTGGTGTGCGAGTCGGTGCCCACGAGCGTGTCCGGATAGGCCTGCAGGACGCCGCTGACCTGCCGCGTGTAGACGACCCGCGCGAGGTACTCGATGTTCACCTGGTGCACGATGCCGGTGCCGGGCGGCACGACCTTGAAGTCGTCGAACGCGGTCTGCCCCCAGCGGAGGAACTGGTAGCGCTCGCCGTTGCGCTCGTACTCGAT
>NZ_JAODMK010000033.1 GCF_025465545.1 Naasia sp. | reverse complement strand
CGGTTCGATCCCGACGGCGCCGAGCCCCGCGAGGAGGAGCTGCGCGCCAAGTCGGGCTTCAAGGTGATCCACCGGCGGGACGGGCTGCTCCGCTGGGTGATCGACGCCCACCCGGAGGCGGCCGGCTTCCTCGCCACCGCACTCGACGCCCGGACCACCCCGAGGAGGCCGGTCGCATTCCTCGACGAGGACGCCCCCGAACTCGACGAGGCACTGCAGGACACCCGCACGCTCGAACAGAGGCGTCTCGATGCGCTGGTCTCGATCGCTCGGGACAGTCTCACGGCCGACGACGGCGACGTCTCCGGGACCGCGGTCACCGTTCTCGTGACCATTGACCACGAGGCGCTCGTCTCCGGGGTCGGCTCTGCCACGATCGCCGGTGTGGATGCCCCGATCAGCGCGGGGACCGCCCGCCGGCTCGCGGCGGACGCCCGGATCATCCCGGTCGTCCTCGGCGGGGCGTCACAGCCCCTGGACCTCGGCCAAGGGCGGCGATTGTTCTCCGAGTCGCAGCGTTTGGCCATGGCCGTCCGAGACGGCGGCTGCATCTGGTCCATCTGTCCGGAGCCGCCGGGTCGATGCCAAGCCGCCCACCTCACTGCATGGGAGAACGGCGGCCCGACCGACCTCGACAACGGCGCACTCATGTGCCCCTTCCATCATCGGCGGTTCGACAACGACGGGTGGGAGATGCGAGTGATCGACGGGATTCGACATCTGATCCCGCCACCGTGGATCGACGCCACTCGGCGACCGAGGCCCGCGGGACGACCGGCTCTGCCCCCTGCCTGACTCGGTTTCCCGATGTCGGGGGTGCGGTGCACCCTCCCGGCATGACACCCGTTTCGCCCTCCGTCGAGCACATCCTCGGCACCTTCTTCGCCCGCCGCTCCATCCGTGCAACGGGACTGCGCCTCGAACGCATCGTGAACGTCGCCAACCGCCTCTCGGACTGCATCGAACGCGGAGGTTCAGCGCTGCTCACGTCTGAGGAGCGCGTGCTGCTCGAACTGGAGCGCCAGTTCTGCCTGCATTGGCCGTTCCACCACGCGATGAAGGCGCCTCAGCTGCTACCGGTTCTCCGGCTGTTCGTCACGGACGCATGGCTGCCGACGAATCTGCAGGACCGCAGAGTCCAGCTGCACACGGTAGCGGCGCTGGTCGAGTTCCTCGAGGCGCAGGCGCTCGTGGACGGCCGACGTCTGCTGCTGCCCCTCCTCGAGCTGAAGGTGGCGATCGACGACGCCAAGGCCGCCCTGCACTGAGGACCCTCCCGGTGCCGGGCAATCAGCGTCGGCGACAGAACAGCCGGTCAGCGCAGCCGGTCACGGCAGCCGGTCAGCGCAGCCGCACCAGCCGCTCCGACCCCTCCGTCTTCACCTCGATGAGGTCGCTGCGCGCATTGAGGAAGTCGGTGAAGCTGCGGTAGCCGAGGGTCCGCTCGCTGAAGGACGGGTCGAGGCGGCGGATCTGCGACTTCACGGATGCGGCGTTCTTCCACTCCTCGTCATCCTTCGCCAGCAGCAGCTCGAGCGCACGGACGAGGAGGCGCGTCGCGGTCTCGTCGGACATCGCCGTGGCCGGCTCCACCGTCGCCTCATCGGTCGGGGCGAGGAATTCGGGCGCGGCGGTCGCACGACGCCCGCGGCGGGGCTCCTCAGCGGCGGGGGAGTCGACGGTGGTGCCCGCCGATGCCGCCGGCGGAACAGCGGCGCGCTCCGGCGTCACGGCGCCGGGGATCCCGTCGTACATCTCGAAGTGGTCGCACGCCGCGATGAGGGCGGGGCTCGTGCGCCCGGAGACGCCGATGCCGAGCACGAAGCGGCCGAGCCGCTTGCAGCGCTGCGCCAGCGCGATGTAGTCGGAGTCGCCCGCGACGATCACCACGTGGGTGAGATCCGGCAGGCGGAAGAGGTCCTCGAGCACGTCGACGGAGAGGCGGATGTCCGCGCCGTTCTTGAACGCCTTCGTGGTCGGGAAGAGCTGGGTGAGGTCGACGGCGCGGTTGACGAGCTGCTTGCGGTAGCTCGCATTGACCGGCACCGACCAGTCGGCGTAGGCCCGGCTCAGCGCGACCGTGCCGAACGAGGACGCGTAGTCGAGGATGGCGCCCACGTCGACCTCGGCCTCGGCGAGCCTGGTGGCCGTCTCGTCCCCGCCGGTGCGGGCGGGCACCACGTTGCGGGCGTTGTCGTTGCGCCACGCCATGTTGCCGTTCAGCTGGTCGTAGCGGGAGATGACGATGTTGTCGAAGTCGATGTAGACCGCGACGCGGCCCTCCGTCTGGTCTGCCATTCGTGCTCCGATCGTCGCGCGGCGGAAGCCGCGGCCCTCCTACGCTACCGGGGTCGCGAACGCCCCTCGGCTAGCCTGACCCACCGGAGGGGAGAGCCGTGGACGTCCTGACGATCGGCTTGCCGGGCTGCAGCGACGCCCCGATGCGGCGATGACCGCCGGGCTCGCGCCCTGGCTTCGCTGCCCAACCTGCGCCCGGGACCTGGAGGAGGTCGGGGCAGGCCGGCTGGGATGCCCGAGCGGACACCGTTTCGAGCTCAACAAGCGCGGATACGCCGGGCTGGTCCGAGAGAGCGCGAGGCTCCCGAACGGTCCTCGAGGACCCGTACTGGACGCGATCGATGCCCGGTTCGGCTCGGGTCTCCTCGACCCTCTGCTCGCGGCCGTCGATGCCGTCACGCCGGCCGCCGCGGGCGGCCGGCTGCTCGACCTGAGCGGGACCGGGGGACACCTCGCCTCGGCCCTGCTCGCGCACCGGCCCGGCTGGCGTGCACTCGTGCTGAGCTCCTCGCCGGCCCTGGTCGCCCGGGCAATGACCCGCAGCGGCGCGGACGGACTGCTCTGCGATCCCACACGCGACTGGCCGGTGCGGACCGGTGCCGCCTCCGTGCTGCTCGGCGCCTTCGCCCCGCACATGCCCGCCGAGTTCCATCGTGTGCTGGCTCCCGGCGGCGTGCTCGTCGCCGCGGCGGGGCCGTCTCCGCTCGGGGGAGCCATCGACGTGTCCGAGCTGCAGGACGATGTGGACCCGTGGTTCGAGTTCGACCAGGCCAGGACGGTGGCTCTGACGGAGGGCGGGACGACGGTCGTCCGCTTCCGGCGGCGGCGTCGTCCGCTCTGACCTCCGACCGGGCGGCCATGGCGTCGCGGAGTTCCCGGCACATGGAGGCGGACCGGTGCCGCCGGACGAGGGGTCGGTCTGCTCGCCCTGCCGTTCCTGCTGTCGGCGACCGTGCATCCGGCCGATGATCGTGTTCATCGTCATCTACGGACTCGACTGGGGGTCGCCACCGTGCCGCCCACCGTCGCGCTCTGCTGCGAGCTGTTCCGCGCGGACGGTCCGATCGTGTTGGCTGGGTGATCGCGTCGCACAGATCGGCGCCGCCATCGCTGCCACCGTCGCGGGCGTGATCCGAGACGGCACCGGCGAGTACACGCTCGCCTCGATCGGCGCGGCGGGACTCTGCGTCGTCGCGTCGGTCGTCAGCCTCGTGATCCGGCGGGCGCCCCTGACTCACAGAGGCCGGAGGATCTGCGTCGCGAGGTAGTCCGGTGCCTTCTCGGGGATCCAGTGCCCGCCGCCGAACTCCACGAAGTCGTAGGGCGCAGCGACGTAGCGCTCGGTCAGCTCGGCGGGCCGCCTGCCGAGCGCGAAGTCCTGGCGTCCCCACACGTAGCGGGTCGGCACGTGGATCCGGCCGTCCCCGTTCGCGCGCCCGCCGCCCGGGACCAGCAGTGCGCGATACCAGTTGAGGGCGGCGGTGAGCGCGCCGGGCTCGGCCATCCGGCTGGCATAGTCGTCGGCCACCGCGTGGGGGAGGCCGCTGGAGCGCAGCAGTGCGCCGAGGCGGGGGAGCAGCAGTCGCTCCGGGAGCACCGGGAGCTGCAGGAGCCCGACGTAGGAGGAGCGGATGGCCTGATCCGAGGACAGCAGCGACGCGGTGAGCGCCCGAGGATGGGGGGTCGAGACGACCGTGATCCGGTCCAGCCGCTGGGGGACCACCGTGCCGAGCCACCAGGCCACGATGCCGCCCCAGTCGTGCCCCACGATCGAGACGCGCTCGGCTCCGGACGCGTCGATCAGCGCGACCACGTCCCGCACCAGCTCGCGGGGGCGATACGCGGCGCGACCGGTCGGGCGCGCCCCTGGCGAGTAGCCCCGCTGGTCCGGGGCAAGAGTGCGCATCCCCGCCGCGTGCAGGAGCGGCGCGACGCCGTTCCAGGCGCCGCGGTTGGCGGGGAAGCCGTGCAGCAGCACCACGACGGGACCGTCGATCGGCCCCTCGTCCGTCACGTCGAAGCGGAGGCCGTGCCGGGAGAACGTGGAGATGCGCTGCACGCCCTCCGTTCTACTCCTCGCTCGCGGCGCCGCCCCGGAGGATCTGCCCGGCGACCAGGGTGGCGACGATCGGGGACCTCGCGAACGCCTCAGGGTCGGTGGTCAGCGGGTCGGCGGAGAACACGGTGAGGTCCGCGTACCTGCCCGGCTCGATGGTGCCGGTGAGCGACTCCCAGCCCACCGAGTACGCCGCCGCGCTCGTGTAGCCCTCGAGCGCCATCCGGGCGGTCAGGGCCTGCCGCGGCAGGACCGGCGCAGTCTCGGGGCGGTCGAAGGGTCGGCGGAGCTGGGCGTCGGCGAGGATCTGGCGCGGGTCGTAGGGGGCGATCGGCCAGTCCGAGCCGAGCGCGAGGACCGCGCCGGCATCGTGCACCTCGCGATAGCGGAAGCCGTTGATGGCCGCGCGCTCGTGCCCGAGCCGCTCGCTCCAGTTGTCGGTGTGGTCCGCCCAGACGTAGAGCGTCGAGTGCGTCGGCTGCATGCTCGCGATGGCGCCGGAGGCCACGAAGCGCTCCATGGTGCGGGCGGGCATCGTCTCGACGTGCTCGATCCGGTGCCGGGTCGCCGCCTTCTGCTCATCCGGGATCGCGGCGATGGTCTCCACGGCCGCGAGGATGGCCGCGTCGCCGATCGCGTGCGTCGCCGTGTCGATGCCGCGGCGCGCCAGGGTGAGCACCGCGAGGCGGTAGTTGTCGGGGTCGAGCCACTGCGACTTCGTCGACTCGCCGTGCGTGTCCGGCTCGTGCAGCCAGGCGGTGCCGTTGTCGATGGTGCCGTCGAGCATCAGCTTGACCCCGTCGACGACCCAGCGGTCGCCGCGGATGCCCTGCAGGCGGGTCACCCGCTCGATCTCCCCGTGCACCTCGGCGCCCGCGTCGAAGAAGGGCGAGCAGCGCAGGCGGATGGGCAGAGGCGCCTCCCGCTCGAGCTCCTGCAGCAGCTCGATGGAGGACTCGTCGAAGTTCATCAGGTGCACCGAGGTGAGGCCGGTCGCCGCCATCTCCTCCAGGATCCGCCGCACGTTGACGCGCTTCTGCGCCTCCGTCAGCTGCGGCATCGCGGCGCGCATCACGTTCTCCGCCTCCTCGAGGAGCAGGCCGGTGGGGTGGCCGTCCACGTCGCACACCACCTCGGAGTTGGTGGTGAACTCCACCGGGCCGGTGATGTTCGCGACCCGGAGGGCGGCCTGGGACACCAGGGCCGCGTGGCCGTCGAAGAGCCGCACGAACGCGGGGCGGTCGCCCACCGAGTCGTCGAGCAGCGCAGAGGTGATCGTCGCGCCCGAGAACAGGTTGGGGTCGAGGGCCCAGCCGAGCACCCAGCCGGGCTCGGGAGTGCGCGCCGCCTCGTCGCGCATCATCGCGCGCACGTCGTCGAGGGACCGCGCGGGGGAGAGGTCGACTCCGAGCGCGGTCGTCGTCGCCCCCGTGATGGCGTGGGAGTGCGCGTCGGTCAGCCCGGCGGTGATCGTGGCGTCGCCGAAGTCCACCCGCCGGGTCTGCGGCGTGCCCCAGCCGGCGGACTCCTCTCGGCTGCCGACGGCGACGATCAGGCCGTCCAGGATGCCCACCGCGGTGACGGCGGACTCCGCCGCCGTGTGGATGGTGTCGGCGGTGACGACGAGGTCGAGGAAGGCGAGGTCGGTCATGGTGCTCCGGTTCGGGATCGATGGCGAAGGCGGCCCAGCCGGGCATCCACACCTTCGTCCTCCGTCACCCTAAGGCCCTAGAAAGGAGGCATGAGAATCCTCCTCGCCGGTGCGTCCGGCACCCTCGGCCGCACCCTCGTCCCCCAGCTGCAGCAGGCGGGGCACACGATCGTGGGGGTCACCCGATCGCCGGAGAGCGCCGTCCGGCTCCGGGCGCGAGGGGTGCAGCCGCTCGTCGCCGATGTGCTCGACCGCGACCGGTTCCTCGCGGCGGTGCGAGGCCAGCGGGCCGACGCGGTCGTGCACGAGCTCACCGCGCTGTCGTCGGCGCCCACGCACTACCGGTCGATGCGCGCCACCAACGAGCTGCGCGACCGCGGCACGACCCACCTGTTGGAGGCCGCCGTCGAGCTCGGCGCAACCCGGTTCCTCACCCAGTCGATCGTGTTCGGCTACGGCTACCGGCGGACCCACCCGCCGCTCGTCGACGAGGACGCGCCGTTCGGCCAGCCCGAGGGCGCCCCGACGGACGGGGTGCACGCAGCCCTCGCCTCCACCGAGCGGCAGGTGCTCGGCACGCCGGGCATCGAGGGGATCTCGCTGCGCTACGGCCTCTTCTACGGACTCGATGCGCCGGTCGTGGCGCGGATGCTCCGCCGGCAGGTGCTCCCCGTCACGAGGTTCGAGGGCAAGGTGCCGACCGTGCACCACGAGGATGCGGCGGCGGCGACCGTGGCGGCGCTCACCCGCGGCGTGCCCGGCAGCGCCTACAACGTCGCGGACGACACCCCGGTGTCGTGGCGCAGGCACATGACGGCCGCCGCTCGGGCCCTCGGCGCACCGGCGCCGTTCGTCGTGCCGGCCTGGCTGCTCCGCGCGTCGCTCCCGTACGCCGCCGAGCTGATGACGCGCCTCGACCTGCGGGTCACGAGCGAACGGGCGCACCGCGATCTGGGGTGGACGCCGCGCTACCCGTCGGTCGAGGACGGCTGGCGCGCTGCGGCGGCTACGCGGTGAGCGCCTCGAGCAGCTGCGCCTTCGACATGGTGGTGTAGCCCGGCACCTTGCGCTCCTGGGCGAGAGCGCGCAGCCGCACGACCGTCCACGCGGCGGTGGGCTCGTCGCCGCCCTCCGGAACAGGAGCGGGCAGCGGTGGGGTGAGGGCGTCGGCCGGTGTCGAGGGTGCGGCCGTGGCCGGCGCCGGGGCCGGGTTCGAGGTCGCTGCGGGAGCCGGTGCAGGGGCCGGTGCATCACCGGGCGAGGGTGGCGCGGACGCGGGAGGAGCGCTCGTCGCGCCGGGGGCGACCTTCTCGGCCTTCGCCTTCGCCTTGTCCACGCGCTTCTCCGCCTTGCGGAGCGCCTTCTGTGCGCGGCCGAGCTGCTCCATGGCCTTGGCCGCACTCTTCTTCAGGGCGGTAGTCAGGTCCTTCGCCGCCGTGCCTGTCTTGCTGCTCTTCCCGCCCTTGCCCGCGCTCTCCGCCTTGGCGGCCCTGCCGCTGGAGTCCTTCTTCTTGCTCGGCTTCTTCTTCGCCATGACGACGCCTCCTCGTTGGTTGGCCCATTCTGGCGGGTTCACGAGCCGGGAAGAAGCGCGCGTGTTCGCCGACCATGCCTCGTCCTGCGGTAGACAGGACGTGAGGGAAGGGGAGCCCATGAGCGAAGTGCAGTCCAGGCGGCCGGATCGCTGCCCCTGCGGCAGCGGGGCTGCCTATTCGGAGTGCTGCGAGCCGCTCCATCAGGGAGAGCCGGCGCCCGCCGCGGTGGGGCTTATGCGCGCCCGATACGCCGCCTTCGCGCTCGGTCTCCCCGACTACCTCGCCGGGAGCTGGCACTCCGGCACCCGTCCCGCCGACCTGCGGCTGGACCCGGAGCTCACCTGGCGGCGGCTGCAGATCGTCGACACCGCGCGCGGCGGCGCGGGCGACGACGAGGGGATGGTCGAGTTCCGCGCGGTGTACCGGAGCCCGACCGGCCTCGAGGTGCTGCACGAGCGGAGCCGGTTCGTGCGCGAGCACGGCTCCTGGGTGTATCTGGACGGCGACCTGCTCGAGGACTGATCGCGCCCGGGCCGACGCGTCCGGACTGATCGCGGCCTTGTCAACGCCCGGGGGAGAGCTGGACCGCGGGCGGCGCGCCGGTCAAGACTGTGCTCACCGGGCTGCGCCGCCTGCAGCACCCGTCGCGGGGCTCGCGCTCCGCCGCCGCGAGAGGACTCCCGTCGAGATGGCCGTCACTGAGCAGTCGCCCCGGGATCCGCAGCACGAGCTCAAGCGCGTGATGGGCCCCAGGCTGCTCCTGCTGTTCATCGTCGGGGACATCCTCGGCACCGGCATCTACGCGCTGACCGGTCAGGTTGCCGCCGAGGTCGGTGGGGCGGCGTGGCTGCCGTTCCTGATCGCGTTCGCCGTGGCCCTCGTCACCGCGTGCTCGTACCTCGAGCTCGTGACCAAGTTCCCGCAGGCCGCGGGTGCCGCCCTGTACGCCCACAAGGCGTTCGGCATCCACTTCGTCACGTTCCTCGTCTGCTTCACGGTGATGTCCTCGGGCATCACCTCCGCGTCAGCGGCTTCGGGCGCCTTCGCGAGCAACTTCGCCATCGGCTTCGGGCTGGGGAAGTCGCCCGTGATCCAGCTGACGATCGCCCTCGCGTTCATCCTGCTGATCGCCCTCGTCAACCTCCGCGGAGTCGCGGAGAGCGTCGGACTCAACGTGGTGCTGACCCTGGTGGAGCTCTCCGGTCTCCTGCTGGTCATCTTCATCAGCCTCTTCGCCATCTTCGGCGGCCAGGCGGACTTCTCGCGGGTGGTGGCGTTCGAGACGCCGGACGACAAGAACGTCTTCCTCGCGATCAGCACCGCGACGTCGCTGGCCTTCTTCGCGATGGTCGGGTTCGAGGACTCGGTGAACATGGCCGAGGAGACGAAGGACCCGAGCCGGATCTTCCCGCGGATCATGCTCACCGGCCTCGGCATCACGGCCGTCATCTACGTGCTCGTCTCGGTCGTGGCGGTGGCTCTCGTGCCCGTCGGGAGGCTCGCCGGCAACGACACCCCGCTCGTGACGGTGGTGGAGACCGCCGCTCCGGACTTCCCGATCTCGGTGCTCATCCCGTTCATCTCGCTGTTCGCCGTCGCCAACAGCGCACTGATCAACATGATGATGGCGAGCCGGCTCCTCTACGGGATGAGCAGGCAGCGCATCCTGCCGCCCTTCCTCTCGCGGGTGCTGCCCGGGCGGCGGACGCCGTGGGCGGCGATCCTCTTCACCACCGCCATCGCGCTCGGGCTGATCGCCTACATCTCCCTGGACCCGGAGGGTCCGATCGCGCTGCTGCTCGGCGGCACCACCTCGCTGCTCCTGCTGGCTGTGTTCGCGGTCGTGAACGTGGCGGTGCTCGTGCTGCGCCGGCAGCCGGTGGACCACGATCACTTCCGCACCCCGAGCGTCCTCCCGGTGGTCGGCGCTCTCGCCTGCGTCTACCTCGTGCTGCCGTGGACCTCCGGTCGCGACCCTGCCCAGTACGAGATCGCGCTCATCCTGCTCGTGATCGGGGTGGTCCTCTGGGCCGTGACCTGGCTGCACCGGCGACGAAGCGGATACGAGCAGGGCGAGATCGATCAGGACTTCGAGAAGGTCGAGTAGAGCCGTCGGCACGCGAGCGAGGTGATGACCGGTCGGGGTCAGCCGCAGACCAGCGGCCAGACGAATTCGTCCGAGACGCAGCTCTGCTCGCTCCACGTGCCCGTGCCGGACCGGTGTCTGGTGGCGTCGACGAAGAGCTGGAAGCCCTCGATCTCGGGTCCTGTGCGGTAGTAGGTGACCACCGTGTCGTCGTCTGTGGTGCTGCTCGACACGGTGAGCTCGGCGCCGCTCGCCGCGGAGTCGTTCATGCAGGCAACGGCATCCGCGGGAAGCGGGCCCGACTGGCCGAGGTCGTAGGCGCCGCACGAGGGCAGCGGCTCCCGGTTGCGGAACTGGGCCGGCGCGGAGTCGTCGGTGCGGGACTCGGCGATGACGCCGGGCGCAGGCTGGCCCGCGCAGCCGGCCAGGCCGACGGCGAGGGCGGCCACCATGCCGACGCGGGCGGCTCGCGCACCGGAGGTCGTCGAGGAGCGGAGGAGTCTCGGCGGTCGATGCATCACGAGCAGACTAGGGCGGGCCGCGGGGAGTTCAGAGCCGGAGACGACTCGAGCCGCCCGCGAATATCGCGGACGGCTCGAGACGGGAATCTCCGCGGATCAGGCCCGCGAGTCCGCCGTCAACTTGCTCGACTCGTCGTGCCAGCTGCGGGCGACGGACGAAAGCTTCTCCTGGTACTTCTTGCCGTGGTGAGCACAGAACAGCAGCTCACCACTTCCCAGTTCCACCCGGATGTAGGCCTGCGCGCCGCAGCTGTCGCAACGGTCGAGCGCGGTCAGAACGTAGGTCGGAGCATCAAGGGCGTCAGTAGCGGTGTTCGACATGTGCTGCTCCTCTGGTTTTCGGTGCGTCACTGGGTTCAACAATGAAAGCACGGCGGTGTTCCGCTTCCGGTCCACCTTGTCACCGTTTCGCTCTGCGCGTAGCCGATCGTTACCTGATCGACGAAACGCCCGTCACGTGGGGTCGAAGCGTGTCACGCCGCGTCACTTCGCGCCATGCCCGCAATAGGGGCACGCAGGTGTGGCGGACAGCCGCCTGTCGGAACAGGCGCTTAGCCTTGCGGATGTGGCCCAACCCGACTACTCCGCACGGCACCTCTCCGTCCTCGAAGGACTCGAGGCGGTGCGCAAGCGCCCCGGCATGTACATCGGGTCCACGGATTCCCGCGGCCTCATGCACTGTCTCTGGGAGATCATCGACAACTCGGTGGACGAGGCCCTCGGCGGCCACGGCGACGAGATCGGGATCCGCCTGCACGCGGACGGCAGCGTCGAGGTGCGGGACACCGCTCGAGGCATCCCCGTCGACATCGAGCCCAAGACCGGCCTTACGGGCGTCGAGGTCGTGTTCACCAAGCTGCACGCCGGTGGCAAGTTCGGCAGCGGCTCGTATGCCGCCTCGGGTGGCCTGCACGGAGTGGGCGCGTCGGTCGTGAACGCGCTGTCCGAGCGCCTCGACGTGGAGGTCGACCGCAACGGCAAGACCTACGCGATGTCCTTCCACCGGGGCGAGCCCGGCAACTTCGCCGACACGAACGGGGTGCCCTCGCCCGATTCGCCGTTCTCGCCGTTCATCTCCGGCAGCGAGCTCCGGGTCATCGGCAAGGTCGGCAAGAACGTCACCGGAACCCGCGTGCGGTACTGGGCCGATCGGCAGATCTTCTCCCGGGACGCCACCTTCTCGGTGGAGGACCTCGTCGCCCGCGCCCGGCAGACCGCCTTCCTCGTTCCGGGCCTCGGCATCTCCCTCTCCGACGAGCGGGGCGCAGAGCCGCTCGTGGAGCAGTTCCGCTACGACGGCGGCATCGGCGAGTTCGTCGACTTCCTCGCCTCCGACGGTCCGGTCACCGACACCTGGCGACTGACCGGGACCGGCACCTTCACCGAGACCATCCCGGTCCTGCAGGAGAACGGGCACATGGTCGCCACCGAGGTGGAGCGCGAGTGCGTCGTCGACGTGGCGCTCCGCTGGGGCATCGGCTACGAGACCACCACCCGCAGCTTCGTCAACATCATCGCCACCCCCAAGGGCGGCTCGCATCAGGCGGGCTTCGAGGCCGGCCTGCTGAAGGTGCTGCGCACCCAGGTCGAGGCGAACGCCCGCCGGCTGAAGGTGGGCAACGACAAGATCGAGAAGGACGACGTGCTCGCCGGCCTCACGGCCGTGCTCACCGTGCGCCTGCCCGAGCCGCAGTTCGAGGGCCAGACCAAGGAGGTGCTGGGCACGCCGGCCGTCCGCGGCATCGTCACCCAGGTGATCACCAAGGCGCTCACCGAGCGGTTCACCTCCGCCAAGCGCGAGGACAAGACGCAGGCGTCCATGGTGCTCGACAAGGTCGTGTCCGAGATGAAGGCGCGCATCTCGGCGCGCACCCACAAGGAGACGCAGCGCCGCAAGAACGCGCTCGAGTCCTCGTCCCTGCCCGCGAAGCTCGTCGACTGCCGCAGCAGCGACGTCGCCAACAGCGAGATCTTCATCGTGGAGGGGGACTCCGCGCTCGGCACCGCCAAGCTCGCCCGCGACAGCGAGTACCAGGCGCTGCTGCCGATCCGGGGCAAGATCCTCAACGTCCAGAAGGCCTCCGTCAGCGACATGCTGAGCAACAGCGAGTGCGCCTCGATCATCCAGGTGATCGGGGCAGGGTCGGGCCGCACCTTCGATCTGGACCTCGCCCGCTACGGCAAGATCATCCTGATGAGCGACGCCGACGTCGACGGCGCTCACATCCGCACGCTGCTGCTCACCCTGTTCTTCCGCTACATGCGCCCGCTGATCGAGGACGGCCGGGTGTTCGCCGCCGTGCCGCCGCTGCACCGGGTGATCGTGAAGCATCCGGGCACCAAGCCCAACGAGACGATCTACACCTACTCGGAGCAGGAGCTGCAGGGGCTGCTGGCCCAGCTGAAGCGCGACAAGAAGAACTACGTCGACCCCATCCAGCGCTACAAGGGCCTCGGGGAGATGGATGCCGATCAGCTCGCGTCCACCACCATGGACAAGCGCTACCGGATGCTGCGCCGCGTCCGCGTCTCCGATGCGGCGGCCGCCGAGGGCGTCTTCGAGCTGCTGATGGGCAACGACGTCGCCCCGCGCAAGGAATTCATCATCGACGGCTCCCGCGACCTCGACCGCGACAAGATCGACGTCTAGCGGGTTGAACGGAGGACGCTGGGCCGGGGAAGCCGGGCCTCAGCCGATTGCCGAGCTCAGCTAGTTGCCGAGCTGGGCGCCGATCGAGCCCACGACCCCGTCGACGGGCAGGCCCGAGGCGTCCCGGCGGGCGCCCGGCTCCGGGAGGGTGCGGGTCGAGCCGTCCGGCCCGACCGCGAGCGCGGGGTCCGTGCCGACCCAGGCGACCGACAGCGTGTCCTCGCCCTTCAGGAAGCTGTGCGCACGCACGCCCCCTGTGGCGCGTCCCTTGGCGGGGAAGTCGAGGAAGAGGCTCACCTTGGCTCGGCCGGGGTCGGTGCCGGCGAGCGTGCCCGAGCCGATCGACACGGTGGCGACCACCGCGTGCTCCGGCTTGGCGACCGAGCCGAAGAAGATCGCCCGCGCCCCTTCGCCCAGATTGATGCCCGCGACGCCGCCGCCGGCCGGGCCCTGCGGGCGCACTGCCGAGGCCGGGAAATGCAGGAGCTGGGCGTCGGAGGACACGAAGACGAGCTCCTCGTCCTCGCCGGGCTGGGCGACGCCGACGACCTCGTCGCCGCCCTTCAGGGCGATCGCCTCGAAGTCGGGCTTGTTGGGGTAGCCGCCCGGGGTGACGCGCTTGACGATGCCGTCCCGGGTGCCGAGAGCGATGGGGCTGTCCGAGGTGAGGGACACGAGCCCCATGATCCGCTCGCCCTTGCCGAGGCCGCCGAGGTAGTCGCCGATCCGGGTTCCGGCGCCCAGCTGCACCGAGTTGGGCGGAACCACCGGCAGGTCGACGGGGGTGAAGCGCACGATGCGCCCCGCCGTCGTCACCGCGCCGAACTCGCCCCGGCTCGTCCCCACCACGGTGGAGAGGATGGCGTCGTGCTTGCTGCGCCTCGCGGAGCGGAGCGGCTCGACGACCCCGTCCGGAGCATCCACCCGCACGGCGCGGCCGGTGCTCGAGAGAACGACGGTGCAGGGCACGTCCTGGATCTCGAGCGAGGCCGCCTTCTTCGCGGCGGAGGCGGAGTTCGCGAGCGAGGGCTTGCCGTCCGTGAGGAGGGTGCGGCGGGGGGTGCCGAACTTGTCCGCCGCCGCCTGCAACTCGTCGCTGACCACCGTGCGGAGCAGCTGTTCGCTGCCGAGGAGCTCCTCGAGGAAGGCGATCTCGGCGCGCAGCTCGTCCCGCTCGGCCTCCAGCTCGATGCGGGAGAAGCGGGTGAGGCGGCGCAGGCGCAGCTCGAGGATGTACTCGGCCTGGATCTGGTCCAGGTCGAACACGTCGATCAGCCGGGTGCGGGCCTGCTCGGAGTCGTCGCTGCCGCGGATGACCTGGATGACCTCGTCGATGTCGAGGATCGCCACGAGGAGGCCCTCGACGAGGTGCAGGCGCTCGCGCCGGCGGTCGAGGCGGAACCGGGTGCGCCGGGTGACGACCTCGATGCGGTGGCCGACGTAGACCTGGAGGAGCTCGAGCAGCCCCAGCGTCCGGGGCCCGCCGTCCACGAGGGCGACGTTGTTGATGCCGATCGACTCCTCGAGCGGGGTGAGCCGGTAGAGCTGCTCGAGCACCGCCTCGGGGCTGAAGCCCGTCTTGATGCCGATGACGAGCCGCATGCCGTTCTTGCGGTCGGTCAGGTCGTTGACGTCCGAGATGCCCTGGATCTTCTTGGCGTTGACGCCGTCCTTGATCTTCTCGATCACTCGCTCGGGGCCCACGAGATAGGGCAGCTCGGTCACGACGAGTCCGGACTTCCGTGCGGTCAGGCTCTCGACCCGCACCTTGGCGCGCGTGCGGAAGCTGCCGCGACCGGTCGCGTACGCGTCGCGCACCCCGACGAGCGAGGTGATGGTGCCGCCCCCGGGCAGGTCGGGGCCCGGGATGAACTGCATGATGTCGTCGAGGGTCGCGTCGGGGTGGGCGATGAGGTGCCGCGCGCCGGCGACGACCTCGATGAGGTTGTGCGGCACCATGTTCGTCGCCATGCCCACGGCGATGCCGCTCGCCCCGTTGACGAGCAGGTTGGGGAAGGCGGCGGGGAGCACCTCGGGCTGGGTGAGCTGGTTGTCGTAGTTGGGCACGAAGTCCACGACATCCTCGTCGAGGTCCTCGACCATGGCCATCGCGGCCGGCGCGAGGCGCGCCTCCGTGTACCGGGATGCGGCCGGGCCGTCGTCGAGCGAGCCGAAGTTGCCGTGCCCGTCGATGAGGGGGAGGCGCATCGTGAACGGCTGGGCCAGACGGACGAGCGCGTCGTAGATCGCCGAGTCGCCGTGCGGGTGCAGCTTGCCCATCACCTCGCCCACGACGCGGGCCGACTTCACGTGACCCCGGTCGGGCCGCAGGCCCATGTCGGACATCATGTAGAGGATCCGCCGCTGAACGGGCTTCATGCCGTCGCGGGCGTCCGGCAGCGCTCGCGAGTAGATGACCGAGTAGGCGTACTCGAGGAACGAGCCCTGCATCTCGGAGGAGACGTCGACGTCCTCGATGCGCTCGACGCTTCCGCCGGGCGGGATTTCCGTGCTCGTCATGGTCGCGGCCGATCCTGTCGCGTGTTCGTTCTGATGCTCGTCCCGTGCTCGAGAGCGGTCGGGGCGAGGAGCCGTCGGGTCGGCTCGGGGGACGGTCAGGGCGGAACGACGCTGTGCCAGACTGACCCGGGTGTCCCTCATGGTAGCGACGACGCCCGGCACAGGCCCTCATCTGGACGCGGTGTTGCCCAGTTGCCTCGCCGCGGTGAGGGGGAGGAGCAATCCTCTGAAGCTGCCCGCGGCCCGCGGAGCGATCGTCGTGCTCATCGACGGCCTGGGCGCGGCGGCGCTCAAGGCGCGGGCCGGCTACGCCCGCACGCTCGCCGGAGCGCTGAGCAAGAAGTCCACTCTCGCGACCGGCGTCCCGACCACCACGGCCGCGGCCCTGTCCACACTCATGACGGGCGTCCTGCCCGGCGTGCACGGCGTCGTGAGCTACTCGGTGCTCGATGCCGCCACCGACCGGATCGTCAACCAGCTGAGCGGGTGGGGCGGTTCCGTCGACCCGCAGGTCTGGCAGCGGTGCCCCACCGTCTTCGAGGAGGCGCAGAGCGAGGGCGCCGTCCGCGGCGTCGCGGTGGGGCCGGCGCGGTACAGCTCGTCCGGGTTCTCCGCAGCGATCCTCCGCGGCGCCGACTATGTGGCCGCCGAGTCCATCACCGACCGCTTCGCCGCCGCCCTCGAGCAGGTGCGGCAGGGCTCAGCGGTCGTCTACCTCTACATCCCCGAGGTGGACAGCGCCGCGCATGCGAAGGGCTGGCAGTCGGATGCCTGGGCCGAGGCCCTCGAGGAGGTGGACGGCGCGCTCCGGGCCGCTCTCGCCCGGCTGCCGCGAGACGTGCTGCTGCTCGTCACCGCCGACCACGGCATCGTGGACGTCCCCGAGCATCGGCAGATCCTCTTCGATGAGAACCCGATGCTCGTCGACGGGGTGCGGCACGTGGGCGGCGAGCCCCGGCTGCTGCACCTCTACCTGGAGTCGGACCTGGCGGAGGGGGAGCGGCGGGCGCTGCTCGAGCGCTGGCGGACCGCCGAGGGGGAGCGTGCCTGGGTCCGGTCGCGGGAGGAGGCGATCGCGGAGGGCTGGTACGGCCCCGTCGATGCCGAGGTGGCCCCGAGGATCGGCGACATCCTGGTGGCCGCCCGATCCCTCGTCGCCTACTACGACTCGCGGACCGCGACCGCTGGCTCGCGCGGCATGATCGGGCAGCACGGCTCCTGGACGAGCGAGGAGACGCGCGTGCCGCTGCTGCGGTTCGGGGCCTAGGCCGGGTCGTCCTCCGGACGGGCGCCGAACACGATCTCATCCCAGCTGGGCATGGAGGTGCGCCCCCGGCGCGATCCCTTGGTCGGGACCGGTCCAGTGGCGGAGGACGGGCGACCGGGCAGGTCGACCGAGTCGGTGGGCTGCTCACCGCGCACCCGCTCGAGCAGGCGGATCGCCCCGGTGCTCGGGTGACGGCCTTCCGGCCTCTCGTCCTCGAAGCTCGCCGACTCGCGCTCGCCCCGCCGACGGCGGAGGGCCTCGAGCAGGTCGGCGGTCGGGGCCGGCTCGGCCGGCGGCTGGTCGCGGCCGACGATGCCGATGGAGCCCGTGTAGGCCGACGGCAGCCGCACTCGTCCGGTGGTCGCCGCGGGCTCGAGAGGAAGGACCGGGTCTGGCGTCGGAGCCTCCTCGGGGAAGTCGAACACGGCCGAGTCGAAGCGCGACGTGCTGGGCACGCCCGGCTCGGCGGTGACGGCGCGGAGCCGCGGCATGAGGGTGCCGCCGAGGTCACCCTGCTGGGAGAGCGCGACCGCCTCGCTGTTCAGGGGAAGCAGCGCGCTCTTCTTGGCGTCGAAGGCCCAACGGGCATCGTGCTCGATGGAGTCCGCGGTGAAGGCGACCTTGAGCACCCACCCGCCCTCCGGCTCCTTCCAGCTGGACCAGCGGGTTCCCGAGGCCGCGAGCTGGGTGAGGCGTTCCGCGAGCACCGCGCCGAAGGTGGGAGGCGCGCCCTCGGGGTCCTCCGGATTGCGCAGGGACAGGATCGGCACCGCGAGAGCCGCACTCGCCATGTACTCCCGCTCGGCGAGGATCGGTCCCTCGTAGCGCTGCACGTATTCAAGCGGCGCACCGGTGAGCTTCGCCACCTGCTCCGCGGACATGCCGCCCCGGATGTAGGTCTGGATCTCGCGCGGCGAGGACTTGCGTCCTGCGCCACCTCCGGCGGCGGAACCGCGCAGGCGTGCCCGCAGCTCCTCGTCGAGCTCGATCCGGTATCGACTGCCGTCCTGTGCGGTCGCCAGAATGGCGCCGTTCTCGATGGCGACGGCCCTCAGATGCTGCATGCGCGCGGCCTCTCCTTCGTCCCCCTCAGGATGTCACCGGGGGGCCAGCATTCCGGGGAATACGGAGGGCGCGCCGGAAGTTCTGTACCCGTCGGCGTCACGCCCGAACCCGGGTTTGCAATCACTGGGCCGATCCAGCAGACTGTCGCCGCCAATCACGGCCGATGTAGAAGAAGTGGATGGGAATGGCGACCGATTACGACGCCCCTCGCAAGACCGACGACGACTCCGAGTCGATCGAAGCGCTGAAGGAGCGTGTCCCGGACAAGCTGTCCGGAGTTGTGGATGTCGAGGACGCCGATAATCCCGCAAGCTTCGATCTCCCGGGTGCCGATCTCTCGGACCTGGACCTCGATGTGGTCGTGCTCCCGCCTCAGGCGGACGAGTTCACCTGCGTGTCCTGCTTCCTTGTGAAGCACCGCTCGCAGCTCGACCACGAGACGAAGCTGGGCCCGGTCTGCGCCGAGTGCCAGCTCTGAGAC
Source organism: Naasia sp. (assembly GCF_025465545.1). Classification (GTDB taxonomy): domain Bacteria; phylum Actinomycetota; class Actinomycetes; order Actinomycetales; family Microbacteriaceae; genus Naasia. The sequence continues at coordinate 3,125 of NZ_JAODMK010000033.1, read as the reverse complement.
CCGCACACACGCGGACGAAAGGCCCCGGGAGACCGGGGCCTTTCGTGCGTCCGGGGTCCTAGCCGGTGGCGCGCGCCGATTCGAGGGCCGCGATGAGCTCCTCCGGCCGGCGGGTGGAGACGAGCCAGTACGGCGTCGGGTCCTCCGGGTCGGTGATGTCGACGCGCACGACCGGGTCGACCCAGCCCCGGAGGCGGAGGAAGGCGCGGGCGTCGAGGTCCACCCCGCGCGCCGCCGTGGCCTGCTCCCGCCGATAGCCGGTCGCCGCCCCGGTGAAGCGGAGCGGGATGTGGGCCGTTCCGGCCCGGAATTCCCCGTTCTGCACCGTCAGCGTCGGCGAGGTGAAGTAGAGCAGCGCGCAGACGCCGCCGAACAGCAGCACGGCGCTGACGATGCCGGCCAGCCAGGAGATGGGCGCGAAGACGAGCAGGCAGGCGGGGACGATCAGCGCACAGGCCAGGTAGATCCACGGTGAGGGCGAGAGGCGTTCGCGGTAGGGCACACCTCATTCCATCAGACCCGATCGGCTAGCCTCGTCCCGTGCTTCAGAGCGTGCCGGTGCTGATCACGGGGAACCAGCTCCCCTCATACGCCCACCCGGGCGACGCGGGGGCCGACCTCGCCGCCGCCGAGGACGCGGTGCTCGCCCCGGGAGAGCGGGTCACGGTGGGGACCGGTGTGGCGATCGCGCTCCCCGAGGGGTACGTCGGATTCGTCGTGCCGCGCAGCGGACTCGCGTTCCGGCACGGCATCACGATCGTCAACAGCCCGGGCACGATCGACGCGGGATACCGTGGAGAGATCCGTGTCGTGCTTCTCAACACGGACCGCACCGAGGAGTATCGGGTGCGCGCCGGCGACCGGATCGCGCAGATCGTCGTGATGCCGGTGTCGCCGGTCCGGTTCGTGCCGGTCCACGTCCTCCCGGGATCGCACCGGGGCGACGGCGGCTTCGGCTCGACCGGCTATGCGACGGGGACCGGCACCCCGCCCAGCAAGGAAGGATCCACTCATGAGTGACTCGACGGGCGAGGTCTCGCAGCCGAAGTCGGCACCCCCTGACCGGGAGTCCACCGGGCCCCTGGACGTGAGCGAGGCCAACGCGGTCCGCCCCTACGTCGACCTCGGCGGGGTCAAGATCGTTCCTCGCGAGGGGCTGCATCTGCGCCTCGAGGTCGAGGAGAACACCAAGCGGGTCGTCGCGGTCGGCCTGGACTACGCGGGCTCGACCCTGCAGGTGCAGCCGTTCGCGGCGCCCCGGTCCAGCGGCCTGTGGCACGAGATCCGTGCCCAGATCGCCGAGCAGATCCGCAAGCAGGGCGGCACCACCCGTGAGGCGGATGGGCCGTTCGGCCCGGAGCTCGTGGCGAACATCCCGGTGGTGGCGGGTCCCGGCCAGCCGCAGTCGTCCCGGATCGCGCGCTTCATCGGTGTCGACGGTCCCCGCTGGTTCCTCCGCGGCGTGATCGCTGGCGAGGGGGCGGTGAACCCCGAGGCGGCGATGCACATCGAGGACCTCTTCCGCAGCGTGGTGGTGGTGCGCGGCGCGACGCCGATGCCGCCCCGCGACCTCATTCCCCTGCACGTGCCGACGGGCTCCGCCGGCCCGCAGGTCGGCACGCAGCTTCCTGGCGCGTGAGCCGGATGGCGGACGGACCCGCGCGCGAGGACGCTCCGGACGAGGCGGTCGGCGCGGCCCTCGCGGCCGCCGCCCGGCGGGCCGGGTTCGGCACGGTCGCCGATGGCGCGCCGGTCACGGGCCGCACGGTGCTCGACTCGATCGGCGGCGTCCGGGGCATCCTCGAGGCGCTGGTGCCCGGAGTGCTGTTCGTGCTCCTGTTCTCGATCACCTCGTCGCTGCCGCTCGCGCTCGGCGTCTCCGCGGGGATGGCCGCCGTCTTCGTGCTGCTGCGGGTCCTGCAGCGCAGCCCGGTCTCGCCCGCGGTCGGCGGCCTCGTCGCCACCCTGGCCTCGGCAGGCCTCGCCCTGTTCACCGGGCGGGCCGAGGACAACTTCGTGCTCGGGCTCCTCACGAACGCCGTCTACGGCGGCGGGCTGCTGGTCTCCGTGCTGGTGGGCTGGCCGCTGCTCGGCGTCGCCATCGGCTTCCTCTACGGGGAGGGAACCGCGTGGCGCGGCAGCCGGCGCAAATTCCGGGCGATGCAGGGGCTCACCCTGATGTGGGTGGCCCTGTTCGCACTCCGCCTCGCCGTGCAGGCGCCGCTCTACTTCTCGGGCCAGACCGAGCTGCTCGGCACCTTCAAGCTGATCATGGGGCTGCCCCTCTTCGCACCGCTGCTCGTGCTCTCCCTGCTCATCGTGCGCGCCGCGTTCCCGGCCGGGCCCGGGAGCCGCGAGGTCGGTGCGGGCCCCGCCGGCCAGAGCTGACCGCGGTGCTAGTTTTATCTCGACGTCGAGATAGTTTTCGGAACTCCTGAGCGGCCCCGGTAAGGCAGGCCTTCCTGGTGCACTCCAGGACCCGAGGAGAGAATGGCACGAGGGCGCAGACGCCCGCTCGGCGCAACGAGGATGGACTTGAGGGCGTCGCCCTCGTGAGAAGGAGGACGACATGTCCGCAGTGGACAGCTTCGGGGCCAAGGATCGCCTCTCGGTCGGCGGGACCGACTACGAGATCTTCCGGCTCGACAAGGTCGAGGGCTCGGCCTCGCTGCCGTACAGCCTGAAGGTGCTCCTCGAGAACCTCCTCCGCACGGAGGATGGCCTCAACATCACCGCCGACCACATCCGCGCCCTCGCCGGCTGGAACCCCCAGGCCGAGCCGGACACGGAGATCCAGTTCACCCCGGCCCGCGTGGTCATGCAGGACTTCACCGGCGTCCCCTGCATCGTCGACCTCGCCACCATGCGCGAGGCGGTCGGCGCCCTCGGCGGCGACCCCACCAAGATCAATCCGCTCGCGCCCGCCGAGCTCGTGATCGACCACTCGGTCATTGCCGACCTGTTCGGCCAGGCGGACGCCTTCGAGCGCAACGTCGAGATCGAGTACGAGCGCAACGGCGAGCGCTACCAGTTCCTCCGCTGGGGGCAGACCGCGTTCGACGACTTCAAGGTCGTGCCGCCCGGCACCGGCATCGTGCACCAGGTGAACATCGAGTACCTCGCGC
>NZ_JAODMK010000003.1 GCF_025465545.1 Naasia sp. | reverse complement strand
CTGCTCACCCTGACGCCCTGATCCGGTCGTCTTGCACTCTCAGGGGTCGACTGCCAAGATTGATTAGCACTCGGAATGTCAGAGTGCCAAGCATTCGCCCAACGTCCGGGAGGGACGACAAACACATATGTCTAAGATCATTGCCTTCGATGAAGAGGCCCGACGCGGCCTCGAGCGCGGTCTGAACATCCTCGCCGACACCGTGAAGGTGACGCTCGGCCCCCGTGGCCGCAACGTCGTCCTCGAGAAGAAGTGGGGCGCCCCCACGATCACGAACGACGGCGTCTCCATCGCCAAGGAGATCGAGCTCGACGACCCGTACGAGAAGATCGGCGCGGAGCTCGTCAAGGAGGTCGCCAAGAAGACGGACGACGTCGCCGGTGACGGCACCACGACGGCCACCGTTCTCGCTCAGGCGCTCGTGCGCGAGGGGCTGCGCAACGTCGCGGCCGGCGCCGACCCCATCAGCCTGAAGCGCGGCATCGAGAAGGCCGTCGCGGCCGTCTCGAAGGCGCTCGTCGAGGGCGCCAAGGAGATCGAGACCAAGGAAGAGATCGCCGCGACCGCGTCCATCTCCGCCGCGGACCCCGAGATCGGCGCGATCATCGCCGAGGCGATCGACAAGGTCGGCAAGGAGGGCGTCGTCACCGTCGAGGAGTCGAACACCTTCGGCACCGAGCTCGAGCTGACGGAGGGCATGCGCTTCGACAAGGGCTTCCTGTCGGCGTACTTCGTCACGGACCCGGAGCGCCAGGAGGCGGTCTTCGAGGACCCGTACATCCTCATCGTCAACTCCAAGATCTCCGCGATCAAGGACCTGCTGCCGATCGTCGACAAGGTCATCCAGAGTGGCAAGCAGCTGCTCATCATCGCCGAGGACGTCGACGGCGAGGCTCTCGCGACCCTCGTGGTCAACAAGATCCGCGGCATCTTCAAGTCGGTCGCCGTCAAGGCTCCGGGCTTCGGCGACCGCCGCAAGGCGCAGCTGCAGGACATCGCGATCCTCACCGGCGGCCAGGTCATCTCTGAGGAGGTCGGTCTCAAGCTCGAGAACGTCACCCTCGACCTGCTCGGTCAGGCTCGCAAGGTCACCATCACCAAGGACGAGACGACCATCGTCGACGGCGCGGGCGACACCGAGCAGATCGCCGGCCGCGTGGCCCAGATCCGCTCGGAGATCGAGAACACCGACAGCGACTACGACCGCGAGAAGCTCCAGGAGCGCCTCGCCAAGCTCGCCGGCGGCGTCGCCGTCATCAAGGCGGGTGCGGCGACCGAGGTCGAGCTCAAGGAGCGCAAGCACCGCATCGAGGACGCCGTTCGCAACGCGAAGGCAGCCGTCGAGGAGGGCATCGTCGCCGGTGGTGGCGTGGCACTGATCCAGGCCGGAAAGATCGCCTTCGCGAGCGAGGCTGTGACCAGCCTGACTGGCGACGAGGCGACCGGTGCGAACATCGTTCGCATCGCGATCGACGCGCCGCTCAAGCAGATCGCCTTCAACGCCGGCATGGAGCCTGGCGTCGTGGCCGAGAAGGTCCGCTCGCTCCCCGTCGGTCATGGCCTCAACGCCGCGACCGGTGAGTACGGCGACATGTTCGCACAGGGCATCATCGACCCGGCCAAGGTGACGCGCTCCGCGCTCGTCAACGCCGCGTCGATCGCCGCCCTCTTCCTCACGACCCATGCGGTCGTGGCGGAGAAGCCCGAGCGGAACCCGGCCCCGGCCGGCGACCCCACGGGTGGCATGGACTTCTGATCTGATCAGAGTGAACGCAGAAGGGCGGCCCCGAAAGGGGCCGCCCTTCCTCTTTTCCCCCGGCGCGGTGCGACGGGCAGGTCCTTGAGGAGGGGACCCGTCGAGGCGAGTTTTGCGCGCGACGCTTAGCGCGCAACTGCCTGGGCAGCGACGCCGTCCCCTGCCCGCCGCGGGGCGGGTCGACGCTAGCCAGCCCGGAACATCCGCGCGTTCGCCTCCTCCACGTCGAGGTACTGCCGGCCCGCGGCGGCGAGGGCCTGGTTGATGGCCACGAGTGCCTCGTCGACGCGCTGCTGGGTGGTCCGCCAGTCGTTCACGACGGACTGGAACGCGAGCGCCGCGCTGCCGCCCCAGCTCTCCTGCAGCGAAGTCAACTGCGCGAGGAGTGCCGCGACGTCGCTCTGCACGCGCGGAATGGTGGAGGCCACCGCGGAGGACGCGGCGAGGACCGCTTCACCGTCGACGCTGAATCGGGTCATGGACTGCTCCTTCGGACAGGCTGGGCCGGGCGAGCAGAGCCTAGAAGCGGCTCGGCGGCCCTTCCCGTCAGTCCTCGGAAGCGTCGTCGCCGTCCTCTTCGGGCTCCCTGGGGAGGAGCGGCAGCCGCACCCGGAAGGTGGCCCCGCCGCCCGGCGTTTCGTCCACCTCCACGGTTCCCTTGTGGGCGGCGACGATCGCGGACACGATCGCGAGGCCCAGACCGCTGCCGCCCGTGTCGCGGGTGCGAGAGCTGTCCGCACGCCAGAATCGCTGGAAGATCTTCTCCCGCACCTGCGGCGGGATGCCCTCACCGTGGTCGACGATCTCGACGATCGCCGTGGAGGTCTCCGGGTCGGTGCGCACGACGATCTCGATGGGGGTGTCCCGGGGCGTGAAGCGGGTGGCGTTGCCGAGCAGATTCGTCAGGACCTGCCGGATCTTGTTCTCCTCGCCCAGCACGATCGCCGCCTGAGCGGGCAGGTCCGTGCGCGGGGCGTCCGCCATCACGACCACGGGAAGGCCCGTGCCGGGAGCACGCCGGCGCAGTCGGGCGAGCCGCGCGCGGGAGAAGGCGAGAGGACCGGTCGCCGGCCCGGTCCGGGACCTCCGTGCCGCCCGGGCCGCACGCCCCTTGGCGGGCGCACCCGCGACGGCCGCCTCGGGGTCCTCGCCCGGGTCGTCGCCGTCCACCGTCTCGTCCTCGAGCAGGCCCTCCACCGTGTCGTCCTCGACGAGCTCGAACTCGTCGCCCGGGACGGTCTGGTCCGTCACGACGCTCACGACCCGGCCCTGCGACGACGCCATCGCGTCGAGCGCGGCGTCCTTGGCGAGGGGGAGGAGCGCCACCGGCGCGAGCTGCAGCGGCTTCGTCTCGTCGAGGCGCGCCAGTTCGAGGAGGTCCTGCACGAGGCCGCCCATGCGGATCGCCTCGCGCTCGATGCGATCCATCGCCTGCGCCACGTCCTCCGGCGACTGCAGGGCGCCCATCCGGTACAGCTCGGCGTAGCCGCGGACGGACACGAGCGGCGTGCGCAGCTCGTGGCTCGCGTCCCCGACGAACCGACGCATCTGCTCGATCGTGCGGGCCCGATCGCTGAACGCCTTGTCGATGCGGCTCAGCATGGTGTTGAGGGAGCGGTTGAGGCGGCCCACCTCGGTGTTGGGAGTGGCGCCCGCCAGCCGCTGGCTGAAGTCCCCGTCGGCGATCTCGGCCGCCGTCCGCTCAACCTGCCGCAGCGGGCCGAAGGCGGAGGTCACCAGCAGACGGGTCAGCACGGCGCCGAGCACGACCACCACGATGCTGAAGAGCAGGAAGAGGGTGAACATGCGCGCGACGGCCTTGTTGGTGGTGTCGAGCGGCAGCCCGATCACGAACGAGCGATAGTCGGTGGCCAGCAGCGACACCGCCCGCCACTCCTTGGTCTGATCCGCGCTGCGCAGGGTGAAGGGCTGCCCCTTCTGGGCCAGCGTGAAGTCCAGGTCCACATGCCCGGCCTCGGGGCGAGCGCCCGACTGCAGCCAGGTCTTGTTGGCGCGCGCGAGCTGACCGTTCGCGTCGAGCAGGCCGATGGCGTAGTCGGTGGGGAACGTCGAGGAGCCGAGCTCGGAGTCGTCCGCGTAGTCCTTCAGGTCCTGCGCGGCCTGCATCACCTGGCTGTCGACCTCGGCGTAGAGGAAGTTGCGCATCACCGTCATCGTGCCGAGGCCGGTGACGAGCAGGCCGAACGTCAGCAGGAGAACCGTGACACCGGTGATCTTGGTGCGCAGCGAGATGCTGCTCCACCATTCCACCAGCGTCTTGTGCACGGGACCTCAGTGTAGGTACCGCCGCTGGGGGGACGCCTCAGCGGACGGCTCAGACCTTGGCGGCCTTCAGCATGTAGCCGAACCCGCGCTTGGTCTGGATGATCGGCTCCGCCGAGTACTGGTCGAGCTTGCGGCGGAGGTAGGAGATGTAGGACTCCACGATCCCCGCGTCACCATTGAAGTCGTACTCCCACACGTGGTCGAGGATCTGCGCCTTCGACAGCACCCGGTTCGGGTTGAGCATCAGGTAGCGCAGCAGCTTGAACTCGGTGGGGCTCAGCTCCACCGCCTGGGAGCCGATCGTGACCTCGTGCGTGTCCTGGTCCATGGTCAGCTCGCCCGCGCGGATGATGGCGTCCTCCTCCGCGTGCATGGTGCGGCGGAGGATCGCCTTGATGCGCGCGACGATCTCGTCGAGGCTGAACGGCTTGGTGACGTAGTCGTCGCCGCCGACCGTGAGGCCGGTGATCTTGTCCTCGGTGTCGTCCTTCGCCGTGAGGAACAGGATGGGGGAGGTGTAGCCGGAGGAGCGGAGCCGCTTGGTGACGCCGAAGCCGTTCATGTCGGGGAGCATCACATCGAGGATGATCAGATCTGGCTCCTCCTCGAGGACCGCCGAGATGGCAGCGGCGCCGTTGCCGACCGCGCGCACGGCGAAGCCGGCGAACCGGAGGCTGGTCGTCAGCAGGTCGCGGATGTTCGGTTCGTCGTCGACGATGAGGATGCGGGGGCCATCAGCCATGTCGCTCATTATCTGCGCGTGGGCTGGGTGGCGGCTGGGAGTCTCCGGGGCGCACTGCAGCCACGGACGCTCCTGGGCCGGCCCCGGTCAGGACGAGGAGCGCGCGTGTCGCGCTCGCCGCACCCCATTGACCACGAGCAGCGCGAGCAGGAGCAGCAGTCCGGTGGGCAGCCCCACATAGGGGAGCACCAGGATCGCCGGCCACGGGCCCTGCGTGTAGTCCTGACGGCCGAACGCCGGCGCCAGCAGCACCGCGAACAGCGCGAGGGCCGACAGGGCGATGATCGCCAGCGACATGAACGCGAGGCTCCGCTCGATCCGCGAGACCTCGAGAGGGTTGGGTTCCGCAGGGCGGGAGGTGCGGGCCATGCCGTCCAGGATAGGGGCGGCCGCTCGCCGGGGACGGTCGGGGCCGTAGAATCGTCGGGCATTCCCACGTATGCAGAGAAGGCGAGTGACATGCCCACCGGCAAGGTGAAATTCTTCGACGAAGCGAAGGGTTTCGGATTCATCAGCTCCGACGACGGTCAGGAGGTCTTCCTGCACGCGTCGGCGCTGCCCGCCGGAGTCACCGCGGTCAAGCCGGGGACGAAGCTCGAATTCGGAGTCGTCGACGGCAAGCGCGGCATGCAGGCGCTGTCCGCCCGGATCCTCGAGGCCCCGCCCAGCCTCGCCAAGGCGGCACGGAAGCCCGCTGACGACATGGCGATCATCGTCGAGGACCTCGTGAAGCTCCTGGACGGAGTCGGCGCCAGCCTCAAGCGCGGACGCTACCCCGACAGCAGCCACACGGCCAAGATCGCCGCGGTGCTGCGCAGGGTGGCGGATGACCTCGATGCGTGACGCCGGGGCGGGCGACGCGGCCGTCGTGGCGGCGGCCCGCGCGGCGCTGCTGGAGACCACGCCGGACGACACCGTCGGGGAGCTGATCGGCCTTGATGAGGTGAGCGAGGGCGTTCTCGATGTCCGGTTCGGCACGGCCATGCCCGGCTACCCCGGGTGGAGCTGGGCGGTCTACGTGTCCGTCCTCGACGGCGCCGACGAGCCGTCGGTGCTCGAGCTGACCCTGCTTCCCGGCGAGGACGCCCTGGTCGCGCCCGAGTGGGTGCCCTGGTCCGATCGGCTGGTCGACTATCAGATCGCGCAGGACGCCAAGGACGGCGAGGGCAGCCTCGTCATCGACGATGACGACGACGAAGGCCCGGACGAGGACGACCTGCTCGACGACGAGGACGATGTGCTCGACGGAGTGGAGTTCGAGGACGCCGAGGCGGAGCTGGAACTCGTCGACGAGGACGATGAGGACGACGCGCTCGACCAGCGCGCGGCCCCTCACGCTGACGACGGCGACATGGCCGTGTCCGCAGAGGACACCGGGGCCGAGACCGGGGCGGACGCGATCGAGCGGGTCCGCTGACGCCTCGGCTGCGTCAGCCGCGGCCGCTGCGGCGACGGCGCCGCTCGGTGTAGACGAGGAACCCGAGGCCCAGGGCGATCCCGGCGGTGCAGAGCCACACGACGCCCGTCTCGACGCCGCCGCCCTGCACCGCGGCCACCAGCAGAGCGATGAGCAGGCCTGCGACCCACACGATGAGCCCGGCGAGCACCGCCTTGCGGTCGTCCGTCCGCACCGGATCCGGGTCGGGCCGGCGCTCGCTGTCTCGCAGGTAGAACCTCATCCGAGGCGCTCGAGCACGTAGTCGAGGCACCGGGTGAGGGCGCGCACATCCTCGGGCTCGATCGCGACGAACGTCGCCACTCGCAGCTGGTTGCGGCCCAGCTTGCGGTACGGCTCCGTGTCGACGATCCCGTTCTCTCGCAGCGCCGCGGCCACGGCCGCCGCGTCGACCGTGTCGTCGAAGTCGATCGTGACGACCACCTGGCTCCGCGCATCCGGATCGCTGACGAATGGCGTCGCGGCAGGGGTGCGAGCGGCCCAGTCGTAGAGCACCGACGACGACTCACGGGTACGTGCGTCCGCCCAGGCGAGGCCACCGCTGCCGAGCATCCAGTCGACCTGTTCGGCGAGCAGCAGCAGTGTGCCGATCGCCGGAGTGTTCAGGGTCTGGTCGAGCCGGGAGTTGTCGACGGCCGTCTGCAGGCTGAGGAATTCGGGGATCCAGCGGTCGCCCGCCGCGATGCGCGCCACCCGCTCGAGCGCGGCGGGGGAGAAGGCGGCGAGCCAGAGGCCGCCGTCGCTTGCGAAGTTCTTCTGGGGGGCGAAGTAGTAGACGTCGAATTCACGTGCGTCGACCGCGATGCCGCCGGCGGCGCTGGTCGCGTCGATGACGGTGAGCGCTCCCGCATCGCCCCGCACCCTGCGGACCGGTGCCATGACCCCCGTCGAGGTCTCGTTGTGCGGCCAGGCGTAGACGTCGACGCCCTCGGTGACCTCGGCAGCGGTGACGCTTCCCGCGGGGGCGGTGCGCACGATCGGCGCCTCCAGGAACGGAGCCGACGCGGCCTTGGCGAACTTCGCGCCGAACTCGCCGAAGGTGAGGTTCTGGCTGCGCCGCTCGATCAGCGAGAACGCCGCGGCGTCCCAGAACGCGGTGGAGCCGCCATTGCCGAGGATGAGCTCGTAGCCGTCCGGCAGCGCGAACAGGTCCGCGAGGCCCTCACGAACTCGGCCCACGAGTCGCTTCACCGGCTTCTGCCGGTGCGAGGTGCCGAACAGCGCCGCACCCTCGGTGGCCAGGGAGACCAGCTGCTCAGGGCGGACCTTCGACGGGCCGCAGCCGAAGCGGCCGTCTCGGGGGAGCAATTCAGCGGGGATGGGAACGGCGGCCATGGTCCATCAGCCTATTCGGGCCGCGCCGGGCACGGCGCCGGCCCGGTGCGCCCGCCCGGTAAACTCCCTGCTGAGCGCGTGCGTACAGGAGGCCTTCGTGACCGATCTCGTGGACACCACGGAGATGTACCTGCGCACGATCCTCGATCTCGAGGAGGAGGACATCGTCCCGCTGCGGGCGCGCATCTCCGAGCGCCTCGGTCACTCCGGCCCCACCGTGTCGCAGACCGTGGCCCGCATGGAGCGGGATGGCCTCGTCGTCGTCTCCGGGGACCGGCACCTCGAGCTCACCTCCGGCGGTCGGCTCAAGGCGATGCACGTGATGCGCAAGCACCGCCTGGCGGAACGGCTGCTCAGCGACGTGATCGGGCTGGAGTGGGAGTTCGTGCATGAGGAGGCGTGCCGCTGGGAGCACGTGATGAGCGAGCAGGTGGAGCAGAAGCTCATCCACATCCTCGGCAATCCCACCGAGTCGCCCTACGGCAACCCGATCCCGCGCATCGAGGACGTCGACAAGTCCCCGGCGGTCGCCTTCCTTGCCGGTGTGATCAACATCGTCGACTGCGCGCGGGCCAGCTCGGGGCCCGTTCGCGCGACCGTGCGCCGCCTCAGTGAGCCCGTGCAGTTCGACCCGGAGCTCCTGCTGCAGCTCAAGCAGGCCGGTGTGATGCCGGGCGCGAGCGTGCAGCTGCGGGCGGCGGGAGGCTATGTCGCGGTTCAGGGCGACGGCGTCGAGGGCGGCATCGAATTGCCGGTCGAAGTGGCCGTGCACATCTTCGTGGCGGTCTGAAGAGTTATCCATTCGTTGCCTTCCGCGCGTCGGAAAGTGACATACGGCCCCTCCTGCCGTAGCCTGATGGCTGCCCGGAGGCCAGAAGGCCGGCCTTTGGGCCGGGAATCGCGACGCTTCCAAGCCACCGTCACGCGATATTCCCTGAGACGCCTAGCAACGTGAGGACGGGTATCCGCGCCAGCGGATACGGGGCGCAGGAGGTTCCATTGGCCCGATCGAGTGACCGCGACGGCTCCCCCCGGGAGTCGTCCGACCCGACACCCGATTCCTCCAACGCAGTGATGCCGAGGGGGTCCGTGTCGACCCCCCTGCACGCCACCCGCCGCTCGACGCGTGCAGCCGAGACCCCGTCCCGCCGCCCCGCCCGGACCTCCGGAGCAGGAGTGCGTGCGGCGGCGCCGTCGCGTCCCCCGCGCTCGGCGCGAGGCCGCGGCGCCCTCAACATCGTCGTGATGACGCTCGCGATGGGGCTCTTCGCCACCATCGCGATCCCGTCGTACGCCTTCGATCCGATCGCCAACGCGCAGCCCGAATTCGCCTCGAGTGATGTGAGCGCCCTCAAGCTCTCCGGCGCACAGACCGTCCAGGTCCCCGCGGGTGTCGTGGCGGCGGACGCATCACGCGACGTCTTCACCGCCACGACGCTGGAGGAGCTGGCCGCCGCCAAGGCCGCGAAGGTTGCGAAGGAAGCTGCCGCCCAGGCCGCCGCGGAGGCGAAGGCTCTCCGCGCGCAGCTCGAGGCGTCGTACTCCTCGTACAGCGGTCCCACGGCCTCCGACTACACGTCGAACCCGCCCTATCCGAACTTCAGCCTCGACCAGGTCTACCAGGTCGGCCAGCAGTACCTGGGAGTGCCGTACGTCTACGGCGGCGCCGACCCGTCCGGCTTCGACTGCTCGGGGCTCGTGATGTTCGTCTATGCCCAGTTCGGCATCTCGCTGCCCCACTCCGTGACGAGCCAGTCCCAGCTGGGAACGGTCATCTCGCAGGCAGATGCCCAGCCCGGCGACCTGGTGATCTTCGGGGACCTGAGCCACGACGGCATCTACGCCGGCAACGGCAACATCCTGCACGCGCCGTACGAGGGCGCCTCGGTGCGGGTGCAGCCCATCTGGGACAGCAACGTCTTCTTCGTCCGCCTCGGCATCTGAGGGCAACGAGGTGCGCTGCGGCCGATCCGCTGCGTCGTCCCGTCCGCCGCGTGTATTACCCTGACCTCACGTCACCGAGAGGACGGCAGCCAGTGAATCCGAGTTCCAGCGCCCAAACCGTGGGTGTCTGCGCGCTTGCGAGCCGCTGGCACGCCTGCCGGATACTCGACCGCGGCCTGTTCGTGGTCGAAGAGAAAGGGCGCCGTCACTAGACGGTGCCCTTTTCTGCATCCTGCGCCCCTCCACGGCGATTCGGGTGCCTGCAAGCCGTGCAGGCCGTCTCGAGAGGATCCGGATGCGCACTCTGGTCTTGAACGCGGGCTTCGAGCCGCTCGCCGTCATCTCCTTCAAGCGAGCACTCGTACTCGTGATGGGCGGAAAGGCCACCGTGGTGGCCTCCGATCGGGGTCATCCGGTCGTCTGCTCGTCCGGATCGTGGGAGCGGCCGAGTGTCATCGTGCTGACCCGCTACGTGCGGATCCCGGGCGGACGCCGCATCCCGGTCTCGCGACGGGGTGTCCTGCGGCGCGATGGCCAGCGCTGCGCCTACTGCGGCCACTCGGCGAGCACCGTCGATCACGTGCTGCCGCGGTCGCGTGGGGGTGCCGACTCGTGGGAGAACCTCGTCGCGTGCTGCCTCCGCTGCAACAACATCAAGGGTGACAGGACGCCGACCGAGATGGGCTGGCAGCTGCGGATCATTCCCCGCATGCCGCACGGCACGGCGTGGCTGGTCCGGGGTGTCGAGCGGCCCCAACCGGACTGGTCGGAGTACCTCGCCCCTGCTGCGTGATCTTCGATTAGCGACACTCGCCGTTACCCTTCCGTGACAGTGGGGTGCTCGTCACGTACTCTCGGAAGGTCGTCCGGCTCCGGATGGCACACATGAGACGTCTTCCGGGTGGGGTGGGTTTGGTCGAGTCAGGCGTGTCCGCGGGTCCTCGGCCCCTCGATATCGGGAGCGGCTCCGCCGCCCTGCCTCGCCGGAGGGACCTGCGCCCCGCCCCGGACGCTGCCCCGGCCAAGGTCGCGCGCGGGCACCGGCGCGGCGTTCTCGCCGAGCCTGCGCCGTCTGCTCGTCCCCGGCATGAGCGCGGTCGGCTGGTCGTGGTGGCGCCCACCGGGATGAAGCGGCGCGGTCTGAGCGCGGCGGTCGCCGTTCTCGTCGTCCCCTGTCTCTTCGCGACCGCCGCCCTCCCCGCCTACGCCTCGACCTTCTCCGACGACCCGTCCGCGGGGTCATCGCTCCAGGCCGGGCCCGCCTTCGTCGTCTCCGCCTCGGCGGCTTCGGCATCCATCGACCGGGGCGGCATCTCGGCCACCTCGGACGCGGAGATGGCGCGCCGCATCGCTGACCCCGGCCGCGCCCAGCGCGCCGCGGACTACGACGCGTCCGGCGCCCGGGAGCTCGGAGACGACTACCCCTGGCCGTACGACGCTGCCGACGTGGAGGGCGGCGGACTATCGCCCCTCGGCTACTACTACCGCGAGTGCGTCGACTTCGTCGCGTGGCGCCTCAACCGCGACGCCGGCTCCACGTCGGCGCCCTTCACGTGGACGTGGTCGAGACTCACCCCCGGCGGCGGCGACGCATCCCAGTGGGCGCATGCCTGGCAGTCGCACGGCTGGGCGACGGGCAGCGAGCCGAAGGTGGGCTCGGTGGCCTGGTTCAACGGCAACCATGTCGCCTACGTGAAGGACGTGCTCTCCGACGGGAACGTCGTGATCGAGGAGTACAACCACGGGATGACGCACCAGTACGGCGTGCGCACGATCCCGGCGTATCAGGTGGCCCTGTTCCTCTACGCGCCGCCGGCCTGAGCCGCGACCAGCCGAGCGACAGCCGGCTCCAGGGTGGCAGGTTCCGTGATCGCGAGGACGGCGATCCGTCCTGACTCGCGTCGTCCCAGCGAGCGCAGCACGAGGGCGGCGGGCAGGGACAAGGCCAGCGCGGCGAAGGTCTGCACGATCAGAGCGGTGCTCGAGGTGCCGAGCACTCCGCCGGTGACCACGAACCCCGCGTGCACGACCGTGTCGGTGAGGACGACGAAGGCGAGCGCCGCCGCGACCTTCAGCGGCGGACGCGCGCCGCTCGCCCGGTTCAGGGCCGCGAGCAGCGCCGACCCGAGCAGCGCCGTCCACACCGGATAGCCGACGGGCGCGAGGACCGCGGACTGCAGTGTCACTCCCGCCTCGATGAGCATCGGGTTGCCGACCGCCGCAGGAAGCGGGCGGGAGCCGAAGGCCGTATGCGCCTCGAGGATCGCCCCCAGGGCGGCGAAGCCGGCATATCCGGCGCCCACCGCCGCGCCGACATAGCGGCCGACCCGTCCTGTGCGGGGAAGCCGCCAGGCGATCGCGACCATGAGGACCGCGAGGATCGCCTGCTGCGAGGCGGAGGCCAGCAGGAACCCCAGGAACGGAGAGGGAACGGCTGTCTGAAGCGCGTCGAGGACCGGCCCGCCGAGAGCCGCCGCCAGCACGCCGCCCAGAAGCATCGCCCGCAGCAGCACGGCTCGCGGAAGGACGGGCGACGAGGCTCGCCGGGCGAGCGCGAGCACCAGGGCGGTGGGAACGAGGAAGGCGCCGAGGACTGCCCACACCGCGATCCCGACAGTGCTCGGTGACCAGAGGGTGACGAGGCCGAGATAGCCCCACAGCACGAGTCCGGCGCCGAGCAGGAGCAGTGCAGGGGAGGGACGGCGCATCGAGGGAACGCGCGTGCGCGCTCCGGAGTGCGTCGTGGCGGACATCGGTTCCCCGTCCGATTGTGGCCGCCGCGCCCCCGCGCGGAATCCAGCCGACTGAATGTGTCAGATACCAGTAGTACGCGGGACCGCTCAGGACTTCTTGCCCCAGAACGGGCCGCCGGCCCTCAGAACTGTCCGGCGGCCGCCCGCCGGGTCAGCGCCTGCCGGTGCTCGGGTTCGTGCCGGTGCTCGGGTCGGGTCCGCCGAGCCGCTTGTGGGCGGCCAGGCGCGCCTTCTCGACCAGGTCGGCGTGCTTGTTGCCGGTGATCCGGTTGCCTGCCGCTGCGAGCCCGTCCGCGGCCTTCCGGCCCGCGGCACGGCCCTGCTCGGTCTTCAAGGCCTGCTGGGCCATCTTGAGGTAGCCGCCGAAGCGCATGAGTCCTGCCTATCGCATCAGTGTGGGGCGACGCCGCCACGAGTCGGGTACCGTCAGCGAGGCTGTGCGGGGTTGGTCGGGTCGCCGTGCGAGGGCGGGTTGATGACCGGCCCGGACGTGGCTGGAGTCACCTGAGAGCCCGCCTGGCCCTGGGACATCTCGGGGAAGGCGTCGGTGATCGTTCCGCTCGACTCCGCCCCGTTCTGCAGCGCCTCGATGCGGTGCTCGAGGATCTGCACGATGGGCAGCCGGTTGCCGTGCTCCCGCTCGTAGTCGAGCAGCTGGCCCACTCCCTCGGCGTCGAGCGGCGCGATGCGGCCCCCGAGCATGCCGAGCGGGATGTGGTCGTACTCGGGGAGGGGAAGTTCGTCGTGCTTGAGTGACTCGGTCACGTCGGCTCCTTCTCGATCGGGTTCGCTTCCCACGCTAGGCGCGCCCCTGGCTGCGCCGAAGGGGTTGCACTTCGCCGACCGGTGCGCAACGAAGCGGCAAGCGCGTCGCGAGCGCCGAGTGCGCCTCGAGTCGCCGAGCGCTATGCGTCCCCAGGGTGCGCTCGGCGTCTCGAGGCGCACTCGGCGTTTGGGCCTGGCCGCTCAGCGCGCGGCGGCGGCGCCGTAGTGATCGGCGTGGCGGTCCCGGATCACGTTCTTCTGGATCTTGCCGGTCGACGTCTTCGGCAGGGACTCCAGGAACACGATCGACTTGGGGATCTTGTACGCGTCGATCCGTTCCCGCATCGCGGTGCGGATCGCCTCGGGATCGAGCTGGTGACCCGGCTTCGGCACGACGAACGCGGTGATCGCCTCGGACCAGTCCTCGTGCGGCAGGCCGACCACCACGACCTCGGCAGCCCCCGGCTCGGCCGCATACAGTGCCTTCTCCACCTCGATGGAGGCGACGTTCTCACCGCCGGTCTTGATCACGTCCTTGCGCCGGTCGGTGAACCAGAGGATCCCGTCCTCGCCGAGGTGCCCGATGTCGCCGGAGTGGAACCAGCCGTGCCGGAAGGCCTCCTCGGTGGCGTCCGGGTTGCCGAGGTACTCGGTCATGGTGTGCGGCCCACGGTAGACGATCTCTCCCGTGTCGCCCTGTGGCAGCAGCGTGCCGTCCTCGGCCATGATCGCGACCTGCACGTTGACGACCGCCGTGCCGGCCGCGCCGGGATGAGAGAGCTGGTTCTCGGGGCGGAAGATGGTCGCGGTCGGGCTCATCTCGGTCTGTCCGAACAGCAGGTAGAAGCCGCAGTCGAACACCTCGATGCACTTCTCGAGCATGTCCTGCGGCATCGGCGCCATCGCGTACAGCGCTCGGCGCAGGCTGGACAGCTTCCGCCGGCCGATCGACTCGTGCTCGAGCATCGCCCGGTACATCATCGGCAGTCCGAAGATCTGGGTGATGCTCTCCGTCTCGATGAGCGTGAGCAGCGTCTCCGCGTCGAAGCCGGGGAGGATGTGCATGGTCGCGCCGACCATGATCGCGGTCGTGCAGTGGCAGTTGAGCTGCGCGGTGTGGAACATCGGCAGCATTGCCGCGAACCTGTCGTCGGCCCGGAACTGTCCCTCGAGCGCCATCGTCATCGACTCGAGGTAGATGGCGGTGTGGTTGCCCACCACGCCCTTGGGGAACGAGGTGGTGCCACTCGTGTACAGGTAGGTGAGCGGGGCGCGGTCGTCGATGAGGTGCTCGGGCTCCCGGGCGTCCGCGTGGCCGGTGAGATCGGTGAACGGGTGGACGTGCCGGGGGCCGAAGTCGGCGTCCGATTCGCCGATCAGCACGACGGCCACGATGCCGTCGCTGGCCGCGACGCTCGGGGCCATCCGCTCGGCCAGCGGGGCGGCGACGACGAGCAGCCGCGCGTCCGCGTCGGCCAGCACGTAGGTGACCTCCTCCTCACGCCAGCCCAGGTTGATGGGCACGCAGACCGCGCCGATCTTCGCGCAGGCGTAGTAGGTCACGAGGAACTCGATGCTGTTGCCGGAGGCCAGCGCGATGGCGTCGCCGCCGCTGATCCCACGCTCGGTGAGGGAGTTGGCGACCCGGTTGACCTGTTCGTTGAGCTCCGCGTAGGTCAGCCGTCGATCACCTTGCACGAGGGCGAGCGAGGAGGAGGACCGGGCGGCGCTGCGGGTGAGGCTGTCGCCCACGTTCACGCGGTGGATCAGGTTGGAGTGGAGCTCGTTCACGGCCATCGGTTCTCCTGCGAGTGGATCTCGGCGGCCCGCCGGGCGTGCGCGCCTGCTCGGGTGCGCCGCCCGTCCTTCCTCCGCGAAGGTCGGGGTGCCGCCGTAAATCTATTCCTTCCCGACGGCGCCGTGGAGGGCATCGGCCGCTTCGAATCCCCCCGAACCCGCGGCGTACGCTGGCGGTCCAGCCGAAAGGACGAGCCATGACCGACGACACCACCCGCGACGAGCGGAACCTCGCCGACAACGACGGCGCGCAGGAGAAGCTGCGCAAGGAGCACGACAAGGAGCTCGGGCTCGACCCGGCATTCGAAGGGGTCGACATCACCGAGAGCGAGGGCCCCGACCTGGTCGCGGGCGACGACCTCGACACCGGCTCCGGGCTGGGGCGCTCTCGAGGCTGAGGCTCGACATGCGCGCGCGCTTGTGGCAGGAGGGAACGGCCCGATCGCGCCGCGAGGGGCGCGGCGGTCCTGCCAGCTGGCGGGCCCGATAGCCTGCTCGCGACGTAAGGGCTCCGCGCCGGACTCAGGCCGCAACGTGGAAGGTGCTCGCAAAGCGGTCGAGGAGTCTGCCCGGCCCGTGCAGCACCTCGACCGCGCCGGTCGCGATCGCCCGATCCGGTGCGAGTCCGCCGGAGATGAGCCGGTGGATGGCCGAACCCGCGGCAAAGGCGAGGTCCACGGGTCCGTCTCCGCGCGTCACATCCAGGCTTGATCCGTCGACGCGGATGAGCAGCTGGACGGCCCCCAGCCGCGCCGCGTAGGCGGTGGCCGGCAGGATCGCCGCCACCTCCGGCCGGAAGGCGGTGCGGAGGTCCATCGTCATCGAGTCGGGGGTGATGATCTGCTCCTCCCGCGGATCCTCCATCGCCTTGAAGCCCCAGGCGCCGAGCGCGAGCACGACGGGCTCGAGCTCCCGGCCGTAGGACGTCAGCTCGTAGACGATGACGCGCGAGTGCGGCACCCGCCGGAGGACACCTGCCGCCTGCAGCTCCTTGAGCCGCGCCGCCAGGATGTTGCTCGGGATCCGGGGCAGCCCCGCGGCCAGCTCGCCGTATCGGCGCGGCCCGACCAGCAGGTCCCGCACGATGAGCAGCGCCCACCGTTCGCCGATGAGCTCGAGTGCCCGCGGAACCCCGCCGTACTGCCCGTAGTCGCGCGCGGCCATGGCCCTCAGGCCTGCTGACTCGCGAAGGCCTCGGGGCCCTGAGCGGCCGCGGCCGGGTCCATCCAGCCGAACTCGAGGAGATTTCCGTCGGGGTCGGTGACCTGGCGCTGGTACATGAAGCCGTAGTCCGAGGCGGGGCGCGGCTCGCCACCGCCCGCGGCGATGCCGTCGGCGACAGCCTTGTCGACCGCCTCGCGGCTGTCGAGGAAGATCGCCGTCGACACCGACGGGTTCACCGCCGGGTCGCCGATGGGCAGGTCGGTGAAGGTCTGGAAGAAGTCGCGCACCAGGAGCATGAAGTAGCTGTGGTCCTCCTCGACGACGACGCAGGCGGCGTTGTGATCGGTGAAGAGCGGATTGATGGCGAACCCGATGGCCGTGTAGAACGCCTTCGCGCGCTCCAGGTCGGTCACCGGCAGGTTGACGAACATCGCGGTCATCGTGGTCTCCTTCGTGGGGTCCTCATGTGGACAGCGTCAACACTTGCAAAAAACAAGTGAAGCGTCAATGCCATCGGTCTCGATGCATCGAGGGGAAGCGGCATCGATGGCAGGCGGCTCTCCGAGGAGCACGCCGGCGATCGGGGAGCGTCGCGAGGATGACCGCGAGCGGCTGCTGGATCCTCCACCTGCAGATAGCCGGGCCGCCCGCCCAAGGGCGGCCATCCCGACTATGTGCCCCTGGAGGGACTCGAACCCTGGCGCAAGCATGCGCCAGGGGCCCACCCCGCGAGAGGCTTCTCGATCCTCCAACGACAGATCGCTTGATCACCCGCCAGGAGGCGGCCGATCAAGCGATGTGCCCCTGGAGGGACTCGATCCCTGGCGCAAGCGTGCGCCAGGGGCCCACCCCGCGAGAGGCTGCTGGATCCTCCACATGCAGATAGCCGGGCCGCCCGCCCAAGGGCGGCCATCCCGACTATGTGCCCCTGGAGGGACTCGAACCCCCAACCGTTTCCTTAGGACGGAACTGCTCTTCCATTGAGCTACAGAGGCTGGCGAGCCCATCGTAACGTGGGGGTCGAAGAGCCGGATCGCTGCGGGGGAGTGGCTGGCCGGAGTGCTCGTTTGATAGGAGACGTCCCTCGCGAACCAGAAGGCGACACACCCCCAATCCGGGGTTGGTGAAACTCGCCGAATGTCCGGCGTTTCCGAGGGCGTGCCACCTACAGTTGCGAGCGTGGCGCGGCTGGGCAGAAGGCATGAGGACGAGGAGCTCTACTCCGAATCCGCGGTGCAGGTTGCGACCTCGGCGGCGATCAGTCCCGACGCGATCAGCGTGGGGGATCCTCGCGTCACGCCCGTCAACGTCGCGGAGCCGCAGTGGCAGAAGTGGCGCGACGAGCTCGCGGAGCTCGGCGGCCCGTCGCCGCTGCTGCACTTCGTCGACTCGCCCCGCACGCGCATCGAACTCGGCACCACCCATCCGGGCGGGCTCGCGCAGTTCATCACCGGCAAGACCACGCTGCTGTCCAGCCTGATCCGCGATGATCTCGCCTTCCGCAGCGCCAGCATCGCGGCCTCCAACATGACGGCCAAGGGTGTCGAGCTCAGCTCCACCCGCGGAATCGACTCCATTCATCTCGCCATCGGCATCGCCGAGTGGAAGTTCGAGAAGAAGGAGTACCGGGCGCCGCTGCTGCTGCGCCCGCTCGCGCTGCGCCGCTACGGCCGCGACTTCGAGCTGCGGCTCAAGGGCGCGCCCTTCCTCAACCCGGCACTCGCACGGGCACTGCACGAGCAGTACCAGGTGACCCTCGACCCCGACGCGTTCGTCGCGCTCGCCGGCACCGGCAACACCTTCAAGCCGCAGGCCGCGATCGACCGCCTCCGCGGGCTCACCTCGCACCTCGCCTGGTTCTCCGTGCACCCGCGGCTCGTCGCCAGCTCCTTCGCCGATGTGGCGCCGCGGATGCTCACCGACATCGAGAAGCTCGACCACCCGGTGATCGACGCTCTGGCCGGCAACCCCAACGCCCGCTGGACCATCGGGGAGCGCTACACGCCGGCAGAGCCGGTCTCGCAGGACGAGCGGCCGCCCTCCAGCGACACCCTCCTCCTCGACGCCGACCCCGAGCAGGAGTTCGTCGTCTCGCAGATCGCCGCCGGCAACTCGGTCGTGGTCAAGACCCTGCCCGGCACCGGCGGAACCCAGACCATCGTCAACGCGCTCGGCGCCCTCGTCGCCCAGCACAAGCGGGTGCTCGTCGTCAGCCCGCGTCACGCCACGCTCGCCGCGGTCGCCGCGCGGCTCGTGGAGACCGGCCTGCCCGGCATCGCGATCTCACCCCGGAGCGCCCGGCGAGACGTGATCCAGGCGATCAGCCGCAACGAGAAGGCGGCGCAGAAGAACACCGCCGACGTCGACGATGCGCTCGTGCGGCTCCGCTCGGTGCTGCTCGACTACCGGGAGGCGCTGGCCCGCCGGGACCCCGTGCTCGGCGTCTCCGCCCTCGACGCGCTCGGCGAGCTCGCCCGGCTGTCGCTGCTGCCCGACCCGCCGCAGACCACGTCCCGGCTCACCGACCGCGCCATCGAGGCGCTCGCCAATGATCGGGCCTCGGCGGCGCAGACGCTGGTGCGGGCCGCGGCGCTGGGGGAGTTCCGCTACGGTCCCGGCGACTCGCCCTGGTACGGGGCGTCCTTCGCCACGTCGTCCGCGGCGGTCAACGCGCACGCCCTGGCCCGGCGCCTGTCGAGCACCGAGGTGCCGCGCCTGCTCCAGCGCGCGAACGAGCTGGTCGGCAAGACCCGCCTCCGGCCCTTCGAGAGCATCGCCGAGCTGGGCATCTACCTCCGCCTCCTGCTCGACATCCGGGAGACGCTCGACCGGTTCCTGCCGGTGGTGTTCGACCGCTCCCTCGGCGAGCTCATCGCGGCGACCGGCCCGCGTCGTGAGGCCGAGGCGATGAGCGGCGGCAATCGGCGGCGCCTGCGCAAGCTCGCCAAGGAGTACGTGCGACCCGGCGTGCACGTGGCCGACCTGCACGACGCGCTCATCCGGATCCAGCAGCAGCGCGTGATGTACCAGCGCTTCGTCACCTCCGGCATCACCCCCGACGTGCCCGTCGGAATCGGCGACGTGCAGGTCGCGTACCAGCGCATCTCCGCCGACCTCGCGACCCTCGACGAGCCGCTCGGCCTCACGGCGTCACCTGGCGCGCTGAGCAACCTGCCGATCGCGGAGCTGCAGCGGACCCTGGCGGGCCTCGCCGCGGACTCCGAGGTGCTGCAGAACCTGCAGGAGCGCACCGCGCTCGTCACGAGCCTCCGCTCCCTTGACCTCGATCCGCTGCTCGACGACCTCGCCCGCCGGCACGTCCCCGAGGACCGCGTCGCGATCGAGCTCGAGCTCACCTGGTGGACGTCGGTGCTCGAGCGCATGCTCGCCAGCGACAAGGCCCTGCTCGGCGCGAACACCCGCGTGCTCGACCGGCTCGAGGCGGACTTCCGACTCGTCGACGAGGCCCACGCCGCCGGCAACGCGCCGCAGCTGGCGTGGAACCTGGCCGAGGCGTGGAAGATCGGCGTCGCCGACTGGCCGCAGGAGGCCGAGGCGCTCAAGCAGCTGCTCCGCGGCGACAGGACGGACGCGGCCGCCCTGCACCGCGACGCCCCGCACCTGTCCCGCCTCGTGGCACCCGTGTGGCTCGCTTCGCCCTACGACGTCTGGGCGATCTCCGACGGAATCCCCTTCGACGCCGTCTTCCTGCTCGACGCCGGGGCCGTGAGCGTCGCGGAGAGCCTCGGCTCGATCCGCCGGGCCGGCCAGACCGTCCTCTTCGGCGACCCCGTCACGCAGACCCCGTCCGAGTTCCGCATCTCGGTGCAGGACCTGACGAGCGAGGACTACGCGCCCGAGCACACCCAGGCCGAGCTCGACGAGCGGCACGGCGACTCCGCCCTCTCCAAGCTGGGCGAGCTGCTGCCCACCCTCGAGCTCACCCGCAGCTACCGCGCCGGCGGACAGGACCTCGCCGAGCTGGTGAACCGGCGCTTCTACGGCGGCAAGATCGACTCGACCCCGTGGGCGGGCACCTTCCTCGGCAGTCCCAGCCTGGTGCTCGACTACGTCGAGGACGGCCACGGGATGCCCGACGCGGACAGCGGCAGCGTGGAGAGCGTCGACGCCGAAGTCGCCCGCGTCGTCGAGCTGGTGCTCGAACACGCCATCACCCGGCCCAAGGAGTCCCTCCTCGTCATCACGGCAAGCCACAAGCACGCCGTGCGGGTGCAGGCTGCCGTGCTGCGGGCGGTCGCCAAGCGGGTCGAGGTCACCGACTTCTTCCTCCGCGAGCAGGCGGAGCCCTTCATGGTCGTCACGCTCGAGCAGGCGCTCGCCCACAGCCGCGACCGCGTCATCCTCTCCATCGGCTACGGCCGAACCCCGCACGGCCGGATGCTCTCCAACTTCGGTCCGCTCGGCCGGCCCGGCGGGGATCGCCTGCTCGCCTCGGCGGTCACGCGGGCGCGCCGCTCACTCGTGGTGATCTCCTGCTTCCGGCCCGAGGACATCGCCTCCGATCGCATGTCGCACGGCGTCGTCGCGCTCGGCGAGGTGCTCGCCGAGGCGGAGGCCCGTACCAGCGAGGTGCCGCTGCCCGACGACAGCGACGCGATGCTCGTCGACCTGTCGCGTCGCCTGGAGGCCCTCGGCCTGAAGACGGCCCTCGGCTACCGCGGGAAGCTGGGCCTCGTCGCGTCGTACGAGGGGCGCGCGATCGCCATCGAGACCGACGCGACCGTGACCGGGCTCACCCTGCGTGAGGCGCTGCGGCTGCGGCCCGAGGTGCTCAAGCGTCTGGGCTGGCACTACCTCCGCGTGCACAGCTTCGAGCTCTTCGCGGACCCGGGTGCGGTGGCGATCCGCGTCGCCGTCGCGCTGGGCGCCCGGCACCTGGCGCCGCAGACCGAGGCCATTCCCATCATCGCGGGATAGGGTTCCGGCGTGGCCGACCCCTTCCGCTCCGACTCGGGGCGCGCCGAGCGCGGCGCCGGAGCGCGCCGCAGGCATCGCCGCGTGAGCACCGCTCCCGCCCCGGGATCGGACCCGACGCCGCAAGCGGCCGGCCCCGTTCAGCTGTCCAGCGAGGACGCCGCGACGACCTGGGGCGACCGGCAGGACGACAGCGAGTCGCGGCTGATCCAGGACAAGCCGCCCCACTACTGAGCCGGCCGCCTGCTCAGGCAGCTCTCCGGAGGCGCAAGTGACCGGCCCAGCGCCGTGACGCTCAGGACGCGGGCTTCCCCGCCGGCGCAGTGATCACCGCGTGCTTGCCCGTGGTCGTCGGGAGAGTGCCGGCGTCGGCCTGGGCGGCGAGCAGGTCACGGATCTCGCCGAGCAGCTCCGCCTCGGTCGGCGGGAGGTGTGCGGGCGTCGCCGCAGCCTCCTCCTGCTGGCGCGCGAACGCGACCTTCTTGAGGTGGTTGATCGGCAGCACGAGCGCGAAGTAGACGACCGCGGCCACGATCACGAACTGCAGGAGCGCGGCGACGGCCACACCGAACTTGATGACCGACACTCCACCGCCCGTGGTGGGGATGCGCAGGTCCAGGGCGTCGTTGAGGGTCGCGGCGTTGAACAGCGCACCGATCGCCGGATTGAAGATCCCGGTCACGATCGCGTTCACGATCGCGGTGAACGCGGCACCGATGACGACGGCGATCGCGAGGTCGATGACGTTGCCGCGGAGGACGAACTCCTTGAACCCCTTGAGGGCGCCGCCCGTGCCGAAGTCGGTCACGAGGCGGACGTGGATCCCGCGGAGGAGCCCCCGCCGGCCGACGCGGGGGAGCTGCCGCCCGACTTGCCGCCGGAGCCGCCGGTACCGCCCGACTTGCCGCCGGTGCCGCCGGACTTGCCGCCGGAGTCGGAGGAGCCGCCTGACTTGCCGCCGGACTCGGCAGAGCCGCCCGACTTCGCACCCGACGATCCGCCCGAGTCGGACGAGCCGCTGGAGCCGGATGACGACGAGTCGGACGAGCCGGACGAGCCGGAATCGGAGGATCCCGACGCGCCGGACGCGGCCTTGCCGCGGGAATCGGTGCGGTAGAAGCCCGAGCCGTTGAAGGTCACGCCGACCGGGCTGAAGATCTTGCGCAGCGTGGAATGCCCGCACACTCCGCACTCGGTGAGGGTCGAGTCGCTGAAGGACTGGACGATGTCGAACGCGTGTCCGCAGTTCGTGCACTTGTACGAATAGGTGGGCATGGCGATGCTCTCCGAGCGGTCAGGACCGGGTTGAGGAGGCGAATCGCAGAGTCCGCGCCGGCGTCACCGCCCCGTTAACGGGCTGATCGTGGCGCTCTCGCGGCACCTCGTCGACCACCTCGCTGTCGAACACTACCGCGTACACCGGAGGGCACCGCTCCATCGACCCCAGCGTCTTGTCGAAGTAGCCGCGGCCCCAGCCGAGCCGCATGCCGCTCTGGTCGACGCAGGCGGCGGGCACGAGGATCAGGTCCACATCGTTGATGGCGGTCGGCGCCAGCAGCTCGCCCACCGGCTCCGGCATGCCGGACACGCCGACCTCCTCGTCGTCGCCGGTCGCGACCGTCCAGTCGAGCAGGCCATCCCGCCTCGAGATCGGCAGCAGAACGCGCACGGAATGCTCGTCGGCCCAGCGCAGGAAAGGCCGGGTGTTGGGCTCATCCGTGGCCGAGAGGTAGCAGGAGACGGATCGTGCCCCGAGCGACTCCGTGAGCGCGATCAGGTTCCGAGTGAGACCGTCGACGGCGGCGGTGCGCTCCGACGAGGTCAGGTTGCGCCGGCGCTCCCGCAATTCGGCCCGAAGTGCCCTCTTTTGGTGCCCCAGGTCGGCCGGCATGCACCGATCATAGGCCGCAGCGCCCGATAGCCTTGCGATATGGCTCCCCACATCACCAAGGCGGTCATTCCTGCGGCCGGCCTCGGCACCCGGTTCCTTCCGGCCACCAAGGCCATGCCGAAGGAGATGCTGCCCGTCGTCGACAAGCCGGCGATCCAGTACGTCGTGGAGGAGGCCGTCGCTGCCGGCCTCACCGACCTGCTGATGGTCACCGGACGCAACAAGTACGCGCTCGAGAACCACTTCGACCGGGTGGCCGAACTCGAGGCGACCCTCGAGGCCAAGGGCGACCTCGCGAAGCTGCGCAGCGTCAACGAGTCCACCGGCATGGCCAACATCCACTACTTCCGCCAGGGCGACCCGAAGGGCCTCGGTCACGCGGTCCTCCAGGCGCGCATGCACGTCGGGCGCGAGCCGTTCGCGGTGCTCCTCGGCGACGACCTCATCGACGCCCGGGACCCGCTCCTGCAGCGGATGATCCTGGAGCAGGAGAAGCGCAACGCGAGCGTGGTCGCGCTGCTCGAGGTCGACCCGTCGCAGATCCACCTCTATGGCGCCGCGGCGGTCGAGGCGACCGACGACGAGGACGTCGTGCGCATCACCGGGCTAGTGGAGAAGCCGTCGGCCGAATCCGCGCCCTCGAACTTCGCCATCATCGGCCGCTACGTGCTGCGCCCTGAGGTGTTCGACGTGCTCGAGAAGACGGAGCCCGGCAAGGGCGGCGAGATCCAGCTGACCGACGCGCTGCAGCGGATGGCGGTGGCGCCCGACTGGACGGGTGGCGTCTACGGCGTGGTCTTCCGTGGCCGGCGCTACGACACCGGCGACAAGATCGACTACATCAAGGCGATCGTGCAGCTCGCGAGCGAGCGAGAGGACCTCGGCCCCGAGCTCCGGCCCTGGCTGAAGCAGTTCGTCGGAACGCTCCAGGATTAGCCCCGACGTGGCCATCATCCCGACCCTGCGGGAGGGGCGGATCACCATTCGCCCGATCCGCCTTCGCGACGCGCGCCCGCTCGAGCGGGAACTGCTCGACAACCGCGGCTGGCTGCGCCAGTGGGAGGCCACCAATCCGCGCGGGCCGATGAGCTTCGACACCCGCGCGAGCATCCGTGCCCTGCAGTCGAATGCCCGCACCGGCCAGGGGCTGCCGTTCATCATCGAGGTCGACGGCGAGCTCGCCGGGCAGCTCAACGTGTCCGGAATCGCCTACGGCTCCACCTCGTCGGCGTCGACCGGGTACTGGGTCGGCGAGCGCTTCGCGGGCGTCGGCGCGACGCCCACTGCGGTCGCGCTCGCGACCGACTACTGCTTCCAGCAGCTGGGCCTGCATCGGATGGAGATCTGCATCCGTCCGGAGAACGACAAGTCGCTGAGGGTGGTCGCCAAGCTCGGCTTCCGCTACGAGGGACTGCGGCGCCGCTTCATCCACATCAACGGGGACTGGCGCGACCACTTCTGCTTCGCGCTCGTCGCGGAGGAGATCCCGACCGGTGTGCTGCGCCGCTGGCTCGACGGCAAGGTGCCGACGGACGCCGCCCTCATCCCGGACGGCGATCGGGACGCGGCCGAGCGTCCCTTCCCGGCCTGATGACACGCTGAATCGCCGGGGACACGCCCTGTCCAATCCCCCGTTCGCGGGTCGTCCAGCCCTACCGTGAGCGCATGGGTGGAGAGAGTGCAGGTGGCGGGATCGTCATCGCCCTCGCGGCGGTGCTGTGGCTCGTGTATCTGATGCCCACGTGGATGCGCCGTCGCCAGTACCTGGCGACCGAGCGCAACGCGGTGCGGCTGCAGCAGACTCTGCGGATCCTGGCTGAGACGGCCGAGGTTCCCGCCGAGGTGCGCGCCGAGACGAACGCACGCAGTGTCGCCGAGCAGCACCGTGCCCTGCAGCAGGCCGCCCGGCAGGCGGAGGCCGTCGCCCGAGCTCAAGAGGCGGCCGCGTCGCGAGCCCTCTCGCGGAGCGCGCGGGCGCCCCGCGAGCCGAAGCAGAAGGCCGCCGCCGTGTCCGCGCTCGCCACGTCGCAGCTTCGCCGCTCCCGACTGCTCGCCTCGCTGGTTCTCGCGGTGTCCGGCGTGGGCGTGGTTCTCGGCGTGGCGCAGGTGCTCACCGCAGGCGCGTGGATCGTCGTGGCGGGCTCCAGCGTCGCGGCGCTCGGCTCCCTCGCGGTGCTTCAGCGCATCGCCACGGTCGTCGCAGCACGGCGTGCCAGCTCTGCCGTGGACAAGACCGTGTCCGTGGCGCAGCCGGTGCAGAGCTTCGTCGACTGGGAGCGCAGCGAGCCGGAGCGCCCCACCTGGACTCCGACTCCGCTGCCCAAGCCGCTGTATCTGTCCCGGCGGGAGCAGGCGCAGGCCGCGGTCGGCCCCACGCCGGCGCAGGAGTCCATCCGTGCCGCTGCCGCCCGTGCCGAGGAGGCGCTCCGGGCCGCCGCGGTGAAGGCGGAGGAGGCGCTGCGGGCGGTGGAGGACGACTCCGGAGTAACGCGCCTCGCCGATCGCATCCCCCGGGAGCGTCCCGCCGCCTCCGGCTATGCGGCGATGGGTGTCCTGGAGGACACGTCGCCGGGCATCACGGACCTCAACGACGTGCTCCGCCGCCGCCGCGCGGTCTGATCGCCCGCCCAGTAGGGCACGTCGCGCGGTGCCCACCCGGGTCGCGCGGTGGGTGACGTCACGCGTGCTGCGGAGACACGCCGCGTTCGACGCTCAGCACCGCGCGGAGCCCCTCGTACCGCACCCCGCGGATCGAGAGGCACCCTGAAACTGGTACTGTTGACGGGCACTTGGGCCTGTGGCGCAGTTGGTAGCGCGCTTCGTTCGCAATGAAGAGGTCAGGGGTTCGATTCCCCTCAGGTCCACAACGAGAAAGAGCGTCGCCTTCGGGCGGCGCTCTTTCTCGTTGCGGCCCTCAGGGATGCAGAAGCCGGTCGCAGGGTGGCCCGGCGCGCACGCCTGCGCGGGGATGGAATCCCCTCAGGCCCACGGTCGCCACTCGGCAGCTCCTCGTGACCGAGGAATCCATCCTGGCCCCCGAAAGGGGCGATGCGACGGCGTGCGTGTCGCGCCCCCGTTGACTGACCCGCCGATAGCGTTCGGCGAGGGGACGCACTGGGGCCTCGAACCGTGTCGTTCCGCGGATTCTCCGCCCCGATCGCGGCGATCCCGATCTGCTCTATCGAATCCACTCGAATTGAATGGGGAACACACACGTGTCCACGCACGAAAAGAAGTACCGGCTCACGCGGGCCCTCGGTCTCGGTCTCGGAGTGGCACTGGCGGCGGGCGCGGCGATCGCCTCCCCCGCCCAGGCAGAGGACCTGGTCCTCGACCCGGCGACCCACTCGGTGTTCGGCTATGTGGGGATCGGCACGGACTATGACGACGTCTCCTACGACTCGGAGATCTATGTCGGCGTCCAGTCGTCCTCCGACCTCGTCGGCGACCCGGTTCCGAGCACGACCACGAGCGGCGACGGCCAGGACTTCGGCGAGTTCGAGCTCGCGGGCCTCGCCGACGGCGACTACACGCTCGAGCTGTATGCCGTCGACGACAGTGTCTCCACAGATATCGCGACGGTCGACGTCACGGTCCAGGGCGACAACGCGTACGTGGATGAGGTCGTCTTCCTCGCGCCGGTCCCGCCCCTGCCGAGCATCGACGGCGCGTCCGTCACGGTCGCCGGCGTTCCTCTCGTCGGCAACACCCTCACGGGCAGCAGCACCGGCTGGCCCGCCGGCACGACGCTGACCTACCAGTGGGGCTACTCCGCCGGCCAGTCCGGCGGCGCCATCGACGGCGCCACATCGTCGACGCTCGCCCTGACCGACGACCTCAACGGCTACCAGCTCTCCTTCTTCGTGACCGGCACCCTGGACGGGTACAGCGACACCACCGTCTCGACGTTCATGGACAAGTGGGTCACGCAGGTCAAGAAGCCCGCGGCAGACGCGCCCGCCGCGAACTCCGGCGACCTCGTGACCTTCCTCTCCTCGAAGGGGTCCACCCCGACGGCGGCCGACACGGTCGGCCTGCCCTCCGGCGGCCTGAACCCCGAGAAGGACTACACGGCCAGCGTGCCCTGGGCCGAGGCGGCCGACTCCTACGTGGACGTCTACCTCTACTCCACCCCGACGTTCCTCGGCACCTTCCCGGTGATCGGCGGAGTGGTCCAGATCGATCTGAGCGCCTCGGTGCTCGCCGCCCTCGAGGGTGGCTCGCACACGCTGGTCGCCGTCGGCCAGACCTCCGGTGGCGTGCAGAGTGTCGCGCTGACGCTGACGCCGATGCTGGCCTCCACCGGCTTCGACCCGGTCCTGCCGCTCGGAATCGCCGCGGTGCTGCTCCTGCTGGGGGCGGCACTGCTGCTCCTGCGCCGCCGCACGGCGCAGGTCGGCATCTCCCGCTGACGGCGCGGAATCAGGGACGGCGTCGCCTTCGGGCGGCGCCGTTCCGCATGCTGGAGGATCACGGCCGACGAGGATTCCGCTCAAGACCCCGCATTGGGGCGGTCCGGTTCGCTGCGTGTCGCCCCGGGGCCCCTGACGCTGCGGATAGCTTTCGGCCAGGGCAGGCGACGGGGCTGCGCACGGCTCCTCAGAGGATCACATTCCCGTCATCGGCTTCTCCACCCGTCGAGATCCAGGCAGCGTGATTGGGGAACGTGCACATGTGGGCGCACTCGAAATGTCTCAGGGGACTCAGGCGAGTCCTCGCCCTGGGGCTGGGTGCTGTGCTCATGACCGGCACCTCTCTCGCCGACGCTGTGCCCGCCCACGCGGAGGCCGGTGTCACCGTCGCTGCCGTTCCCGCTGTTCACTCGGTCTCCGGCCGCGTCGGGATCCGAGACGGTGAAGAGCAGGTCAGCTACTTCGCCACGATCCGTGTGCAGATCGTGGAACTGGGGCTCGAGACCGAGACGACCGGCGACCCGGGCGACGGGGGCGGGTACAGCTTCGAGGACGTGCCGGACGGCGACTACACCCTCGAGTTCGTCTCCCAAGACGCCTATGCGCCCACAGCGACTGCGACCGTTCCGGTCTCGATCACGCCCCAGGATCCGGCCGAGTTCGAGCTCGCGAACGTGGACCTGGCTCCGCTGCCGGACCTTCCCGGCGGCGAGGTGCAGGTCACCGGCGACCAGATCGTCGGCCACACCGTGCAGGGGGAAGTGAGCGGATTCCCGGCGGGCACCCGCGTGGAGTACCAGTGGGGCTTCTCGACAGGGCAGAGCGGCGACACCCTCGAAGATGTCAACGACCCGACCCTCGTGGTCCCCAGGAGTGTCGCAGGCTATTTCCTGGCTCTGACGGTCACGGCGTTCCTCGAGGGCTACACCCCGACCTCGGAGTCCTACTTCTCGGCGGTGCGGACGGTAGACCCGCAACGGGATCCGATCGGTGCGCCCGTTGCGGACTCCGCAGAGCTGGACGAGTTCCTCACCCTGGCGGGGGCGACGCGAGGAACAAGCGAGTCCGCTGGTCTTCCCGCAGGCGGGCTCGACCCGGCGGAGGACTACAGCGCCGCGATCGCGTGGCAGTCGCCGGACTCCTTCGTGGACGTCTACGCCTTCTCCGCACCCGTGTTCGTCGGGACTTTCGCCGTGACCGACGGCACCCTCACCGTGGGCCTGTCCTCCGACCTCCTCAGCGAGATCGAAGTCGGCGTGCACACGCTGGTCGCCGTCGGTCAGTCGTCCGGTGCTGTCCAGTCGGTGGCCTTCGCGACGGGCCCGACGCTGGCGTCGACGGGATTCGACGCAGGGCTCCCGCTCGGCATCGCGATGGTGCTGCTCCTCCTGGGCGCCGCGCTGCTGCTCAGCAGCCCCACCGCTCGGTTGCGCTCGTTGAACTGACCGAACGCGTTCAGCGGGCGCCCCCCGGCCGTCAGTCGGCGCCCCTCCACGGGCGCGTTCCGCCGCGGCCGGCCGATCCCGCCTGAGAGTTCAACCCCTGACGCTCGCCCCGGTGCGGTGCTTCGGTGGGAGGAGGACGAGAGACGGGAGAACACGATGGAGATCGACAAGAGCACGATCATCGAGCACCTGAAGAGCCTCGGCAAGCACGACGAGGCGTCCAAGGCGGAATCCGAGCTCCCCGACAAGGTGGATTCGGACAACCACGGCGACCTGCTGCAGAAGTTCGGCGTGAACCCGCAGGACCTGCTCGGCAAGCTCGGCGGCATGTTCGGCCGCTGATCCGGCGGATTCGCAGGGGCGTCACCTTCCGGTGGCGCCCCTTCTCTCCGTGCCGGGCGGGGCCCGTTCGGCACTCGCAGGCCGGATCGCCGCAGAGCACGGCTTCGCCGGCTCCACCGTTGAGGAGGTCACCAGCCCGCGACCGCTGCGGTTGCCCGGGACGAGGCGCCCGCCGCAACCCCCGTGACCCGAGAAGTGGAGCCGTCTAGCGTCGAAGGATGATCCTCCTCTTCGGAACCCGGGCCACGGTGGAGACCCTGGCGATCGTCTCCTTCGTCTGCCACTACTGCGGGGTGGCCGCCCCGCAGGAGGTGTATCGCCGGGTCAATCGCTTCACGATCTTCTTTCTTCCCCTGTTCCGCCTCTCGACGCGCCACTTCGTGGAGTGCTCCAACTGTGCGGCGACGACCGCTCTCACCGAGGAGCAGGCGCGGAACGGGGCCGCCTATGCCGCCCAGCGGCGCACGACCGCCTGAGCCGCGGCACCCATCCACGCGCCGCGACGGCATTCCGCCTCGCCGGCGCAGGAGCGTGCGCTGCGAACGGCAGCGAGCTCCGCGTGCATCTCCGGACAGGAGCGGATCGACATCCCTCGCTCACGCGCCGCTCCGAGGATCCTGTCGAGGTGCGTCAGCTCCCGGTCGCGACGCGCAGAGGGCGGAACAGCTTGTGGGAATAGGTGTGCGGTCCGATCGACACCAGCGGACCGCCGGCCGGGGAGACGAACTCCACGTCGTACCCGAGAAGGAGCGTGCCGCTGACCTCAGTCATCGTCGGAGCTTCGCATCCGGCGCCGAGCAGACAGCAGCTCGATCTCGGGCCGGTCGGCGACGAAGCGCTCCACCGTGTCGAGCACCTCGATCAGGTGCGCCGCGTCTGCCGCCACCGCCGCGACCCCGACGGACGACCGCCGGTGCAGGTCCTGGTCGCCCACCTCGGCGGCGGAGAGGGCGAAGGTGCGCCGCAGCTCTGCGACGATCGGGCGCACGACAGCCCGCTTCTCCTTGAGGGAGTGCACGTCGCCGAGCAGGAGGTCGAATTCCATCCAGCCGATCCACACCCGTTCAGCGTGCCACGCACTGGCAGCCGCGCGCGCCGGGCTGGGCATGCGCCGGGAGCGCCGTGGCTGCCGACGGGGGCGTCGGTACGGTGGATTCGACGGAGGGCGGCGGATGAGAGTCGTGGTGGTCGGCGGCAGCGGCAATGTGGGCACGGCGGTGATCGAGCGGCTGCGCCAGGCGCCGGAGGTCACTGAGATCGTCGGCGTCTCACGCCGCCCGCCGAACACCGGTGGCGGCCCCTATGCGGGACTCCGCTGGCATGCCGTCGACGTCGGTGCGCCGGAGGCCGTCGAACGCCTGACGCCCGCCTTCGCGGGAGCGGACGCCGTGATCCTGCTCGCCTGGCTGCTGCAGCCCAACCGGGACGAGGCCACCATGTGGCGCACCAACGTCACGGGAACCCGCCATGTGCTGGACGCCGCCGCCGCGGCGGGAGTGACTCAGGTGGCCTGCGCGTCCTCCGTCGGCGCCTACAGTGCGGCGCCCAAGAGCATCAGGGTGGACGAGACCTGGCCGACGGGCGGCGTGCACACCTCGCACTATGCGCGGGAGAAGGCGGCGATGGAGCGGGTGCTCGACGCCTTCGAGGTGCGGCATCCCGGCGTCATCCTGACGCGGCTTCGGCCCGGCCTCGTGATGCAGGCCCCCGCCGCAGAGGGCATCCGCCGGCTGTTCCTCGGCCGCTGGTTCCCCACCGGCTGGATCACCCGGGTACGGGTGCCCATCGTGCCCCTGCCCAGCACCACGATCGCGCAGGTGGTGCACGCCTCGGACCTCGCCGACGCCTTCTGGCGCTCCCTCGAGCGGCGGGCGGGCGGGGCGTTCAACATCGCGGCGGAGCCGGTGGTCACCCCTGAACTCGTCGCGTCGCTCCTCGGCGGCCGGCATGTGCCGTTCCGGGCCGGTGCCACGCGTCGCCTGCTCTGGGCGGCCTGGAAGCTTCGGCTCGTGGCCATGGATCCGGGGTGGATCGACCTGGCCACGAACATCCCGGTCCTGTCGACCGAGCGCGCCCGGCGCGTGCTCGGGTGGTCGCCTCGTGTGGACGCCCGTGCTGCCCTCGCCGAGATGCTCGAGGCGGTCTCCCGCCATGACTCGATCGACCAGTCGCCGCCGCTGGCGCGCGGCGGCACGTCCACCCCATAGGGCAGGAGGGAGGCGCGACGTGGGCTTCACCGCGGCAGAACTCGAGGCATACCGCGACGCCGTCGTGCCGGATCTGGTCGCGCCAGGTGTGCGGCTGCTCTTCGTCGGCATCAACCCGAGCCTGTGGACGGCGGCGACGGGCGCGCCGTTCTCCCGCCCCGGCAACCGCTTCTATCCGGCCCTTGCCGCGGCGGGCATCACCTCGCGGGAGCTGCGGCCGGCCGCCGGACTGACCCAGGAGGATCGGGCGGAGCTGGTCGGTCGGGGCATCGGCATCACCAACCTGGTGCGCCGAGCGACCGTGCGCGCCGACGAGCTCTCCGCCGCCGAGCTGCGGGAGGGAGCGGAGCGGCTGCACGGGACCGTGTCCAGGTGGTCGCCGGAGGTCGTGGCGGTGGCGGGAGTCACGGCCTACCGCGTCGCCTTCGGGCTGCCGAAGGCGCGGGCGGGACGCCAGCCCGAGAACCTCGAAGGTGCGGCTCTCTGGGTGGTGCCGAACCCGAGCGGCCTCAACGCGCACGACACGGTGACCTCGCTCGCCGCAGCCTATGCGGCTCCCGCTCGCGCGGCCGGCCTCCTCCCGCCGACGGACTGAGGCGGCTCGCTCAGCTCTCCTCGTGCCTCGCGTACTCGTCGAGGAGACGCCGCGCGCGCTCGCCGTCGGCGCCCTCCTGGGCGAGGCTCGAGCGCATCTGCTCGAGCTTCTCCTTTCCGGCGGGGAACGGCGGCAGCAGCGGGATCGAAGGGTCGGTGAGGAACTCGAGCACGACCGGACGGTCGGCGGTGAGCGCCGCATCCCACGCGGGGCCGATGTCCTCCGATCGCTGCACCCGGATGCCGGTCATTCCCAGCAGGTCCGCGTACCGGGCGAAGGGGAAGTCCGGAAGGGCCTGGCTGGGAGGGAACCGGGGAGCGCCCTCCATCTCGCGCTGCTCCCAGCTGACCTCCGCCAGATCACCGTTGTTGAGCACACAGACGACGAAGCGCGGGTCGGCCCATCCGGGCCAGAGGCGGGCGACCGTGATCAGCTCCGCGACGCCGGTCATCTGCATCGCGCCGTCCCCGGCGAGCACGACGACCGGTCGGTCCGCAGCGGCGAGCTTGGCCGCGATCCCGTACGGCACGCCGCAGCCCATCGAGGCGAGCGTGCCGGACAGATGCGCGGGCACGCCGAGCGGAAGCCGGAGCTGCCGGGCGTACCAGTACACGACGCTGCCCACGTCGACGGCGACCTGCGCGCTGTCGGGCAGCCGGCCGGTCAGCTCGCGCAGCACGAGCTCGGGGTTGAGCGGCTCGCCCGGAACCTTCGCCCGCCGCTGCGCTATCTCCTCCCACCGGCGGACCTGGGCCTCCACCTGCTTCCGCCAGCCCCGATCCTGCTGCTCCTCGACGAGGTCGAGCAGTGCGCTCAGGGTGCGGGCCGCGTCGCCGACGAGGCCCACCTCGATCGGGAAGCGGTTGCCGAGGGAGCGACCGTCGAGATCGATCTGCACTGCCCTCGCCTGGCCGAGCGGGGGATAGAACTCGGTCCACGGGTCGTTCGTCCCGACGAGGAGGAGCGTGTCGCACTCGCCCAGCAGGAACGCGCTCGCGGTGGTGCCCAGGTGACCCATGGTGCCGACCACGAAGGGGAGGGTCTCGTCGAGCCACGGCTTGCCGAGGAGGCTCGTCGCAACGCCCGCGCCGAGCTTCTCGGCCAGCGCGAGGACCTCGGCGGAGGCCGAGCGGGCGCCCTGGCCGACGAGGAAGGCCACCTTGGAGCCGCTCGTCAGCACGGCGGCGGCGGCACGGAGGTCCGCCGCCTGGGGCACGACCACCGGGGCGGTGTACTCCGCGGCGGTCGCCACGATGCCGTGCGACGCCTCCAGCTCGACCGCAGCGGCCTTCTGGATGTCGTGCGGCACGATCACCACGGTGGGGGAGCGGGTGGCGAGGGCGGTGCGGATCGCCCGATCGAGCACCGAGGGCAGCTGCTCCGGAGTCGACACGAGCTGCGCATACTGAGCGGCCACATCGGAGAACAGCTGGAGCAGGTTGACCTCCTGCATGTACCCCGCGCCGAGCGCGCTGCGGCTCTGCTGGCCCACGATCGCGACCACCGGCACCCCGTCCAGCTTCGCGTCGTAGAGCCCGTTGAGGAGATGGATGGCACCCGGCCCCTGGGTGGAGGTGACCACTCCCACCGTTCCGGTGTACTTGGCATGGCCGACCGCCATGAAGGCGGCGTTCTCCTCGTGCCGGGCCTGCACGAACTCGATCGCGCCGTCGGCGTCCTGCAGCGCCTTCAGGAAGCCGTTGATGCCGTCCCCGCTGTAGCCGAAGATGCGCCGCACGCCCCACTCGCGGAGCCTCTCGACCATCTGGTCGGACACCGTCCTGTCGGTCATCGGGACCTCGCTTCCTGCTCGCCCTCCCACCCTCGCACCGGGCGGACCGGCGGCCGCAGGCCTTGACAGCGCTGCGCTGAGCGCGCCGATGCCCGGGTCGGCGGGAGAAGTCAACGCCTCGCCCCGGCAGCGTCCGGGTTCGTACGCTTCGAGGCATGACTGCGGACAAGGTGACGGTGCTCATCCTCGGGGCGGGAGGCGACCTGACCAAACGACTGCTGCTTCCGGGGCTCGCCAGCCTGCTCGCCCGATACGACTACGACGTGCAGGTGATCGGCTCGGGAATCGGCGAGCGCAGCGACGAGGAGTGGGCCCAGGTGATCCGCGACTCCTTCGCGGAGGGGCAGGAGCACGCGGATGGGGACCAGCCGCTGCCGCCGTCGCGCTGGATCACCGCCGACGCCACCGACGCGGACCAGCTGCAGGAGCTGCTGAACGCGTGCGACGGCGCCCCGGTGATCTACTTCGCCCTGCCGCCCGCCGTCACCGCCAAGGTGTGCGCGGCGCTCGCGCACCTCGACCTGCCGGAGGGCACCCGGCTCGCCCTGGAGAAGCCGTTCGGCGTCGACCTGGCGAGCGCCCGCAAGCTCAACCGCCTCATCTCCCGGGTCCTTCCCGAGGAGGACGTCTACCGGATCGACCACTTCCTCGGCATGTCCACCGTGCTCAACATCCTCGGGCTGCGCTTCACCAACCAGCTGCTGGAACCGGTCTGGAACGCCGGCACGATCGACCGGGTGGAGATCGTGTTCGATGAGACGCTCGGCCTGGAGGGGCGTGGCGGCTACTACGACTCGGCGGGCGCCCTGGTCGACATGCTGCAGAGCCATCTGCTCGAGGTTCTCGCCCTCGTCGCCATGGAGGCTCCTCCCCGCGTGGACGAGCGCGAGCTCCGCTCCAATGCGGCGCAGGTGCTGCGCAACACCCGGGTCTGGAAGGACGACCCGGTGGCCGCGAGCCACCGGGCCCGCTACAGCGCGGGGACGGTGAAGGGGCGGAAGCTTCCGTCCTACGCCGACGAGGAGGGCGTCGATCGCAGCAGGGAGACCGAGACCCTCGCCCAGGTCACCTTCGAGGTGAACACGCAGCGCTGGCGGGGAGTGCCCTTCGTGCTGCGCTCCGGCAAGGCGATCGCCGAATACTCCACTGAGATCCGCATCGTCTTCAAGCCGGTCCCGCCGATCCCCGGTCTGGCCGGCTCGCCGGACCCCGATCGCATCGTGCTGGACCTGCTCGCGGGCAGCGTGCTGCTCGAGCTCACCACCAACGGGACCGGGGATCCCTTCCGCCTCGAGCAGGCGCGGCTGGAGGCCCAGGAGCCCAAGGGGGAGCTGCTGCCCTATGGGCAGGTCCTGCGCGGGATCCTCGACGGCGACCCCCTGCTGTCGGTCCGCGGCGACATCGCCGAGGAGTGCTGGCGCATCGTCACCCCGGTGCTCGACGCCTGGCGCGCGAACAGGGTGCCGCTCGAGGAGTATCCGGCCGGCTCCGCCGGGCCCGAAGGCTGGTGAGGCGTCAGGACCGGTCGTCCTGCTGACGGTCCTCGTCCTTGCCGCGCACGAACGGCAGCCGGTCCTCGTTGCCCCGCTCCGCCGCCGCGATCGCATCGGCCGCGCGCACCAGCGTGAGGTGCGACAGCGCCTGCGGGGTGTTGCCCATCTGCGTGCGGTTGCCGGTGTCGTACTCCTCGCTGAGCAGTCCCACGTCGTTGCGGAAGGACACGAGCCGCTCCATCAGGCGGCGGGCGTCGTCGACCCTGCCGGATGCGGCGTACTGCTCCACCAGCCAGAACGAGCAGGCGAGGAACGGATGCTCGGTGCCGGAGAGCCCGTCCACTCCTGACTCGGTGCGGTAGCGGAGCAGCAGGCCGTCGGTCATCAGCTCCTCCTCCATCGCCTTCACCGTGCCGAGCATCTTCGGGTCGTCGGCCGCGAGAAAGCCGATCTGCGGCAGCTGCAGGAGGGCGGCGTCCACTCCCGGCGCCCCGTAGTGCTGCACGAAGGTGTTCCGCTCGGTGTCGAAGCCCCGTTCGTAGATCTCGTCGCGCACCCGGTCGCGGAGTGTCTCCCAGCGCTCGACCGGCCCGTCGAGTCCGAACTCGCGAACGCCGCGCACCGCCCGATCGAAGGCGGCCCACACCATGGCCCGGGAGTGCGTGAAGTGCTGCTCCTGGCCGCGGATCTCCCAGATGCCGCGGTCCGGCTGCTCCCAGTTCTGCTCCAGGAAGCCGAGCAGCGCTCGCTGCAGCGGCCAGGAGAACCGGGACTCGTCCATGCCGGCCTTGCGGGCGGAGTGCAGGGCGATCATCACCTCGCCGAAGATGTCCCACTGGCGCTGCAGGTAGGCGGCGTTGCCGACCCTGACGGGGACCGCTCCGCCGTGCCCGCTCAGGTGGGGCAGCTCGTACTCCGCCAGCCGGCGCTCGCCGCCGATGCCGTACATGATCTGCACGTCGGCCGGGTCCCCGGCGATGGCGCGCAGCAGCCAGGTGCGCCACTTCTCGGCCTCCTCGCGGTACCCGTGGGTCATCAGGACCTCGATGGTGAGAGCTGCGTCCCGCAGCCACACGTAGCGGTAGTCCCAGTTGCGCTCGCCGCCCGCCGACTCGGGGAGGCTCGTGGTCGCCGCGGCGACGATCCCGCCCGTGTCCTCGTGGGTGAGCGCCCGCAGCACGAGCAGTGACCGCTGCACCGCCTCGTCGAACGGCGACGGCGGCTCGCTGCGCGCCGCCCAGTCCGTCCACCAGCGGGTGGTGCGCTCGAGCCCCTTGTCGACGTCGACGGGAGCGGGCGGCTCCCGATGCGACGGATACCAGGTGAGGACCAGGTCCACCGTGTCGCCCTCGCCGACGGCGAAGGTGGCCGAGTGCGCGAGGCCCGAGGCCGTGAGGCGGGGCCCGCGCACGACCACCGCGTCCGGACCCGCGGTGGCGACCAGTGCGTTGCCGCCGTGGTACGGGATCTGGCGCACCCAGGGGACCGCCTCGCCGTAGGCGAAGCGGATCCGGATCCGCTCCCTGAACTCGACCGTGCCCGACAGTCCCCTGACACGGCGGACGATGTTGGCGCGACGGTCCAGCATCGGCATGAACTCGAGGACCTCCGCCTCGCCGCCGGCCGTTCGCCACACCGATCGCAGCACGAAGGTGCCGGGGAGGTAGGCGCGCTGCACCGTCGCCGCCTCGTCGGTGGGGGCGAGGCTCCAGTGCCCCGCCTCGGCGCTGTCGAGAAGAGCGCCGAACAGGGATGGGGCGTCGAACCGGGGCATGCAGAGCCAGTCCATGGAGCCGCCGCGGGAGATGAGCGCAGCGGTGTGGCAGTCGCCGATGATGGCGTAGTCCTCGATCGGAGTCGTGGGGGCGGGCATCGCAGATCCTCTCGCGGGCGGCCTTCCGGGGCATCACCGGTGTCCGACGCTAGGCCGCGAAGATGGATGTCCACCACTCGTTGCGCCGACCGTGCCCGACGCTCTAGGGCTCCGGTAGGGCCAGCCGCTGCTGCGGATCAGGCCACGTCCTGCAGGCGGATCGGCCGGACGACCGTCTGCACCGGTTCCCGCACCCACCAGTCCCCGGTGTCGCGCTTCTCGGCCCGGGTCGTGAACCGGTAGCTGAACAGGCGCGCACGGATCCAGCGCGGGGGGGCGCCGGCGAACGGATCCCTGCGCAGCAGGCGCAGCACGGCCGGGTCCGCTTCGAGCAGCTTGCGCAGGAAGACGGTGAACCAGCGGCTGTCGCCGCCGAGCGGCAGGAACCACATCAGCCAGTCGAGGCGCAGGTGGTAGGGCGCGAACTGGCGGGGCATGCGGTGCGGATCGCCCGGCTTGCCCTTGAACTCGTACTCCTGCCAGTCGTCCTCGCGGGGACGCGCGGCGTCCGCGCCCTCCACGATCACCTCGTAGCGGCGCCGGGTGACGCTGCCGAACGCGCCGTAGGCGTTGACGAGGTGCCAGCGGTTGAAGCTCGCGTTCATCAGCTGGTTGCGGGACAGCAGGTTGCGCGCGGGCCACCAGCTCAGCAGCACGAGCAGACCGGTGACGAGAAGGGTGACGACGAGCCAGTACAGGGGCAGCGGAACCGGCTCGGCGAAGCCGATGCGGCCGATCGGGAGCAGGGCCTCGATCACGCTGTCGCTGACGACCGAGAAGGCGAGGATCATCGTGAGCGCGTTCAGCCAGGCGAAGTTGCCGCTGACCACGAGCCACAGCTGGGTCAGGACCACGATCAGGCCGGCGACGCTGGCGATCGGCTGGGGTGCGAACAGGAAGAACGGCACGATCAGCTGGGTGATGTGATTGCCGAGCACCTCGAGGCGGTGCACGGGCGCCGGCAGCAGGTGGGCGGACCTGCTCATCATGTTCGGCATCGGCTGGGTCTCGTGGTGGTAGTAGAGCGCGGTCAGGTCGCGCCAGGCCTCGTCGCCGCGCACCTTGATGAGCCCGGCACCGAACTCGAGGCGGAAGACCAGCCAGGCGAGGAGAAGCAGGATCGTCGTCGGGGGCGGCACCTGGTCGGAGCCGAGGAAGGCGACCGTGAATCCCGCCTCGAGCAGGAGCGTCTCCCAGCCGAAGCCGTAGAACGTCTGGCCGACGTCGACGATCGACAGGTACAGGCCCCAGAGGGCGAGGAACGCGAGGAGCGGCACCCACGGAGGGCCGAGCTGCGGCAGTCCGGCGACCAGCAGGACCGCGATGCCGGCTCCCGTGCACGCGACGATCCGGAGCAGGCGGTCGGAGTAGCGCCACCGGAACAGCGTCGGCCCGAGGGT
Source organism: Naasia sp. (assembly GCF_025465545.1). Classification (GTDB taxonomy): domain Bacteria; phylum Actinomycetota; class Actinomycetes; order Actinomycetales; family Microbacteriaceae; genus Naasia. The sequence continues at coordinate 115,615 of NZ_JAODMK010000003.1, read as the reverse complement.
CGTGCCGGCCCTGGCCAGGAGGCGGGGCACCGGCAGCAGGCCGTGCTCGCCGAGGAGCGCAGGGAACTGCGCCGCCGTGGAGAGGAAGGCGATCAGGAAGACGGCCGCGACGCCTCGCTGCAGGACCTGCCGGGCGAAGTCGTAGTCCGTGGCCGAGAACCACTCCATGCTCGGACGCTAGGCCGCACCGGGGGTCCGCGGAAGGGAGTTGACCCGCGCACGAGAGTGGGCACTGGATCCGGGCAGGCTGAGAGCAGCGCCGAGCGGAGGCTCGCGGTCAGGAGCCGGCGAGCGCCTCGCTGACGTCGGTGACTGCCATGACGGCTCCTCTTCTCGCGCGACGGCATCCTGCCGTGGGACGGCGGCCGGACTCAGAGCGCGCTGATCCGCCAGGATCCCGTGAAGCTCGCCCCCGGCTGGAGGATCAGGAGATCCGTGCCCGAGTTGAACGCGTCGGGCGGGCAGGTCATCGCCTCCACCGCGATGGCCCGGCGGTTCAGCCCCGGGTCAGGAAGGTCGGACGTGAAGACCTGGACCCAGGAGTATTCGGGGCCCCAGCTCAGTGCGACGCCGGTGCCCGAGGGAGCGGTCGCGTGGACGACAGCGCGGCCGTCCGCTCCGCGTTCGAGCGCAGTGAAGGCGTGGTCCATCCGGGTGTCGCCGATCGGCCGTTCCGTCCGGAAGTCCAGCTTCTCCGGGACCGGCACGAGCGCGACCGGCGAGAGCCGCTCATCCACCTCGAGGACCTCGGCCGCCGGCAGGAGCAGCGTCCAGTCGTCGATGAGGCCGTCGCCTGCCACCAGGTAGGGGTGGGCCGCCGTGCCGAAGGGCGCAGGGGATTCACCGGTGTTGGTCGCGGTCATGGCGCACTCCAGGCCCTGCTCGTCGAGCCGGTAGCGCACGCTCACCTGCACCCGGTGCGGGTAGCCGCTCTGGGGTGGCACGGTGACGGCGAGCGTGACCGAATCGCCGGTCTGCTCGACCACCGCCCAGTCGAGCCAGACCGCGAGACCGTGCAGGGCGTGCCCGCGCTCGGGCTCGGTGATGGCCAGCTGCTGGTTCTCGCCCGCGAAGCTGTACCGGCCATCGACCACCCGGTTCGGCCAGGGGACGAGCGTGGCACCCAGGTAGCGGGGCCGCACCTCGTTCTCGTCGAACGCCCGCACGAGGTCGCGCCCCTTGTGCCGAAGGGTGCGCAGGGTGGAGCCGATGCTGGCGATGTCGGCGGTGTAGTCGCCGGACTCGATGCTGGACTGGATGCCGGAGAGAGGGGTCACCCTGGAATTCTCTCCCTGAACGCCTCGCCTCTGCACCGGACAGGATGAGCGCCGATAATGACCCGGTGATCTCCGTGCCGCTCGCCCGTGCCCTCCGAACGGCAGGCCTGCGCTGGAAGCCTGCATCGGGCGACCGGTTCAGCCTCGATCTGGCGGAGACGCTCGGCGACGTGTTCACGATCAGCGAGATGACCGTGGAAGCGCACAGCTACCCGACCGGCACCATCCTCGGCTTCAACGGCACCACGGAGTGGGCACTCGACTCGGTCGCCATGGACGACGCCCTCTGGCTGCCGCGCGAGGACCAGCTGCGCGAGCTGCTGCGTGCCACATTCCGGGCGCTGCGGCGCGCGGGCACGGATGAGGCGGAGGTGTTCGAGGTCGACATCGTGCTCCGCGGCGAGGCGCTGACGTTCTCGGCCGAGAGCGCGGACGATGCGTACGCCGAAGCGCTGCTGACCCTCGTGGCCGGGTCTGCCTTCGAGTGAGGGACATTCGGGCTTCGGTCTGGCGAGTCGCGAGGAGTTCGCGCAGGATAGGTGATCGTGCCGGGGGGACGAGGACGACAGGCTGGGGGTCGAGTGCGCGGGGGATCTGTGTTCGCGCGCGTCGCCGTGAGCGTCGCCCTCGCCGGGGGGCTTGTGGGAGCCGGCGCCGGGAGCGCCGTCGCACTGGGCATGCATGTGACCAGCGTCGTCGACCTCCCGGTCGACTGCGCTGCGCTGCCGCTGGATCCCTCCTGCCCCCCTGTGGACCCGCCCGCCATCCCGGACCCCGACCCGGTGCCGACGACTCCCGCACCCGCCGACACGACGCCCCCCGCCGGGGACCCTCCTCCTCCTGCGCAGGGGCCGCCCCCGGCGGCGACCGACCCCGCGCCCCCGTCCGAGACGTCCGAGCCTCCCGCCACCACCCCGACCGCGCCGAAGCCGGCGACCGCGCCGAAGCCGGCGACCGCGCCGGCGAAGCCGAGCGGGTCGCAGCCGAGCGCCAGCCAGCCCGAGACCTCGAAGCCCGCCACGAAGTCGGACCCCTCGGGTTCCGCATCGGCGACCAGTTCCGGGTCCCGTGATGCGCCGTCGAGTGCGACCGACGCCTCCTCGTCCGCGCCCGTCGTGACGGCGGCACCGAAGGTGGCCGTGGCTCCGAAGGGGCCGGCGCTGACCAGCCTGCAGGCGACGGCGGCCACCCAGGCGATCGAGGAAGCCAAGTCCGCGGTCCCCGCCGTCGTCGAGCCGAACACGCGACTTCTGGCGACCGAGACGAGCGCAGAGGGCGCCCCTCTTCCCTCCCCGAGCGACTCGGGTCTGCTGGCGCTCATCGTGGCGATGACGGCCGCCAGTGCCGGCTGCGGCGTGGCCGCGGTCATCGTGCGCCGCCGCCGGGTTCCCCGCCACCTGCTCTAGCCCCCTGCCCTCCGATCGGCCCCGGCGGCGGTCCGCGGGTGGGCGCGACGCGCCACAGAATCCCGTCTATCGGGACCGGACAACGGGATTTTCTGGCAGGTCGGCGCCGGGAGGGACGGACCGCGCACGCCGGGAAGCGCCGCGGAGCAGGCGGACGGCCAGAAGCACCAGCAGCGCCAGCAGACCGAGGAAGATCAGCCAGGGAAGGGCCGCGCCGAACGCGAGGCCTGCCGCGGTCAGGGCCGCCATCAGCGCTCCGAACCCCGCGGCGACCGCCCCCCAGAAGTCGGTGGGCGCCGAATCGGGAGCGGCGGCGGGTGTCGTGAACGAGACCGTGATGGTCGCGTAGTCCACCTGGTCGCCCAGCCGGTTCCGCTGAGCGGTGAGGCTCTCCAGCTCGGCCTCCCTGTCGCTCAGCGCCTTCTCGATCGCGATCAGGTCCGCGGTGTCCGCGGCGCTGCCGATCAGGTCACGGAGACGTCCGACGGACGCCTGAAGGCTCGAGATCCGCGCATCGAGGTCGGTCGTGACCTGCGTCACGTCGGACGACGAGGTCGTCAGGGAGCCCACCTCACCGAGATCCTGCAGCTGCGAGAGGGTCGCGTCGAGGCGATCGGTGGGAATGCGCGTGATGAGCTGAGCGCTCGCGTCCTGGAAGTCGTTCGCCGGCTGCTTCGTCACGCCGTCCAGCCGGCCGCCCGCCGCCTGCACGATCTTCCGGGCGTCGTCGGCCGCCTTCAGCGGATCCGGCGAGATGACGCTGAGCTCGCCCGTGACGATGACGTCGCGTCGGCCGCTGTCCTCGCCGCCCGCGGCGCCCGGCTGCACGACCCCGGGCTGGGCCACGCCCGGCTCGCCGGCCCCGCCGCCGTCCGCCCCTGAGCTGCTGCCTCCGGCACCCACCGAGGAGCAGCCGGCGAGGCCGAGCACGAGCGCAGCCGCGGCGATGCAGCGGAGTCGACGAGTCATGTGGCCGACAGTAGAACTGCGAGCATCCCTCGTGTTCGGTTGCCGGTGATCGTTACCGATTCGCTCCCGCGATCCGAGGTCCGGCGGAGCGGGTAGAAAGGAGGAAGGCGCGCTCGGCGCCGGACACCGACCGCGCCGCCGGTCGAGGACAAGGAGAACCATGGACACCCGCATCCTCGGCAGGACCGGCCGCACCGTCTCGGTGATCGGGCTCGGCACTTGGCAGCTCGGTGCCGACTGGGGAGATGTGACCCCGGCGGATGCCCGGAAGGTCCTCGACGCGTCGCTCGAGTCGGGCGTCACCTTCTACGACACCGCGGACGTCTACGGCGACGGCCGCAGTGAGCGGTTCGTCGGCGAGTTCGTGGCCGCGAACCCGGAAGCAGGCCTCACGGTGGGCACCAAGATGGGGCGTCGCGTCGACCAGCTGCCCGAGAACTACGTCCTCGAGAACTTCCGCGCCTGGACCGATCGCTCCCGCAAGAACCTCGGCGTCGACACCCTCGACCTCGTGCAGCTGCACTGCCCGCCCACCGCGGTGTACCTCTCGGACGAGGTCTTCGACGCCCTCGACACCCTGGTCGCGGACGGCGCCATCGCCGCGTACGGCGTGAGCGTCGAGGAGACGAGCCAAGCGCTCACCGCGATCGCTCGGCCGGGCACCGCGACCGTGCAGATCATCCTCAACGCGTTCCGGCTGAAGCCGCTCGACGAGGTGCTGCCCGCGGCCGCCGCGGCCGGGGTGGGCATCATCGCCCGTGTCCCGCTCGCCTCCGGCCTGCTCAGCGCCAAGTACACGGAGCGCACGACGTTCGCGGAGAACGACCACCGCACCTACAACCGGAGCGGCGAAGCCTTCGACGTGGGGGAGACCTTCGCCGGCGTCGACTTCGCGACAGGGATCAGCGCCGCTCGGGCGTTCGCCGCCCTCGCGCCGGAGGGGCTCACGGCCGCGCAGGCGGCGCTGGCCTGGATCGCTCAGCTGGAGGGCGTGAGCACCGTCATCCCGGGCGCGCGCAACGCCGAGCAGGCGCGGGCGAACGCGGCGGCGGGATCCGTCCCCGACCTGGGTGAGGACTTCCGCATCGCGGTCGCCGACATCTACGATCGGCACTTCCGCGCCGCCGTGCACGGACGCTGGTAGGCGGTCAGCCCAGGAAGCGATCGACGAGCGAGAGCAGTGCGTCGGCGTCCTCGCGATGGACGCTGTGCCCGGCTCCCGCGACGCTCGCCGCGGTGATCCGGGAGTTGGCGGCCGCCGCCTCGCCGGCGTGCCCGGGGTCGAGGAGGCCACCGAGGTCCGGGTCGGCGGCGATCAGCAGCGTGGGCACCGGAACCGACGCGAGCGCATCGCGCAGCTGCCACCCCGAGGGGTCCGCGACGGTGAGGGCGATCGCAGCCGCATCGACCCGCTCCAGCGCGGCGACCTTCGCCTCGATGTCCCGGCGATGCCAGCGCGGATGCGCTGCCGCGATCGACTCGAGCGTCGCCGCGCTCTTCTCGGCGAGGGCGTCGGCGCCGATCGAGGCGAGGCCGGACGCGTCGATCGACACGACGGGATCGATGAGCACGAGGCGCCGGGACCAGCCCGGTCGGTCGACGGCGGCGAGGAGGCTTGAGGACGCCCCGAGCGAGTGACCGAGGACCACGTCCCATGGCCCGCCCTCGTCGCGCACCTCGGCGAGATCCGCGGCGTAGTCGCCCATCCCGTACGAGTCGGCACGCGGCGCGCGGCCGTGCCCGCGCAGATCGACCGCCGTCACCCGCCACCCCGCGCCGACCAGGTGCTCCTGCACACGCCACCAGCCGGCGGCGTCACTCGACAGCCCGTGCACGAGCAGCGCGGGTCGTCCCGCCCCCGGCCCGCTCGCGTAGCGGGGCAGCGCGACCATGTCAGTCCTCGTCCGGATGCCGGCCGGTGCGCTCGCCGGAGTCCAGCGACGCGATCTCCGACAGGTCGTCCAGGTCGAGGGAGAAGTCGAACAGGTCGAAGTTCTCGCGAAGCCGAGCCGGGGTCACCGACTTGGGGATCACCACGTTCCCGTGATCGAGATGCCACCGGAGCACGACCTGCGCGACGCTCCTGCCGTGCTTCGCGGCGATCCGCTCCAGCACCTCGTTGCCGAGGAAGCGGCCGCGGGCCAGCGGAGACCACGCCTCGGTGAGGATGCCGTGCGCCTGGTCGTACTCACGCACCGTGTCCTGCGGCAGCCAGGGGTGCAGCTCGACCTGGTTGACGGCGGGGGCCGTCTCGGTCTCGGTGAGCAGCCGGGCGAGGTGCGCCTCGGTGAAGTTGGAGACACCGATCGAGCGCGCGCGTCCCTCGTCCCGGATCCGCTCGAGGGCCCGCCAGGTCTCCACGTAGAGGTCCTTGCTCGGCACCGGCCAGTGGATGAGGTAGAGGTCGACATAGTCGAGCCCGAGCTTGCCGAGGCTCTCGTCGAACGCCCGGAGCGCTCGGTCGAAGCCGTGCTCGTCGTTCCAGAGCTTCGTCGTGACGAACAGCTCCTCGCGCGGCAGCGCGGCCTCCGCCACCGCCCTGCCGACCCCGCGCTCGTTGTGGTAGAGCGCGGCCGTGTCGATGTGCCGGTAGCCGATCCGGAGGGCCTCGGCGATCACGCCACCGATGTCCTCCTCGGCGATCTTGTACACGCCCAGTCCCACCTGCGGGATGGCGCGGCCGTCGTTGAGCGGGAGAGTGGGGGACATCGTGGTGCCGGTCACCACGCCATTATCCGCGCGACCTCCGCGCCTCCTCCGTCACACCGGAATACCTCGCTGCCCCATTCGTTTGCATAGAGGTCGGTGGGTACCGAGGAGAAGAGGCAGGAATGACGCGAGTCATGGTCATCGTGGGCAGTGTTCGACCGGGACGGATCGGGCGGCCCATCGCCGACTGGGTGACGAGCGACCTGCTCGGGGTCGATGGACGTGACGTCGACTTCGTGGACCTGGCGGAGCTCGCCCTTCCCTTCATGGACGAGCCGAACCACCCACTGCTGCGGCAGTACACCAAGCCGCACACGCTCGCCTGGAGCGAGCGTGTGGAGGCGGCAGACGCGTTCGTGTTCGTGACGCCCGAGTACAACCACAGCTTCTCGCCGGCGCTCAAGAACGCCCTCGACTTCCTCAGCCACGAGTGGCGCCGCAAGCCGGTCACTTTCGTCAGCTATGGCGGGGCGTCCGCCGGGACCCGCGGCGTCATCGCGCTCAAGCCGGCTGTCGTGGCGCTCGGCCTCGTGCCGACGCTGACGAACGTCGAGATCAACTTCCCGGGCAGCTTCCTCTCGGACGACGGGGAGTTCCAGGCCAGCGACACCCACCGCAGCCGGCTGCAGCTGGCCTTGGCCGAGCTCGTCGCGCTCGCTGAAGCCCTGCGTCCGCTGCGAGAGCTGGCGCCCGCGCGCTGATCCGAGGCCGGTCGGCCCCGGCCGACAGGGGGCGAACGCCTCAGCTCGGCTGCACCGGCACGGCGTCGGTGTCCGGAAGAGGGCTCGCGTCGCGGTGCCGCAGATCCGGGTGCCAGCGCTTGCCGATGACGGCGGCGAGGAGGCCCGCGGAGGCGAGCGTGATGGCGACCCAGAAGGCGCCGATCGCGCCGTTCTGGTCGATGAGGAAGCCGGCGGCGGCGGAGCCGAGGGCTGCGCCGATGAGCTGGCCCGTGCCGACCCAGCCGTAGGCCTCGGCGGTGTCGCTGAACTTCACGCTGGACGAGGTGATCGCGAAGATCACGGCGAGGGCGGGCGCGAGCCCCAGCCCCGAGATGACGAGCGTGAGCGCCAGCCACCAGAAGTTGAGGGCGAACGCCGCCAGCGCGAGCCCCACTGTCACGATCAGGACGCGACGGGCGAGGGCCCAGGGGCCGATGGGGATGTGGCCGAGCAGGAGCCCGCCCGCGAGTGAGCCGATCGACCAGATCGCGAGCACGATGCCCGCCTCGGGGCCGTCGTCGCCGAAGACCGCGACGATCCCGGTCTCGATGGCCGCGCAGGAGCCGATCAGGAGGAACCCGACCACGGTGGCGAGCAGCACCGTCGGACGCGTGAGCACCTGCCCGAAGCGGCGCCTGCTGCGCGGGATGCGCACCCGGCCGAGTTCCGGCGAGGACAGGAACCACGCCCCGCCGCCCGCCATCAGCACCACCGACAGCAGGATGCCCTGGACAGTGCCGATCTGGGTCGAGACGAAGGTGACGAGCACCGGGCCGCCGACCCAGATGAGCTCCTGCGCGGAGGCGTCCAGGGAGAAGAGCGGGGTCAGCTGACGGGAGTTCACCATCTTCGGATAGATCGTGCGCACCGCCGGCTGGATCGGCGGGTAGGTCAGCCCGGCCAGAAGCGCGACGGCCATCGATGCCGGCACGGACTGCTCCACGAGGGCGAGCTCGAGGATGGTGAGGCTGCACGCGATGACGGTGGCGAGGATCACCGGCCGCATGCCGAAGATGCCCATCAGCCGGCTGGTGAGCGGCCCGGAGATGGCTTGGCCGGCACTGAGCGCGGCGAGCACGAGACCGGCCGCCGCGTACGAGCCGGTCGTGCGCTCGATGTGCAGCAGGAACCCGAGCGAGAGCATGCCGCTCGGGAATCTGGCCAGGAGCTGGGCCCCCATGATGCGCGCGACGCCCGGCGTGCGGACGAGGCCGACATAACTACTCACAGGGCCTTCATCCTAGAGGCCGCCAAGTGTCAGGGGTCTGCTCTAGCGTGTGGATAAGTCGGCCTGGTTATGCACACCGTGTGTACGACACGCCGCAACATTTAGGGTTGTAGGGATGCCAGAGACCCCATATATAGTGATTCTCGGTCGGCTTGCCGCACGGATTCCCGGTCTTCGGGTGGCTCGGAAATCCCAGGCGGTCGATCGAACGGAATCGTTCTCCGGACCCCGGCCTTCGGGTGGCTCGGGGTCCGGAGACGAGCCCGTTCAGGGGAATCCGCCAGTCGGCGGTGCTCCCCAGGGGACACGGCTTCAAGGGGGAGTCGTTCAAGGCCGCTGGTCGGCCGAACTGTGGGAGGCAACGTGTCAATAACCGTCGTGAAGCGGAACGGGGCCCGCGAGCCCTATGACGCGAACAAGATCAACCTGGCGATCGAGAATGCCAGCGCGGGACTCGACGAGAACATCACCTGGGTCACGCAGATCGCGTCGGAACTCGAGTTGACGCTCTTCGATGGGATCAGCACCCAGCAGCTCGACGAGGCCGTCATCCAGGTGGCGCTGCAGAACGTCAAGGACGACCCGGCATTCGACACCGTCGCGGCCCGGCTCCTGCTCAAGACCATCTACAAGCGCGTGCTCGGCGACTACGAGACGCACGCCGAGTTGAAGAGCCTGCATGCGACGCTCTTCGCCCCCTACATCCACCGCGGCGTGGCCGAGGACCTCCTCGATGACCGCCTCGGCACCCTCTTCGACCTTGACCGCCTCGCCGCCGCCCTGGACCCGGCGCATGACGAGCTGCTCAAGTACATCGGCGTCGTCACGCTGAACAACCGCTACGGCATCAAGGCCCGCAACAACGACCCGCTCGAGGTGCCCCAGTACTTCTGGATGCGCATCGCCATGGGCCTCTCGCTCAACGAGGCCGACGCCACGAGCGCCGCCATCGCCTTCTACGAGAAGATGAGCCGCCTCGACTACCTCGCCGCCGGCTCCACGCTGGTGAACGCGGGCACCAAGTACCCGCAGCTCTCCAACTGCTTCGTCATGGAGATGCAGGACGACATCGAGCACATCGCGAAGACCACGCGCGACGTCATGTGGCTCACCAAGGGCACCGGCGGCATCGGCCTCTCGGTCAGCAAGCTGCGCGCCCAGGGCTCGCCCATCCGCTCGAACAACACCACCTCGACCGGGCCGATCCCGTTCATGCACACGATCGACTCGATCCTCCGCGCGGTCAGCCGCGGCGGCAAGAAGTTCGGCGCCCTCTGCTTCTACATGGAGAACTGGCACCTCGACTTCCCCGAGTTCCTCGACCTGCGCGCCAACTCGGGTGACCCGTACCGCCGCACCCGCACCGCCAACACGGCCGTGTGGATCTCGGACGAGTTCATGAAGCGCGTCCAGAACGACGAGGACTGGTACCTTTTCGACCCGCTCGAGGTGTCCGATCTCGGCGAGCTCTACGGCAAGGAGTTCTCGGCCCGCTACGCGCACTACGTGGCGGAGGCCGACGCCGGCAACATGCGGATGTTCAAGCGCATCAAGGCGCGGGAGCAGTTCAAGTCGATCCTCATCTCACTGCAGAGCACCAGCCACCCGTGGCTGACCTGGAAGGACACGATCAACAACCGTGCCCTCAACAACAACACGGGGACGATCCACCTCTCCAACCTCTGCACCGAGATCTGCCTCCCGCAGGACCGCGACAACGTCTCCGTCTGCAACCTGGCCTCGATCAACCTTGCTCGTCACCTCACCGATGTGGGCGGCGGCAAGCTCGGCTTCGACTGGAAGCAGATCGAGACGAGTGCTCGCCTTGCGGTCCGCCAGCTGGACAACCTGATCGACATCACGCTCTCGAGCGTCGACGAGGCGGACTTCTCCAACCAGCAGAACCGTGCCATCGGCCTCGGCGTGATGGGCTTCACCGATGTGGTCGAGAAGCTCGGCATCTCCTACGAGAGCGAGGCGGCGTACGACCTGATCGACGAGATCATGGAGCACGTCTCCTACGCCGCCATCGACGAGTCGGCCGACCTCGCCCAGAGCCGCGGCGCCTACGCCAACTTCGCCGGCTCGCGCTGGTCGCAGGGCATGGTTCCGCTCGACTCGATCGCGCTCACCGAAGCCGACCGCGGCATGCCCATCAAGGTGAACCGCGGCACGCGGCTCGACTGGGACGCACTGCGCGAGAAGGTCAAGGGCGGCATGCGCAACGCCACCCTGATGGCGATCGCGCCGACCGCGTCGATCGGCCTCGTCGCCGGAACCACGCCGGGCCTGGATCCCCAGTTCTCGCAGATCTTCAGCCGGGCGACCTCCTCGGGCAAGTTCCTCGAGGTGAACCGCAACCTGGTGACCGACCTCCAGCAGCTGGGCCTCTGGGAGAAGGTGCGGGAGGCGATCCTGCGCAGCCAGGGCGACATCCAGAACATCGCGGAGATCCCTGACCACCTCAAGGCCACGTACAAGACGAGCTTCCAGCTGTCGCCGTACGCCTTCCTGGAGGTCGCGGCGCGCGCCCAGAAGTGGATCGACCAGGCCATCAGCCGCAACATGTACCTCGAGACGCGCGATCTCGGCGAGATGATGGACATCTACTTCGCGGCATGGGAGCGGGGCGTGAAGACGACCTACTACCTGCACATGAAGCCGCGGCACACCGCCGAGCAGTCGACGGTCCGCGTCAACAAGTCCGAGACGATCAACGAGGGTGCGGCCGCCGGCGCGCAGCAGAAGCGCGGCTTCGGCTTCGGCGGGGCCTCGCCGGTCACTCCGGAGAAGGCGCACTCGGTGTCCGCCCTTCCGGACGCAGAGCCGTCTGTGCCGGCTCCCGCACGGCGGGGCTTCGGCTTCGGCGGCGCCTCCTCGAAGGCCGACTCATGAGCGGGCGCGAGCTCGGCATGGGCGACGTCTCCACCGCCACGGGTTCCCTCTACATCGTCCCGATGGACCCCATGGACCTCCTCATGTGCGACTCCTGCCAGTAGCGCTTTCCTTCCGTTTCTTCACTTCCATTCCGAATAGCCGCAGCACCACCGCGGTTATATACAGCAGCAGTAGAAGTACCTCGGTGACTCAGTTCGGCTCCCAGTCGGCTGAGGAATCGGGCGGGATGCTCGCCGCAGGCGAGTTTTGGGTTGGGTTGGTGGCCCTACAGGCCACCAACCCAAGCCAATGTCTGAGCACCAGGCGAGGGTCCCGCCCGATTCCGCCCCAAGACAAGGAGAGAACATGGGAATCCTCGGCACAGGAATTCAAGAAGGCCTCCTTCTGAAGCCGGTCCGGTACAAGTGGGCGATGGACCTCTACGAGCAGGCCGTGGCGAACACGTGGTTCCCGAACGAGATCCAGCTGGGCGAGGACATCGCCGACTTCAAGCGGATGACGGAGGAGGAGCAGCACGCGATCACGTTCCTCATGTCCTACTTCAACCCGAGCGAGCTGCTGGTGAACAAGGCGCTGGCGTTCGGCGTCTACCCCTACATCAACGCTCCCGAGGCGCACCTCTACCTCGCGAAGCAGATGTGGGAGGAGGCGAACCACTGCATGTCGTTCGAGTACGTGCTCGAGACCTTCCCGATCGACCGCGACGAGGCCTACAACTCGCATGTCGACGTGCCGTCGATGCGCCGCAAGGAGGAGTTCGAGGTCAGCTTCATCCGCCGCATGACGGAGCAGCAGCTGGACATCACCACCACGGCGGGCAAGAAGGACTTCGTCCGCAACCTGGTCGCCTACAACATCATCCTCGAGGGCATCTGGTTCTATTCGGGCTTCATGGTGGCGCTGTCGTTCCGTCAGCGGAACCTGCTGCGCAACTTCGGCTCGCTCGTGGACTGGATCGTCCGCGACGAGAGCCTGCACCTGAAGTTCGGCATCAATCTGATCCTCACCGTGCTGGAGGAGAACCCGGACCTGCAGACCGAGGAGTTCGCGGCGGAGATCAAGAAGATGATCACGGACGCGGTCGAGATGGAGGAGCAGTACAACCACGACCTGCTCCCGAACGGCATCCTCGGACTGAACGCGAACTACATCAACCAGTACGTGAAGTACCTGGCTGACCGGCGCCTCGAGGAGCTCGGGTTCGAGCCGGAGTACAACGTGACGAACCCGGCCAAGTGGATGGCGACCGCGAACGACACCTTGCAGCTGGTCAACTTCTTCGAGTCGACGAACACCTCATACGAGGTCAACGCGCAGGCGACCGCCCGGTCCTGAAGATCCCGCCGACCCGGGCTCGAAATGAGCTTCGCCCGGGTCGGCAGGGGAACCTCCTCGGCGCGCCAAGGGGTGGCCCACCGTGGTTCCGCCGGGTTTTCCGGGAGGGGGGAATACGGGGCGCGGTGTCGGCGCTGCCTTGTACAGTGAGCCGGCAAGTGGACGGTGTTCACATACGCTTCCCGAGTCCAACGCGCACGGGGACTGAGCGCACCACGACCGGGAGGTCCCGCATGACGAACAGCACAGACATCAGCGAGAAAGGGGCCACGGGGCCCTCTCCCGCCCAGCTCGGCGAGTCTCCCGCGGTCCGGTCGGCGGACGTGGCGTCCTCGGCCGAAGCCGGGCACCATGGCGGCGAACGCCTGCCGCGGCACCACCGCAACGTGATCGCGGTCCTCATGATCGCGGCGTTCACGGTGATCCTCAACGAGACGGTCATGAGCGTCGCCCTGCCGGTCCTGCAGGAGGACCTGGGCATCGGCCCGAGCATCGGACAATGGCTCACCACCGCCTTCATGCTCACCATGGCGGTCGTCATCCCGATCACCGGCTTCCTCATCCAGCGCATCCGCACGCGCACCCTGTTCGTGCTCGCCATGTCGCTGTTCAGCGCCGGCACGCTGCTGGCCGCGCTCTCTCCCGGGTTCGGCGTGCTCCTGCTGGCGCGGGTCATCCAGGCCTCCGGCACGGCGATCATGATGCCCCTGCTCATGACGACCGTGATGACGCTCGTCCCGGTCGCGCGCCGCGGCCAGATGATGGGCAACATCTCCATCGTCATCTCGGTGGCACCCGCGCTCGGCCCCACGGTGTCCGGCTTCATCATCGACAACTTCGGCTGGCGCTGGATCTTCGGCTTCGTGCTCCCGATCGCACTCCTCACGCTGGGGCTCGGCGCGAAGTGGATGGTCTCCGTCTCCGAGACGTCCCGCGCCAAGATCGACCTCATCTCGATCCCCCTCGCCGCGCTCGGATTCGGCGGACTGGTCTACGGCCTGGCGAGCATCGGCCAGTCGGCCGAGGGCGGCGGCGGCGTCCCCATCTGGGTGCTGTTCACGCTGGGCGGGGTCTCGCTGCTCCTGTTCCTCGTGCGGCAGCTCCTGCTGCAGCGCTCGGACCGCGCACTGCTCGACCTGCGCGTGTTCAGCTCGCCGATCTTCTCCATCGCCATGGGCGCCATGGTGCTCGCGACCGCCACGATGTTCGGCACGTTCATCCTCATCCCGTTCTTCGCGCAGCGGGCCCTCGGCCTCAACCCGTTGGAGACCGGGCTGCTCACCTTGCCGGGTGGGCTTCTGATGGGCATCGCCAGCCCGTTCATCGGCCGCATCTACGACGCTCGTGGCCCGCTTCTGCTGCTGCTGCCGGGCGCACTGCTGATCAGCGGCTCCATGTGGGTGCTCACCACGGTGAGCGCGGAGACGCCGATGTGGCTCCTGATCGTCACCAACATCACGCTGAGTCTCGGTCTGGCCGCGACGTTCACGCCGCTCATGACCTCGGGTCTCGGCTCGGTCAAGCCGCACCTCTATTCGCACGGCAGCGCCGTGGTGGGCACGTTCCAGCAGGTGGCCGCAGCCGCGGGCACCGCGCTCTTCGTCACGGTGCTGGCCGTCGGTGCGGCCGGGGCCGGGGCGGACGTGAGCGGGGTGGCGGGAACGGTCGCGGGCACGCGACTGGCGTTCCTGGTCGGCGCGTTCCTCTCCCTCGCCCTCGTCGCCTCGGTGTTCTTCGTGCGCAAGCCGGCGAACGCGCCGGGTGGGTTCAGCGGGCACTGAGCATGCGGCTCGTCGCACTCTTCCGCGGGGTCAACGTGGGCGGCGTGCGGGTGCCGATGGCGGAGCTGCGCGAGCTGCTCGCCGAGCAGGGGCTCCGCGAGGTGCGGACCCTGCTCGCGAGCGGCAACGCGGTCTTCGACGCGGATCTGCCCCCCGACGGGCTCGCGCGGCGGCTGGAGACGGTCGTGGGCGAGCGCTTCGGCTACGCCGCGCGGATCCTCGTCGTGACGATCGACGAGGTGGCAGCGGCCGTCCGCTCCTATCCGTTCGAGGGCAGCGACGACACTCACGCCTACGTCGTCTTCACCGAACAGGAGGCGGTCGCATCCGACCTGGGTGCTGCGGCAGCCGAGCTGCCCGAGGGCGATCAGGTGCAGGCGAGCGGCCGCCTGATCTACTGGCGCGTCGCGGTCGGCAGCACCCTCGGCAGCCCGTTCGGCAAGCTCCTCGCCCGCCGCAAGGCCGTCTTCACCACCACCCGCAACCTCCGGACCCTCGAGAAGATCCTCGCCGCCGCCTGACTTCTGCGGTGACCTGCCCAGTTCTGTCGCATCTCAGCGCGGAGTTGCGGCAGAAGTGGGCAGTTCGGCGAGGGCGCGGGTGATGCGCTGCGCCGAGATCGGGCCCTGGGCGCCGAGCGGCTGCGCGAACAGGCTGATCCGCAGCTCCTCGAGCATCCACCGGACGGCCGCCAGCCGCGGGTCGGCATCCGGCTGCAGGGGGAGGGTGCCCCCTGCGGCGAGGTAGCGCTCGGTCGCGGTCTGCACCTCGTTCATCCAGACCCGGTCCCGATTCGGGTTCTCCCGCAGCTTCGCGATCCGGTGGGTCACGCCGGCCAGGTAGACCGGGAGCCGGCCCAGCTGCGGCAGGCCGGTGGCGGACACGAAGCCCGGGTGCACGAGCGCGGCCAGCTGGGCGCGCGCGTCGGTGAGGGCGGGCAGCAGGGCCATGCTCGTGGCCGCCTTGACCGCCGCCTCGGCCTCGCGCGCGGCCGGAAGGATCCGGGCGAGCAGCGCGACCGTGCCGAAGAGGTCCTCGAGCACGTGCGCGGACACCTCGTCCCGCGCCCGATCGAAGTCCTCCCGGGTCCAGAGCAGGCCGTCGGGGAAGAGGCCGCGAACCCGCGCCTCGATCCCCGCCTGCAGCGCGTCGTCGAAGAGCGCCCGCACGCTCCGGTACGGGCTCGTCGCCAGGGCCAGCTTCTCCCGGGCGGTCAGGTGCTCGTTGAGGTAGGCGACCGGCGATGGCGTGGCGAGGTGCAGGAGCCGGCGCACCCCGGCGCGCTGAGCCGCCGCCTGCTCGGCGGGGGTGCCGAAGAGGCGCAGCGCGACGCTCTCTCCCTCGTCCACGAGGGCCGGGTAGGCGCGGACGAGGCCGCCGGCGCCGCGGACGTCGAGCTGCTGGGCGACCTCCGCGAAGTCCCAGGACGTGATGCCGGAGCGCTCCGTGAAGCGGGCGCCTCCGGTGCTCGCGGGAGGCGGCGGGCCCGCCTTCCGCGCGGGCGGTCGCGGTCCCGCGAAGAGCCGGGACACCGACTCGCGCGCCTGGTCCGCGAACCGCTCCTGCAGCTCGCCGAGGTCCTTGCCGAAGCCGATCCGGGTGCCGCGCTCGTCGACGACGGCGAAGGTCATCCGCAGGTGCGGGGGCAGGCGGGCGAGGTCGAAGTCCTCGGCGGTGACCGCGGTGCCGTTCGCCGCCCGGATCGCTCGCGCGAGCGCCGCAGTGATCGACCCTTCAGGGTCGGCAGGCAGGTCGGCCAGCAGGCGGGTCGCCCAGTCGCCGGCGGGGACGACCGTGCGCCGGATCGCCTTCGGCAGCGAGCGGAGCAGGGCAGTCACGAGGTCCTCGCGCAGGCCCGGCACCAGCCAGTCGAAGCCGTCCGGCGAGATCCGTGGCAGCAGGGCGAGGGGCAGCTGCACGGTGACGCCGTCGTCCTCGGCGCCCGGCTCGAAGCGGTACCGGAGGGTCAGCCGCTGATCGCCCTGGCGCCACGCGGTGGGGAACGCGAGCGGATCGACCTCGGCGCTCTCCGGCTCCTCCAGCAGCGCGTCCCGCGTCAGCGTCAGCAGCTCCGGCGTCGACTTCCTCGTCTCGCTCCACCAGGCCTGGAACGCGCGCACCGTCACGATCTCGGGCGGGATGCGCGACTCGTAGAAGTCGAGGAGTGCGTCGCCTCCGGTGACGATGTCGCGGCGCCGCGTGCGCTCCTCCAGATCACCGAGCTCGCGGAGGAGCCGCGCGTTGGCGCGCTCGAAGTCGAAGTCATGGTCGCGGGACCGCTCGAGGTGCGGCGGCCACTCGCCGTCGAGCAGTGCGTGCTGCAGGAAGAGCTCGCGGGCGACCCCCGGATTCACCCGGGACCACTGCACCCGGCGGCGGGCGACGAGCGGAACCCCGTAGAGCGTGACCTTCTCGAAGCCGACGGCGGCCCCCTGCTTCGCCTCCCAGTGCGGCTCGCTGTAGGAGCGCTTCACCAGATCCTCGGCGAGGCGCTCGGCCCACGCGGGATCGATGGCGGCAACCGTGCGGGCGAAGAGGCGGGAGGTCTCCACCAGCTCGCCCGCCATCACCGCGGTCGGCGCCTTCTTCGCCAGCGCGGAGCCGGGGAAGATCGCGAACTTCACCTGCCGTGCGCCCAGGTACTCGGTGCTCCTGCGGCGCTTGTCCTTCTCCTTCTCCTTGCCCGCCGGCGCCGCGGAGCGCTCGTCGAGCACGCCGATCTGGGAGAGCAGGCCGGACAGCAGCGACCGGTGGATGCCGTCCGGATCCACCTTCCGCTCGCCGGCGCGGATCCCGATCTGGCCTGCCAGCCGGTCCAGCTGCCGGTACACGTCCTGCCACTCACGGATGCGGAGGTAGTTGAGGTACTCGGTGCGGCACAGTCGGCGGAAGGCGCTGGAGGACAGCTCGCGCTGGCGGTCCTCGATGTGGTGCCACAGGTTCAGCAGGGAGAGGAAGTCGCTGGTGGGTTCGGCGAACCGGGCGTGCGCCAGGTCGGCCTTGTCCCTGGCCTCCAGCGGACGCTCCCGCGGGTCCTGGATGGAGAGGCCGGCGACGATGGCGAGGACCTCGCGGGCGACGCCGTTCCGCTTCGACTCGAGCACCATCCGCCCGAAGCGGGGGTCGATGGGCAGGCGCGCGAGGTCGCGTCCGGTCTTCGTGAGCCCACCGTCGTCGCGCACCGCGCCGAGCTCCCGCAGCAGCTCCCGGCCGTCGCGGATGCCCCGGGAGTCCGGCGGCTGCAGGAAGGGGAACTCGGCCATGTCGCCGAGGTCGAGGCTGAGCATCTGCAGGATCACGGCGGCCAGGCCGGTGCGGAGGATCTCCGGGTCGGTGAACTCGGAGCGGCGGGTGTAGTCGTCCTCCGAGTACAGCCGGATGGCGATGCCGTCGCTGGTGCGGCCTGCGCGGCCGGCCCGCTGATTCGCGGAGGCCTGCGACACCGGCTCGATGGGGAGGCGCTGCACCTTGGAGCGCGCCCCGTAGCGCGAGATCCGCGCGGTCCCGCCGTCGATCACGTACTTGATGCCGGGCACCGTGATGCTGGTCTCGGCCACGTTGGTGGCGAGCACGACCCGCCTGCGCACGCCCGGAGCGCGGGAGGTGTCGAAGACCCGGTGCTGATCGGCCGCGGACAGCCGGCCGTAGAGGGGGAGCACCTCGGTTCCCGAGGGGGCCCGGCTCCGCACCGCCTCTTCGGCGTCGCGGATCTCGTTCTCGCCGGAGAGGAAGACGAGCACGTCGCCCGGCGCCTCGCGGGCCAGCTCGTCCAGAGCGTCGGTGATCCCCTCGAAGAGGTCCCGGTCCTCGGGACGGTGGGCGTCCTCGTCGGAGCCGTCCGAGACGAGCGGGCGGTAGCGGATCTCGACCGGGTAGGTGCGCCCCGAGACCTCGACGATGGGCGCCGGCGTGCCGTCGGCCGATGCGAAGTGCCGCGCGAAGCTCTCCGGGTCGATCGTTGCCGAGGTGACGATCACCTTGAGGTCGGGGCGCTGCGGGAGCAGGCGCTTGAGGTAGCCGAGGAGGAAGTCGATGTTGAGACTCCGCTCGTGCGCCTCGTCGAGGATGATCGTGTCGTACCGGCGCGGCATCCGGTCCCGGCCGAGCTCGTTGAGCAGGATTCCGTCGGTCATCAGCTTGACCCGGGTGGACGCGCTCGCCTTGTCGGTGAAGCGCACCTGGTAGCCGACGAGGGTGCCGAGCTCGACTTCGAGCTCGTCGGCGATCCGCTCGGCGATGGTGCGGGCGGCGATCCGGCGCGGCTGTGTGTGCGCGATCGACTCGCGCCCCAGCTCGAGGCAGATCTTCGGCAGCTGGGTCGTCTTGCCCGAGCCGGTCGCTCCCGCGACGATCACCACCTGCGAGCGCGCGAGAACCGCCGCGATCTCGTCCCGCATCGCGCTGACCGGCAGCTCGGCGGGGTAGGTGATGCGGGGGAGCACGGTCATGGGTCCTCCATTCTCTCGCGGCGGCCGGGCGTCGGGTTCGTGAGCTGGGCCGCAGCGCATCCGGCCGGCCGATAATCGCCGCCTCCGTGGGCTGTCAACCCTGCGCACGCTCCCCGGACGCCCGGGGCACCAGGTGGAAGAGTGGACACATGACCAGTGCATCGACCATGCCCACCGTCCGCCTCAACGACGGGACCCAGATCCCGCAGCTCGGCTTCGGCGTCTTCCAGGTCGAGCCGGAGCAGACCCAGAGCGTCGTGGAGGCCGCGCTCGAGATCGGCTACCGCCACCTCGACACCGCCGCCGCCTACCGCAACGAGAAGGGGGTGGGGGAGGCGATCGCCGCGTCCGGCATCCCGCGGGCCGACCTCTGGATCACCACGAAGCTGTGGAACGCGGCCCACCAGCGCGACAAGGCGCTCGCCGCGATCGACCGCAGCCTCGAGCTGCTCGGCCTCGACTACGTAGACCTCTACCTGATCCACTGGCCGCTGCCGATGTTCGACGAGTACGTCGAGGCGTGGAAGACGCTCGAGGAGATCGCCGCGAGCGGCAAGGCCAAGTCGATCGGGGTCTCCAACTTCCTGCCCGAGCACCTCGAGCGGGTCTTCGCGGAGAGCGACGTGGTGCCCTCCGTCAACCAGATCGAGCTGCACCCCGAGTTCCAGCAGCGCGAGCTCGTCGAGTTCTGCCGCGCCCACGACATCGCGATCGAGGCCTGGTCCCCGCTCGCCTCCGGCAACATCGTCGACCGCGAGGATGTGGCCGAGATCGCCGAGAAGTACGGCAAGACGCCCGCGCAGGTGACCCTGCGCTGGCATCTGGACGAGGGGCGCATCGTCTTCCCCAAGTCCAACAACCCGGGCCGGCAGAAGGAGAACTTCGAGATCCTCGACTTCTCCCTGACGGCGGAGGAGCTCGCGGTCTTCGACGCGCTGGACCAGGGCAAGCGCATCGGCGCGGACCCGGCCACGGCCGACTTCCGCTGATCCCGAGCCTGAACACGAGCCGGACGGCGCGGCGGGGCGCGGCGGAGGCACTGTACCTCGGTGCCTCCGTTCCGCTGCGGCTCGCTCTGGACGGCGGGCGGGTGGCGCTCGCCGTGCTCGCGGTGCAGCAGGCGGACAGTGTCGCGCTCAGCGGCCTGCTGATGGCCGCGCTGCTCGCGCCGAGCGTGCTGGTCGCGCCGCTCGTCGGGGTGCTGCTCGACCGCTCGCGTGCGCCGCGCCTGCTCGTCGCGGGCGGTGCCGCCGTCTCGGGCGTCCTGCTGGGGGTCTCCGGGCTGCTCGGCATCCTGCCGACCGCCGTCGTGGTGGGAGCGCTGCTCGTCGTCGGCTCGTGCAGCCCGGTCTTCATGGGCGGGCTCAGCGGCTTCGTCGCGGATGTGATCCCGGGCGAGGAGCGTGCCTTCGCCACCGACGCGCTCTCCTACAACATCGCCGGGGTGGGCGGACCGGCGATCGCGGCGCTGCTCGTGACCCTCGCGGACGCGCGGGTCGCCGTCGAGGTCCTCGCCGGTCTGGCGCTCCTCGGCGCCGCCGCACTTCTGCTGCTGCGCCTCCCGGCCCGGCCGACTCGGAAGGATCCCGGTTCGGTGCTGGGCGACATCGGCAGCGGCATGCGCTACCTGGTCGCCCACCGTCCCCTCGCCGTCGCGACGCTGTCCGGCACCCTCACCCAGATCGGGGCAGGGGGTCTCGCCGTCGTCGCGTTGGCCCTCGGCGTGGAGCGCGCCGGCTCCCTCGACGCGGCCGGCTGGATCGTGACCGCATTCTCCGTCGGCGGTCTGGCTGGCGCGCTCCTCACCGCGTGGCGGCCTCTCCGCCGCTTCGACGCGCCCACCCTGATGCTCGGCAGCTTCGTCGGGACGGGCGTCGGCACGCTGTTCGCCGCACTGCTGCCCGGCTACCCCGCGACCCTTCTCGCCATGGGCGCAGCAGGTCTGTTCGTCGCGCCAGGAGTGGCGGCGATGCTCCTCATCCGGCAGAGGGAGAGCCCTGCGGCGCTGCGATCACAGGTCTTCACCGTGGGCGCCGGCCTGCGCGGATCCGCCGCCGCGATCGGGGCGGCCGGCGCCGGCCTGCTCGCCGGACTCGGCGGCACGACCCTCACGGTGCTGATGGCCGTCGTGTGGATCGGGTCGGGCGCGATCCTGCTCGCCTATCCCCGCAACCCCGTTCAGCTGGTCGAGCACGCGGCGTAGCGTTCAAGGATGAACCGACTCGCCGACGCCGTGAGCCCGTACCTGCGCAGTCACGCGGACAACCCCGTCGACTGGTTCCCGTGGGGCGAGGAGGCGTTCGAGGAGGCCCGGCGCCGCGACGTGCCGGTGCTCGTCTCCATCGGCTACGCCACCTGCCACTGGTGCCATGTGATGGCCCGGGAGAGCTTCAGCGATCCGGAGCTCGCCGCGTCGCTGAACGAGCGGTTCGTGGCGATCAAGGTGGATCGCGAGGAGCATCCGGACGTCGACGCGACCTACCTGGCCGCGGCAGGCGTGTTCACCGCCAACCTGGGCTGGCCGCTCAACGTCTTCACGACGCCCGAGGGCAGGGCGTTCTTCGCGGGCACCTATTCCCCGCCGGTGGCGATGATGGGACAGGCATCCTTCCGGCAGGTCCTCGACGCGGTGGAGGACGCCTGGAGCCAGCGGCGCGACGACGTGGAGAAGAGCGCCGCCGATCTCGCCGGGTTGCTCGTGACGCCCCCGTCGCCGCCGCCCGAGCGGACCGACATCGACTTCTCCGCGGTGGTCGCCGAGCTCCTCGGCCACGAGGACCGGCAGTTCGGCGGCTTCGGTGGCGCACCGAAGTTCCCTGTCACTCCCGTGCTCCTGTTCGCGCTGCGCGCGAGCCGGGCGGGCGTCCTCGAGCCTCCCGTCGCCGAAGCGGTGGACGCCCTGGTCCGCCGCACTCTCGACGCCATGGCGGCGTCCGGGCTGCGCGACCCGGTGGAGGGCGGCTTCTTCCGCTACGCCACCCGCCGCGACTGGACGGAGCCGCACTACGAGCGGATGCTCTACGACAACGCGCAGCTGCTGAGGGCATATGCGGAGGTGGGGAACGAGGAGATCGCCGCAGGCATCGTCGCGTTCCTGGCGAACGTCCTCCGCCGCGCCTCCGGCGCCTTCGGCTCGGCCCAGGACTCGGAGAGCATCCTGGACGGGCAGCGCAACGAGGGCGGCTACTACGTCCTGGACGCCGCCGAGCGCCGCCACCAGCACGCCCCCGCCGTCGACGGCAAGGTGCTCACCGGCTGGAACGGCCTGGCGATCGGGGCGCTCGCTCGAGCGGGAGCGCTGCTGGGCAGGGCCGACTGGGTCTCGCTCGCCGCGGTGGCCGCGGACGCCGTGCTCGCCACCCGGCGATCCGACGGCACCCTGATCCGCGCCGTCCTGGACGACCGCCCGTCTGCCGCCGCGGCGACGCTCGAGGACTACGGGATGCTGGCGCGCGGGCTGCTCGACCTCGCCCTCGCCGGCGGGGAGGTGCGCTTCGCGGTCACCGGTCGCGAGCTCCTCGACACTCTGCTCGCCGAGGGGGAGTCCAGCGGAACCGTCTTCGCCGTGCCGGGCGGCCCTGACGCCACGCTCGCGCGACGCGGGCTCGCGCTGCCCTCCGATCCGGGCGAGGGCGCCTATCCGTCCGGGCTGAGCCAGGCGGCCTCCGCGGCGCTGCTGCTCTTCGAGCTGACCGGCGAGGAGCGCTACCGACGGGCGGCGGCCGACGCCCTCGCCCCGATCGCGGCGCTCGCCGCCCAGCGGCCGATCTCGCTGGGAGGGACCCTCGAGGTGCTCGCCGAGCTGATCGGTCGCGGGAGGGCACTGCTCGTGGTGGGTGCCCCGGAGGCGGAGCTCGCCCAGGTCGCGCGCTCCGGACGCCTTGAGCTGACGGCCGTGCTGTCGGACGCCCAGGCCGCCGCCTTCGCGGAGGCGGGGTTCGCGCTGTTCGAGGGCCGCGCATCGCGGAACGGCGCGGCGACGGCGTACCTCTGCGAGGACTTCGTGTGCCGGCTGCCGGTGACCGGGGCCGCTGCGCTCGCGGCGCTCCTCGCCGGCGGGGACTGACGGCACGAGTCCGGGCACTCACGTCCGAACCGAGTGCCGGCGGACAGCGGCGACGAACCGGACCGACCGGCGGCAGCCGCGGCTACGCTCGCCCTGTGACGCCGGAGAGGATCGCCCTGCTCGAGCAGCTCCGGCGTGCCCGGGACCTGATGGACCGCGACTACGCCCGACCGCTCGACGTGCCCACCATGGCGGCCGCGGCCTGCATGTCGCCTGCGCACTTCTCGCGGCAGTTCACCGCCGCCTATGCGGAGACGCCCTACGGCTACCTCATGACCCGGCGGATCGAGCGCGCGATGACCCTGATGCGGAACGGCACGAGCGTGACGGACGCCTGCATGACCGTCGGCTGTACCTCCCTCGGCTCGTTCAGCTCCAGATTCCGCGAGCTCGTGGGGGAGACCCCGAGCGCCTACCGCGCCCGGCAGCACGCCGCCGCGGAGGCCATGCCCGCGTGCATCGCGAAGGTCCTGGGCCGGCCGCGGCCGCTGCGCGGGCAGCCGTCCCGTGCCCAGCCGAGCAGGATCGGAGAAGCCGTCTCGGCGTCCGCTCTCTAGCGTGAAGCCATGACGATCTCACTTCAGTACACCCACATCACCGTCAACGACGTGGACGCCGCCGTGCCCTTCTACCGGGACGCCCTCGGCCTGGAGGTGCTGCAGGACGTGAGCTCCGGCGGTCACCGCTGGCTCACCCTCGGCACGGACGCCCAGCCGGGCCTCGGCATCGTGCTGAGCGATCCGCACGCCGGTCGGTCCGAGGCCGACGGCGACGCGCTGCAGGAGCTGCTGACGAAGGGCGTGCTGCCCAACATCGTGTTCAGCTCCGACGACGTGGACGCGGCCTTCGAGCGGGTGGCCGCATCCGGCGCCGAGGTCCTGCAGGAGCCCGCCGACCAGGGCTGGGGGCCGCGCGACTGCGCATTCCGCGACCCGTCCGGCAACACGGTCCGCATCGCCCAGTCCCCGCAGTGACCCGAGGCTCTCCCTGGCTCCCCTCGGACAGGACGTTCTCGCCCGGAACGGGCTGTCTCAGACCCAGGAGTAGCTCCACACGTGGAGCTGCCAGAACCAGAACGGCGTCTGCATGCCGGTCCACTCCGGATAGAAGAATGCGCTGAGCAGCACGACGAGGACCAGGAACACCAGCGCGAACCGGCGGACCACCGGAAGTCGCTCCGCCGGGAACGGGGACGTCCCGAGGTGCCCGGTGAGGGTCCCGAGCACGGCGACCAGAGCGAGCAGCAGGTACGGCTCGAACACGATCGAGTAGAACTGGAACATCGTCCGGGTCGGGTAGAGCAGCCACGGCAGGTAGCCGGCCGCGACCGCGACCAGGATCAGGCCGTCGCGGGCTGCCCGGTAGCGCGCGAACCGGTAGACGAGGTAGCCGGTTGCCGCGACCGCCGCCCACCAGAGCAGCGGATTCGCGATCTCCCACACGATCTCGGAGCAGTAGCCGTACTGGCAGCCGTTCTCTCCCGTGCCGCTGCCCCGGTAGTAGATCTGAGTGGGCCGGCCGAGCAGCGGCCAGAGGATCGCCGGCGTCGCATACGGATGAGTGGCGCTGAGGCCGGTGTGGAACGCGTAGATGGTCGCGTGCCAGTGCCAGAGGTTCTGGATCGCATCGGGCACCCAGGCCAGGAGCCCCGTCCAGCGCTCGCCGCCCCGGTCGATCCAATTGCGGTCGTAGCCCCGCGAGCTGAGGAACCAGCCGGCGAAGCTGGTGAGGTAGGTGGCCAGCGCGACCGGGACCATCCAGAGGAAGGCGAGCGGAGCCGTGCGGAGGAGGGTGGCGGGCAGCCAGCGCGGCACTCCTGCCCGGCGGCGGGCCAGCGCCTCCACGACCACGGCGTAGACCGCGAACGCCGCCAGGTAGTACAGCCCCGACCACTTGACCGCGCAGGTGAGGCCGAAGGCGAGCCCGGCGGCCAGCAGCCAGGGCCGCCAGGCCAGCGGCGGCCCCCACCCGAAGGATCCGCCGCTCGCCAGCCGGTCCTCCCGCCACGCGGAGAGGCGCGCGTCGAGCGCGCGCCGATCGAGCAGCATCGCCCCGAAGCCGGCGAGGGCGAACAGCAGCACGAAGTTGTCGAGCAGGCTCACCCGGGACAGCACGATCGCCTGCCCGTCGATCGCGAAGAGCCCGCCGGTGAGCACGCCCATCGTGGTGCTGCGGAAGAGCGAGGTGGCGATCAGGGTGAGCAGCAGCACGGCGAGGACGCCGGCGACCGCCACGGAGATGCGCCAGCCGAACGGATTCGTCGGACCGAATACCGCGATCCCGAGCCCGATCAGCCACTTGCCGAGCGGCGGATGCGCGATGTACTGGGCGTTCTCCGTGAAGTGGTCGACGCTGCCCGCGTTGAACGCGTCGTCCGCCTTGGGCGGCCACGAGCCCTCGTAGCCGAGATTCAGCAGAGTCCAGGCGTCCTTGACGTAGTAGGTCTCGTCGAACATCAGGACGGCCGGATGGCCGAGCGCCCAGAGTCGCAGCACCGCGGCGAGCACGGTGACCCCGAGCGGTCCCGACCAGCGCCATGCAGCGCGCCGGCTCTCCCGCCGGAGCTCCCGCGCAGGTGCGAGGACGGCGGTCGGGCTCAGCACCGCCCCATGATAGGCGGGCGCGGCTCTGGGAGACTGGAGCCGTGCTCGTCCTCGCCGCCACTCCGATCGGCAATCTCGGCGATGCCACTCGCCGGCTCGTCGACGCGCTCTCGACCGCGACCGTCGTGGCGGCGGAGGACACGCGGGTGGCGCAGCGGCTGCTCGCGGGCCTCCGCATCGACAATCGGCCGAGACTGATCTCGCTGAACGATCACAACGAGCGGGAGCGGATCGCGGAGGTGCTGGCGCTCGCGGCGCAGCAGGATGTGCTCCTCGTCAGCGACGCAGGCATGCCGACGGTGTCCGATCCCGGCTACCGGCTGGTCGCCGCCGCAGTGGAGGCAGGCATCGCCGTGACGGTCCTTCCCGGCGCCTCGGCGGTGCCGACCGCGCTCGCCGTCTCGGGGCTGCCGACCGACCGCTTCGCGTTCGAGGGATTCCCGCCCCGCCGCGGCGGGGAGCGGCGCGCGCTGCTGCGGGACCTGGCGCGGGAGCCGCGCACCCTGGTCTTCTTCGAGTCGCCGCAGCGGCTCGCGGACTTCCTCGCCGACGTCGTCACCGAGTTCGGCGCGGATCGGCGTCTGGCGGTCTGCCGCGAGCTCACCAAGCTGCACGAGGAGGTCCTCCGGGGGACCGCGGCCGAACTGGCCGCGTGGGCGGAGGGAGGCGTCCGCGGCGAGATCGTGGTCGTGATCGCGGGCGCCCAGCCGGTGTCCGTGAGCTCTGCGGATGGCGTCGCGCAGGTGATCGCGCTCGTCGCCTCCGGTTCCCGCCTGCGGGACGCGTCGGCGGAGGTGGCCGACGCGACAGGCCTGTCCCGCCGCGAGCTCTACGAGGCCGCCCTCAAGGAGCGCCCCTCCCGCTGACCGCCCGCCGCGGCGGCTCGCTGCGCCGGCTCCCGCCGAGCTGTGCAACCGTTCGGCCAATGTGCAACCGCACGCCGTTGCGCCTTGGCCGGAGCGTTGCGGTCCTCGAGAGATGGTGGGCGTCAGGGCTTGCGGGCGATCACCCAGCGGAAGGTGTTCGAGAGCCGGTACCCGCCGTCCGGAGTCCGGAACGGCTCGGCGGCGTCCCGGATGACCCGCGCGATCGTTCCCGGAGCGGCGATCGGTGCGCCCTCGAGGACTCCTGCATCGAACTCGAACGTGTGCACCAGGGCCGCCTCGTCGCGCAGCTCCAGGGACGAGGCCACCTCGCCGGTCGCCTCCACCGTGAGGCCCGCCGTCGTGAGCAGATCCTCGAGCACGCCGGGGTCGCCCACGTACGATCCCGGCTCCTCCTCGCCGGCCCCGTTCCCGCTCTCCCCCGCGGGGTCGTCGTCGCCCTCGCTGACCTCGTCGTCGAAGTCCCTGTCGAGCAGGGCCAGCGCTCGGCCCACCACATTCACGTCCTGATCCGCACGGGGACCCCAGCTGCAGAGCCCCAGCCTGCCGCCTGGCGCAAGGACCCGCACCGCCTCCGCTACCGCATCGTCGGCGTCCTCCGCGAACTGCACGGCGTTGGTGCCGGTGACCAGGTCGAACGACGCATCGGGGAAGGGAAGCGCCTCGAGATCGCCCTCCACGAAGTCGGCACCAGGCGCCGCGGCACGCGCCACGGCGACCATGGTCGGGGAGCTGTCGATGCCCGTCACCCGGCACTTCCGTTCCACGGCGAGCGCCCCGAACTCGCCCGTGCCCGACGCGAGGTCGAGCAGCCGGGCGCCGGGCGGAGGCGCGAGCGCGGCGAGGAGCGCCCGCCGCGCGGGCTGCATCAGAGGAGCCCACGCCTCCTGCCACCGCTCCGCCACCGCGGGCAGCAGCCAGGGGGAGAGATCCTCCTCGATCGGCTCATCTTCGGCCACCCCGCCAGGCTACGCACCGCAGTGCCGGGGCAGAAGTGCGTCACCGTAACGTCGCCGGGGCGCAACAGCGCCGGAATTAGGATGGTCGGCATGTCTTCCGGCGCGTCCTTCTACCTCACCACGCCGATCTTCTATCCGAGCGACGTCCCGCACATCGGGCACGGCTACACCGAGGTGGCCGCCGACGTGCTCACCCGCTGGCACCGGCAGGCGGGCGACGACACCTGGCTGCTCACCGGCACGGACGAGCACGGCCAGAAGATGCTCCGCACCGCGACCGCGAACGACATGACGCCGGGCGAGTGGGCCGACAAGCTGGTGCAGAGCTCCTGGCTGCCGCTGCTCGACACCCTCGACATCGCGAACGACGACTTCATCCGCACCACCCAGGAGCGGCACGAGACGAGCGCACAGGCGTTCCTGCAGAAGCTCTACGACGACGGGTTCATCTATACCGGCGACTACGAGGGCTTCTACTGCGTGGGCTGCGAGGAGTACAAGCAGTCGAGCGAGCTCGTCGAGGGCACAGGGCCCTTCGAAGGCCAGCGGGTGTGCGCCATCCACTCGAAGCCGGTGGAGCTCCTGCACGAGCGCAACTACTTCTTCCGGATGAGCGAGTTCCAGGGCCGCCTGCTGGCGCTCTACGAGGAGCGGCCCGACTTCGTGCAGCCGGAGAGCGCCCGCAACGAGGTGGTCTCGTTCGTCAAGCAGGGCCTCGCCGACCTGTCCATCTCACGGTCGAGCTTCGACTGGGGCATCCAGGTGCCCTGGGACCCGTCGCACGTCGTCTACGTCTGGTTCGACGCACTGCTGAACTACATCACCGCCGTCGGCTACGGGCGCGACGATGAGCAGTTCGCGCGTCGCTGGCCGGGCATCCAGCTCGTCGGCAAGGACATCCTCCGCTTCCACGCAGTCATCTGGCCGGCCATGCTGATGGCTGCCGGACTCGAGGTCCCCAAGCACGTGTTCGCGCACGGCTGGCTGCTGGTCGGCGGCGAGAAGATGTCCAAGTCGAAGCTCACCGGCATCGCGCCGACCCAGATCACCGACGTCTTCGGCTCTGACGCGTTCCGCTACTACTTCATGCGCGCCATCACCTTCGGCCAGGACGGCTCGTTCAGCTGGGAGGACCTGTCCGCCCGCTACCAGGCGGAGCTGGCGAACGGCTTCGGCAACCTCGCCTCGCGGGTGCTGGCGATGGTCGCCCGCTACTTCGAGGGTCGCGTCCCCGAGCCGGGCGGGTACGAGGCGGCGGACGAGGCCATCCAGCGAACGGTTGCCGCGGCCGCCCAGGACGCGGATGCGGCGATCGAGCGCTTCGCGATCAACGAGGCGCTGGGCGCCGTCTGGACGATCGTCGAGGAGCTGAACGGCTACATCACCGAGCAGGCGCCCTGGGTGCTTGCCAAGGATCCGGCGCGTCGCGAGCGCCTCGGCACCGTGCTCTACACCGCCACCGAAGGACTCCGCGCCCTCGCCGTGCTGCTCTCTCCCGTGATCCCGCAGGCGACCGCGAAGCTCTGGACGGCGCTCGGCGCGGAGCCGCAGCTCGGCCCGCTCGCCGAGCAGCGGATCCGGGCCGCGGGGGAGTGGGGGCAGCTCCCCGCGGGCGCAACGGTCGGCGCCCTGGTGGCCCTCTTCCCGCGCATCGAGCAGGAGATCGGAGCCTCCGCGTGAGCGACGCGACCGGCTACGTGCGGCGCCGCGACACCACCGCGGAGCACGGCGCCTCGCGCGATCTCAGCTACCCGCCGCTCCCCGAGGCGCTCACGGTGCCGGTGTACGACAATCACACCCACCTGGAGATCGCCGACGGCGAGAATCCCATGGACTACCTGGAGCACCTCGACCGCGCCTCGAGCGTGGGAGTCCGAGGGGTCGTGCAGGTGGGCGG
Source organism: Naasia sp. (assembly GCF_025465545.1). Lineage (GTDB taxonomy): Bacteria > Actinomycetota > Actinomycetes > Actinomycetales > Microbacteriaceae > Naasia. Next base: position 86,433 of record NZ_JAODMK010000003.1, on the reverse strand, counting down.
CGACCTCGAGACGAGCCGCTGGTCGGCCGAGGTCGCCGCGAACGAGCCGCGCATGCTCGCCGCCGTGGCGCTGCACCCCAACGAGGCGCCGAAGTACGCCGCCGCAGGCACCCTGCAGAGCGCGCTCGAGGAGATCGCCGAGCTCGCAACGCGACCCCGAGTTCGGGCGGTCGGGGAGACCGGCCTCGACTTCTTCCGCACCGGTGAGGAGGGGCGCGGCGCGCAGTACGAGAGCTTCGAGGCGCACATCGACATCGCGAAGCGCTTTGGACTCGCCCTGCAGATCCACGACCGGGATGCGCACGACGAGGTGATCCGCACCCTGCTCCGCGTCGGGGCGCCCGAGCGGACCGTGTTCCACTGCTTCTCCGGAGGCCCCGCACTCGCCCGGGTCTGCGCGGACAACGGCTGGTACACGAGCTTCGCCGGCAACGTCACCTTCAAGAACGCGGAGCCGCTGCGGGAGGCGCTCGCGCTGATGCCCCGCGCGCTGCTCCTCGTCGAGACGGACGCTCCGTTCCTCACCCCGATGCCGCTGCGCGGCCGGCCGAACTCGCCCTATCTGATCCCGCACACCCTCCGCGCCATGGCGGCCCACGTCGGGACCGACGTCTCGATGCTCGCCGCTCAGATCTCCTCCAACACGGAGCTGGTCTACGGCTCCTGGACCGACGACCCGCCCGTGCCGGACGAGGACGGTCCCGCCCCGTCCGACCTGGCATGAGCGAGCCCGGCCGAGGTCTGCTGGGTCCGGCCGAGATCCGCGAGCTCGCCGCGCGGCTGGGCGTGCAGCCCACCAAGAAGCTCGGCCAGAACTTCGTGATCGACCCCAACACGGTCCGGCGGATCGTGCGGATCGCCGGAGTCCAGGCGGGGGAGAGCGTGGTGGAGGTGGGGCCCGGGCTCGGCTCGCTCACCCTCGGCCTGCTCGAGCAGGGCGCGCGGGTGGTGGCGGTGGAGATCGACGGACGGCTCGCCGATGAGCTCCCCCGCACGGTGGCGGGGGCCGCGGGCGAGGAGACGCAGTCGCGGCTGCAGGTCATGCACGCCGATGCGCTCCGGGTGCAGGAGCTCCCCGACCCGGTGCGGCTCGTCGCCAACCTCCCCTACAACGTCTCCGTCCCGGTGCTGCTGCACTTCCTCGAGACCTTCCCCACCCTCGGCTCGGGTGTCGTGATGGTGCAGGCCGAAGTCGGCGAGCGGATCGCGGCCGTCCCCGGATCCAAGGCCTACGGCTCGCCGTCGGTGAAGGCCGCATGGTACGGCTCGTTCCGGCTCGCCGGGCAGGTGTCGCGACAGGTGTTCTGGCCGGTGCCGAACGTCGACTCGGTGCTCGTCGCCTTCACCCGCCACTCGACGGCGGCCGGGCCGGAGGAGCTGCGGCGCCCGACCTTCTCGCTGATCGATGCCGCGTTCGGGCAGCGCCGCAAGATGCTCCGCCAGTCCCTCGCGGGGGTGTTCGGCGGCTCCGATGCCGCATCGAGTGCGCTCACCGAGGCCGGCGTCGATCCGACCACCCGCGGGGAGCGCCTCCTCGTCGCCGACTTCCTCGCGGTCGCGCGCCTGCTGCCCCCTCCGCCCGCGGCGGCCTCCTCGACCGCGGAACCAGCAGGGCTGGGGCCGGGTTAGGTTGGAGGCATGAGCGCGTCGGCCCCGTCGGTGCACGTGAAGGCACCGGGCAAGATCAACGTGTTCATGCGCGTGGGGAGCCTCCAGGAGGACGGCTACCACGAGGTGGCCACCGCATATCAGGCGGTGTCCCTGTGCGAAGAGGTTCGCGCGTCCCTCGCCCCCGACTTCTCGGTGGCCTTCGACGGACCGGTCGACTGCTCGCGGCTCGCCACCGACGGCTCCAACATCGCCATCAAGGCGGCCCGCCTGCTCGCCCGGGCGGCCGGCTACCGCGGCGGCGTGCACCTGGACATCACCAAGCGCGTGCCGATCGCCGGCGGGATGGGCGGCGGCTCGGCCGATGCCGCGGCGACTCTCGTCGCGTGCGACGCGCTCTGGGCGACCGACGTCGGGCGCGACACCCTGCACTCGCTGGCGGCCAAGCTCGGAGCCGACGTGCCGTTCGCGCTGGCGGGCGGCACCGCGATCGGCACCGGCAAGGGCGACCGGCTGAGCCCCGCCCTCGCCAAGGGCCAGTTCCACTGGGTGCTCGTGCTCGCCGACTCGGGGATGAGCACGCCCCGGGTCTACGAGGAGCTCGACCGACACCGGGAGCGGCACGCGCTGGACATCTTCCCTGCGAGCGTGCAGCCCACTGTGGACGCCGGAGTGCTGCAGGCCCTGCGCGCGGGCGACCCGCACATGCTCGCCGAGTCCCTGCACAACGACCTCCAGGCGCCCGCGCTGCACCTCGCGCCCACCCTGTCGGGCGTGCTCGAGCTCGGGGAGCGCAACGGCGCCCTCGCCGGGATCGTCTCGGGATCCGGGCCGACGATCGCCTTCCTCGCCGCGGACCTCGACTCCGCCATCTCGCTGCAGATCGCGCTGTCCGCCGCCCGCATGCGGGTGCTCCGCGTCACCGGCCCGGTCGTCGGCGCGCGAGTGATGGCCGAGTGAGCGGCGTTCTGCCGCAGGACCGCAGTTGCGCCGGTCGGCGCGCTGGCGCGGAGTCTCAGCGCGTGTAGCGGACGACGTCGACGCCCGGCAGATGCCACTCGTCGGCGGGATGGAAGCCGAGAGGCAGCACCCTCGCGGCCACCTCGGGCCGTCCCTCCGGCCGGTCGCTGGTCACCAGCCACACGGAGTCCGCAGCGGACAGCCGGTGCAGCGACTCCTCCAGCGGTTCACGGGTCTCCCAGAGGCCACCGCTTTCCCTGGCCGGGGTCTCGAGGGTGACGTCGATCATTCCCTCGAAAGCCTGCGGGTAGGCGTAGGCGATCACGCGAGTGGTCGCGCTGGGATGCCGGAGCACCGGGCCGTAGACGATGGCGTCGACGGTTCCCCCGCGCTCCGCCGCTCGCTCCCGGGCCACCAGCGCGGCGACCGAGCTCCAGGAGGAGTTCTGCTTGGCGTCGGGCTCCCGCAGCTCGAGCAGGGTCGGGAAGGCGAGGCCGATCACGCAGGCGACCGCGACCGGAAGCGATGCCCGCCCGGGCAGGGCGGAGAATGCGATCGCGGCCAGCACTGCGGCGGGTGCCGCAGTGAAGGTCAGGTAGCGCGGCGAGTAGAGCGGCTCGAGGACCGCACTGCCCACCAGCAGGGCGGCGAGCGGCACGAGCAGTGCCGGCGCGAACAGCTCGACCGGGGTGGGACCCTCGCCGCCGCCCACCGATTCGGGGCGCGGGCGGTGCAGCGCGGCCGAGGAAGCGAGGCCGAGAGCGGCGGCGACGGCGCCGAGGACGACCACCGCGAGCCAGACGTTGTTCCCGAACAGCTGCTGCATGAGGACCATCCGGATGGAGGCCGGCCCGAGTGGCAGGATCCAGGAGATCTGCTTCGACTGGGCCACGATCAGCGCGGCGAGCGGGGAGAGGACCAGCGCCGCCGCGGCGGAGGAGATCGCCCAGCCCAGTGCCGTGCGGCGGATCCGGGGAGCCCCCCGGAGGGCCATCAGGAGGAGCGTCACCCCGCTCGCCAGCACGGCGAGCGCGAGGTACAGGAAGATCGCGCATCCGATCGCTGCGGCGAGGCCGTAGGCGGCCCACCAGGCGATCCGCACGCGCGGGGTGGCGGTGGCAGTCCGCGCAGCGTGGGTGAACAGGGCGAGGAGTGCCACGGCGAGCGCTGCCGTCAGCGCGTACGATCGGCCCTCCCCACCGGCCCAGACCACCCGGGGAAGCACGGCGAACATGATGCCGGCGGCGATGCCCACCCGCCGCGGGACCAGGATGCGCAGGAGTGCCACGAGACCCGCCGTCGCCACCCCGACGGCGACCGCGCTCGGCAGCCGCAGGGTGAAGGGCGAGTAGCCCACGAGCTCGAACCACACGTGCAGGCCGGCGTAGTAGAGGCCGTGCACCGCGTCCACCGTGCCCAGCATCCGGACGAGCTCGGGCCAGGTCCGGGTAGCCGACACGATCGTCGCCGCCTCGTCGTACCAGACCGACGGCACCCAGGACAGGGCGACCGAGAGGGCGAATGCGGCCGCGCCGAGCACGAGCGCGTCCCACCGTCCGGCCCGTCCGGCCCGGGCGCCGGTCGTGCCGTAGTGGGGCGGCGCCTCGAGCAGAGTCGCAGCCATGGGCCGGAGCCTAGGTGGCCGCCAGGGGAGGAGTCTGTGAGCGGTGCCAGGGGAGCCGACGGTGCGGCGGCAGTCTCAGCCACGAGCCGACCAGGACGACGATCAGCGCGAGGAGGAGCGCGATCGGAAACGTCCACAGGGGTGGCGCGAACAGGCGAGTGGTGAGGGCAAGTGGCACGGCGAACCACTCCGCTCGGCCGGACATCGCCACGAAGGGCACGAGGAGCAGCCCGTACCAGGGATACCGGGGACTGACGGCGAGCAGGGTCGCTCCGACCATCACGGTCTGCCCCACCCAGGGCGTGTCGGGATCCGTTCTCCCGAGCACGAGCCCCGCGAGGATCGCGAGCACCGCGGCCACCACGAACGCCGCCGCCGGACCCGGCACGATCGGAGGGATCAGCACGAAGCGGGTGCCGCTCTCGTAGCCCTCCTCGGACAGATAGCCCGGCAGGTAGCCGAGCACCCCGATGCCGGTGCTCAGCACGTACGGCACGTAGAGCACGGCGAACGTGGCCGCGGACGCGACGACGAGGGGCAGCGGTCGCCGGCGAAGCATCGCCGGCGCCACGATCACCGGGATCAGCTTCGTGGCGATCGCGGCGCCGAGGGCGATGCCGCCCCAGACCCGGCGCCGCCGGGAGACGAGCAGCACCGCCGCGAGCGCCAGAGCCGCGCCGAGCACGTCCACGTGTGAGTTCGTGATCCCCTCGGATGCGACGAGCGGGCACCAGCCCCAGAGGGCCGCCCAGCGGGGATCGAGTGCGCGGGCGCGAAGGGCCCGGAGCAGCATCGCCGTGACCGCGAGCACCACCACGAGTCCCGCGATCTGGAACGGCAGAAAGCCCGCCGTCGCGGGGACCGCTGCGCGCACGAGCAGAAACCACAGCTCGGCGAGCGGCGGATAGATGGTCGGCACGGTAGGCCGGTTGAGCGCCGTGCAGAGCGGCTGGCCCGTCCCCAGCTCGGTGGTCGCCCCGATGCGCTCGCCGCGGCAGGCCGCGGTCCCGTCGGCGGTGGGAATCGGGTCGGGGAACAGCCAGGACGGCCGGAGGTCGGCGAGAGCGGGATCCACCGGGACATGGGCGTAGGGGGAGATGCCCGCCTTCTGCACGATGCCGTCCCACGCGTACCGTGCGGAATCGGTGCTCGTGTTGGGACCGCCGAGGAGCGCCGCGATGCCGATCAGGAGCGTTCCGCCGAGCACCACCCAGGGCACGATGCGCTCCGGCGTGCGGCGCAGTGCGACGATCGCGCCGGCGAAGAGGAGCCAGCAGGCGGTGAGGCAGAGGAGCATCGGGATCGAGTCGGAGCGGGTGAAGAACTGGCCCCGGACCCGCTCGAAGGTGTCGAAGGCCAGCACCGCCCAGCCCGTGACCGCCGCGAGGGCGAGCACGAGGGTGACCGGAACAGCGAGGCGCATCCGCTCATCCTGGCGGACGTCCCACCGGATGGGCCGTCCGCTCCGAACAACTGTTTCCCAGCGCGTCCGGCGCTGTGCGGGGGAGGAGGAGCGCGATGAGGCGTCTGCTGCTCGATCTGCGCCGTGCGGTGGCCTCCCCGGCACGGAATCCGCGCAAGGCGGTCGTGATCGGCCGGCTGCTCGGCAGCGCCTTCGTGCTCTGCTTCCTGACCGGACTCGTGAGCCACTACCTGCAGCATCCGGAGCCATGGATGGCGTGGACCCCGCGACCCGAGTGGGGCTACCAGCTCAACCAGGGCGTGCATGTGACCACCGGGCTGCTCTGCATCCCCCTGCTGCTCGCCAAGCTCTGGGTGGTCTATCCGGACCTCTTCCGCCTGCCCCTGATCGGCGGCCTCGGCAGCGTGCTCGAGCGCGGCTCGATCGCCATCTTCGTGGGCTCGACCCTCGTGCAACTGGCGATCGGGGTGCTGAACACCTACCAGTTCCTTCCCCTGCCCTTCTACTTCCTGCAGGTGCACTTCGCACTGAGCTTCGTGATTCTCGGCTCGCTCGCGCTGCACATCGCCGTGAAGCTGCCGATCATCTCCCGCTATTGGCGCCGCCCCGCCGACGGCGACGAGGGCGCGCTCGAGGTGCCGGAACAGGTGCCCGAGCCCGCGATCGCCGCGCCGCCCGGCCGCGGCGTCACCGGCAGGGCGATGGCCTTCATCGATGCGACGCCCGCGCCTCCCGCGAAGGTCAGTCGCCGCGGACTGCTCGCCGGGGTCGGCCTGTCCGCGGCGGCGCTGCTGATGCTCACCGTCGGGCAGACGCTCACTCCGCTCGACCCGCTCAACCTGTTCGCGCCGCGCAAGAAGGGCACCGGCCCGCAGGGGCTGCTCGTCAACCGCACCTCGGCGCAGGCCGGGGTCGCAGACGCTGCCACCGATGCTGCCTGGGCACTCACCGTCACCAACGGAGAGCGCACCATCGCGCTCACCCGGGCCCAGCTGCTCGCGTTACCCCAGATCGACGCCGCGCTGCCCATCGCGTGCGTGGAGGGCTGGAGCCAGACCGCCACCTGGCGAGGCGTGCGGCTTCGTGAACTCGTCGGCCTGGTCGACGCGGATCCGGGCGCGGAGCTCGAGATCCGGAGCCTGGAGCGCAAGGGCGCATACAAGACCACCCGGATGGCGGCCGAGTACGTGCGCGATGACGAGACCATGGTGGCGCTGGCGGTGAACGGCGAGCCGCTCCATCTCGAGCACGGCTACCCGGCGCGCATCCTTGCCCCGGGCCGTCCCGGCGTGCTGCAGACCAAGTGGCTGGACACGATCGAGGTGCGCGCATGAGGGCCATTCGAATCGTGCTCGGGCTGGTCGGCGCCGCCACGATCGGCGGCGGTGGGCTGCTGCTGCTCAGCACCCAGCGGCCCGATCAGCTCCTCGGCTTCGTGCTCTGGCTGATCGGCGCGATTCTCGTGCACGACGGCATCCTCGCCCCGATCGTGCTCGGCGTCGGGCTGCTGCTGCGCCGCGCGGGCCGCCGGATCCCCTGGGCGATCCTCGGCATGGTCCAGGCGGCGCTGATCGTGGGCGCGGTGCTGACCCTCGTCGTCGCGCCAGAGATCTACGCCCAGAGCCGGAGCCCCGGAAATCCGACCGTCCTCGTGGGCGACTACGCCGCGCGCCTGGTCGGTCTCTGGGCGGTGCTCGGGGTGCTCGTCACCGTGGCGGCGGCCGGGTACCTGCTCCGCCGCCGCCGTCGCAGGCCAGAGGGCGCGCCAGCCTGAGGCGAGGCCGCGCGCCCTCCCTCGCCGCCGGGTTTCGCCCAGCAGGCAATTCGCACTTGGGCAGGCAATACACCCCCGGTTCCGGGCCCCGGAGTGCGTTCTGCCTGCTGAGCGAAAGGGCGCCGCCAGGCGGTGCCCCCGGACTGCCAGGCGGCGCGGGGCAGCCGCGAGCCAGTTCCCGCCCTCAGGCGTCGACGAGGGCGGAGCGGGTGAGGCGGGCGTCCGTTGCGGCGAGCCGGGCCAGCACCCGGGCGACGCGGCTGTCGGGAACCGCCTCGGCGACCTGCCAGAGGTCGGCGGCGCGGTCGATGTCGGTCAGCTCCTCGAGCAGGCGCACGGAGCGCCCCGAGCGGCGCAGCCGGATCAGCTGCTCGCGGCCGGTCTCCTCGGTCGACATCGGGACGCCGCGGATGAGGCTTCCGTCGGGCTCCCGCATGCCGAGGGCCCAGAAGCCGCCGTCGGTGGCGAGGCCCAGCCAGGAATCGGCGGTGGAGCGCGGGTCGAGCAGCGGCGCGAGCAGCTCGGCCGTGACCTGCGGCGTGTCCATGCCGATCAGTGCGGTCGGCCCGTCGCAGAGATCGAAGACCGCGGCGAGGCGGGTGTCGAGGCCGCCGGGCGCCTGGGGGAGCACCTCCCACCCGCGCCCCTCGGCGGGAACGTGGCGGTGGTCCCCGTCGAAGTACAGGATCCGCCGGTCCACGCGGATGCCGCCCACGGCGGCGAGCGTGTCGGCCAGGCTGGCCGAGGCGAGCTCGGCCGCCTGCTGCGGGGAGAACGGGGGCGACAGGCGGGTCTTCACCCGTCCGGGCAGGCATGCCTTGGCGATGACGATGAGTGTGCTCACGCGAGGGCCTCCCAGCCGAGGACGGTGGTGCGCACCTCGCGCAGCAGCCGGGACATGTCGGTGACCGCCTGCACGGTGCCGCGGAGCGTTCCGGTCACCTTCGAGCGGCCGAGGCGCGGCGAGTAGCCCACCGGGACCTCGTCGATCTGCCACCCCGAGTCCCAGGCGCGCAGGAACATCTCGAGCGGGTAGCCGCTGCGCCGGTCGAGCAGGTCGAGGCCCAGCAGAGCCTCACGCCGGGCGGCGCGCATCGGGCCGAGATCGTGGACCGGCAGCCCCGTGAGGCGTCGCAGGCGGCGGGCGAGCTCCGCGTTGGCGATGCGGGCGTGGACCGGCCACGAGCCCGCGGCGGTGGGCATCCGGCGGCCGAGCACGAGGTCGGCCCGTCCCTCCAGGACGGCCGTCGTGACCGAGGGCAGCTCGGCCGGATCCATCGATGCGTCGGCGTCGCAGAACGCGACGATGGGCGCCGTGGCGGCGACGAGCCCCGCGTGCGCCGCGGCGCCGAAGCCCCGCCGGGTCTCCGGGACGACGGTCGCTCCGGCCTCCCGGGCGATGCGTGCCGAGTCGTCGGTCGAGCCGTTGTCGACCACGATCGCGCGGTGGCCGGGGGGCATGCGGGACAGCACCCAGGGGAGCGCGTCCTGCTCGTTGAGGCACGGCAGGATCACGTCGACGCGTGCCGGAGAGTCCATGGGGGCGAGGTTAGGGGCGCTTTCCTGGCCGTCCGCTGAGCGTTCGCTTGATGCGTCCACAGGTTCACTTTCGGCCGGAAGGGAGATTTCTGGGAGTCCGCCCAGTGCTCCCGTCCTTCACCGAGGCAGGTCCGAACCCTCCTCGTCCCACACCAGACTGCAAAGGATCGAACCTCATGAACAAGCTCACCAAGACCCTCGTCGGAGCATCCGCCGCCGGCATGCTCGTCGCTTCCCTCGCCGCCTGCTCCAGCCCGAGCGCCTCCGGCACCGAGACCGGCGCATCGTCGGCCCCCGCCTCCTCGGCCGCTGCTCAGCCCGAGCCGCTGGCCTCGATCCCCAAGCTCTCCGGCAAGGACACGCAGGTCACGCTGGACGCCGACTTCGGCGCGGCGCTCGCCTCCCTCAAGCTCACCCCCGGCGTGCTCGGCAGCGCCACCCTCACGGACGGCGTGCTCGCCTTCCCGATCACGGGCGGCAACGTGGACTACTACGACCCGGCAGCGGACTACCGCCCCTACGTCCAGGGCGAGATCGACCACGTCGGCTCCGGCATCTCGCTCACCGCGGGTGACACCGTCGTCGAGCTGACCGACTTCGTCATCGACCCGGGAACGTCGCGCCTCACGGGCACGGTCACGGTCAACGGCAAGGTCGCCGGCGAGGACGTCTTCATCTTCAACCTCGACGGAAGCACCCTGAAGCCCCTCGAGACCGACTCGGACGGCAACGCCGTCCTCGAGGGCACCCGCGTGCTCATCTCCGCCGACGCGGCGCCTCTGCTGAACGACACGTTCGGCACCGACGCGATCAAGCCCGACATGCTCGTCGGCATCGCGAAGATCACCGCGGCCGCCGCCTCCTGATCGACCGCACCATCCCGGAACGGGAGTCCGCCTTCGGGTGGGCTCCCGTTCTTGCGTCCCCGAATGCCGGGGCCTCCCGGCTCAGCGCGCGCTGCCGGGGACCGCGGCTCGCAGAGGAGCGGTGGCGAACTCGCGCGTCCCCTCCTCGAAGCTCACCCGGCTCGTCCAGCCCAGCTCCGCGCGGAGCCGATCCGAGGAGGCGGTGATGTGCCGCACGTCGCCGAGCCGGAACTCTCCGGTGACCACCGGAGCAGGCCCGCCCGACGCGAGGCTCAGCTGCTCGGCCAGCTCCCCGACGGTGTGCACGGTGCCGCTGCCCACGTTGAACGGCCGCGACGTGCCGGACCGCGCCGTCACCGTCCAGTCGAGCGCCGCCAGATTCGCGCGGGCGACGTCGGCGACATGCACGAAGTCCCGCCGCTGCCGTCCGTCCTCGAAGACCCGCGGCGCCTCGCCCCGTTCCAGCGCAGAGCGGAACAGCGACGCCACCCCCGCGTACGGCGTGTTCTGCGGCATTCCGGGCCCGAACACGTTGTGGTAGCGCAGCGCGGCGACCGTGCCGCCCGTCGCGATCGCCCAGGCCAGGCCGAGATGCTCCTGCGCCAGCTTGCTCGCGGCGTAGGCGTTGCGCGGCTCGGTCGAGTCATGCTCGGTGATCAGTACGGGCTCGAGCGGGTGACCGTCGTCGAGGGGGTCGAACCGTCCCGCCTCCAGGTCCTCCCGGCGTCGCGCAGGCGGCCGGCGGCTTCCGTCGGCGCCGCGGTAGAGGCCCTCCCCGTAGACGACCATCGACGAGGCGAGGACCAGGCGTCCGATCCCGGACGCCGTCATCCCGGCGAGGAGCACTGCGGTGCCGAGGGCGTTGCTCGAGACGTAGTCCGGCGCATCGGCGAAGTCCGCCCCGAGGCCCACTTTGCCCGCCTGGTGCGACACCGCGTCGACGCCGACGAGCGCCCTGGCGACGGTCTCGGCCGAGCGCACGTCCCCTCGCATCACCTCGACGCCCTGGGGCAGGTCGGGCTCGCCGCCGTGCACGTCGGGCCGGAACGAGTCGAGGATCCGGACGCGCCGGCCGGAGTCGAGTGCTGCGGACACCACCGCGCTGCCGATGAATCCCGCGCCGCCGGTGACGAGGAGGATCCCGCTCATCGCCGCAGCCCTCGATTCGATCCCGCTCCTCTATATGGGGCGGAGAGCGCGATCGGGGGCGCGAGGAGTGCCATCGGGCCAGTCTCCCAGTCCTGCACTGCCCCCGGGGCCCCGTAGGGTTTTGGGGTGGCGCACCTGTTGGGAGCCGAACGGCTCCACCTCGAGTTTCCGACCAAGGTCGTGTTCGACGAGGTGACGATCGGCGTCGCCGAAGGTGACCGGATCGGCATCGTCGGCCGCAACGGCGACGGCAAGTCCTCCCTCCTGCGGATGCTCGCCGACGATCTCCAGCCCGACGGCGGGCGAGTGACCCGGCGCGGCGGCGTGACGGTGGGCGTCCTCACCCAGCGCGACACCGTCCCGGATACCACCACGGTGGCCCAGGCCATCGTCGGCGAGACGCCCGAGCACGAGTGGGCGGGCAACGCGCGCGTGCGGGACGTGATCGGCGGTCTCGTCTCCGATCTCCCGTGGAACGGGGTGGTCGGCGATCTGAGCGGCGGTCAGCGCCGCCGGGTCTCGCTCGCGGCCCTGCTGGTGGGGGACTGGGACGTGCTGCTCCTCGATGAGCCGACCAACCACCTCGACGTCGAGGGCATCGCCTGGCTCGCCGACCACCTGAAGGGGCGCTGGTCCGCGTCGTCCGGCGCGCTCGTCGTGGTCACCCACGATCGCTGGTTCCTCGACGAGGTCTGCACCGCGACCTGGGAGGTGCACGACCGGATCGTCGAGCCGTTCGAGGGCGGCTACGCGGCGTACGTGCTGCAGCGGGTGGAGCGGGACCGCTCCGCCGCGTCGAGCGAGTCGAAGCGGCAGAACCTGATGCGCAAGGAGCTCGCCTGGCTCCGTCGGGGTGCCCCGGCCCGCACGGCGAAGCCGCGGTTCCGCATCGACGCCGCCAACCAGCTCATCGAGAACGAGCCGCCGGTCCGCGACTCCGTGTCCCTCGCTCAGCTGGCCACCTCCCGGCTCGGCAAGGACGTGGTCGACCTGGAGCGGGTCTCCTACCGCTACGACGCGGACGGCCGCGAGGTGCTGCACGACATCGAGTGGCGGATCGCGCCGGGCGAGCGCACCGGGATCCTCGGGGCGAACGGCGCGGGAAAGAGCACCCTCCTCAAGCTCGTGTCCGGCGAGCTGCAGGCGACGAGCGGGCGGGTGAAGCGCGGCAAGACGGTGCGCATCGCGGTCCTCACCCAGCAGCTGGACGAGCTCGACGCGGTCGCGAACGAGCGGGTGAGCGACGTGGTCGGCCGCCTCCGCACGGGCTATGTCAGCGGCACCGGCTCCTCCGCCGTCGAGTTGACGCCCGGTCAGCTGCTGGAGCGTCTCGGCTTCTCGACGGTGCAGCTGGCGACGCCGGTGAAGGACCTCTCGGGCGGCCAGAAGCGCCGGCTGCAGCTGCTGCTCATCCTCCTCGACGAGCCGAACGTGCTGATCCTCGACGAGCCCACCAACGACCTCGACACCGACATGCTGGCCGCCATGGAGGACCTGCTCGACTCCTGGCCCGGCACGCTGCTCGTCGTCTCGCACGACCGGTACCTGATGGAGCGCGTGACCGATCAGCAGTACGGAGTGCTCGGCGGAGCGCTGCGCCACCTGCCGCGCGGCGTCGAGCAGTACCTCGAACTGCGCAAGGCGGCGCCGCACGCCTCCGGGCCCGTGCGGGCGGCGGGTGTCGCTCCCGCGGCGTCCGCCTCGCCGTCCGCGCTCACCGGAGCGGACCGGCGCGGGGCCGAGAAGGAGGTGGCCGCCGCGGATCGCAAGCTCTCCCGGATCGGCGCCGACCGGGCCGCACTCGACGAGCGGATCGCCCAGCACGATCAGAGCGACTACGAGGGGCTGATCGCGCTGCAGCGGCAGCGCGCCGAGCTCGACGCCCAGGAGGAGGAGCTCGAGTCGCGCTGGCTGGAGCTCTCCGAGCTCCTCGAGGGCTGACCCGCGCGGTCCCCTCCCGGCCCCAGCGGTCGGTCCAGTTGCCACTCGATGCCGCTATTCGGGCACTGAAGCGACATCAAGTGTCACCTCGGTGGTGATCAGGCCGAGTCGAAGGAGTGGCTCAGCTTCCGCAGCAGCGCCGCAACCCGCTCCTGATCGCTGCGCGAGAGTCCGTCGAGCAGTTCCGCCTCCGCCACGAGCAGGGCCCCGATGGCCGCGTCCACCCGCCGGCGCCCCTCGTCGGTGAGCACGACGAGCACCCCGCGGCCGTCCGTCGGGTCGATCCTGCGCTCCACCAGGGCCCGGGAGACGAGCCGGTCGATGCGGTTGCTCATGGTCCCCGACGAGACCAGGGTGATCTGCAGCAGCGACTTCGGCGTCAGCTGGTACGGCGGACCGGAGCGGCGCAGCCCGGACAGCACGTCGAACTCCCAGGAGTCAAGGCCGGCGGTGGAGAACGCCGCCTTGCGCGCGGGCTCCAGCTGGCGGGCAAGCCGCCGCACCCGCGACAGGACCTGCAGCGGGGTGAAGTCCAGCTCGGGCCGCGCCCGCTCCCAGCCCTCGACGATGCGGTCGACCTCATCGCTCCCGGACATGCTCCCGATTATCCCGTTCCGGTGGCAGCGGCGGGGAAGCGGGGCCCCGGAAGGGACAGCGGGGTGGTCTGGCAGACTTGGCTGTGCTCCGCGGAGCGGTCCGCCTTGGTGTAACGGCAGCACGACAGCCTTTGGAGCTGTTAGGACCAGGTTCGAATCCTGGAGGCGGAGCCCATGGCCCCAACATCCGGGCAGCGCAGACGCGTCCCGTCGGCGGCGCCTCCCGGGAGACGGCCCCTCGCATCGGTACGCTGGCGCCGCCCTGAACCTCCTCTCAGGATCCGCACCTCTTCCCCAACGGAGTGCCCGCGTGACCACCGACGCCCCCGCCCCGCCGACGAACCCCATCAACGTGGTGCCGCCGGAGAAGCCGCGCCGCAGCCGCAACCAGCCCCGCCTGGGCCGACTGCTGAGCAATGTCGAACTGACCACCGCGATCCTGCTGGGCGTCGTGTCGGTGACGACGGCCTACGCGTCCTTCCAGGCGTCCCTCTACGACGGGGAGACGGCGAAGCAGTTCAGCGACGGGCAGAACTCGCAGACCGAGGCGGAGTCCCTCTATCTGGAGGCGAACCAGCAGTACATCCGCGACGTCCAGCTGTGGGACAAGATGACCGAGCTGCAGATCGAGGTCGACTCCATCCCCGCCCAGGCCGCATCCTCGCAGCTCAAGTACGACACCCTGCTGTTCACCTCGGTGTCCGACGACCTCAACACGGCGATCGTCTGGTCCGCCGACCAGAACGTGGCAGACCCGGAGAACTTCACCAGCCCGTTCGACTCAGAGGACTATCAGAACGCTCTCTACGGGGCGTGGGCGGCAGAGGACGACAAGTCCATCGGCGCCTTCAAGGCGGGCGACAAGGCCGACAAGTACGGCGACCAGCTCACGCTCACCACGGTGATGATGGCGCTCTCCCTGTTCCTCCTCGGCGTCGCGGCGGTCGCGCGTCAGCTCCGGGTGCAGCTGATCCTCATCGGCGTCGCGTCAACCATCTATGTCGTCTCGATGGTGCTCACCGCGAGCGTCCCGTTCGTCGCCTGGTGGTGATCGCGGCCCCGGGCTCGCTGCGGGACCGCTGATCCGCTCTGCTGTCGGCCGGTACGCTCGAAGCCGCGGACGGAGCTCGGCGCGCGGCCGCTCCCCGCATCGACAGCTAGGAGTCTCGTGACCGATTCCCGTCTCGCCGTCATCGTGCTCGCCGCCGGGCAGGGCACGCGCATGAAGTCCGCGACCCCCAAGGTGCTGCATCTGCTCGCAGGCCTGCCGATCGTGGCCCACGTGCTCGCGACCGCGCGGGAGCTCGACGCCGCGAAGGTCATCGCTGTGGTGCGACACGAGCGGGATCGGGTGGCTGAGGCCGTCACCGCGGCATTGCCGCACGCCGTGCTCGTGGACCAGGACGAGGTGCCGGGGACGGGTCGTGCGGTCGAGCTCGCCCTCGAGGCTCTGCCCGCCGGCTTCGACGGGGACGTGCTCGTGCTCAACGGCGACGTGCCCCTCCTCGACGCCGCCACCCTCCGCGGCTTTCTCGCGGCGCACCGGGCCGAAGGGGCTCCGGCGACCGTGCTCACCGCGATCCTTGCCGACCCGACCGGCTATGGCCGGATCGTGCGCGCTTCGGATGGCGCGTTCGAGCGGATCGTGGAGCAGCGGGACGCGACCGACGACGAGCTCGCCCTCGACGAGGTCAACGCGGGCGTGTACGCGTTCGGCCTGTCCGGACTCCGGGACCACCTCGCGTCACTGCGCACCGACAACTCGCAGGGGGAGAAGTACCTCACCGACATCGTGGGAGTCCTGCGCGCAGCGGGCTCCTCCGTCTCCGCGATGCCCGTCGCCGAGCCGTGGCTGGTCGAGGGGATCAACGATCGCGCCCAGCTCTCCGACGCGGCCGCCCGGCTCAACGCGCTCATCGTGCGCGGCTGGCAGCTGGCCGGCGTGACCGTCCAGGACCCGGCCACCACGTGGATCGACCTGACCGTCACGCTCGCGCCCGATGTGGAGCTGCTCCCTGGAGTGCAGCTGAAGGGCGCCACCACTGTCGCGACCGGAGCGGTGATCGGTCCCGACACCACCCTCGTGGACTGCGAGATCGGCGAAGCTGCGGTGGTGAAGCGCACCGACGGCACCCTCGCGGTGATCGGCCGCGGCGCGACCGTCGGCCCCTTCGCCTACCTGCGGCCGGGCACCGACCTTGCCGAGGACGGCAAGATCGGCACTTTCGTCGAGACGAAGAACGCCAAGATCGGCGCCGGATCGAAGGTGCCGCACCTCTCCTACATCGGCGACACGGAAGTGGGCGTCGGCGCGAACGTGGGTGCCGGAACGATCACCGCCAACTACGACGGGGTCGACAAGCACCGGACCGTGATCGGCTCCCACGTGCGAACCGGGTCGCACAACGTGTTCGTGGCCCCCGTTAGGATTGGCGACGGAGCCTATACCGGGGCGGGAACAGTCGTCCGCAAGGACGTCCCCGCCGGTTCCCTCGCCCTCAACGTGGCCCCGCAGCGCAACATCGAGGGCTGGGTAGGCGCCAACCGGCCCGGCACCGATGCCGCCAAGGCTGCGGATGAGAGCGGGAACAAGTGACGGGCATCAAGACCACCGGCGAGAAGCATCTGGTGATCGTGAGCGGACGGGCCCATCCCGAGCTCGCCGAGCACATCGCCTCCGAGTTGCACACCTCGGTTCTGCCGGCCGACATGCGCACCTTCGCCAACGGCGAGCTGTATGCGCGCTTCGACGAGAGCGTGCGCGGCGCCGACGCGTTCGTGGTCCAGTCGCACACCGCGCCGATCAACCAGTGGCTCATGGAGCAGCTGATCATGGTCGACGCGCTCAAGCGGGCCTCGGCGAAGCGCATCACCGTCGTGTCGCCCTTCTATCCGTACGGCCGCCAGGACAAGAAGAACCGCGGTCGCGAGCCGATCTCCGCCCGCCTCGTCGCGGACCTCTACGCCGCCGCCGGCGCCGATCGGATCATGTCGGTCGACCTGCACGCGCCCCAGATCCAGGGCTTCTTCGACGGCCCGGTCGACCACCTGTTCGCGATGCCGGTGCTCATGGAGCACATCGAGGCGACCGTCGACCGGTCGAACCTCACCATCGTGTCACCCGACATGGGCCGCGTGCGCGTCGCCGACGTCTGGAGCGACAAGCTCGGCGTTCCGCTGGCGATCATCCACAAGCGCCGCGACCCCCGCGTGCCCAACGACATCTCGGTGCACGAGATCGTGGGCGATGTGTCGGGCCAGGTGTGCCTGATCGTCGATGACCTCATCGACACCGGCCGCACCATCGCCAAGGCGGCCGCGGCCTTGAAGGCCGCGGGCGCGGTCGGCGTCATCGTCGCCGCCACCCACGCGGTCTTCTCCGACCCGGCGGTCGAGCTGCTGGACAGCCCCGACATCGACCGGGTCATCGTGACGGACACCCTCCCGCTGCACAAGGAGAAGCAGTTCGAGCGGCTCACGATCCTGCCGATCGCGCCGCTCATCGCGCAGGCCATCCACGCGGTCTTCGACGACGCATCGGTCACCTCGCTCTTCGACGGCGCCGCGTAGCCCGCGGGGCGCGCGCCTCCGGACGCCCGCAACCATCCGGCCAAACTGCAACCGCATTCCGTTGCATGTTGGCCGCTCGGTTGCGTTCGTCGGGCTGGACCGCGTTGGTCAGGGGAGCGGCGGAAGCCTCGAGTCGGTGTCGTCGTCGCCTCGGCTGCGGTCGCGACGACGCAGCTTGGGGATCACCACGAGGTAGGTGATGATGCCCACCGGCACGAACACCGCGAACACCACGATCACCACGAGCAGTCCCAGGTCCACCCGACCAGAGTAGCGGCGGCGCTTCCGCCACTGCCTCAACGGACGAACCGCTCCGTCCGCCGGCGCTGGGCGCCGCCGCGCGGGGCGCCGCCGCGCGGTCAGTGGGTGTCGACGCCCTCGATCTCGGTGCGGTCCCCGCTCCAGAGCGTGTGGAACGTGCCCTCCTTGTCGATCCGCTTGTAGGTGTGCGCGCCGAAGAAGTCGCGCAGACCCTGCGTGAGGGCGGCCGGCAGGCGGTCGGCGCGCAGGCCGTCGTAGTAGGCGAGCGACGACGAGAACGCCGGCGCCGGGATCCCGCCCTGCACCGCCGCGATCACCACGCGGCGCCACGCCGGCTCGGCGCCGGTCAGTGCCTCGCGGAAGTACGGTGCGGTGAGCAGCGCGACGAGGCCGCTGTTCTCCTCGTAGGCGTCCGTGATGCGGTTGAGGAACTGCGCCCGGATGATGCAGCCGCCGCGCCAGATCTTGGCGATCTCGCCCTTCTTGATGTCCCAGCCGTACTGCTCGGCGCCGGCGACGATCTCGTCGAAGCCCTGCGAGTATGCGACGATCTTGGAGGCGTAGAGCGCTCGGCGGACGTCCTCGACGAAGCCGTCGGGGTCGTCCACGGTCCACTCCTCTGCCGGTCCGGGCAGGCCCGAGGCGGCGGCCCGCTGGTCGGGCTTGGAGGACAGGGAGCGGGCGAACACGGCCTCCGCGATGCCGGACACGGGGATGCCGAGGTCGAGCGCGGTCTGCACGGTCCACGCTCCGGTGCCCTTGGCGCCCGCCTGGTCGAGGATCACGTCGACGAGCGGCCGGCCCGTCTCGGCGTCCACCTGACGGAGCACCTCGGCCGTGATCTCGATGAGGTAGCTCTCGAGTTCGCCGCGGTTCCACTCCTCGAAGATGTCGGCGATCTCCGCGGGGCTCTTGCCGGTGCCGCGGCGGATCAGGTCGTAGGCCTCGCCGATCAGCTGCATGTCGGCGTACTCGATGCCGGTGTGGATCATCTTGACGACGTGGCCGGCGCCATCGGTGCCCACGTGGGTGACACACGGCTCGCCCTCGGCGACGGCGGCGATCGACGTGAGGATGGGCCCGAGCGTCTCCCAGGCCTCGGCGCTGCCGCCCGGCATGATGCTCGGGCCCTTGAGCGCACCCTCTTCGCCGCCGGAGATGCCGGTGCCCACGAAGTTGATGCCGGTCTCCCGCACCGCCTTCTCGCGGCGGATGGTGTCGGTGAACAGGGCGTTGCCGCCGTCGACGATGATGTCGCCAGGCTCGAACACCTCGACGAGCTGGTTGATCACCGCATCGGTGGGCGCGCCCGCCTTGACCATGATGATCGCGGCGCGCGGCCTGCGCAGCGAGTCCGCGAACTCCTGGAGGCTCTTCGAGGGGACGAAGCCGGCTTCGGGATGCTCGGAGACGAGAGTGTCGGTCTTCTCGTACGTCCGGTTGTACACCGCCACGGTGTTGCCCGCACGGCTGGCCAGGTTGCGGGCCAGGTTGGAGCCCATCACCGCCAGTCCCACAACTCCGATGTTCGCCTGCGCTTCTTTAGCGGTTGCCACGGAAAGCCTTCCCTCGTCTGGACACATGCGGTTTGAAGCCTAGGGTTTTTCCTTCGGTCCCGGCACATCGGCGTCGGGAAGGAAGGATGCCCCGCCCGGACACCTAGAGCCGCGGATCCGGCGGAAGCGTCTTCCAGGAGTCCCGGACCCACGCGGCTGACGGCTCGTCCGTGATCAGCCAGACTCTCTCCTCCCGCGACCCTGCCATCACGTTCAGGTAGTACAGGTCGTAGCCGGGCGGTGTCATCGCGGGACCGTGCCATCCGGAGGGAACGAGCACGACGTCCCCGGAGCGCACTTCCTCCAGGAGCTCGGCCGTCGGGTCGCCGGAGCTCGACACCCGCATGTAGGAGTAGCCCGGACCGGACGCCTGCGCCGACACCTCGAAGTAGTAGATCTCCTCGAGCTGGGACTCGGTTGCGGTGTTCTCGTCGTGCTTGTGCGGCGGGAAGGACGACCAGTTGCCCCCCGGCGTGATGACTTCGCACGCGATCAGGCGGTCCGCCTGTAGGACGGAGACCCCGCCGAAGTCGAAGATCTTGCGCGACATGGTGCCGGCTCCCCGCACCTCGACCGGGACGTCGCCGGGCAGCACGTGCTGCACAGGGAAGCGCCGCCGCGCCCGGGCGTTCGGCATGGCGAGCCGGCCGCCGGTCTCGCTCGTCACCTCGACGCGGGAATCCCGAGGAACGTAGAGGACGTCCGTCGATCCTGTGAAGACGCTGGCGCGGCCGGCGAGGACGACCTCCCTGTCTTCTGTCCGGACGGTGTACGAGCCGCTCAGCGGCACCAGGATGAACTCCCGGTCCTCGGTCCGGAATTCACACTGCTCGCCGGGCGCGAGGGCGAGGACCTGGATGCCCGAGTAATCCCAGCCTGCTTCCTCGGGGTCGATGAGCAGCTCCCACGGAGCGGAGCCCGTGGAGCCCGCTGGGCGATAGTTGTTTCGCGCGGATTCGATCACCAGTCGTGCACCGTCCCGTCGGCGAGACGGTTGTAGGGGAGGTAGGCCTGCTGGTACGGGTACTTCCCCGCCTCGTCGATGTCCAGCTCCACACCCAGACCGGGTTGCGTGCCGGGGTGCAGCATGCCGTCCTGCCAGGTGAAGGACTGCCGGAAGGTCTGGTCGGTCTTCGCTCCGTGCTTCATGTACTCCTGGATGCCGAAGTTGTGGATGCTGAGGCCGAGGTGCATGGCTGCGGCCATGCCGACGGGTGAGATGTCCGTGGGTCCGTGCATTCCGGATTTGATCTGATACTGCGAGGCGTAATCCAGCACCTTCCGCAGGTGGGTGATCCCGCCGGTGTGGGTGACCGCGCTGCGCACGTAGTCGATCAGCTGTTCCCGGATGATCTGCTGGTAATCCCAGACGGTGTTGAAGATCTCGCCGATCGCCAGCGGCGTGGTGGTGTGCTGGCGGACCAGTCGGAGCGCTTCCGGATTCTCCGCCGGAGTGCAGTCCTCCAGCCAGAACAGGTCGTACGGCTCCAGTGACTTGCCGAGCTTGGCGGCCTGTATCGGCGTCATTCGGTGGTGGCCGTCGTGCAGCAGCGGCAGCTCGGGACCGAACTCGTTCCGGACCGCCTCGAACACGGTCGGCACGTGCCGCAGGTAGCTGCGGGTGTCCCAGTCCTCCTCGGCCGGGGATGCGCCGCGCTGGGCCGGTTCGTGGTCGTACCGGCTGCCCTTGTTCGCCTCGAAGGTCGCATTGGAGGCAATGCCGTAGATCGACTTCAGTCCAGGCACACCGGTCTGGATGCGGATCGCCTTATAGCCCTCCGCCTGATGCTTGCGAACGCTGTCGAAGAGCTCCTCGGTGCTCTTGCCCGACGCGTGCCCGTAGGCGAGTAGGCCCGTCCGGCTGGCCCCGCCGAGCAGCTGATAGAGGGGCATCCCGGCCGCCTTGGCCTTGATGTCCCATAAGGCCACATCGACCGCCGCGATCGCGGCCATCGTCACCGGGCCGCGACGCCAGTAGGCGCTTCGGTAGAGGAACTGCCAGGTGTCCTCGATGTTGTGTGCGTCACGGCCGAGGAGCAACGGCACCACGTGGTCCCGCAGGTAGCTCACGACGGCCAGCTCGCGGCCGTTCAGGGTCGCGTCTCCCAGGCCGATGTGACCCTCGTCGGTCTCCAGCCGGAGCGTTACGAAGTTGCGGTCCGGACTGGTGACGACCACGTCGGCTCTGTCGATTCTCATGGTTCTTGTCTCCCCTTTCAGGGTGCTCAATTCGTGGCTTCGGCGGCGAGCTCGCGCGTGTGTTGGCGTACCGCCGAGATGAAGCCGGTGTCGTCCGCCAGGTCAGGGTCGACAAGGCGCAGGAGGGCCCGGGTGCTCGCAGGGCCCTCGAGTCGGAGGGCGGCGGCGACCGCGTCGGCGTTCGAGTCGGCGATGGCCGCCCCGCCGCGCAGCGCCGCGATCCAGGAGCCGAGCACGAAGGCGCAGCCCTCGGCGCTTCGTCCGGCTGCCCGCTCGGCACGTGCCACCGGGGCCACCCGCAGGCCGAGCTTCGTGCTGCCGTCGGTCGCGATCTGGGCAAGTCGATGTTCGATCCGGCTGTTGCCGAAACGAGAGCTCAGCTGTTCTCGGTACGCCCCCAGGTCGGGCAGTTCCGGGTCGAGGTGCGTGACCGCTTCATCCCAGAACGCGTCCACCCGGGAACGGAGAACGTCGTCGACAGAGGCCTCGCCGACCGTGCGATGGCCCCGGGTGAGCCCGGCGTAGGCCAGCAGCGAGTGTGCCCCGTTCAACAGCCACAGCTTGCGCTGCTCGAACGGCTGAATGCGGTCCACGATCCGAGCTCCGGCCTCCTCCCAGGCGGGCCGGCCCGCCGGGAAGGCTCCGCTCAAGATCCAGTCGGTGAAGGGCTCGGTGACCACCGGGCAGGAGTCCCGCCAGCCGGTCACCGCCGCCACCGCCGCGGCGTCGGCCGGCTGGGTCGCCGGGGTGATCCGATCGATCGAGGTCTCGACGAAGCTGACCGCGTCGGAGCGCACCCATTCCGCCAACGCCGGGTCGACGGCCATCGCCAGGTCGGCCAGGACGCGGCCGAGGACCGCCCCGTTCGCAGCGACGTTGTCACACGACACGAGGGCGACTGGCCCGGCTTCGGCACGGCGTCGCGACTCGAGACCGAGCAGGAGCCGCCCCGGCACGGTCTGAAGGTGGCTGCCCTCCACCTCGCGGGCGAAGCGGGACCCTTCCAGCCGCACGAGGTCGGCGAGCGCCGCCGCGTCCTGCCAGAGCTGCTCGTCGGACGGATCGGCACGTCCTGTGCGGTCGCTGCGATAGCCGGCTTCGCTGATCGTGAGGGTGACCAGGGTCGTTGTTGGCGCGGAGAGTTGGGCGCAGAAGGTGGCGAGGTCCGCGCCGTCGTGCGCCTCAACCAAGGAGGTGATGATCTGGAAGCGGTCCTGTGCCGGTCCGCGCTCGATCAGGGTGTACAGGCCGCCCTGGCCGCGCAGCAACTGCGCCATGTCAGGTCGCCGACCGGTGTACGCGGCGATGCCCCACTCCTGGGCGGGGTCCGACGCCCAGGTGTACCAGGCCTGGTGCGCGCGGTGAAAGGCGCCGAGACCGAGGTGGAGCATCCGCGCCGGCGGCGTCGCCCCCCCGTGGCTCGATGTGTACGCGGGGCGGGACAGTGGGGTGCCCGTCATAGTTTGAAGACCTTCCGGGGAAGTCGTGCCACCGTGTCGATGGCGATCTCGATCGCGCGGTCCTCCGTCAGGCGGTGCTCGGCGACGAGTCGGGCAAGGTAGGCGGCGTCCACCCGACGTGCCGTGTCATGGCGCACGGGGATCGAGCAGAGAGCACGAGTGTCGTCGATGAACCCGGAGTAGCGGGAGAATCCCGCTGTCTCCGTGACGGCGCTGCGGAAGCGCTGCAGCGCGTCAGGAGCGTCGAGGAACCACCACGGCGCTCCGAGGTAGACCGAGGGATAGAAGCCCGCGAGTGGCGCGAGCTCCCGCGACCAGGTGGTCTCGTCGACGGTGAACAGCACGAGATGGAAGCCGGGTGCGGTTCCGAAGTCTTCGAGGATGGGGCGCAGCCCTTCCACGAAAGTGGTAGGCACCGGAAGGTCGTGGCCGCTGTCGGGACCGAAGGCGTCGAGGGTGGGGCGGTGGTGATTGCGGAAGACCCCGGGATGAAGGGTCATCACAAGCCCGTCCTCCGCCGACATGCGAGCCATCTGGTAGAGCATGTGCGCGCGGAAGGCGGCGTGCTCGGCCGAGGTCGCGCCGCCGGACCGAACCTGGCTGAAGAGGGCTGCTGCCGCGGCATCGTCGAGACGGAGTGACTGCGGACGATGCACTCCGAGGTCGGCGGAGAAGGCGCCGTTTCGTCGGAAATGTTGGCGGCGATCGGTCAACGCGGCCAGGTACTGCGCATGCGAGTGGGTGTCCCGTCCGGTCGCCTCGCCGAGCCGATCGAGAAGTCCCGCCCAACCGGGAGTGCTGGGGTCGATGTACGGGTCGGGGCGGAAGGTGGGGGCGATGCGCGGCAGAACGGCCGGGTCTTCGCCCAGCGCGCGGTGGTGCCGGAGATCATCGAGTGGATCGTCGGTCGTGGCGATCACCTCGATCCCGAACCGGTTCAGGAGAGCCTGGGGACGGAACTGTTCGAGACGCAGCAGAGCGCTCAGCTCCTCGTACAGGGCATCCGCGGTGGCCGCGGAGGGGCTCGGCATCTCGAAGACCGTCCGCAGGGTGGCCTCGATCCACAGGCCGCTCGCCGTCCCGGAAAAGACGGGCCAGTGCTCGCAGAACAGCCGCCAGATTTCCCGGGAAGCAGGCCGATCACCGGAGCGCTGCGGTCCGACCCCGAGTCGTGCTAGATCGACGCCGGATGCGTGCAGCAGGCGAGTGACGTAGTGATCCGCCGTGACGAAGAGCTCGGCCGGGTCGGCGAAGGGGCGGTTGGTCGCGAGCATGCCGGCATCAACGTGCGAGTGGGGGGAGATGATCGGCAGCTCCGCGATCTCGGCGAAGATCCGCCGGGCGATGGCACGGGTGGAGGGCTCTGCGGGGAGAAGGCGGTCATCCCCGAGTCCGGACATCGTCGGCACCCAGAAATGCCATCATATTTTCAGCAGGTTTGTCAATCGATTGCCAAAGGCGGGCCGTGCGCGGCTAATCTGGGGCGCGGCCGCGCCGACGTGTCGCGGCGCCGCTAGCGAGACCGGAGACAGCGATGTACCTCGAACCTCCCACCAGCACGCCCGAGAGCGAGATCCGGAGCCGGATCCGCGCCACCCAAGAGGCGCTGGCAGCGTCGGGAAGCGATGTGCTCGTCGGCTACGCCGACTGCTGGCGCACTGCGAACGTGCGCTACTACACCGACTTCAGGCCGGTGGACGGCGTGCACGGCATCGCCCAGGCGGTGGTCGTCGTGCCGCGCAGCGGCGACCCGCTCCTCTTCGCCGGTGACGGGTGCGTCGACTATGCCCGCAGCGAGACCCTCTTCGATGTGGACACCCTGGACGCCTTGCCGGGAAGTCTCGCCCGGCTGCGCGCGGGAGGCAGCGAACAATTCGTCCTGGCCGGCGTCGAGCAGATCCCCGTGGGCCTGCACGCCGCGATCACGGATGCCGTGGCCCCTGCGCAGCTCCGACCCACCGACCTGCTCGCCCGGCTCAAGGCGGTGAAGAGCCCGTGGGAGGTCGAGCAGCTGCGCCGAGCGGCGCGCCTTACCGATCTTGCGATGGAAGCGGTTCGTGAGGTCGTTCAGGGGGGCAGAGCGGTCACGGAGCGCGAGGTCGCGATGGCGGCCGATGTGGCGATGATCCAGGCCGGAGCCGACACTCCGGCCTACCTCTCGATGGTCCAGGCCGGGGCGCGCTCCGCGTTCAGCCTGGCGCTGCCCACGAACCGCGTGATCGAGGCGGGTGACCTTGTCCTGACCGACATCGGCGCCCGCTACGGCAACTATGTCGCCGACGGCGGCCGGGGGTTCGTTTTCGGGCCGGCGTCCGACCAGGTGCGCGACATCGTCGAGACGGCCGCCGACGCGGTCGAGGCGGGGCTGGCCGCCGCTCGTCCCGGCATCTCGGCGAGCGAGTTGAACGCGGTGGTCGCCGGCGTCCTCCTCGAGCGCGGCTACGGTCCCTTCTCCGGCGAAGCTCGCGGCCGTGGCACCGGTCACGGGACCGGGATGGACCCGGAGGAGGAGATGCCCTGGATCGGTCCGACGAACGAGGCGCTGATCGAGAGCGGAAGCGTCTTCACCCTGAAGGCCACGATCAACGTGCCGGAGGTCGGCGGCCTGCGCACGGAGCGGATCGTGCATCTGGCGGATTCCGGCCTGGAGACCCTCGACTTCTTCCCCATGCGCAACTACTGGTGAGAGACGGCGTCAGTGCGGGGCGGAGCGGGAACGCGGGGGGCCGACGGACCCCCGCACGACGAGGTGGGTGAGGAGGTCCCCGCTCTCGCTCTGCCGGGGCGCCGAATCCTCCTTGAGGGCGTCAAGGATCAGCTCGACAGCTCGCGCTCCCTGACGCTGAAGCGGCATCTGGATCGTTGTGAGCGGCGGGACGGTGAAGTCGGAACCGAAGATGTCGTCGAAGCCGACGACGCTGAGATCCCGCGGGATCTGCAGCCCGGCCATCCCGAGCTCGCGCATCAGACCGATCGCGATCAGGTCGTTGTAGGCGATCACGGCAGTGCAGCCGCTGGAGCGAACGGCCGCGGCAGCGCCGCGGCCGCCCTCGACCGTCGGACTTGCGGTGGGCAGCGCGGTCACCTCCATGCGCGACCAGTCGCAGCGCTCCTTGATGCTGCGCCAGCGCGCGTGCGAGATCCAGGACCGCTCGGGACCGGAGAGGTAGGCGACCGATCGGTGGCCGAAGAGGGCCAGGAGATCGACTGCCTCGGTGATGCCCCTGCTGACATCGGCCACCACGCCGGGCACGTTGTCGACGACCCGGTTCACCACCACCAGCGGCTTGGCCTCCGCGAGACGGGTCACGGCGCTGTCGTCGAGTCGTGACGTCGCGAGGATCAGGCCGTCCACCGACTGGAGCAGTCGCTCCGCAACCTTGAGCTCACGATCCGAGGACTCCTCGGACTCGGCAAGAACCAGGGTGTAGTCCCGTTCGGCCGCGGCGCGCTCGGCGCCGCGGACGATGCTGAAGACCACCGGGTTCGTGATGTCCGCGATCACGAGCCCGATCATGTTCGTGCGCCCGGTCGGCAGCGCTCGCGCCATCGGATTGACGCGATAGTTGAGCCGACGAGCGGCGTCGTGGATGCGGCTCTCGGTCTTGGCGCTCATCCGCCCCGGCTGATTGAGCGCCCGCGAGACACTGGATGGATTGACTCCGGCGAGATGGGCGATGTCGTAGATGGTGGGCGCCGCCCGCCGACGGGGTGCGGCGCTCTCGACGCCGTCGCCCCGATCCTGCTCGCCGGGCTCCTCAGTCATTCGGATCTCCTCGGAAGTAGCCGGGCGCGGTTTTCCTGAATGATAGCCGCTGCCGCTAATCGCTATTGGCAACCGATTGACAAGCTTGGCAATCGTCGGTTAGCGTGCTCTCGAGCCGCCCGCCCACGACGACGGCCTGACACGTGACTCGAAGAGGAGCCTCAATGGACGCACACCAGATCTCGGCCGGGACTTCGCGGAGGGGTTTGCTCGCAGGGGCAGGCTTCGTCGCGGGAAGCATGCTGCTCGCCGCGTGCACCAGTAAGAGCGTGAGCGGAGCGACCTCCGGCGGTGCCAGCGGATCCGCCGGCGCGGCCGCCGCGGCCGGTGGCAGCGACTACGACGCCGCAGTCCGCAAGCTGGTGGAGGGGCGCACCATCCAGATCGGCTACACGGTCCCGGTGCTCTCGGAGTACTTCAACGAGATCCAGAGCGCGGCCTGGCAGAAGATGGCTGAGTACGAGGAGCGCTTCGGCGTCAAGTGGACGTGGGAGCTGGCGGCTCCGAGCGCGAGCTACAAGTCGGTCGAACAGCACGTCAGCATCGTCCAGTCGTGGGTCACCCGCAAGTTCGACGCAGTCTTCATCTGCACATCGGCGAACTTCGCAACCATGCAGACGGTGTACGAGGAGGCCGCAGCCGCCGGCACCGGGATCTACGAGTACAACATGCCGGTCGAGCTGCACCCCGAGGACCAGCTGCGCACCGTCGCCACGGTCGGCTACAACAACGACACCCAGTCCGGCTATGTGGCCGGCAAGTACATCGCAGAGGCCCTGGGCGGGACCGGCAACGTCCTTGCGCTCTTCGGACCCTCCGGTTCCGAGTACTCGAAGATGCGGGGCGACGGTCTGCGTCGCGCGTTCGCGGAGTACCCGGGAATGAAGATCGTCGCCGAGGCCGACGGCGGCTACGTCCGCGACAAGGGCTTCACCGCCGCCCAGGATCTCCTGACCGCTCATAAGAACGTGAGCGCCATCTACGGCGAGAACGAGGACATGGCGCTCGGTGCCTCCCAGGCGATCGACCAGGCCGGGCTCAAGCAGTGGGACGGCAAGGACGGGATCATCACTGTCGGCGCCGACGGGCTGGTCTCCGGTATGAATGCCATCAAGGAGGGCAAGCTCACCGCGACCGTCGACGTCGGGCCGGTGGACACCGGCCTCCGACTCGTGGAGACCATGTTCGCGAACAAGGTTCTCGGCTACGCGGTCGCCCCGAAGGTGTACGTGCCGACCAAGGTCGTCGACAAGACCAACGTCGACATCCCGCTGGCCTACCTCAACTGGGCGGTCAACGCGCCCAAGACCTACGGCAAGTAACCCGATCACTCGAAGGGGAGAGCGACGATGAAGGCAGCGAGGCTGCACGATTACCACCAGGACCTGGTGATCGAGGAGGTTCCGGAGCCGGAGATCACTGACCCGTTCGACGTCATCGTGCGGATCGGTGCGGCGGGCCTGT
Organism: Naasia sp.; assembly: GCF_025465545.1. Taxonomy (GTDB): domain Bacteria; phylum Actinomycetota; class Actinomycetes; order Actinomycetales; family Microbacteriaceae; genus Naasia. The sequence continues at coordinate 58,677 of NZ_JAODMK010000003.1, read as the reverse complement.
GCCGCACCGACCTGCACATCAAGCAGGGCGAGTTCGAGCAGGAGCACAAGGACGCCGGACTCGCCCTGCCCTACACCCCCGGGCACGAGAACGCGGGCTGGGTGGAAGCGGTCGGGTCGGGCGTCAAGCACCTCCAGCCTGGCGACGCCGTGATCCTGCACCCGTTCGTGAGCTGCGGCGTGTGCCACGGCTGTCGGGCGGGCATGGACATGCGCTGCGAGAATGCCACCTTCCCTGGGCTGTACACCGACGGCGGGTTCGCGGAGAAGATCAAGACCGGCGCGCGCGCCGCACTGAAGCTCGCGCCGAATCTCACCCCGGCCGACGTTGCGCCGATGGCCTGCGGCGGCATCACGGCGTACCACGCGGTGAAGCGGGCATCCCCGCTTCTGCTGCCGGGCACCACCGTCGCCGTCATCGGGGCGGGAGGCCTCGGTCACGTGGGCATCCAGTGCCTCGCTGCGATGACGCCGGCGGAGATCATCGTGATCGACGCCAACCCGGCCGCGCTGGAGCTCGCCACGTCGCTTGGCGCCACCCACACCGTGCTCGCCGACGGCGGCCAGGTTGAGGCGGTCAAGTCGCTCACCGGAGGCCACGGCGCCGACGTGGTGATCGACTTCGTCGCCGAGCGAGGCACCGAGCGCTGGGGGGTCGACCTCCTCCGCTCCTTCGGCTCGTACTTCATCGTCGGCTACGGCGGCGTGCTCGAGGAGGAGACGAAGCGGATCATCAACAACGAGATCAGCTTCATCGGCAACCTCATCGGGAACTTCAACGAGCTCGGCGAACTGCTTGCGCTCATGGCCCAGGGCAAAGTCACCCTGCACACGAGCCTGTACGGGCTCGACGACATCAACTCGGCGATGAGCGACCTCGACGGCGGCCGCCTGCGGGGCCGGGGGATCATCGTCCCGGCAGGTGCGCGCGCCTCGGCGTAGCCCGCTTTCTCGCTGAGTGGTTCCTCGGCGTAGCCCGCTTTCTCGCTGAGTGATTCAAGGAGGAGTCACGGCCCATGGTCAATCTCGTCGTCCGCCGGGCGGCTCTGGCAGAGCTCGTCTCGCCGGAGTCCCCGCTTGAGAGGATCGCCGACGGCTTCCTCTTCACCGAGGGACCCGTCTGGCATCCCAGTGAGGGTCACCTCACCTTCAGCGACATTCCGGCGAGCATCATCTATCGCTGGGATGAAGAGTCCGGGTTGCGAGTCTGGCGCGAGAACACCGGCAAGGCGAACGGCAACGCGTACGACGCCTCCGGACGGCTCATCTCCTGCGAGCATGCCACGAGCAGGGTGGTGCGGCACGAGCCGGACGGCTCCGTGACGGTTCTCGCCGAGAGCTTCCAGGGCAAGGAGCTGAACAGCCCCAACGACGTGATCGTCGGCCGTGACGGTGCGGTCTATTTCACCGACCCGGTCTATGGCCGAACCAACCCCGTTGTCGGCCTCCTCCGCGACCCGGAGCTGGAGGTGCGCGGGGTGTATCGCGTCGTGCCGGGCGAGGAACCGGAGCTCCTCATCGGCGACTGCGAGGGCCCCAACGGCCTCTGCTTCTCCGAGGACGAGCGCCGCCTGTTCGTCAACGACAGCGACCGGGGGGTCATCCGCTGCTTCGACTGGGACGGCGTCTCGGCCCGCGGCGGCGCAGTGTGGGCCGAGCCCACCGGCACGGGTCCGGGCGCGGTGGACGGGATGAAGGTCGACTCTCTGGGAAACCTCTACTGCACCGGCCCGGGAGGGGTCTTCGTCTACACGCCGGAAGCTGAACTCCTCGGCGTGATCGAGGTGCCCGAGCTGGTCGGCAACTTCGTCTGGGGCGGCGCGGACCTCCGCACGCTCTTCCTGTGCGCGAGCACCTCTGTCTACGCCTGCCGCACGGCGGTGGCGGGCATCGCCGCCTTTTCATCATCGGGATCTCAGGGAGTGTGACGTGGAACGCTACGTGTTCGCCAAGGTGACAGCCAGGCCCGGGAACGGGCCGGCGCTGCGTGCCGCCGCCCAGCGCATTGTTCCCGCAACCCGGGCCGAGGACGGCTGCCTCGCCTACGGGCTTTTCCAGAGCGCCGAGGACGAGAACGAATTGTGGTTCTCCGCTCGCTGGCGGGACCAGGACGCGCTCGACGCGCACGGCGTCAGTGCGCATGTCGCGGTCTGGCTGGGCGAAGTGGATCGGCTCGCTACCGGTCCAGTGCAGGTGAGCGTCGCGCGCGACGTGTCCGAGGGCGAAGGGGAGTGAGCATGGCGGAGACGAGCGCCGCCGCCGGCGGGGCGCCGCTGTTCGAGGTTCGGCAGATCGTCAAGCGCTACCCGGGGGTGGCCGCCCTGACCGACGTGTCGGTGGCGATCCGTCGGGGGCAGATCCACGCACTGCTGGGGGAGAACGGAGCAGGGAAGTCGACGCTGATCGGCGTTCTGTCCGGCATCACCATCCCCGACTCCGGTGAGATCCGGGTCGACGGTGAGCCGGTGAACATCCGCCGGCCGAAGGACGCCCAGGCCCTCGGAGTGACGACGATCCATCAGGAGCTGTCCCTCGCCCCCGACCTCACCGTGGTGGAGAACATCTTCCTCGGCAGGGAGACCGGCAAGTGGGGGCTCATCAACGACCGACGTATGAAAGAGCAGGTGCACCAGCTCTGCTCGGAGTTCGGGTTGGACGAGGACGACATGCGGCGCCCCGTCGCCAGCCTCGGCGCGCTGAAGCAGCATGTCGTGGAGATCCTGAAGGCGCTCGTCTTCGATGCCCGGCTGGTGATCCTGGACGAGCCGACCTCGGGCCTCGCGGACAGCGAGCGGGAGGCGCTGTTCGAACACATGCGGGCCCTCCGCAGCCGGGGACTCTCGATCCTCTGGGTCACTCACCGGCTCGACGAGCTGTACGGGCTCGCAGATGCCATCACGGTGCTCCGGGACGGCCGTCACGTCGCGACCCTCGACGATCCTGCAGCCATCTCTCCCGAGGATCTCGTCCGCTTGATGGTCGGGGGCAAGGCCAGCTCGCCGGGCGCCGTCGCCGAAGAGGTGGGGCGGACCCGGTGGTCCGGACCGCAGGACGAGGTGCTGCGGCTGGAGGGGGTCTCCCGCCTTCCCGTGCAGAACGTGAGCCTCACCCTCAAGCGGGGAGAGATCCTGGGCGTCGCGGGCATCGCGGGCGCCGGACGGACCGAACTGGCGCGCCTGATATTCGGCGCCGATCGCCGGGAGAAGGGCACCATCTGGATCAATGGGATGCCGGCGAAGATCCGCAGTCCCCGGCAGGCCTTCAAGGCCGGGATCGCGCTCGTGCCCGAGGAGCGCAAGACGCTCGGCATCTTGGGCGACTTCGGCGTGTCGAAGAACATCAGCGTCTCTCGGCTGGGCGGCGTCGCCCTGGGGGGCGTTCTCCTCGACGGCGGCAAGGAGTCCGCCGTGGCGGCCGGCTACGTCCGGGAGCTCGGCATCAAGACCCCCTCCGTTCAACAGAAGATCCGCAATCTGAGCGGAGGGAACCAGCAGAAGGTGATCATCGCCCGCTGCCTGTTCACGGAGCCCTCGATTCTGATCATCGATGAGCCCACCCAGGGGATCGACGTCGGCGCCAAGGTCGAGGTCTACCGCCTCATCTACGACTTCGTGGACAACGGCGGAGCCGTCATCGTCATCTCGTCCGAGCTACCCGAACTGCTTCGGGTCGCCGACCGGGTGGTCGTGATGCGCGAAGGCCAGATCGCCGGCGAAGTGGACGTGCACGACAACTCGGGGTCTGACGAGGACACCCGGAAGACGGAGGAGATCATGGCACTCGCTGTTCGGGAATCGGTCGCGTGATGGCCCGCATCCTGCGCTCGCTCTCGGTGGACGGAGTGACCGTCACCATCGCGTTCGTCATCATGGTGGCCTATTTCGCCATCGCGTCGCCGTTCTTTCTCTCCGGCGAGAACATCCGGAATCTCCTCGTGGAGGCCACGCCGATCGCCCTGATCGCGGCGGGACTGACCTATGTCCTGCTCGCGGGGGGAATCGATCTCTCCGTCGGCGGGGTGCTCGGGCTGAGCGCTGGCGTTGCGTACTGGGGCCTGCTGCAGGGCCTTCCGGTCGGCGTCGTGGTCCTGCTGGGGATTACGGTCGGTGCGGTCGTCGGCGTGGTCAATGGGCTCGTCATCAGCGGACTCGGCGTCAACGACTTCATCGTGACCCTCGCGACGATGAGTATGTCGTTCGGACTCCTGGCGGTTCTGGCGTCCTCCGTCACACTCGCGGGAGCCGCCTCCGAAGAGTTCTCCGAGATCGCCCGCGGGGCGATCTTCGCCGTGCCCACACCGGTGATCATCGCCGTGGTGCTGCTCGCCCTCCTCGAGGTCATCCTCATCAAGACGCCCTTCGGCCGTCGGGTGTATGCCGGCGGCATGAACCCGAGGGCGGCTGAGCTCGCCGGTGTGCCCGTGCGACGGGTGCGCTTCGAGGTCTACGTGATCTCCGGCGCGGTCGCCGGTCTTGCCGGAGTCATCCAGGCCTCCCGACTGAACTCGGTGCAGGACGGGCTCGGCTCCGGTTATGAGCTGACCGCGATCGCCGCGGCGGTGCTCGGCGGGGTCAGCCTGACCGGCGGCCGCGGCAGCGTGTGGCGAACCGTCGTCGGGGCGCTCTTCCTGGTCTCGCTGAGCCGCGGGCTGCAGCTTCTCGGCGTGGATCCCCTTTGGTTCACGATCGTCACCGGCCTGAGCATCATCGCCGCCATCGCCTTCGATCGGATCATGCAGCGGGTCGCGGCGTCGCGTGCCACATCCCGGGAGACGCCCGCGGCCCCGATGCCCCCCGCTTCCGTATCCGAGATGACGAGGGTGTGACGCTCGATGCGCGCCCTGGCACCCCTATCACGCACCCGACGAGTGGAGACGAGTCGATGAATCAATCCGCGCGGCAGGTCAGCCTGCCGGATCGGCTGAGCGCCCTGATCGCCAAGCCGAGCGGCGGCGCGGTGGTGCTGCTGATCGCCATCTGCGTGGTGATGCCGCTGACCCAGCCCAGCTTCCTCACGCCCGACAACTGGGGCAACATCATCAACCAGATGGTGTACGTCCTCCTGCTCGCGATCGGGATGACGGTGGTGCTGATCAGCGGAGGAATCGACCTCTCGGTCGGTTCCATCCTCGCGATCAGCGCCGCGGTGATGGCGGACACCATCAACCAGGGCCGCCCGTTCATCGTCGCGCTGCTCCTGGCCCTCCTCGCCGGCGCGGTGTTCGGAGCCGTCAACGGCCTCCTCATCACCAAGCTCGGGCTGCCGGACTTCGTGGCGACGCTCGCGACCCTGGGCATCGGACAGGGCATCATGTTCCTCTGGACCAAGGGGTTCCCCTTCATCGGCTACATGCTGGAGGACTACTACGTCCTCGCTGGACGGGATCGTCTCTTCGGCTTCATCGGTGCCCCCGTTCTCATCGCTGCCGCGGTCGCGCTGGTGATCGCCGCCGTGCTCCGGGCCACCCGGCTCGGCCGGCATACCTACGCCGTGGGCAGCAACAGGGACGCCGCCCGGCTGTCCGGGATCAGCGTGAGCCGGGTCAAGATCACCGCATACGTCATCAGCGGCCTGCTCGCCGGGCTCACCGGGGTCCTGCTCGCAGGGCGCACCACGACGGTCTCCGCGACGATGGGGATCGGCTATGAGATTCAGGCGATCGCGGCGGCCGTGATCGGCGGTGCCCTCTTGAGCGGAGGACGCGGACGGGTCAGCGGCGCCATCGCCGGAGCGCTCTTGCTGACGGTGACCTACAACGTGATCAACATCGCCGGGGTGAGCGCCACCTGGCAGCAGGTGTTCCTCGGCGCGATCCTGCTCCTCGCAGTCATCGTCGACCGGCTGGGAACGCTCGCGTACCAACGGTCACTGAGCCGAGCCCGAGTCCGCTCGACCGCCACGCTCGCCTAGACCCGACACCCCGGGCGACGAGGGCCGCCGGCTCTCCGCCCGATCCATACGAAAGGGAATCCCATGGGAATCTTCGGCAACGCTCTCGGGTGGCCTCACCTGATCGTCATCCTCGCAATCATCCTGCTGCTCTTCGGTGCGCCGAAGCTTCCGGCGCTTGCGAAGAGCATCGGCCAGTCGATGAAGATCCTCAAGAGCGAGATCAAGGAGGAGCCGGCCCCCGCACCGACAGGGGCCCCCACATCGCTCGAGGCCCCCGAGCCGGCGCTCGCTCCCCGGAGCGCCGCTTCCACCAGTGACACTCCGCCAGCGAAGTAGCCCTGTGCGCTCGCGCCCGCAGGATGAGCGGATGACGCTCGCGGCGCACCTCGTCGAGCTTCGGCGGCGGCTGGTGATGTCGGCGGTGGCGATGCTGGTGGGCGTCGTCGCCGGTTACGTGCTCTCCGACGCCATCTGGGCGGGCCTGCGGTCGCCGATCGAGGAGATAGCGGGACATCATCGCGCGGCCAGCATCAACTACACCGGCATCACCGAGGCGTTCGACCTGAAGCTGCAGATCGCGATGGCGGCAGGCGTGGTCATCTCCGCGCCGGTCTGGTTGTTTCAGCTGTGGCGCTTCATCGTTCCCGGATTGACTCGGGTGGAGCGGCGGTACAGTGTCGGCTTCGGCCTCACCGCTATCCCGCTGTTCTTCGCCGGTTGCCTGACCGGGTGGATCATCTGGCCGCACGTCGTGCAGCTGATGGTCGGGTTCGCCTCCGGCCAGGAGACGGTGTTCCTCTCCGCGCGCAACTACCTCGAGTTTGTCCTCAAGCTCGTCCTGGTGGTCGGGGTCGCGTTCGTCATGCCGGTGTTCATCGTGCTGCTGAATTTCGTCGGCGTGCTGAGCGCGGGCGCGATCCTTCGAGGCTGGCGCGCGGCGATCCTGGGGATCACCCTCTTCACCGCCATGGCGACACCGGCAGCGGACCTGGTATCCATGTTTCTGCTGGCGGTGCCCATGGCCATGCTCTACCTGGGCGCGGCAGCAGTGGCGTGGGAGCACGACCGGCGTCACGCTCGCCGGCTCTCCCGGCTCCTCGACGAGCCGGCATCCTCCGATCGGCACCTCGCTCTCGCCGGGGTCGGCGAGTCGCCGGCGACCCGGGAGACCGATTCCCCGCGTCCCGGCCCCGGAAGCTCAGAGAGAAGGTGACGAATGTTCGGACTCACGTTCGAGAAGGTCTTCATCATTTCGATCATCGCGGCATTCCTCCTTGGTCCCACCCGCTTGCCGTTGGCGGCCGAATGGCTCGCCGGCGTCGTGCGCAGCGTGAAGGCGGTGACGAACGGCGCCAAGGAGCGGATCCGCGAGGAAGTGGGTCCGGAATTCGACCAGGTCGAGTGGAAGAAGCTGGACCCCCGCCAGTTCGACCCTCGGCGGATCATGGCCGAGGCGCTCCGCGATGCCGACCCAATCGCCGGCGTCGAGAGGACGCCGACGAGCGGAAGCGCGGATGTGGCGCGGGATGACGCATCCTCGCAGCCGAGGGGTGTCCGGTGATGCGCGCGCGTGAGAACTCCCGGCCGGCCCGGCAGGGAAACGGCGCAGGCAAGGTCCCGTCCTCCGCCGTTCTGGCTCCCGCGTAGTGTGATCGCCGTGCAACCTCTGGCGATCATCGTGATGGGCGTCTCCGGCTCCGGCAAGTCCACCGTGGGGGAGCTGCTCGCCGTGCGCCTCGGCGTCGCGTTCGTCGACGCGGACGACCTGCACTCCCCGGCCGCGAAGGCCAAGATGGCCGCCGGGATCCCGCTCACCGACGAGGACCGCTGGCCGTGGCTGCGCGAGGTCGGCGCCGTGCTCGCGGCGGCGACCGGGTCGGGACACTCCGCGGTCGTGGCGTGCTCGGCGCTGCGCCGTGCGTACCGGGATCTGCTGCGCGAGGCCGCAGCCGGACCGGTGACCTTCGTGCACCTGCACGGCACGCGGGAGCTGCTCGAGCATCGGCTCGGGGCGCGGGAGGGGCACTTCATGCCCCCGGCGCTCCTCGACTCGCAGCTGGCGACCCTCGAGGCGCTTCAGCCCGACGAGCACGGCATCCTGGTCGACATCGCGCTGACCCCGGAGCAGGCCGCGGATCAGGCGCTCGCGGCGCTGCCCCAGGAGTGACCGCTCCCCCAGCCGAGGGGACGAGCCGCGCCACCGTCGGCGCCGCCGTGCAGGTCGGCACCGAGGTGAGCATCAATCTCGGGTCGTCCCTCGCCGGCCTGGTGATCCCTGCGGTCGGCGCCCCGATCGTGGTCGCGGCCCGCCAGCTGGTGATGCTCGTGACCGTCGCACCGTTCTACCGGCCCGGGCGCACCCGGCTCTCCTGGCCCACCCTCTGGCCTGCGCTGCTGCTCGGAGTGGACCTCGCGGTCATGAACCTCTCCTTCTACTCATCAGTGCATCTGCTCGGCCTCGGCGTGGCGGCCACCATCGAATTCCTCGGGCCGCTGGCCGTCGCGCTCATCATGTCCCGGCGCCCGCTCGACGCGGCCTGCGCCATCGTGGCCGCGATCGGGGTGTTCCTGCTCACCGGTCCCGACGGCGCCCCGAACCTGCCCGGGGTTGCGCTCGCGCTCACCGCGGCGGCCGCCTGGGCGTGCTACATCGCGCTGACCCGGCGGGTGGCGCTCACCCTCCCGGGGCTCGACGGCCTCACCATCGGCGGCGCCGTGAGCCTGCTGATCCTGCTGCCGCTCGCCGCGTCCACCTCGGCGGGCCCGCACTTCTCGCCGCAGGTGCTGCTCCTGCTGCTCGCCGTCGGCGTGCTCTCCTCCGCGCTGCCCTACAGTCTCGACACCTTCATCCTGCGCCGCATCCCACCTCGCCTCTACGCGATCATCACCGCCTTCGGCCCGGTGATCGCGGCCACGTTCGGGGCGCTGGTGCTCGGCGAGCGCTTCACCCCGCTCGAGGTCGCCGCCATCCTGCTGGTCTGCACCGCCGCCGGGACCGCTCTCGCCACCTCCCGCCGGCTGCCGGAGAGCGACCTCGAACGCACCGCCGAGGCGCTGCCGTAGCGGGTTCCGCGCAGGACAGCTGATGCCTGCGTCCGGCGCCTGCCGCGGCCGCCCGTGCTCGCCGCCGGTGAGCGGGTGCGGTAGACTCACGCACTGAACTTCGGCGAGGGATGCCCGGCATCCGTGATCGACGCGGTGGATGGCTGCGGCTCTTCCTCACGCGCTCGCGCGCACGAGTTGAACACACACCCGGCCGACACGGCCACCACGACACCACGGGCAGCGCGCCCAGAGGAGAGCATCATGGCCGAGAAGATCCAGGCCGAAATCCGCGACAACTTCGGCAAGGGCGCGGCCCGCAAGCTGCGCGCCGCAGGCAAGATCCCCGCCGTCATCTACGGCCACGGCAGCGAGCCGCAGCACGTGTCCCTGCCCGGCCACGAGGTGTCCCTGATCATCCGCAAGTCGAACGCGGTCCTCGACCTCGACATCGCGGGCAAGAGCCAGCTGGCGCTCGTGAAGGACGTGCAGAAGGATCCGGTGCGCCAGATCATCGAGCACCTCGACCTCATCCTCGTCCGCAGCGGCGAGCGCGTGCAGGTGGAGATCGCCGTGCACATCGAGGGCGAGACCCTGGGCGATGCCGTGGCCGCACAGCAGGACGCCAACACCCTCACGCTCGACGTCGAGGCGACCCACATCCCGGAGCGCATCACGGTGAGCATCGAGGGTCTCGCCGATGGTGCCCGCATCCTGGCCTCCGACGTGACCCTGCCGGCCGGCGCGATCCTGATCAGCGACCCGGACACCCTGGTCATCGCCATCGGCGGCGCCGTTGCCGAGGACGAGGACGAGGCGGCAGCCGCCCCCGCCGCCGAGTAGCGGGTTCCGCTCCTTCCGTCATGGACGATCCCTGGCTTGTAGTCGGCCTCGGCAACCCCGGGGCCGGCTACGCCGGCAATCGCCACAACGTGGGCCAGATGGTGCTCGCCACCCTCGCCGACCGCATCGATGCGCGCTTCAAGTCGCACAAGACCAACGCGAGCGTCGCCGAGGGGCGGAGCTTCCCCGCGGGACCGCGCCTCGTGCTCGCCAAGCCGAACACGTTCATGAACGTCTCGGGCGGTCCCGTCGCGCAGCTGCTCAACTACTACTCGCTCGAGCCCGACCGGCTCATCGTGGTGCACGACGAGCTGGACATCCCGTTCGACACCGTCCGCCTCAAGTTCGGCGGCGGCCACGGCGGCCACAACGGCATCCGTGACATCCTCGCGACGACCGGCACGGGCGACTTCACCCGGGTGCGGGTCGGCATCGGGCGCCCTCCAGGACGCCAGCCCGCCGCGGACTTCGTGCTGCACGACTTCGCGTCGACCGAGCGCGACGTGCTGCCGAGCCTGCTGTCGGACGCCGCCGACGCGGTCCAGCAGATCGCGGCGGAGGGCCTGACTGCGGCTCAGCAGAAGTTCCACTCTCCCTGACCTGCCCAGTTCTGCCGGTCCTGACGCCGGAAACAGGACCGAAGTGGGCAGGTCGGCGGCCGTGCGCTCTCGGCGGACGCCGCAGATCGGGTCCGATGGCCCCCGTAGAATCGCTCGAGTGAGTCTGCATGGGATGACGCGCGCCCTCACGCGGTCGCCCTCCTTCGCCGGCGCCCTCCGCTGGGCTCCCCGGGACACCGACTTCTCCGTCACCGCGGGCCTGCAGCCCGCCCTGCTCGCCGCGCTTCTCGGAGCCCGCGCCGAGGGCGGCTCCGGTTCGGCGCTGTTCGCCATCACGCCGACCGGCCGTGAGGCCGAGGTCCTGCGCGGCGCCCTCGCTGCGCTGGTGCCGGATGCGGAGATCCTCGAGTTCCCGGCCTGGGAGACTCTCCCGCACGAGCGGCTCAGCCCGAGCGCCGAGACCGTCGGGAAGCGCATCCACGCCCTCCGTCGCCTGCGCGGCTGGACTGGGGAGCGTCCGCTCATCGTCGTCGGTGCCGTCCGCGCCGCTCTGCAGCCGCTCGCCAGCGATCTCGCCGACCTCGAGCCGGTCACCCTCACCCTCGGCGGCCGCGGGGTGGGCCTCACCGAGCTCGCCCAGCGGCTCCCCCACCTCGCCTATGCCCGCGTGGACATGGTGACCCGGCGCGGCGAGTACGCCGTGCGCGGCGGCATCCTCGACGTCTTCCCGCCCACCGCCGAGCATCCCGTCCGGGTGGACTTCTTCGGCGATGAGGTCGACGGCATGCGGATGTTCTCGGTGGCGGATCAGCGCTCGCTCCCCGACGAGGTCCGCTCGGTCGAGCTGCCGCCCAGCCGGGAGCTGCTCCTCAGCCCCTCGGTTCGTCAGCGGGCGGCCGAGATGGTGCACGAGTTCCCGAGCCTCGCCGGGATGCTGGCCAAGATCGCCGAGGGCATCCCCGTGGAGGGGATGGAGTCGCTGAGCCCGGCCCTGGTGGAACGCCTCGTCCCGGTCACCGCCTTCCTGCCGGAGAATGCCGCGGTGGCCGTGATCTCGCCGGAGCGCGTGGCCAGCAGGGCGGTCGACCTGGCCGAGACCAATCGGGAGTTCCTCACGGCCGCGTGGAGCGCCGCCACCGCGGGCGCCCAGGCGCCGATCGACCTCGCCGCGGGAGACTTCCTCACCCTCAACCAGCTTCACGCCACCGCCGACGGCCGGCCGTGGTGGACCTTCACGTCCTTCGAGGCCGGGCCCGACGGCGGCCAGGAGGAGGACGGGTACGTTCGCGTGAGCGGCGAGGCCGTCCCCCTCTCCCAGGGTGGCACCGCCCTCGACCACGTGGCCGCCCTGCTCGGGGCCGGCTGGTCGCTCGCCGTCGCGGCCGCCGGACCGGGACTCGTCGAGCGCAGCCGGGACGTGCTGGCGGAGCGCGAGCTGGCGGGCCGCATCGTCGACGCCTTCCCCGAGGATCCCGAGCCGGGCGTCGCCTACCTCCTGCAGGCCGCCGTCGACACCGGCTTCGAGCAGAGCGATGCGAAGCTGGCGCTGATCAGCGAGCGGGAGTTCTTCGGCCGCGTCAGCGGCTACGACTCGCGCCAGATCAAGAAGCTCGCCAGCAGGCGCAAGAACGTCGTCGACCCCCTGCAGCTCAAGGCCGGCGACTACGTCGTGCACGAGACGCACGGCATCGGCCGCTTCGTCGAGCTCGTCTCCCGAGAGGTCAGCACGGGCGGACGCAACGCCGTGAAGACCAGTCGCGAGTTCCTCCTGCTCGAGTACGCACCCTCCAAGCGCGGCTACCCGGGCGACAAGCTCTACGTGCCCACCGACCAGCTCGACCTCCTCACCCGCTACGTCGGGGGAGAGGCGCCGCAGCTGTCGAAGATGGGCGGCTCCGAGTGGGCCGCCGCGAAGGGCCGGGCCCGCAAGGCCGTCCGCGACATCGCGATCGAGCTCGTCAAGCTCTATTCGGCGCGGATGGCGTCCAAGGGCCACGCGTTCCCGCCGGACACGCCCTGGCAGCGCGAGCTCGAGGAGGCGTTCCCGTTCGCGGAGACGCCCGATCAGCTCACCACCATCGACGAGGTCAAGGCCGACATGGAGCGGCCGATCCCGATGGATCGCCTGATCGCGGGCGATGTCGGCTTCGGCAAGACCGAGGTGGCCGTGCGGGCCGCGTTCAAGGCGGTGCAGGACGGCAAGCAGGTGGTGATGCTGGTGCCGACCACGCTGCTCGTCCGGCAGCACCTCGAGACGTTCACCGAGCGCTTCGCCGGGTTCCCGCTGCAGGTGCGCCCGCTCAGCCGCTTCCAGTCGGCCAAGGAGTCGAAGGACACGATCGCCGGGCTCGCCGACGGGTCGGTCGACATCGTGATCGGCACGCACCGGCTGCTCACCGACAGCATCGTCTTCAAGGACCTGGGCCTCGTGATCATCGACGAGGAGCAGCGGTTCGGCGTCGAGCACAAGGACGCGCTCACGAAGCTGAAGACCAACGTCGACATCCTCGCGATGAGTGCCACCCCGATCCCGCGCACGCTCGAGATGGCGGTCACGGGCATCCGGGAGATGTCGACCCTCGCGACGCCGCCCGAGGACCGGCACCCGATCCTCACCTTCGTGGGCCCGTACAGCGACAAGCAGGTCGGTGCGGCCATCCGGCGGGAGCTGCTGCGCGAGGGGCAGATCTTCTACGTGCACAACCGGGTCTCCAGCATCAACCGGGTCGCGGCCCAGCTGCGGGAGCTCGTGCCCGAGGCGCGGATCGCGGTCGCCCACGGCCAGCTGCCGGAGGCGGTCCTGGAACAGGTCATCGTCGACTTCTGGGAGCGCAAGTTCGACGTCCTCGTCTCCACCACGATCATCGAGACCGGACTCGACATCCCCAACGCGAACACCCTCATCATCGACCGGGCGGACAAGTACGGGCTGAGTCAGCTGCACCAGCTGCGGGGCCGCGTGGGCCGCGGCCGGGAGCGCGCCTACGCCTACTTCCTCTGGGACGACGCCAAGCCGCTGTCCGAGACGGCGCACGACCGCCTCTCGACGATCGCCGCGAACAACGACCTCGGCTCCGGCATGCAGATCGCGCTCAAGGATCTCGAGATCCGCGGGGCCGGGAACCTGCTCGGCGGGGAGCAGTCGGGTCATATCGCCGGCGTCGGCTTCGACCTCTACCTGCGGATGATCGGCGAGGCGGTCAGCACCTTCCGCGGCGACGTCGCGGAGGGGCAGACCGAGCTGCGACTGGAGCTCCCGGTCGACGCCCGCATCTCCGAGAGCTACGTGGACAGCGAGCGGCTCCGTCTCGAGGCCTACCAGAAGCTCTCGGCCGCGAGCGGTCCCGCTGCCCCCGACGATGCGCTCGACCGCGTGCTCGAGGAGCTCACCGACCGCTACGGCGATCCGCCGACCGAGGTGACCAATCTCCTCGCGATCTCGCGGCTGCGCCGGCGGGCACAGCAGGCGGGGCTGTCCGAGGTGGTGGTCCTCGGGCAGAACCTCCGCATCGCCCCCGCCAACCTGCCCGACTCCCGACAGGTGCGGCTGCAGCGGCTCTATCCGAAGGCCCGCGTGCTCGCGCAGGGCAGCGCGATCCTCGTCCCGCTGCCGATCGTCGATGGAGTCATGGCGGGCGACACCGAGCTGATCACGTGGGTCGGGGAGCTGCTGCAGGCGCTGTTCGCCGCCGAGCCCGCAGTGACGCCGCGCTGACGAGCGCCGCGGACACGACGATCGACACCGCCGACCCGAGCAGCACGGCGAGGGTGCCCTCGTCGGCCACCTCGGCGGAGCGGGCGAACGCGAGCTCGTTCATCAGCAGCGACACCGTGAAGCCGATCCCGCCGAGCGCCGCGACCAGCAGGATCTCGCGCCCCTCCAGCACCCGGGTCCCGCCGCGGTGGCCCAGTCGCAGGGCGATGCCCCCGGCCACCGTGATGCCGACGAGCTTGCCGAGCGGGAGGCCGAGGAGGATCCCCCAGAACGGCGCCGACAGCTCCAGAGGACTGACCTGAGGGATCACGACGAGTGCGGCCGAGAACGCGAAGAGCGGAAGCACGACCGTGTTGGAGAACGGCTCGATCGCGGAGTAGCTGCGCCGCGCCGGCTTGGGGCTCATCACCAGGCCGAGGGCGACCCCGGCGATCGTGGGGTGCACGCCGGACCGGTAGACGAAGTACCAGGCGATGAGGGCGACGGCGACCAGCGCAACGCCGACGAGGATGCGGCCCCGAGTTCCGAGCAGCCGCGAGAGAAGCGCGAAGGCGGCGACCGCCACCGCGGCGCCGCCCAGCAGGAGGAGTTCGGGATCCTGTGCGAAGAACAGGGCGATGATCAGGATCGCCACCAGATCGTCCAGCACGGCGAGCGCAAGCAGGAACGCGCGCACCCGGGGCGGCAGGCCGCGACCGAAGATCGCGAGCACCCCCAGGGCGAAGGCGATGTCGGTCGCGGTCGGTACCGGCCACCCCTCCTGGAAGCCGCTGCCCGCCGTGCAGAGCAGGTAGACGCCCGCGGGGACGACCACTCCGCCGAGTGCGGCCACAGCCGGAACGAGCGCCCGGGCGGGAGACGCGAGTTCGCCGTGGGTCAGCTCGTGCCGAAGCTCGACGGCGATCAGGAAGAAGAAGATCGCGAGGATGCCGTCGCTGATCCAATGGCCGACCGTCAGATCCAGCCCGGTGCCCGGCAGCGGCAGGGGGGCGTCTCGCAGTCCGAGCAGTGCGGGTCCGAGCGGAAGGTTGGCGAGGACGAGTGCGAGTGCCGCGGCGCCGAGCAGCATGCCCGCGGCGTAGCGCTCGGATCGAAAGATGTGCACGGGGCCTCCGGGGGTCGACGAGGTCATTGCCGACCAGACTTCCCGGCGCACCGAGAACGAGCTTACAACTTGTGCCTTTCTGGCTAATAACATTAGCCTGACCGCTATGACAACTAGCCACATCGGCGAAGCCGGCTCGCGCCTCGCCTACGAGATCTCAGGGGAGGGCCCGCTCGTCGTGTGCCTTCCCGGCATGGGCGACCTCCGGTCCGCCTACCGCTTCCTCGCCCCTTTCCTCGTCACCGCCGGATTCCGCGTGGCCACTCTGGACCTCCGCGGCCACGGCGACAGCGACGACGGCTTCGCCGACTTCGACGACGAAGCTGCCGCGCGCGACGCGCTCGAGCTCATCGCGCACCTGGGCGGTCCGGCGGTCCTGGTCGGCAACTCGATGGGCGCCGGCGCCTCAGTCATCGCGGCCGCGGACGCCCCCGCCGCAGTCACCGCGCTCGTGCTCCTCGGGCCGTTCGTGCGCAATCCGCCCACGTCGCCGCTCGCCGCGGCCGCCCTGCGCCTGGCCCTCGCCCGGCCATGGGGTCCGCTCGTCTGGCGCTCGTACTACCGCTCCCTCTTCCCGGGATCCCGTCCCGCCGACTTCGCGGCGCAGGAGCAGGAGATGGCGAAGGCGTTCCGGCGCGGCAGCCACTGGCGATCGTTCCAGCGGACCGCCCGGACCACGCACGCGCCCGCCGAGCAGCGGATCTCGTCGATCCTGGTCCCGTCCCTCACCGTGATGGGCACAGCGGACCCGGACTGGAAGGACGCCTCTGCGGAGGGACGCTGGGTGGCAGAGAGCCTCGGCGGCGAGCTCCTGCTCGTCGAGGGGGCGGGGCACTATCCGATGACTCAGGCCCCGGACGTGGTGGGACCCGCGATCGCCGCCTTCGCCCGCAAGGTGAGCGCCGTTGCCTAGGGCGGGCCTGTCGCCGGCGATCGTCGTGGAGGCGGCGGCGACGCTGGCGGACGAGGTCGGCGCCGACCGGCTGACCCTCGCCGCCCTGGCCCAGCGGCTCGGGGTCGCGCTGCCGAGTCTCTACAAGCACGTGGACGGACTGCCCGATCTGCGGCGCCGGCTGGCGATCGCGGCGACGGAGGATCTGGGGCGCGGGCTGACCGATGCCGTGGCGGGCTTCGCCGGACGGGACGCCCTGGAGGCGCTGGCTGCTGGGTACCGGGACTACGCCCGACGGCACCCGGGCGGCTACGCTCTCGCCCAGGTCGCGCCCGCGGCCGGCGATCTCGCGCACACCGCGGCGGGCGAGCGGGCCACCTCGGCCGTCTTCGCCGCCCTGCGCGGCTACGGCCTCGAGGGCGACGCCCTGATCGACGCGACGCGCGCACTGCGTGCCGCGCTGCACGGCTTCGTGCTGCTCGAGGGGACCGGCGGATTCGGCCTCGAACGCTCTCCGGACCGCTCCTATCAGAGCCTCGTCGCCGCATTCGACCTCGCATTCGCGGCCTGGCCCGCTCGATAGGGTCGGGGAGTGTCCTCCGCGCGCTCCGTCCGACTTCGACCCATCCAGGATGCCGACCTCGGCCGCCTCGTCGACCTCAACAACTCGGCGCACCCGGCCGTCCCGGTCGTCGACGCGCGCGAGTTCGCCGACCTGCTGGCCCTCACGCGGCTCGCGCTCGTGGCCGTGGCCGACGAGGCGGTCGTCGGTTTCCTGCTCGCCATCGATCCCGGAGCCGACTACGCCAGCGAGAACTACCGCTGGTTCGAGAGCCGGGGAGTCGACTCGCTCTACATCGACCGCATCGTCGTGGACGCGGGGGCCAGAGGCGCCGGCGTGGGGCGCGCCCTCTACGACGCGGTCTTCGCGCAGGCGCGCACCGACGGGCGCGCCGAGGTGACCTGCGAGGTCAACCTCCAGCCGCCGAATCCCGAGTCCCTCGCCTTCCACGCCCGAATGGGCTTCTCCCGCCTCGGCGAGCAGCCGACGAAGGGCGGGTCCGTCACCGTCGCCCTCCTCGCGGCGCGGCTCGAGGGTGTCCGGGGCCGGACATGAGCGGGCTCGACGAGCTCGTCCGCGTGATGCACCGTCTCCGTGCCGAGTGCGCGTGGGACCGCGAGCAGACGCATGCCTCGCTCGTGCCGTACCTCCTCGAGGAGAGCGCTGAGCTGATCGACGCGATCGAGACGGACGACGTGGAGGGGATGCGCGAGGAGCTCGGCGACGTGCTGTACCAGGTCCTCTTCCACGCCGACATCGCGGCCGCGGAGGAGGGCTTCGACATCTCCGACGTGGCATCGGCCACCGCGGAGAAGATGCGCAGGCGCCATCCGCACGTGTTCGGGAACTCGACCGCGTCGACGCCCGAGGAGATCACCGCACAGTGGGCGGAGGTGAAGCGGCAGGAGAAGGCGACCCGCACCAGCGTGCTCGACGGCATCCCCAGCGGGATGCCCGCCCTGGCTCGGGCCGCGAAGATCCTCGGCCGCGCCGAGGAGGCCGGGGTGGTCTCCGCCGAGGACGCGCCTGTCCTGCCCTTCGCCACCGAGGACGAGCTCGGGGCGCTGCTGCTCGCCGTCGTGCTCGCCGCTCGTGCCCGGGGACTCGACGCGGAGCGCGCCCTGCGGGTCACCCTCCGCGGGCTCGAGGACGAGATCCGGGCCGCGGAGCGCGGCCGGGACGAGCGGCCCTAGGCGATCCGGCTGCCAGGCGCGCGCCGCCCGGGCGATGCGGGCGCTGGCGGGCTGGCAGAATCGCCGGGTGGCCTCTCCCGTGAACCCGCCGCGCGGAATGCGCGACTTCCTTCCCGTCGACAAGGGGCGCCGCGAACGCGCGCTCGCGACCATCAAGCGGGTCTACGCGCAGCACGGCTTCGACGAGATCGAGACGCCGGTCGTCGAGGACATCGCCCGGCTGCACTCCGGGCTCGGCGGCGACAACGAGAAGCTGGCGTACAGCGTCCTCAGGCGCGGCATCACGCGGGAGGACCTCGCCGATGCCGCGGAGGCCGATGACGCGCTCCGGCTCGCCGATCTCGGCCTGCGCTACGACCTCACCGTCCCGCTCGCGCGCTTCTACGCGTCCCACCGGGCAGAGCTCCCCGGCGTCTTCCGCTCGCTGCAGACGGGTCCGGTCTGGCGGGCCGAGCGACCCCAGAAGGGCAGGTACCGCCAGTTCGTGCAGTGCGACATCGACGTGCTGGGGGAGGCGGGGCCGCTGGCCGAGCTCGAGCTGCTCACCGCCACGAACGCCGCTCTGGCGGCACTCGGCCTCACCGGGACGACCGTCCGGATCAACGACCGGCGGATCCTCAGCCGCCTCCTGGCCTCGTGGGGCATCCCCGGCCATTTCGGGGAGCGCGCGCTGATCACCATCGACAAGCTCGACAAGGTGGGCGTCGACGGCGTGGTCGAGGAGCTGCGAGCGCTCGGCGTCGACACCGCGGGGATCGCCGACTCGCTCCGCGGGATCCAGTCGGCCGGCTGGGAGCTGGAGGCGGCCGCCCCCGCCTGGCTGGATCTCGACGCCTACCGGGAGCTGCTGATGCTGCGCGACGCGCTGCCCGGCGTTCCGCTGGCCTTCGACCCCACGCTCGTTCGGGGAATGGGCTACTACACGGGCACCATCTTCGAGATCACCCACCCGGACTCGGGCAGCTCGGTCGCCGGCGGCGGCCGGTACGACGGCATGATCGGCCGATTCCTCGGCACGGAGGTCCCCGCCGTCGGCTTCTCGATCGGCTTCGAGCGGATCCTCGACCTGCTGCCGGACGAGGCCGCGTCTCCCGGCGACTCCGTCGCGCTCGTGCACGACAAGGACGTCCCTCCCGCGCGCCTCCTCCAGCTCAAGCAGGAGGCGCTCGCCGGGCACGAGCGCGTGCGGCTGGAGCGTCGGCCCCGAAACCTCGCGGGGCTGCTCGACACCCTCACCGCCGCCGGGTACACCGCATTCGCGCTCGTCGGTCCCGACACGACCGAACCGGCGTACCGCCCGCTCGGCTGAGTTCCGCAGAACGGCGTGCGCCGCTACAGCTTGAAGCGCACCAGGCCCTGCTGCCCCACCCCGCCGACCCTGGTGAACTCGCCGCCGTAGACGAGGTAGCCGCCGCCGGACGTCACGTGCCAGGGGCCCTGGCTCATGCCCGTGTAGGTGCCCGCGCTGATCGCGGGGAACCAGTCGTACAGCGAGGGTGCCGGCTGCCCGCCGAAGTCGGTGTACCTCCGCATGGTCGTGGAGGCGAGCTCTCCGGTGGCGACCCTGGTGAAGGCGATCGCGCGCCGGATGTCCTGCGGGCTCGCCTCCGCCCAGCCGCCGGCCACGGTGCTGCAGTCGTGCGCGTGGCCGGCGGTGTAGACAACACCATCGAGGAGGGCGACCGAGTACGTGTCTCCGTGACAGTCCTCGAGCCAGGAGATCGCTCCGTCCGACCAGCGGGCCTTGAAGACGCCCTCGAGCTTCCCCGTCTTGCCCGCCTTGTACTGGTAGCCGCTGCCGTAGACGAATGAGCCGTCCGAGACGAGGCTGTAGATGGCGGAGTGCTCGGTCCCGTCGGCCTCTGCGCCGTTGCGCACCACGTCGTTCACCAGCCACCTGTACTGCACCTTGCCGGTCTTCGTGTCGATGCTCACCATGCCGCGTCCCGGCCTGCGGTCGCCGTTCACGGCGGAGAAGCTGCCGCCCAGCACGATCCGCTTCTGATCGGGCGAGAGCACGAGAGCGCGGACGGCGTTGTCCTGCACGGCGGGCGCGAAGGCCGTGAGAGCGCCGTTGACGACGGAGAACGCGGCGGCGCGAGTTCGCCGGGCGCCGTTGGCGGTGACGAAGGCGCCGCCGACGTAGACGGTGGTGGAGGTGGCGGAGACGGCGTAGCCGGTGGCGCCGAGGGACGCCTTGAACCCGGTGAACCGATTGCCGGTGGCCGGGTCCAGGGCGATGATCCGGGAATGGGCTCTGCCGTTCACCTGGGTGAACCGGCCGACCGCGTAGACGCGCTTGCCGTCCGGGGAGACCGCGACTCCGCGCACCTCGCCGTTCAGGTGGGGGTCGAACCCCTGGATCAGCTCTCCGGTGGAGAGTCGGTACGCGAGGAGGTTCCAGCGCGGAGTCTCGCTCGTTCCCGCCGGCGCCCCTGCCGGTCTCGCGCTGGTGAACTCGCCGCCTGCGTAGACGATGTCGCCGTTGACCGCCTGGGTCCAGACGACGCCGTTCACCTGGACGGTCGGCAGGGCCTGCACGCCGACGAGGCGGGGCGCAGCGGCGGCGCCCTGCAGCGTCGACAGGGACACGGCGGACAGGAGGAGGGTCGTGAGAGCGGCGGCAAGCGCGCGCCGACGACCCGTGCGAAACAGTGCCACGGGAGCCTCGGGTAGATGGGGCGGGTGCGTCACCGCTCGAGTGCGATCAGACTAATGATCAGCGGATCTTCCCGGTATCCCGCAAAGGGGAGGCATTCCTTCTGCCGCCGCCGGACACGGCGAACGCGGTCATCCTGCGGAACCGGGGCCGGTCGAACGAGATCGTCTCCACCGCCTCGGGAAGGTCCCGCAGCTGCGGCGCACGTCGGCGAGCCCGAACCGGTCCTGCATGAACATGCGGGGGTGCGGCATGGGCGGCGCCCTCCCCTCGGTGCGGAGGGCGCCGTCACTAGACTGCTGTGTCGGGGCGGGGAACCGCCGGAGAGACGCAACGAACTGAAGGAGGCCCCCGTGGCCAGCATCGACGCAGTAGGCGCACGCGAGATCCTCGATTCCCGCGGCAACCCCACGGTCGAGGTGGAGGTGCTGCTCGACGACGGAACCGTGTCGCGCGCGGCGGTGCCCTCGGGCGCCTCCACCGGCGCCTTCGAGGCATACGAGCTTCGTGACGGCGACAAGGGCCGCTACCTCGGCAAGGGCGTGCGCAAGGCAGTCGCGGGAGTGCTCGAGGAGATCGGACCGGAGATCGAGGGCATGGACGCCACCGATCAGCGGCTCATCGACGCGGCGATCATCGCGCTCGACGGCACCGAGAACAAGCAGCGCCTCGGGGCCAACGCCATGCTCGGGGTGAGCCTGGCCGTCGCCAAGGCCGCCGCCGATTCCGCCGATCTCCCCCTCTTCCGCTACCTCGGCGGACCGAATGCGCACGTGCTGCCCGTCCCGCTGCTCAACGTCATCAACGGCGGCGCGCACGCCGACACCGGCGTCGACATCCAGGAGTTCTTCCTGGTGCCGCACGGTGCCGAGACCTTCTCCGAGGGCCTCCGCTGGGGCGTGGAGACCTACCACGCCCTGAAGAGCGAGCTGAAGGCCCAGGGGCTGGCCACCGGGCTCGGCGACGAGGGCGGCTTCGCCCCCGAGCTTCCCAGCAACCGGCACGCGCTCGACCTGCTGCTCGGTGCGATCGAGCAGGCCGGCTTCACCCCGGGCAGCCAGATCGCGCTCGGGCTCGACGTCGCCAGCACCGAGTTCTACTCCGACGGCGTCTACCGCTTCGAGGGCAAGGAGCTCTCCTCCGCCGAGCTCACCCGCTACTTCGCGGACCTCGTCGCCGCCTACCCCCTGGTCACCATCGAGGACCCGCTGGCCGAGGACGACTGGGAGGGCTAC
This sequence comes from Naasia sp., assembly GCF_025465545.1. Classification (GTDB taxonomy): domain Bacteria; phylum Actinomycetota; class Actinomycetes; order Actinomycetales; family Microbacteriaceae; genus Naasia. Next base: position 36,980 of record NZ_JAODMK010000003.1, on the reverse strand, counting down.
GCGGCCCTCACCGCCGAGCTGGGCGAGAAGGTGCAGATCGTCGGCGACGACCTGTTCGTCACCAACCCGCTCCGGCTGGCGCGCGGCATCGAGTCCCAGGTCGCCAACTCGATCCTCGTGAAGGTCAACCAGATCGGCACCCTCACCGAGACCCTCGACGCGGTGTCGCTCGCCCACCGCAGCGGCTACTCGGCGATCCTGTCGCACCGCTCCGGCGAGACCGAGGACACGACCATCTCGCACCTCGCGGTCGCCACGAACGCCGGCCAGATCAAGACCGGTGCGCCTGCCCGCAGCGAGCGGGTAGCGAAATACAATGAGCTGCTCCGGATCGAGGAGGAGCTCGACGCCGCCGCGGTCTACGCGGGCGGTTCCGCCTTCCCCCGGTATCGCGCCTGATCGGGCGCAGAGGCCGGGCCGGCGAGGAAGGGGGACGCGTGCCACGCCGTCCCCGCACCCTCCGCGTTCCCGTCGCCCTGCCCGCAGAGAGCTCAACCGAGTCCTGGCTGCGCAGCATCCGGCTGTCCGGATTCTCGATCCTCGTGCTGGTGCTCGTGGTGCTCTCGATCGTGGTGCTCGCACCCGGCCTGCGGGTGCTCGTCGAGCAGCGCCAGCAGATCGCCGCGCTGGAGGCTGCCGTGCGGGAGCAGCGGCACACGGTGGACGACCTCGCGGAGCAGCGCGCCCGCTGGGATGATCCCGCCTACATCAAGGCTCAGGCGCGCGACCGGCTCTTCTACGTGATGCCGGGGGAGTACCCCTACCTGATCCTCGACGACCTGAGCGAGCCCCCCACGGCGGCGCCCGCCCCGGCGAAGGCAGGACTGCAGGCCACCCGGGTGGACTGGGCGGCGTCCCTGCTGTCGTCCTACTTGGCGGCGGGACTCAGTGAGAGCCCCGTCGGGGGGACTGCGAAGTGACCCGGCCGCCCTTTCCTCCGCCGAGCGAGAGCGACATCGCGCGGGTATCCGAGCAGCTCGGCCGCCCCGCTCGCGACGTGCTCGGGATCGCCGCGCGCACCCGGGCCGGCGATCCGACCGTCGTCGCGACCGCGCCGCGGCTCTCGGACGGCACACCCTTCCCGACGCTCTACTACCTCAGCTCACCCGCGGCCACTGCGGCGATCTCGCACTTGGAGGCGGAGGGCCTGATGCGCGAGCTCAACGAGCGCCTGGAGACCGACGAGGAGCTGCGGGCCGCATACGAGATGGCGCACCGCAGCTACCTCGCCGACCGGGAGAGCATCGCCCAGGTGCCCGAGCTCGCGGGGATCAGCGCAGGCGGGATGCCCGCCCGGGTGAAGTGCCTGCACGCCCTGGCCGCGCACGCTCTGGCCGCCGGTCCGGGCGTGAACCCGATCGGGGACCTCGCCCTCGAGCTGGCCGACTGGAGTCCCGACGAGCCGGCGGACCACGTCGCCGCCGACTAGCCGAACGCCCTCCGATCGGGGTGCCGTGGGCCCTCGCCCGAGCACGGATGGGAGATTGACTGCATGACGGCGATTCCCGCACGGCGGGCCGGAGCGACGCTCGCCCTCGCCGTGGGCCTCACCCTCGTCGCCACTCCGGTTCCTGCTTCCGCGGACGGCGTGCGCGACCTCGAGTACTGGCTCGACGACTACGGGATCTCCGCCGCGTGGGACGTGACCCGGGGAGCCGGCGTCACCGTCGCCGTCATCGACTCCGGCATCGCCGAGATCCCCGAACTCGCCGGGGTCGTGACCGGCGGCGTCGACGAGTCCGGCATCGGCAGCCCCGACGGCAGGACGCCTGTCGGGGAGGGGGCCGAGCACGGCACGCTCGTCGGCAGCATCCTCGCCGGCCGCGGAACGGGCGGCGGCGACGGCGTGATCGGAGTCGCGCCCGAGGCGGATCTTCTCAGCGTCTCCGTCGCCTTCGGCGGCGGGACCGCCGAGACGGTCGAGGACCAGATCGCGGCCGCGGTCCGCTGGTCCGTCGATCAGGGCGCCAGCGTGATCAACATGTCGCTCACCACCAACACGCTCGACTGGCCCGAGAGCTGGGACGACGCCTTCCTCTACGCCTTCGAGCACGACGTCGTCGTGGTCGCCGCCGCAGGCAACCGCGGCTCCGGCACCATCGAGGTCGGCGCGCCAGCGACGATCCCCGGGGTCGTCGCCGTCGCCGGGCTGGACCGTGCGGGCGACGCGAGCTTCGACGCATCGAGCCAGGGCATCACCCTCGCCGTCGCGGCGCCGAGCGAGGAGCTGCTCGGCGTCACCCCGGAAGGCAGTCCCGTCTACTGGTCGGGCACCAGCGGCGCGGCACCCATCGTCGCCGGGATCGTGGCCCTCATCCGTGCAGCGCATCCCGAACTCGACGCAGACAACGTGATCAACCGCCTCGTGCGCACCGCCACTCCCCGGGGCGACCCCGTCCCCGGGCCCATCTATGGCTACGGCCTGGTCGACGCGGCGGAGGCCGTCACGGCGGATGTGGCGCCGGTGACGAGCAACCCCCTGGCAGTGCCGTACGACCTGGAGGAGTGGATCCGCCTGTACCGGCTCGCCGACGAGCCGGCCCCGGCGGCCCCGGAGGAGTCGGAGACGCCCGCCGCGGCACCGCCGGAGGCCACCGCGACCCCGGCTGATCCGCTCGACCTCGTCCCCGGCTGGGTGCGGCGCGCGCTGCCCCGGACCTCGCTCCTCACCGATGCGCTCCTGCCCCTCGGCGTGCTGGGCGGGTTCGGCATGCTCCTCGCTGCGGGCATCGTGGGGGCGGTGCGGGCGGCAAGACGCCGGGGACGCACGTAGTACCCTTAACCGCACTTGTCCGGGGAAAACTGAACACAAGGAGAGGGCAGCACCTTGCCGAAAATCCTCGTCGTCGGCGGCGGCTACGCCGGCTTCTACACTGCGTGGAAGCTGGAGAAGCAGCTCGCCAAGGGGGAGGCCGAGATCGTCGTCGTCGATCCGCTGCCCTACTTGACCTACCAGCCGTTCCTGCCCGAGGTGGTCGGCGGCGCTGTCGAGCCCCGCCACGCGATCGTGTCCCAGCGCAAGCACCTCAAGCGCAGCACGGTGATCACCGCCAAGGTGACCCAGATCAACCACGCGGCCCGCACCGCCACCATCACCCCCGAGGTCGGCGACGCGTGGGACATCACCTACGACATCATCGTGGTCACCGCCGGCTCGGTGAGCCGCACCTTCCCCATCCCGGGCGTGGCCGACAACGCGATCGGCCTCAAGGCGATCGAGGAGGCCGTCGAGATCCGCAACCGGATCATGACCAACTTCGACAAGGCCGCCAACCTGCCTCCCGGACCGGAGCGGGAACGGCTCCTCACCTTCGTGGTGGTCGGTGGCGGCTTCGCCGGCATCGAGGTCTTCGCGGAGATGCGCTCCCTCGCGAGCGCCCTCGTGAAGTATTACCCCCAGCTCACCTTCGAGGACACCCACTTCCACCTCATCGAGGCGATGGGCCGGATCATGCCCGAGGTCTCGCTGAAGACGAGCCACAAGGTGCTCAAGAACCTGGCCGAGCGCGGCGCGTTCGTGCACCTCGACACCCAGCTGCAGTCCGCCGAGAACGGCGTCTGCCAGCTGTCGACCGGTGAGTCGCTCGAGTCGGACGTCATCGTCTGGACCGCCGGCGTCATGGCGAGCCCCATGCTGAAGAACACCGACCTCCCCGTCGAGCAGCGCGGCCGACTCCAGGTGCGTGCCGACCTGCGGGTCGAGGGTGACGACGGCATCGTCGAGGGCGCCTGGGGCGCCGGTGACGTGGCCGCGGTGCCTGACATCACCGGCGGCGGCGTCGGCGGCTTCTGCGTCCCGAACGCTCAGCACGCGGTGCGGCAGGGCAAGCAGCTCGCGAAGAACATCACCGCGGTCCTCCGCGGTGAGCTGCCGAAGGACTACTCGCACCAGAACCTCGGCGCGGTCGCGGGCCTCGGTCCCGGCCACGGAGCCTTCCAGTCCGGCAAGATCGGCATCACCGGCCCGATCGCGTGGCTGATGCACCGCGGCTACCACGGGCTCGCGATCCCCACCTGGGAGCGCAAGATCCGCGTCATCAGCAACTGGGTGATCGCGTTCGTGCTCGGCCGGGACATCGCGCCGATCGAGAACCTCGAGGACCCGCGCGAGTTCTTCGAGCGGTTCGCGTCGCGCCCCCGGCCGCCGGCCGCAGCCGAGGCCCCCAAGGAGGCCGCGCCGGCGAAGGACAGGTTACCGGGAGCCGATGGCCTCTCGGCGCCCGTCTACGCCACTCCCGCCCAGGGCAAGTAGTGCCCGCCCCCATAGCCCAACGGCAGAGGCAGGCGACTTAAAATCGCTCCAGTGTGGGTTCGAGTCCCACTGGGGGTACACATCTCAAGCCACGTGCCGAAAAGTCTCGCTGCCGAGTCCGGATAGCGGGACTTCTCGGCGATCCGGTACGGGCCGGTACGCGGATCGAGCATCCCCGCGCGCGGCCGGCCGCCCGGCTCGGAGGGTGCTGACTTCCGCGCGGCCGGCCGGAGCGCCGTCGCTATAGTGAGCGCATGGAGATCCTGATCCCGATACTCATCGTGGTCGCGCTCGTGCTCATCGTCGGCATCTACCTGTGGGCCACCTACAACTCGCTGGTCACGCTCGGTGTCCGCGTCGACGAGGCGTGGAGCGACATCACGGTGCAGCTCAAGCGACGAGCGGATCTGCTCCCCAACCTCATCGAGTCGGTGAAGGGCTACGCCGCCCATGAGCGGGGCGTCTTCGAGGATGTCACCCGGGCCCGCGCCGAGACGCTGTCCGCCCAATCGCCGGTCGAGGCGTCCGCCGCCGAGAACCACATGCAGACGGCTCTGAAGAGCATCTTCGCCGTAGCGGAGGCGTACCCGCAGCTGCAGGCGAGCCAGAACTTCCTCGCGCTGCAGAGCGAACTGGTCGACACCGAGGACAAGATCCAGGCGTCACGCCGGTTCTACAACGGCGGTGTCCGCGAGCTGAACACCAAGATCAAGATCTTCCCGAACAACCTGTTCGCCCGCTCGCTCGGCTTCACGGAGCGCGAATTCTTCGAGGTGACGGAGCCGGCGGCCATCGCCGAGCCGCCTCGAGTCCAGTTCTGATCCGCCCCGTCGGGCGCGGAAGGTAGCGCTCGGTGTACAAGGCGATCGCGCGGAACAAGCGCAACACGGTCGTGATCCTGCTGGTCTTCTTCCTGCTGATCGGGGGTCTCGGCTTCCTCGCCAACCTCGCCTACGGGAGGCCGGGGGACTACTCCATCGTGGTCCTCGTGATGGTGGGCGCCGCCCTCTACGCGGTCTTCCAGTACTTCCTCGCCTCCCGTCAGGCGGTCGCGATGAGCGGCGGCGTGCGGATCACCAAGGCGGACGAGCCGCGCCTGTACCGCGTCGTCGAGAACCTCTCGATCGCCACCGGCACACCGATGCCGCAGGTCTACGTGATCAGCGACCCGGCTCCCAACGCCTTCGCCACCGGCCGGGACCCCGAGCATGCGATCGTCGCCGCCACCACGGGGCTGCTCGAGCTGTTGGACGACGCCGAGCTCGAGGGCGTCATGGCGCACGAGCTCGGGCACGTGCGCAACTACGACATCCGCGTCTCGCTGATCGTCTACGGGCTCGTCGTCGCGGTCGGCATCCTCTCGGACATCCTGCTGCGGATGGCGTTCTTCGGCGGCCGGGGCCGTGGCAACAACGGCAACCCGGTCGTGCTCGTCTTCGGTCTCGTCGCGATGGTCGTCGCCCCGCTCGTCGCCACCCTCGTGCAGCTGGCGATATCGCGCCAGCGCGAGTACCTGGCGGATGCCACGGGGGCGCTCACCACGCGCCATCCGGATGCGCTGGCGCGCGCGTTGGAGAAGCTGGAGATCCATGGCCGGCCGCTGCGCCGCCAGAACTCCTCCATGGCTCACCTCTGGATCGCCGACCCGCTGAAGCCCGGCGCCCTCGAGAAGCTCTTCAGCACGCACCCGCCCATCGCGGAGCGGATCGCACGCCTCGAGCGGATGGGCGGAAGCTTCTAGCTCCCCGACGGACGCGACGCCGCGGCCAAACCGCAACGGCGTGCCGTCCCAAATTGGCCGCATGGTTGCGGCCGTCGTGCCGACCGGCGGCGGCGGGCGTCAGGACAGGGCGAGGGTCAGCCGCGGTGCCAGGGTGCCTCTGGGCTCGACCGACACCGCGTCCAGGCCCTGCCACATTGCCGCATCGCGCAGCTGCGCCGCGATGCGCTCCGCGTGCGGCTCAGCGCGCCCGTCCTCCGACCATGCCGCCTGCACGCGGAGGATCCCCGCCCGCCGGTCGCTCTTCAGGTCGACTCGGCCGACCAGCTGGTCGTCGACGAGGACCGGCAGCACGTAGTAGCCGAACACCCGCTTCGGTGCCGGGGTGTAGATCTCGATCCGGTAGTGGAAGCCGAACAGTCGCTCCGTGCGCGACCGCTCCCACACGACCGGGTCGAACGGGGAGAGCAGAGCCGTCGTCTCGATCCGCCGCGGGGTGCCGGCGTCGCGGTGGCGCCAGGCCTGGAGCGGCCGGCCGCCCTGGTGCCAGCCGTCGACCTGCACCGGTACGAGCACCCCGTCGTCCTCGAGCTCCCGCAGTGCGACGCCGACCCCCGGGCCGCGAAGCCGGTAGTAGTCGGCGAAGTCCCGCGCGGTGCCCACCCCGTGTGCGGCCGCCGCACGGGCCAGCAACTCGCGGAAGGCGTGCTCCTTGGCGATGTGCACGTCGAGCACCTCGCGGGGGAGCACCTGCTCGGCGAGGGCGTAGCGGCGCTCGAAGCGGGTGCGGCCCGCCGTCGCGACCTCTCCCCACCAGAAGAGGTGCTCGAGCCCCTCCTTGATGTCGGACCAGCCCCACCACGGACCGCGGCGCACGTTGGCGTCGTGCTCGATCTCGCGGGCGGCCAGGGGGCCGCGCTCCGCCAGTTCCGCACGGAGCCAGTCGAGCATCTCCCCGTTCGCCTGCACCCACGGCGCGGACGCGTGCTTCTCGCGATAGGCGGCCATCCGCCAGCGGAACAGCGGCCACGCGTCGACCGGAAGGAAGCAGGCCACGTGCGGCAGGTATTCCACGTAGCGCCCGGGCGGCGCGAGGAGGAGCCGGTCGAGCAGCGACCGGTCGTAGGCGCCGAGCCGGGCGAAGACGGGCAGGTAGTGGCTGCGCTCGAACACGTTGACCGAGTCGATCTGCAGCACGCCCAGCCGGTCGATCAGCGAGTTGAGCTGCCGGCTGCCCACGGTGGCGGGTCGGGGCCTCCCGATGCCCTGTGCCGCGAGAGCCGTTCGGCGGGCCTGGGCGGCACTCATGGAGTCGACCACGTAGGCGACCCTAGCCGCCCGCTCCGACAGCAGGAGGCCTGGTCAAGCCGGTGCTCGACGCTGCTCGGGCCTCCCTAAACTGGGGCGATGCCAATAGGACGTGGAAAGCGATCCGATCGAGAGCCCGAGCGGCCCGAGCAGGCCGTCAGCGCCGTGGCCGCCCCGACCGCCGGCTCCGCAGCACGGCTGGCGCGGCCCGACCCGGAGCCGGGATCGGTGCCGTCCGGTCTGCCGCCCGCCCTCCCGCCCGGATCGATGCCGCCGGGCATGCTCGTCGCCGGCGCGTGGGCGTGGCGCATCCTGGCCGTCGCCGCCGTGCTCGGACTCGTGCTGTTCCTGATCGTGCAGCTGCGCGAGCTGGTCATCCCGGTGCTGGTCGCAGTGCTGATCGCCGCGCTGCTCGTGCCGCTCGTGCACTTCCTGGTCCGCCATCGGTGGCCCAAGTGGCTGGCCATCGCGGTCGCCGAGATCGGCCTCCTGGTCGCCCTGTCCGGCCTCATCTATCTTGTGGTGACCCAGGTCGCGCGCGGCTTCAGCGACCTGCAGGCCAAGTCGGTGGAGTCCTACGCGCAGCTGAAGGACTTCCTGCTCGCCTCGCCGCTGCACCTCACCGAGGCGCAGCTCAACGACTACATCAGCCAGATCGTGTCGTCCGCCCAAAAGGACAGCCAGGTGCTCGTCTCCGGCGCCCTGTCGGTGGGGCTCACCCTCGGTCACGTCCTCACCGGGCTCCTGCTCGTGCTGTTCAGCACCCTGTTCCTGCTGATCGACGGCCGCGGCATCTGGGCCTGGGTCGTGCGGCTCTTCCCGAGGCGCGCGCGTCCCGCTATCGACGGCGCCGGGCACGCCGGCTGGGCCACCCTCGGCAACTTCGTCCGCGTGCAGATCCTGGTCGCCTTCATCGATGCGGTGGGCATCGGCCTGGGTGCGTTCATCCTCGGGATCCCGCTCGCCATCCCGATCGCGGTCCTCGTGTTCCTCGGCTCGTTCGTCCCCGTGATCGGCGCGGTCGTCACCGGCACCCTCGCGATCTTCATCGCTCTGGTCTACAACGGCCCGGTGACTGCGCTGATCATGCTCGGCATCGTGCTGCTCGTCCAACAGCTCGAGGGCCACGTGCTGCAGCCCCTGATCATGGGCACGGCCGTCAAGGTGCACCCGCTCGCCGTGGTCCTCGCGGTCGTCGCAGGGGCGAGCCTCGCGGGAATCCCCGGCACGTTCTTCGCCGTGCCGGTCGTCGCCACGGTGAACGTGATGATCGGCTACATTGCTCGCGGGCAGTGGCGGACCGATCCCCGCCCCGCCGTGGAAGAGGTGGCTCCGGTTGAGTGACACGACGGCGCCCCGCACCGCCTATCCGGGACCCACCCTCGACGACTTCGAGCGCGCCCGCGTCGTGGTGGCCGCGGTGGTCGACGAGACGCCCATGCAGAGCTCCCGCTTCCTCGCCGGCGCCCTCGGCAGCCCCGTCCGCCTGAAGTGCGAGAACCTCCAGCGGACCGGGTCGTACAAGATCCGCGGTGCGTACAACCGGCTCTCCCAGCTGACCCCCGAGGAGCGGGCGCGCGGCGTGGTCGCCGCCTCGGCCGGCAACCACGCGCAGGGCGTCGCCCTCGCGGCGCGGGAGCTCGGCATCTCGGCCACGATCTTCATGCCCATCGGCGTTCCGCTGCCCAAGCTGCAGGCCACCCGGGAGTACGGCGCAGAGGTCATCCTCCGCGGCCACAGCGTGGACGAGCCGCTGCTGGCCGCAGCGGAGTACGCCGCCAGGACCGGAGCCGTGCTCATCCCGCCGTTCGACCACCCGGACGTCATCGCCGGGCAGGGGACGCTCGGGCTGGAGATCCTCGACCAGGTCCCGGACCTCGACACGGTCATCGTGCCGATCGGCGGCGGCGGCCTCGTCGCCGGCATCGCGAGCGCCATCAAGCAGAAGACAGCGGGCCGCGAGCGTCCGGTGCGGATCATCGGCGTGCAGGCGGCGAACGCCGCGCCCTACCCGGTCTCCATCGAGCGGGGGGAGGTGGTCACGGTGGAGATCGCCGCGACGATAGCCGACGGCATCGCGGTCTCCCGTCCGGGAGTGCTCAACTTCGAGATCATCCGCGAGGCGGTCGATCAGGTGCTCACGGTGACGGACGACGAGACCGCCCAGGCTCTCGTCGTGCTGCTCGAGCGCGCGAAGCTCGTGGTGGAGCCGGCGGGAGCTGTGGGAGTGGCCGCCGTGCTCAGCGGTCGGCTTGGGAACGACCTCGGCACCACGGTGATCGTGCTGTCCGGGGGAAACATCGACCCGCTCATGATGGAGCGGGTGATCAGCCGGGGACTGGCCGCATCCGACCGGTACCTCAGCCTCCGCATCGGTCTGCCCGACCGGCCCGGCCAGCTGGCCGAGATCTCCAAGCTCATCGCCGACGCCAACGCCAACGTGGTGGAGGTGCTGCACACCCGGCACGGCCGGGGGCTGCAGATCAGCGAGGTCGAGATCGAGGTCAGCGTGGAGACGCGCGGACGCGATCACGCCGCCCTGATCCTCGACACCCTTCGCAGCGCCGGCTACGACCCCCGCATCGCCGATTCCTGATCACCCGGTGGCCTGACCGGGATCGGGTGATCTGATCGGAGGCGCCGCCCGACGGCAGGCGCCTCCGATCGGGATCAGGATCCGGAGGAGATGGCCTTGGGCGCGCTGCCCGCCTTGAGGGCCGCGAGCCGCGCCTCGACCTCGGTCAGCTCGCCGAGGTCCTCGAGGCTCTCGAACTGCGAGTCGAGGCTGGATGCCGCGAGCTCCTCCTGGCCGCGGACGCGGGCCTCCTCGCGGCGGATCTTGTCCTCGAAGCGGCTCACCTCGCTGGTCGGGTCCATGATGTCGATGCTCTTGATGGCGTCCTGCACCACGCTCTGGGCCTGGACGGTCTTCTGCCGGGCGACGAGCTCGTTGCGCTTCGCGGTCAGCTCGCCGAGCTTCTCGCGCATCTTCTGGAGGCCGGTCTTGAGCCGATCGACGACCTCGGTCTGGGAGGCGATGGTCGGCTGGGCGCCCTTGGCCTCGTTCTCGGACGAGAGCTGACGAGTGAGCGCGACCTTGGCGAGTGCGTCGAACTTGTCGGCTCCCGCGGTGTCGCCCGCGGCCCGGAGCTCGTCGGCCTTGGCGCTCGCCGCGATGGCCTTGCGACCCCACTCCTCGGCGTTCTGCACGTCCTCCCGATAGTCGTCCTCGACGAGTCGGAGGTTGCCGATCGTCTGGGCGATCGCGCTCTCCGCCTCCGCGATGCTGCCGGTGTAGTCGCGGACGAGCTGGTCGAGCATCAGCTGGGGGTCCTCCGCCGAGTCGATCAGCGAATTGATGTTGGCCCTGGCCAGCTGAGCGATCCTGCCGAAGATGGTCTGCTTCGCCATGTGTTCCTCTTTCTCTCGTGATCTGGATCTGGATTGAGTCGATGCACGGAGCCTAGAAGCGCCCGCCCCCGCCGCGGCGTCCGCCTCCACCGCCGGAGCCCCCGAACCCCCGCGATCCGCCGAAGCCGCCGCCCCCTCCGCGCGATCCGCCGAAGCCGCCCCCGCCGAAGCCGCCGCCCCCGAAGCCCCCGCCGTACCCACCGCGCCTGCCGCCCCCGCCGCCGAGCATGCCGCCGATGATGCCGCCGAGCACGGCGCCGGCGATGTCGCCGCCGACCTGCCCACCCCCTCCGCGCACCGGAACGGTGCCGCCGGAGCCCCAGAAGTCGCCGACGTCGCTCTGCGCCAGGTTGAGCGCGCTGGACGCCAGGGATTCCGCCGCCTGCGCCTCGGTGAGACCCCGCTCGGGATCCGTCTCGGCCAGCGACTGCGCCTGCGCCAAGCGGCGGGAGGCCTCGGCGAGCCGCGTGCGGGCGTCGGCGCCCACGCCGCCCCGACGGGTGGTGATGAAGTTCGCTGCTGCACCCACCTGCGCCTGCGCGGAGCCGATCGCCCGACCCAGGGTGGCCCGAGCCCTCTCGACCCGCTGCGCCTGCTCGCGAGCTGGGGCGAGGGCCGCGTCGATGCGCTGCTCCAGCGCAGTCACCGTGCTCAGGGCGGTGATCGGATCCCGGCCGCCCAGTGCGCCGGACGCCACCTCGGCCAGGACGCGCTCGGCCTCGCGGAGGACCCCCTCGAGGTCGGGGGTGCCGGCGCGGGTGGCGGGGGAGAGGCCCTCCGCCTCCGCGATGTCCTCCCGGAGCGCGCCCGCGGCGTCGGTGAGCTTGCCGGTCGCGCCCTCCAGGTCGCCGCCCGCGCGGTCGACCGCGTCGAGGAGCTGGGTGGCCTGGCCGAGCGCCTGCTGGGCGTCGCGCACCGCCACCGCGGCGGCACCGCCCTTTCCGGCGCGGATGCTCTCCGCCGCCCGCTCGCCGGCCGAGGCGGCGAAGGCCAGGAGCTTGCGAGCCTGATCCGGGTTCCCCGCGATGCTCGTGAGCGCTGAGGGGTCGTAGCGGGATGCGAGCGCGGTGAGCGTGGCCTCAGCGGCCTCTACGCGGGCGCCGATCCGCTCGGCGTCCGCCGTCATGGTCTGCAGGGCCGCCGGAGCGTTGCGGCCGACCTCGCGGAGCTTCTCGAACGCGTCCGCCTGCGCATCGAGCTCGCGGTCCGCCTCCTGACAGAGCTCCACGATCCGGGTGGACAGCTCGTAGCGCTCCTGCGCGGTCTCCGGCTCCGCGTCATCCAGTCGCTGCTTGATGCGGAAGGCGTCGCGCACCTTGCCGCTCGCCGACTCCAGTGCGACATGGAATGCCGCCGTGGACTCCGCTCCGAACTCCGCCTCGGCGAAGCCGAGCTCCTGCTCGCTCGTCTTGAGCGCGTCGTCCAGCTCGACGAGAAGGCCGCCCGCTTTCTGGTCCAGCTGCTTCTGCTGCGCCTCCTGGGTCTGCGAAGCAAGCCGCTTCTTGCGCCGGGCGAGGATCCGGGTGACGAGGACGACGACGAGCACGAAGCCGCCGAGGATCAGGAGCGTCGGCAGGAAGTTGAAGGACCCCCCGCCGCTCGAACCGGTGCCGGTGTCGCCGGAACCGCCGCCGAGCGCCGACTGCAGTCCCTCGGCTGCGCCGATGGCTCCGCCCGCCCAGTCGTCCTGGCCGAGCGCGGGCACGATCCGGTCGGTGCGGATCGCGTCGAGCTGGGCATCGGTCACCGCCATGCCGCCGTCGATGGTGAAGCGGTACTGGCGATCATCGACCGCGACCACCAGGAGGGCGTTGTCGTCGCCGAGCCCGTTCAGGTCCGCGACGGATTGGACCCACTGGTCCAGGTCGTCCGGGTTGTCCGCGGAGTCGATGTAGGCGACGAGGAGTGTCACGCCGGTGCTCTGCTGAAGGGCGTTCAGAGCGTCTTCGACTTTCGTCTGATCGCCGCCGAGCGCGTTCACCGTGTCGACGATGTCGGACGAGCCGAACTGGACCGGCTCCACTGCAGCGGCCGGCGCCGCCGTGCCGAGCACGATCGCGGCCACCGTTCCGGCAAGCAGCAGGCCCGTCAGCCGCGACGCACGCCTCGATGATCCCGGAGCCACGCGCCAACAGTATCGAGAGCGGCTGAGAGGCCGCATCCCGTTGTCCGGCCCGCGCATCTGTGCCAGAGGCGCGGCAGGGGTCACTGGCCGGAGTAGGGCTCGACCTTGCGGACCTCGACGCTGATCTCGCGCCCGTTCGGCGCGGTGTAGGTGGTCTTCCCACCGACCGCCAGTCCCAGGATGGCCTGCCCCAGCGGGCTCTGCTCGCTGTAGACGTCCAGGTCGCTGTCGCCGGCGATCTCGCGGTTGCCCACGAGGAACACGCTCTCGTCGCCCGCGATGGTCGCGGTCACGACGGTTCCCATGCCGACCCTGTCCGCGGCGGCGGGAGCCTGACCGACCTGTGCGCTGCGGAGCAGCTGCGTGAGCTGGCGGATGCGCGCCTCGATCTTGCCCTGCTCCTCCTTGGCGGCGTGGTAGCCGCCGTTCTCCTTGAGGTCACCCTCTTCGCGGGCCTGCTCGATCCGCTTGGCGATCTCCAGCCGGCCCTCGCCGGACAGCTGCGCCAGCTCGGCGGAGAGTCGCTCGAACGCCTCCTGGGTCAGCCAGGTGACGGGGGCTTCCGGTGACATGCGTACTCCTCAGGGAATGAGCTTCGAGGCCCTGCGGGGAGAGGGCGGGTGCTGCGGCGCCCCGGAGCGGAGCGGGGTGGGAACACCGTCCCGGTGGCCGGGATGTGGGCAAACAGCCAGGCTACGGGAGCCAGCAGCGGTAGATCAAGGCCGTGTTCGGCGGGTTGGTGGTGCGGATCGTCTCGACGAATCCCCTGGTCCGCTCCGGAGAAGCGGGGAGCTGCACGACCTTCCAGCCGACCGTCTCGAACTTGTCGTTGAGCGCCTGGGCCGCGCACTCGACCACCTGTCCGGGTTCCGCGGTGACCTCGAAGCGCACGCTGATCTCCCGGTCGCTGACCTTCTGGTAGCCCGTGTCGCGGTAGTCGACCGTGGCGGCAGGGTCGCCGAGTCCCGACCAGATGACCCAGGCGACCACGAGGGCGGCCAGGGCGACCACTGCCGCCACGAGGATCCCCAGCCGGCGCCGGGGGGAGAGCCGCGCGCGGCCATACCTGTCCTCGAGGTCGGCAGTGGAGGGCGCTGTCGTACGCGTCACGTTCCTCCTGTCCCGCGGATTAGTCTTGACTCCACGCTACAACCGTGGAAGGACAGCGCCCTGATCGTCGACTCGATTCTCGCCCTCCTGGCGACGCCGACCCCGTCGCCCTCGCCGGCGTTCGATTCGACGATCGTCACCCCCGGCCCGGTCGGCTTCGCAGTGGTCTTCGGGATCGCAGTGGTCACGGTGCTGCTCATCCTGGACATGACGAGGCGCGTCCGCCGCACGCGATACCGGGGCGAGTTGCGCGAGCAGCTGGAGCGCGAGCAGGCCGCGCAGCGGGACGACTCCGCCGGCTGATCGGAGCCCCTCAGACCTGGTCGAGCACGATGAGCAGGGTCGCCACCCAGTGGCAGGCGAAGGCCAGCACCGTGCAGGTGTGGAAGATCTCGTGGAACCCGAACCTCCCCGGGAACGGGTTCGGCCGCTTGAGCCCATAGATGACGGCGCCGGCCGTGTAGAGCACGCCGCCGATCAGCACGAGCAGCATCATGGCCGCATTCGCCGCGAAGAGGTCGCCGAAGAAGACCACGGCAGCCCAGCCGAGGCCGACATAGATGGGCACGTAGAGCCAGCGGGGCGCGGTGATCCAGAACACCCGGAATGCGATGCCGAGCAGGGCGCCGCCCCACACGATGGACAGCAGCACGAGGCCCTTGTCGGGCGGCAGCGCCAGCAGGGACAGCGGCGTGTAGGTCCCCGCGATGAGCAGGAAGATGTTCGCGTGATCGATGCGCTTGAGCAGCCGGAGCATCCGTGGGCCCCAGTTGAACCGGTGGTAGAGAGCGGAGTTGCCGAACAGCAGCAGCGATGACGCCATGAAGACCGCGCTGGCCGCCTTCGCGAGCGGGGTCTGACCCATGCTGACGAGCACGATGCCGAGCACGAGCGCGAGCGGGAAGGTGCCCGCGTGAATCCAGCCTCGCCAGGTCGGCTTCGCCGCCGCCGGGTGGTCGAGCTCGTCCTCGAGCAGGGGCAGATTCGGCAGGGCTGCCGCGTCCTCCCGGTCAGCCGATTGCGCGTCGGAGTCGACGCCGATCGGCCCCGCGGCGCCGTCCTGCAGGGGCGCGCCTTCCTCTCCTGCCACGGCTCCAGAATAGCCGGGCGCCGAAGGGGCGCCCGGCTCCCGCGAGGCTTTGCGGAGCCGCGGGGGCTAACGTGAACACGTGCTGCGACGGCGTAAGACGGTGCCGACCAACCCGGCCTACGTGCTCTACCAGCGGCGGATCCGGGCCTCCCTGGACCGGAACTCGCTGCCACGCCACCTCGCGATGATCCTCGACGGCAACCGTCGGTGGGCGCGGCAGGTGGGCGCGGAGACGGCGGCCCACGGGCACCGGGCGGGTGCCGCGAAGATCCGCGAATTCCTGATCTGGTGCGATGACCTGGGCATCGAAGTGGTGACGCTGTACCTGCTCTCCACCGACAACATCGGCGCCCGCGACCCGGGCGAGCTCGCCGAGCTGGTCGAGATCATCGGCGAGCTGGCCGACGACCTCTCCCGCTTCCGTGACTGGCGGGTCAAGCACGTCGGCACGCCGTCCGGCCTGCCCGATGGCCTCGCCGCCACTCTCAAGGCGGCAGAGGAGCGATCGGCCGGCAAGACCGGCCTGCACGTCAACCTGGCGGTCGGCTACGGGGGCCGCACCGAGATCGCCGACGCCATGCGCAGCATCGTGTCGTCCCACCACCTGCAGGGCGGCACGATCGAGGACCTCGCCGGCGTGCTCACCCCGGAGCTCATCGCCGAGCACCTCTACACGGGCGGCCAGCCGGATCCGGATCTCGTGATCCGCACCTCGGGCGAGCAGCGCCTGTCCGACTTCATGCTCTGGCAGAGCGCGCACAGCGAGCTGTACTTCGTGGAGGCGCTCGGTCCGGATCTCCGCGAGGTGGACTTCCTTCGCGCGCTCCGGGACTACGGCAAGCGGCACCGCCGATTCGGGGGCTGATCGCGGGGGCGCTTCCCCTAAACTGACGGCGAGATGACTCCTATCGCGCGGTTCGCAGCCGGGTTCCTGGAGGAGCCGGGCTACCTCGACTACGCCTCCTACGGGCCGCTCTCCGGTGCTGTGGTGGCGGAGATGGACTGGCAGCGGGAGCTGGTGTCCCGGTCGAGGTTCGGCTCGACCGGCGCCCTGCTCGAGCAGGAGGATCGCGCCCGGACGGCGCTCGCCGCCACCCTCGGCTTCCGTCCCGACCAGGTCGCCCTGCAGCCCAGCACCAGCATGGCAACGATGCACGCCTTGTTCGGCATAACGGGCGGCGTGCTGATGTCCCGGGCCGAGTTTCCCAGCCTGCCCTTCGCTGCCGTGCGGGCGGAGCAGTCCCTCAGCGTCACGGCGCCGATCTGGCTGGAGACCGATCACGGCCGAGTCACCCCCGGGCAGATCCGCGATCAGCTCACCTCGACAACGGTCGCCGTGGCGGTGAGCCTCGTCGATGCGCGCACCGGCTACCTGGCCGACATCGAGGGCATCCGGCAGGTCATCGGCGATCGGCTGCTCCTCGTCGACGTCATCCAGGGCGTCGGCGTCACCGATGCCCCGTTCGAGGTCGCCGACATCGTCGTGGGGGGCGGCCACAAGTGGCTGCGGGCCGGCTGGAGCACCGGCTTCCTCGCCCTCAGCGACCGCGCGATCGAGCGGCTGACGCCCGTGTTCTCCGGCTTCCCCGGCACCGCCGACGAGTCGCTCATCCCCTGGGACGAGGTGCCCGCACCGGTGCGCGGCGCCTCCGCCTTCAGGGTCACGGATCCGGATCCGCTCGCCGCCGCCCGCCTCGCCGCCTCCCTCGAGGAGCTGGCCGAGGTCGGCGTCGGTGCGGTGGAGGACGCGGTGGCGCAGAACGTGACCCGCATCATCGACCTCGCCGACGAGTACGCGCTGCAGGTGCTGTCCCCGCGCGACGAGGGCGAGCGCGCCGGCATCGTCGTGATCGAACCGGCGCCGGAGCAGCTCACCGTGCTCAGCGCGTCACTGTTCAACCACGGCGTCGCGGCGACCACCCGGCAGGGCATGGTCCGGCTGAGCGCCCATGCGGGCACTCCGCCGGAGAGCCTGGAGATGCTGCGCGCCGCGCTTCTCAGCTACGCCACCGCCGTCCGGGTGCGGTGACACAGGGTTAACGCCCCCGTAACGCAGCGCGGGTGTGTCGGGGCGCCCGGCGTCGCACCCTCTGCGTAGCCTTCAGCGCATCAGGTACGGCACCTGATCGAAACGGCCACATAAGTACGTTTCGCAACGTCCCACCGTGGCCCGTCTCGCAGAATCGAGAGCGGAATTCCGCCTCGAGGTGGGAGTGATTGTGGCCTCAGCTGCCCGTTCGACGTCCGCGGCACACGCAGA
Organism: Naasia sp.; assembly: GCF_025465545.1. Taxonomy (GTDB): domain Bacteria; phylum Actinomycetota; class Actinomycetes; order Actinomycetales; family Microbacteriaceae; genus Naasia. The sequence goes on along the minus strand of NZ_JAODMK010000003.1, from coordinate 19,704 downwards.
GACGAGCAAGGGAAAGGTCCGGCAGGCCGAGCGCACGTTCGTGCTCGACACGTCGGTCCTGCTGTCCGATCCGAAGGCGATCTTCCGCTTCGCCGAGCACGCCGTCGTCCTTCCGGTGATCGTGGTCACCGAGCTCGAGGCGAAGCGGAACGATCCCGAGATCGGCTATTTCGCCCGCCAGGCCCTGCGGAACCTGGACGAGCTGCGGGTGCAGCACGAGCGCCTGGACTTCCCGATCGGGATCGGCGACGCCGGCGGCAGCCTCCGGGTCGAGCTGAACCACTCGAACATGGCGGTGCTGCCGTCCGGCCTGCAGCTCGGTGACAACGACTCGCGCATCCTCGCCGTGGCGATGAACCTCAAGAACGAGGGCCTCGATGTCGTGGTGGTGTCCAAGGACCTGCCCATGCGGGTGAAGGCCTCCTCGATCGGCATCGCCGCCGAGGAGTACCGCGCGGAGCTCGCCGTCGACTCGGGCTACACCGGCATGGCTGAGATCGCGCTCAGCGGCTCCCAGATGGCCGACCTCTACGACCACGAGCGCATGCGCACCGACCTCGTGCAGGAGCTGCCGGTGAACACCGGCCTCGTGATCTCCTCCGAGCGGGGATCGGCGCTCGCGCGCGTCACCGGCAAGCACGACATCCGCATCGTCCGGGGGGACCGCGAGGTCTTCGGGCTGCACGGCCGGTCGGCGGAGCAGCGCCTCGCGATCGACATGCTGCTCGACCCGTCGATCGGGATCGTCTCCCTCGGCGGACGCGCAGGCACCGGCAAGTCGGCGCTCGCGCTCTGCGCCGGTCTCGAGGCGGTGCTGGAGAAGCAGCAGCATCGCAAGATCATGGTCTTCCGCCCGCTCTACGCGGTGGGCGGCCAGGAGCTCGGCTTCCTGCCCGGCGACCAGGGCGAGAAGATGTCGCCCTGGGGTCAGGCGGTGTTCGACACCCTCGGCGCGATCGTCTCGCCGAACGTGCTCGAGGAGATCGTGGAGCGCGGCATCCTCGAGGTGCTGCCGCTCACCCACATCCGAGGCCGGTCCCTGCACGACGCCTTCGTGATCGTCGACGAGGCGCAGTCGCTCGAGCGGAACGTGCTGCTCACGGTCCTCAGCCGGATCGGCCAGAACTCCAGGGTCGTGCTCACCCACGACGTGGCCCAGCGCGACAACCTGCGGGTCGGCCGGCACGACGGCGTCGCCAGCGTGATCGAGACGCTCAAGGGGCACCCGCTGTTCGGCCACATGACCCTCACCCGGTCGGAGCGCAGCGCGATCGCGGCACTCGTCACGGAGATGCTCGAGTCGAACGAGCTCGCCTGACCTGACGGGTTCGTCTGAGGAGCGCGACCAGCGCCTCGCCGAGTGCCACGCGAGGCGCCGAGCGCGACACGGGTACGGCCCGCGCTCGGCGTCTCGGGTCGCCCTCGGCGTTCCGACTCGCGTCGCGGCGCTGTGGAGAGTGCGCGCGGGCGAGGAGGACGCGTCGCTACCGTCTCCGCATGCTTGCTGTCGCACCGGAACCGGAGGCGGCCGGTAGAGCGCCGGTCCTTGCCGAGCGAGCCCAGCCCAACGCCCCCGCATGTCCCTCGACCCGGCCGACCCGGCCGTCGCAGCGGCGCCTGCGGCTCCTCGCCGAGCTGGCGGCCGCAGTCACGCTCGGGTCGCTGGTGCTCTGGCGCCTCGGCCTCACCTCCGACGCGCTGTCCGCGCTCTACCTCGCCGCGGTGTCGCCGGCGCTCGTGGTGGTGGATCTCGCCGAGCATCGCCTGCCCGACCGGATGACGCTCCCGGGGCTGCCCATCGCCATCCTCGGCATCGCGTTGGGCGGGGTGCAGGGCGCGGATCCCGGCGCGCCGCTGGCGGCAGGCGGCCTCGCGCTCGGGCTGTTCCTCCTGCTGCACACTGCCGGCGGCATGGGCCTCGGCGACGTGAAGCTCGCTCTCGTGCTGGCCCTCGCGCTCGGCGTACGAAGCTGGGACACGGTCGCGGCCGCCGCCATCGTCGCATTCCTCGCGGGGGGAGCGGTCTCCGCCGTCGTGCTCGCCCGCAGAGGGGCGGGGACGCGGATCCCGTTCGGCCCGTTCCTGCTGATCGGGTTCTGGGTCGGGCTCCTCCTGGCCGGCCCGTCCGCATAGCGGGCGACGGCGCCAGCCCGGGCGGTCGTCAGCCGCTCAGCCGGGGTGGGTCATCGCCAGCACGTCGAGTGCCGTCGTGAGCTGCTCCTCGGTGACCTCGCCCCGCTCCACGAAGCCGAGGTCGATGACGGCCTCGCGAATCGTCATCCCTTGGGCGACGGCGTGCTTGGCGACCTTGGCCGCAGCCTCGTAGCCGATCACTCGATTGAGCGGCGTGACGATGGACGGCGAGGACTCGGCCAGGGCGCGGGCGCGCTCGACGTTCACCTCGAGCCCGTCGATGGTCTTGTCGGCGAGGAGGCGGGCGGCGTTGGCCAGCAGCCGGATCGACTCGAGCAGCGCGGTGCCCATGACCGGGATGGCGACGTTGAGCTCGAAGAAGCCGGAGGCGCCTGACCATGCGATGGTGGCGTCGTTGCCCACCACGCGCGAGGCGACCATGAGGACGGCCTCGGGGATGACCGGGTTCACCTTGCCGGGCATGATCGACGAGCCCGGCTGCAGGTCGGGGATGTGCAGCTCGCCGAGTCCCGTGTTGGGTCCCGAGCCCATCCAGCGGATGTCGTTGCAGATCTTGGTGAGGCTCACGGCGAGCACGCGCAGCGCCCCGGACGCCTCGACGAGCGCGTCGCGAGCGCCCTGCGCCTCGAAGTGGTCGAGGGCCTCGGTGATCGGCAGCCCGGTGTCCTCGGCGAGGATCGCGATCACCCGCTGCGGGAACCCGGCGGGCGTGTTGATGCCCGTCCCCGTCGCCGTTCCACCGAGCGGCACCTCGGCCACGCGCGGCACCGCGGTGGTGATCCGGTCGATGCCGAGACGGATCTGGCGGGCGTAGCCGCCGAACTCCTGCCCGAAGGTGACCGGGGTCGCGTCCATCAGGTGGGTGCGGCCCGACTTGACGACGTTCTTCCAGAGGGCCGACTTGGCCTCGAGCGAGGCGGCCAGGTGGTCGAGGGCGGGGAGCAGCTCGCGCAGCAGCCCCTCCGTCACCGCCAGATGCACCGAGGTGGGGAAGACGTCGTTGGAGGACTGGGAGGCGTTCACGTGATCGTTGGGGTGCACGGCCGAGCCGAGGCCGGTGGTGGCGAGCGAGGCGAGCACCTCGTTCATGTTCATGTTCGAGGACGTGCCGCTGCCCGTCTGGTAGACGTCGATCGGGAACTGGTCGAGGTGCGCCCCGGCGATCAGCTTGTCCGCTGCCGCCACGATGGCCGCGGCGATGCCGGCGTCCAGCACCCCCAGTTCGCCGTTCACGATGGCGGCGGCGCGTTTGATGCGGGCGAGCGCGACGACCTGCGTGTCCTCCAGTCGGGTCCCGGAGATGGGGAAGTTCTCGACCGCGCGCTGCGTCTGGGCGGCATAGAGGGCACTGGCCGGCACCCGCACCTCGCCCATCGTGTCGTGCTCGATGCGGTACTCCGTGTCCACCACTGTGTGGGCCCTTCTGTCGGTCGGTCGTCGGGTCGAGTGCGCTACGCGCCCACGTCGCCGACGACCAGGTCGAGGCCCGCGCGTCCCTCGGCGAGCCGGTACTGAGCGCCGACCACTGCCAGGCTACCGTCCGCGATCGCGTCGGCAATGAGCTCGGAGGCGATGAGGAGCTCCGCCACGGTGTTCCTCAGGTGCTGCCGGCCGACCTCGTCGGTGTCGATCGCCGTCGGGTCGATGGTGCCGTCCTCCGCGACGACTCCGACGGCGCGAACGGCGGGCACGATGGCGCTCACGTGCCGCCGGATGTGGGCGGGCAGAGGAGGCGCCTCGCCGCCCTGGGAGTCGACCGCGGCCTGGACGGCGCCGCACCGGTCATGGGCGAGCACGACGATGAGGGGCACGCCGAGCACGGCCACCGCGTACTCCAGCGAGGCGACAGCGGAGTCGGAGATCACCTGGCCGGCGTTGCGCACGACGAAGAGGTCGCCGAGGCCCTTGTCGAAGATGATCTCGGCCGCAAGCCGGGAGTCGCTGCAGCCGAACAGCGCTGCGACCGGATGCTGCACGTTGGCGAGCTCCGCCCGGCGCTCGACGTCCTGGCGGGGATGCGCGGGTTCGCCTCGCACGAATCGCTGGTTGCCCCGCACCATCTCCCGCCACGCTGCCGCCGGGGTCTTCCGTACGCTCATCCGGCCTGCTCCTTGCTGATCGATTGCGCCACGGCGGTCGCCAGGGCGGCCGCCTCATCCGGATCCGCGGTGCCGTACACGGCGTAGACGGCGGTCGCCGTCGTGGTGCTCAGCGCGTAGGACACGTTGCCCTGGGCGCCGCTGGCCCGGTCGTCGTAGACCGTCCACTCCAACCCGCCGAGGGTCACCGTGCCGTCCGCGCGGGCCCCGTCGAGGAGCTGCACCAGCCAGCTCTCGTTGGCGTCGATGCCCTGGCTGAAGCCGAGGTATTGGCTGCGCGGGGTGAGGAAGCCGATGTACCAGGAGACCACGCCGTCGGCGGTCTCGGTGCGCAGCTGCGCAGCGTTGGAGCGCCACTGCTTGCCGGGTTCCGGAACGGCGAGGGGCTGGTCGACCGCGCCCTGCGCCTCCTGGGCGGCGGCGGGATAGTCCACGTTCGGGGCGAAGTCCTGGGCCCCGCGCGGCACGAGGAGGATGATCACGACGACCACGCCGACGGTGACGAGCAGGGAGTACCAGAGGTTGTTCACCGTCTGCCGACCGCGCCGCTTGCGCCGGTCCTCCTCCTTGCGCGCCGCGGTCTCCTCCGCGGTCTCGGGGCGCCCGAGCTCGGCGACGACGCGCGGCGGACGCGCGGGGTCGCTCATCCTGCTGTCGTCGACTGGGACTGCGCGGAGCGCGCCGCGTCCAGCCGGGCGCGTGCGTCGATCAGCCATTCCTCGCAGCGGCGGGCCAGCTGTTCGCCGCGCTCCCACAGCTGCAGGGACCGCTCGAGCGTCTCGGCGCCCTGCTCGAGCTCACCGACCACTCGGATGAGCTCGTCGCGCGCCTGCTCGTAGGTGAGCTGGGCGACGGGAACGGGCTGATCTGCCATGGCAGCCAGTCTATTCGCGGTCGCCGACGGGGCCGCTGCTCACGGCCCCCACAGAGCCGTCGGGCAGGCGGAGTCGCAGCCGGGTCCCGGCGGGCGCATCGCCTGTGCCGCGGAGGACGGTGCCGTCCTCGAGCTGCGCGATGGCGTAGCCGCGCGCCAGCGTGCTCTGCGGCGAGAGCGCTCGCAGGCGCCCGGAGAGCTCCGCGGCCACCCGGCCCGCCTTCTCCAGCGCCCGGTCCACCAGCTCGCCGCCGCGGGCGAGGTGGCGGGAGAGCTCGTCCGCGCGCTGGTCCACGATCCAGCCGGTGCTCGAGAGCGCGGGCCTGCTGCGCAGCGCCGCGATGCGGTCCACCTCGATGGCGACGGTGTGCGTGACCCGGCTGCGGATGCGCGCGCGGGCCTGCTCGATGCGGGACAGCTCCTCGGCGACATCGGGCACGACGCGCTTGGCGGCGTCCGTGGGGGTCGAGGCGCGCAGGTCGGCGACGTCGTCGAGCAGCGGACGGTCCGCCTCGTGGCCGATGGCGCTGACCAGGGGAGTGGTCGTCGCCGCCGCCACCCGGAGGAGCGCCTCGTCGCTGAAGGCCAGGAGGTTCTGGAAGTCGCCGCCGCCGCGGGCGACGATGATCACGTCCACTTCGGGGTCGGCGTCGAGCTTGCGGATCGCCGCAGCGACCTCGCTGGCGGCCCGATCACCCTGCACCGCGGCGTACTGCACCCGGAACTGCACCGCCGGCCAGCGCAGCTGGGCGTTGCGAAGCACGTCCTTCTCGGCGTCGGAGTCCTTGCCCGTCACGAGCCCGATTCGCCCGGGCAGGAACGGCAGCGGCCGCTTGCGCTCCGCCGCGAACAGGCCTTCCGACGCGAGCTGCCGCCGCAGACGCTCCAGGCGCTCGAGCAGGTCGCCGAGACCCACGTGCCGGATCTCGTACACCTGCATGGTGAGCGAGCCGCCCTTGACCCAGTAGTTGGGCTTGATCAGGGCGATGACGCGGTCGCCCTGCTTGAGGTCGTTCGGGATGCGGGCACGCACCGAGGACCACACGCTGAATCCGATGGTGGCGTCCTGGTCGAGGTCCTTGAGCTTGCCGTACACGGTGCCGCCGCCGACGCTCCACTGCGTGATCTCGCCCTCGACCCACACCGTGCCGAGCCGGTCGATGTAGTCGCGGAGCTTGACCGCCAGCATTCCCACCGGCCAGGGGGCCTCCGCCGTCGCGCGACCGTCGCTCATGCCAAGCCCCTCCCGCTGGTGCTCTCAGCGGCCGTTGACGCATGCGGAAGTAGAATCTCCTGGTGAGCAACGCCACCATCGGCCTCGGCATGCCCCGGATCCCCCGGGCGCGCAACAGGCTAACCGATACCCCTGTCGCCGGGATCAAGCGCGTCCTGCTCGCGGCACCCCGGGGGTACTGCGCCGGGGTGGATCGCGCCGTGATCGCCGTCGAGAAGGCGATCGAGCACTACGGAGCCCCCGTCTACGTGCGCAAGCAGATCGTGCACAACATCCACGTGGTCTCCGAGCTGGAGAAGAAGGGCGCCGTCTTCGTCGACGAGGTCGACGAGGTGCCGGAGGGCGCGCACGTCGTGTTCAGCGCGCACGGGGTATCGCCCGCGGTGGTGGAGGCGGCCGCGCTGCGGGGACTGCATGCGATCGATGCGACCTGCCCGCTGGTCACGAAGGTGCATCGCGAAGCCGTGCGCTTCTCCCGCGACGACTTCGAGATCCTCCTGATCGGGCACGCCGGTCACGAGGAGGTGGAGGGCACTGCAGGCGAGGCGCCCGACCACATCACGCTCGTCGGCTCACCCGACGACGTGGCCAACGTGCATGTCAAGGACCCGGACAAGGTCGTCTGGCTGTCCCAGACCACGCTTTCGGTGGACGAGACGATGGAGACGGTCCGTCGGCTCCGCGAGCGCTTCCCCAACCTGCAGGATCCGCCGAGCGACGACATCTGCTACGCCACCCAGAACCGGCAGGTCGCGATCAAGAAGGTGGCCCGCGAGTCCGACCTCGTGATCGTCGTCGGCTCCGCCAACTCCTCGAACTCGGTCCGACTCGTCGAGGTGGCCCTCGAGCACGGCGCCAAGGCCGCATACCGCGTGGACTACGCCAGCGAGGTGCGGCCCGAGTGGCTCGCGGGTGTCGCAACGGTGGGCGTGACCAGCGGCGCCTCCGTGCCCGAGGAGCTCGTGCGCGAACTGCTCGACGACCTGGCCGACGCCGGCTACGGCGACGTCCAGGAGGTCAAGACCGCCGAGGAGGACCTCATCTTCTCCCTCCCCAAGGAGCTCCGCCGCGACGTCGCCGGCAATCAGGATGCACGCGCCATCGGCGGCCGCATCCGGGCTGCCGAGTAGCGCCGATGTCCGACCGTCCCACCTCCGGACCGGCGCCCGGCTACGGCGAGTACGGCCCGATCCCTGCGTCCGCGCCGTCGGCGGCCTCGGCCGAGAGCCGGGTTCCGCCCGCCGCGGCCACCCCTGAGCCGGCGCCCGTTCGTTCCTCCGCCGCTTCCCCGGCGGGTGGCGGAGCCGGCGCTCGCCCCGTTCCGCGCTGGGACCGCGTCGTGACGATCGCCCTGCTCGCGCTCGCCGCGATCAACGTGCTCACCACCATCCCGCAGATGCTCCACCTGCCGCAGACCCTCGATGAGGTCTACGCCCAGCAGGGCTGGGGCGACTACACCTCCGACAGCCTCGCTTCGGCGATCGGCATCGCGGTCAACGTGCTGAGCGTCGTGCTGCTCCTCGCCGCCGTCGGCATCTCGGTGCGGCGCCTGCGGACCGCTCGTCTGACCTTCTGGGTGCCGCTCGTCGCCGGCGTGACCGCCGTGATCGTCACGATGGTGCTGCTGTCGGCGGCGATGCTGATCGATCCGGCGCTGCCTGCCTTCATCCAGACGCAGACGTCCCCGGCCCCCTGAGTCTCGGGCCACAAGTGCCCGTTCCGGCGCGAAGTGGCCCTTGCAGCGGTCACTTCGCGCCGGAACGGGCACCCGGGGCCGGCCTCAGCTCTGGGACCTGCCGTACGAGCCGAGCTCGCGGGTCGCCTCGGTGACTCGCTTCGCCATCGCGGACTCGGCGATCTTGCCCCAGGCGCGCGGGTCGTAGATCTTCTTGCTGCCGACTTCACCGTCGACCTTCAGCACGCCGTCGTAGTTGCGGAACATGGTGTCCGCGATCGAGCGGGTGAAGGCGTACTGGGTGTCGGTGTCGATGTTCATCTTGACGACGCCGTTGGAGACGGCCTCGGTGATCTCGGCCTGACTCGAGCCGGAGCCGCCGTGGAACACCAGGTCGAGAGGCTTCGGCCCGGTGCCGTATTTCTCGGCGAGGCCCGCCTGGATCTCGCCGAGCAGCTCGGGCTTGAGCCGCACGTTGCCCGGCTTGTACACGCCGTGCACGTTGCCGAAGGTGAGGGCGGCCATGTAGCGGCCGTTCTCGCCGAAGCCGAGGGCGTCCACGGTCTTCGCCGCGTCGTCGAGCGTCGTGTAGAGGTGCTCGTTGATCTCGTGGCTGACGCCGTCCTCCTCGCCGCCGACGACCCCGATCTCGATCTCGAGGATCGCGCCGATCGACTTGGTGCGGGCCAGCATCTCGGTGGCGATCTCGAGGTTCTCGTCCAGGGGCACCGCCGAGCCGTCCCACATGTGGGATTGGAAGATCGGGTTGCGTCCCGCCCGGACCTCGTCCTCGGACGCGGCGATCAGCGGGCGCACGAAGCCGTCCAGCGCGTCCTTGGGGCAGTGGTCGGTGTGCAGCGCCACGGTGATGGGGTAGTTCTTCGCCACCTGCGTTGCGAAGGCCGCGAAGGCGAGAGCTCCGGCGGCGCGGTTCTTGACCGTGTGGCCGGCGAAGTAGTCGGCGCCACCCGTCGTGACCTGGATGATGCCATCCGAGCCGGCCTCGGTGAGGCCCTGGAGCACGGCGTTGACCGTCTGCGAGGACGACACGTTGAAGGCCGGGTAGGCGAAGCCCTCGGTCTTGGCCCGGTCGAGCATCTCGGCGTACTGCTCCGGAGTGGCGATGGGCATGGGGCTCTCCTCGGGATCCGAACGGTGGCGATTTCCGCCGCGCCGAGTCTATCGAGGCCCCTGCAGGCGGGTTGGGCCGGCGCCCGCGCGGCGGAACGCCTCGACGCTGACTTCCTCGCCGTCGTCACCACCGAGCGCGTCCGATCCAGCACCCACGACACACCGGCCCACGGCGAGCTCGTCATGGCCACGCTCACCCGTGCCGTGCCGTGCCGGACGCGCTCCCCGCCGTCGACGTCGTCGTGACCCAGGGCGGGATCACCTCCGCCGACGTCGCCCGAGCCGGCCTCGGCGCGCGACCCGGGCCACGTCCTCGGACAGGTGCTGCCCGGCGTACCCGTGTGGTCCGTGCCCGTCTACGACGGGCGCACCCTTCTCCACGTCGTCGTGCCCGGCAACGTCGGCGGCCGGGACACTCTCGTGGACGTGCTCGACGCCCTCTCCGTGCATGGCGCCTCCAACTCGCTTCCCCACCCTCGATAGGCTCGGCGCCAGACGCGACGCCGCGTCCCCGCCAGGAAGGACCACCATGGTCGACTCGGACACCGCACCCCTGTACGCGCAGCCGGACCGCAACCTCGCCATGGAGCTGGTGCGGGCCACCGAGGCGGCCGCGATCCGTGCCGTGCCGTTCATCGGGCGCGGGGACAAGAACGGCGCCGACAAGGCCGCCGTGGATGCCATGCGCAAGTTCCTCGGCACGGTCGACTTCGACGGTGTGGTCGTCATCGGCGAAGGCGAGAAGGACCAGGCGCCGATGCTGTTCAACGGTGAGCACGTGGGCACCGGCAACGGTCCGTCCTGCGACATCGCCGTCGACCCCATCGACGGCACCTCGCTCGCCGCGGCCGGACGCCAGAACGCCCTCTCCATGATCGCCGTCGCCGATCGCGGCTCGATGCTGGACGCGTCCATGGTCTTCTACATGGACAAGCTCGTGTCCGGACCCGAAGGAATCGGTGTCGTCGACATCCGGAAGCCCATCGGCGAGAACATCCGAGCCCTCGCCAAGGCGAAAGGCAAGCCGGTCGAGCAGATGCAGATCGCCGTCCTCGACCGTCCCCGCCACATGCAGCTCATCCAGGACATTCGCGCTGCCGGCGCAGGTACCCGCCTCCTCCTCGACGGCGACGTCGCGGGCGGCATCAACGCCGCCCGCCCGGAGACCCGCATCGACATGTGCGTCGGCACGGGCGGCAGCCCCGAGGGCGTCGCCACCGCCTGCGCCATCAAAGCCCTCGGCGGCTTCATCCAAGGCAGGCTTGCACCCAAGACGGACGAAGAACGGCAGCGCGGCATCGACGCCGGCCTCAAAATGGACCACGTCTACGAGGCCGGCGACCTCGTCCGCAGCGAGAACACCTTCTTCGTCGCGACCGGCGTCACCGACGGCGGGCTGGTCGAAGGGGTGCGGCGTCTCGGCGACATCATCCGGACCGAATCGATCGTGCTGCGGTCGCGGTCGGGAACGGTTCGTCGGGTCATCGCGGAGCATCTGGCGGAGCGTTGGCTCTGAGCTTCTCGGGCGTCTATCTGGCTTGCTGAGTCGTCTGGGGTCGCGAGGGGCGGGGCTTCCGGTTCTCAGCTCAGACATCGGCGGGATCGCTGCGCGAGCCCGCCGAAACTCGCAAGAGAACCGAAAGCCCCGCCCCTCGCGCATCGCTGCGCTCGTGCGAGAGTCGTCTAGGGAAGTACCGCCGAGGCGGGTGTCGGTACCAGGGCGGGGCTGAGCTTCGCTCGCCTCGCCCGCTCACGGGCGGGGCTTCGCTGCGCTCGCCTCACCCGCTGAGAAACCTGCGCCTTTCCCCTAGGCCGTTACTGATTGTTCGTCAGGCGGTCTTGGTGGCGGGGGAGCGGCGGTCGGAGGTGAAGTCGATGAGCTCCGGCTGGTGGGGGGCCACCGCCTCGAGCTCCTGCTCGAGGGTCAGCTCGATGCTCGGGGTCGACACGGTGGTCTTGTCCGCGCGGGACGCCTCCAGGGTCGTGACCTCGACGGCGGGGGCGTCGACGCTCGTCAGCTCGAAGGCGGTCAGCTCCCGCGGAGACTCCTCGATGCCCTCGATGGGCGGCAGGATCTTCGACTCGTCCAGCGCGTTCAGCTTGCGGGCCGACGGGAAGACCTGGCGCTCCAGCGAGCCGACGAACGAGTTGTAGTCCTTGACGCTCCGCTCGATCGACCGGCCCAGCTTGGAGAGGTGGTTCGCCATGGTCGCGAGGCGGCCGTAGAGCTCCTTGCTGAGGTCGAAGAGCGTGCGCGCCTCCTCGGTGACCACGTCCTGCTGCCAGCTGAAGGCGACCGTCTTGAGCACCGACCACAGGGTGACGGGCGAGGAGAGCGCGACCCGCTTGCTGAAGGCGAACTCCATGATGCTCGGGTCCGCCTCGAGGGCGGAGGAGACGAGCGACTCGCTGGGGATGAACGCGATGACCATCTCGGGGCTCGCCGCGAGGCCGTCCCAGTAGGTCTTGCCGCCGAGAGTGGTGATGTGGTCGCGGACCGCCTTGACGTGCGCCTTCATCAGCGACGCCTTGCGGGCGAGCTCCGCCTCGGAGGCGGTCGCCGGGATGGCCGCCGCCTCGATGTAGGAGTTGAACGGCACCTTGGCGTCGACCGCGATGCTCTTGCCGCCGGGCAGGTGCACCACCATGTCGGGCCGGCCGGCGCCGGAGTCGGAGGTGATGCTCGACTGCACGTCGAAGTCCACGCGGTGCAGCAGGCCGGCCGCCTCGACGACGCTGCGGAGCTGTGTCTCACCCCACACCCCGCGCGTGCTGTTGGAGCGCAGCGCGGAGGCGAGCGACTCGGCGGTGCTGCGCAGGCGCTCCTCCGACTCCGCCGCGGAGCGCAGCTGCTGGGCGAGCTGGCCGTGCTGCACGGAGCGCTGCGATTCGATCTCGGTGACCTTGGTCTGCATGGTGCGCAGCGCCTCCTGCACAGGGCTCAGCGCCTGCAGCACCTTGCTCTCCGCGGCGTCGCGCTCCTTCTGCAGGGCGATCTCCCGGGCGTGGCGCTCCACCAGCTCGCGGTAGCGGTTCTCGTGCGCCTGGATCTCGGCGCGCAGGCCGTCGGCGGTCGCCTCCACGCGAGCCAGGTCGGCGTAGATCTCGGAGCGGACGGTGGCCTCGTCGGCCTTCACCTGCGCGAGCGCGGCGCTTCCCTCGGCCCTCGCCTGAGCGAGCGCCGCATTCGCCTCGGCGCGCACCTCGACCAGCGCCGCCTGGTGCTGCGCCTCCACCAGACGCGGGTCCTCCACGGGCTCGGCCGGCACGGCGCGGCGCTTGGCCAGGATCAGTCCGGACGGGATTCCGAGGACGACGCCGAGGACCAGTCCGGCGAGGAGGAGAAGCGCGAGTTCCATGCCGCCAGTCTGCGTCGAGGGTCCGACATCGGGGGCGGGGCGCGCCCCGCAGGCCGCAATAGAGTGAGCGCATGACCCTCATCGAGCACTGGATCGACGGCAGGAACCACCCCGGCGCAGGCGGGCGCACGGGGCCGGTCTTCGATCCGGCGAGGGGTGTGCAGCAGCACGAGGTGGCGCTGGCGAGCGATGACGAGATCGCCGCTGCGGTCGCCGCCGCCAAGGCCGCGTTCCCCGGCTGGCGCGACACCTCGATCGCCCGCCGCTCCACCGTGCTCTTCGCCTTCCGCGAACTGCTGAACGCCCGCAAGGACGAGCTCGCGGCCGTCCTCACCTCCGAGCACGGCAAGGTGCTCTCCGACGCCGCCGGGGAGATCACGCGCGGCCTGGAGGTCGTCGAATTCGCCACCGGCTTCCCGCATCTGCTCAAGGGCGACTTCACCGAGAACGCGTCCACCGGCGTGGACGTGTACTCGCTGCGCCAGCCGCTCGGCGTGGTCGGCATCATCTCCCCCTTCAACTTCCCGGCGATGGTGCCGCTGTGGTTCTTCCCGATCGCGATCGCCGCCGGCAACACCGTCGTCCTGAAGCCGAGCGAGAAGGACCCGTCCGCAGCGAACTGGATGGCCGCGCTGTTCAAGGAGGCGGGCCTGCCCGACGGCGTGTTCAACGTGCTGCACGGTGACAAGCAGGCCGTCGACGGGCTGCTGACGCACCCGGACGTGAAGAGCATCTCCTTCGTCGGCTCGACCCCCATCGCCCAGTACATCTACGAGACCGCCTCGAAGCACGGAAAGCGGGTGCAGGCCCTCGGCGGGGCGAAGAACCACATGCTCGTGCTGCCCGATGCGGACCTCGACCTCACCGCCGACGCCGCGGTCAACGCGGGCTTCGGCTCGGCGGGGGAGCGGTGCATGGCGATCTCGGTCGTCGTCGCGGTGGAGCCCGTGGCGGACGACCTCATCGCCAAGATCACCGAGCGGATGGCGACCCTCAAGGTCGGCGACGGCCGCCGCTCCTGCGACATGGGGCCGCTGATCACGCGCGAGCACCGCGACAAGGTGGCCTCCTACATCGACAAGGCGACCGAGGACGGTGCCGACGTCGTCGTGGACGGGCGCGGCATCGAGGTCGACGGTGAGGCGGACGGCTTCTGGCTCGGCCCCACCCTGATCGACAAGGTCCCCACCACGTCGCACGTCTACACCGACGAGATCTTCGGCCCGGTGCTCTCCGTGGTCCGGGTCGCCACCTATGAGGACGGGGTCGCCCTCATCAACTCCTCCCAGTACGGCAACGGCACGGCCATCTTCACCAATGACGGGGGAGCGGCCCGCCGCTTCCAGAACGAGGTGGAGGTGGGGATGATCGGCATCAACGTGCCCATCCCGGTTCCGGTCTCCTACTACTCGTTCGGCGGCTGGAAGAACTCGCTGTTCGGCGACGCCAAGGCGTACGGTCCCGACGCGTTCCACTTCTTCACCCGGCAGAAGGCGGTGACGAGCCGCTGGCTCGATCCGAGCCACGGCGGCATCAACCTGGGCTTCCCCCAGAACCGCTAGCCCGATCTGCCCGTTCCGGCTCGGATTGCGCGCTGCACGCCGCATCCGAGCCGGAGCGCGCTGTCCGGGGGTCAGCGGGCGAGGACCGCGGCGGTGCCGATCGAGCGGATGCGCACGCTGGTGGCCGCGGCGAGGGCCGGGAGGTCCGCCGCGTCGTGACGCTTCGCCGCGTGCACGATGATCGCCGCGCAGGCCTCCGCGTCGGAGAGCGCGTCGTGGTGCCGGAAGTCCTCGAAGCCGGCGGCCATCGCCGCGACCGGCAGCCGGTACGAGTCGAGGGTGTAGGTGCGGCGTGCCACCTGAAGGCTGCAGAGGTACTCGTACTCGGGCGTCGCGAGCGCGCTCGCCTCGCAGGCCTTGGAGATGACGCCCATGTCGAACCCGGCGTTGTGGGCGACGAAGACGTCGTCCCCGGCGAAGGCCACGAGGTCGGAGAGCTGGTCGCTCCAGAGGAGCGCATCGACGATGTGCGACTCGTCGATGCCGTGGATGCGCGTGTTCCACTCCGAGAACCAGTCGTGGCCGAACGGCGGGCGGATGAACCACGACGCCGTGTCGACGACCCTGCCGCCGCGCACCTTGACGAGGCCCACGGAGCACGCCGAGGCGCTCGACGGGTTGGCGGTCTCGAAGTCGATTGCAGTGAAGTCCAGCGGCATGCCCCGACTCTCACACGCGCCTCCGACGCCCCCGGGCGCGTCCTGCGGCGATTCCGGATCCGTCCCCGCCGCGGCCTCTCCCCGCCTCGGGATCCCGCGGGCGTCGCAGCCGTGCGATGCCGGCTCCCTCTCGCTCAGCAGGCATTTCTCTCTCCGCAGCCCGCATACGCGGTTTTCCGCCTGCTGAGCGAAAGTCTGCCTGCTGAGGGAGAGGGCCGCCCCGAGCGGCGGCGCGACGCGGCGTCCCGGGCGAGCCGCAGTCCGCGTCGCCGGTAGCCTTGTACCCCGTGGCTCTCACCATCGCAATCGTCGGCCTGCCCAACGTCGGCAAGTCCACCCTCTTCAACGCGCTCACCCGCAACAACGTGCTCGCGGCGAACTATCCGTTCGCCACGATCGAGCCGAACGTCGGCGTCGTCGGCCTGCCCGACCCGCGGCTCGACAAGCTCGCCGACCTGTTCGCGAGCGAGCGGATCGTGCCGGCCACCGTGTCGTTCGTCGACATCGCCGGCATCGTCCGCGGCGCCAGCGAGGGGGAGGGGCTCGGCAACCAGTTCCTCGCGAACATCCGTGAGGCGGACGCCATCGCCGAGGTGGTCCGCGGCTTCGACGATCCCGACGTCGTGCACGTCGAGGGCAAGGTGGACCCCGCCGGAGACCTCGAGACGATCAACACGGAGCTGATCCTCGCCGACCTGCAGACCCTGGAGCGCGCCATCCCGCGCCTGGAGAAGGAGGTGCGAGGCAAGAAGGCGGAGCCGATCGCGCTCGAGACCGCGCAGAAGGCGAAGGACGTCCTCGACGCCGGCACCACCCTCTCCGCATCCGGTCTCGACATCTCCGCGATCCGGGAGCTCGGACTGCTCACCGCGAAGCCGTTCATCTACGTCTTCAACGTGGACGAGACGGTGCTCACCGATCCGGCCCAGCGCGAGCGGCTGTCGGCGCTCGTCGCCCCCGCCGAGGCCGTGTTCCTCGACGCCAAGCTCGAGTCAGAGCTCGTCGACCTCGACCCGGAGGACGCGGCAGAGCTGCTGGCGAGCACCGGCCAGGAGGAGAGCGGCCTGAACCAGCTGGCCCGGGTCGGCTTCGGCACGCTGGGCCTGCAGACCTACCTCACGGCAGGCCCGAAGGAGTCCCGAGCGTGGACGATCGGCAAGGGCTGGACGGCCCCGCAGGCGGCGGGCGTGATCCACACCGACTTCCAGAAGGGCTTCATCAAGGCCGAGGTGATCTCCTTCGACGACCTCGTGGAGACCGGCACGATCGCGGAGGCCCGGTCCAAGGGCAAGGCCCGCATCGAGGGCAAGGACTACGTGATGCAGGACGGCGACGTCGTGGAGTTCCGCTTCAACGTCTGAGTGCCCTCGCCCTTCAGTCCCTGCAGGCGATCAGGGAGACGGTGTCGCCGCCTCCTCTGTCTCCGCCGCGGTGTATGACTGGGGGACCTGCGACAACGCCACTGGGGCGCGCGGGGAGAAGGTGAGACGCTGATGGCGGCGAACGGAATGAGCTATGTCGTACTCCAGGTCGTGCTGAAGGAGAAGATCTTGGGCACGGGCTCCGGCAACCTCACCGAGCTCGAGAAGGCGATCAACACCCAGGCGTCGCTCGGCTATCGACTGCACACCATCACGACCTCGGCGTCCGGCAGCAAGGGCTTCGGCGGTGCCGACCGCATCCAGGCGACGCTGGTGTTCGAACGACTCTCGTAGCACTCGGGGAGCGGTCGGGGCGGCACTCCGGGCTTCCTCGACCCGGCCGGCAATCTCTGCGGCACCGAGCCGCTCGTCGAGCGTCCCGGCGGGTGACCCGCAAGCCGGTCGGCCTCACCCGGTCGTCGAGGCCCCCATCGCGTGCGCGAACGGCGGCGGGCCGACGATGCGCATGGTGCCGGTGGACGTCGCCGCCGCCCGGATGCGGTCGAAGTCGACCGGGAGAGCGGGCTCGCCATTCCGGGCCGGTTCGCTCGCTGTCCGGTAGAACGCCTCGCCGCCGCCCGGCGTATGGAGGCACAGCAGCCGCGCCCCATCGGAGCCGGCGAGGAACGCGTGCGGAACTGTGCGGGGAACCACCGCCACCCCGCCCGCTCGAAGCTCCGTCTCGACGCCCTCGACGTGCAGCACGATGGTGCCGGCCAGCACGTAGAAGGTCTCGTCCGCCTCCGGATGGGTGTGCAGCGGCGTGCTCTTGCCGGGCTCGACATCGTCCTCGAAGAGGAGGAAGTCGCCGCCCACCTCGCCCTCGTGCACCAGCCAGGTGTGCAGGCCGCCGCCGGAGAACCAGCGGCGTTCTGCCTGCTCGGCGGTGCGGATCAGCGGCGTCGTGAAGGTCATCGTCGTGTCCCTTCTTCGTGGGACTCAAGTCCCATGACGAAACTACGGTACCGTCTAGGCCATGTCAACGGCCTACGAGGAGAGCGGGCGCGCCAGGCAGAAGCAGCGCACCCGGCTGGCCCTGATCGCCTCCGCGCGGGACCTCGTCGCGCGTGGAGGGCGGCCTCCCACGGTCGCCGAGGCGGCCGAGGCGGCGTCGATCTCGCGCACCACCGCGTACCGGTACTTCCCCACCCAGAAGTCCCTGCTCGTCGCCGCGCACCCCGAGATCCAAGCGACCTCCATGCTCCCCGCCGGCATCGGAGAGGACCCCGAACTCCGGCTGGAGGCCGCGGTCCGCGGCTTCCTGGCCATGGTGGTCGACACCGAGGCGCAGCAGCGGACCATGCTTCGACTGTCCCTCGAGACCGACGCGGCGACGCGAGAGCTGCCGCTGCGCCAGGGGCGTGCCATCGGCTGGTTCGAGGAGGCGCTGGAGCCGCTGGTCCCGAGCCTCGGCCGGCAGGGCGTGCGGCGGCTCGCCGTGGCCGTGCGTGCGGTGGCCGGGGTCGAGCCCCTGGTGTGGCTGCTCGACATCGCCGGCATGACCCGCGATGAGGCCGTCGAGCAGATGACCTGGTCGGCCGTCGCGCTTCTCCGCCGGGCGGTCGCCGACCGCTGAGTCTGGGTGATTCCCTCCGCCTGCACGTTCGAAGCCCCGTGCCGGATCCGGCCCTCGGCATCTGAGCAGACTCGAATGGCACGCTGGGCGGTGTGACCGCGCATGCCATGTTCCCTCTGGGCACGGTGCTCTTCCCGTCGATGCCCGCCGTGCTCCGGATCTTCGAGGAGCGATACCTCCAGATGCTCGCGAGCGTGCTCCAGGAGGAGGAGCCCGGATTCGGCATCGTCCTGATCGAGCGCGGGGTCGAGGTGGGCGGCGGCGAGCAGCGATTCGACGTGGGCACCTTCGCCCGGATCACCGAACTGCTGCAGGGCGACGGCTTCGTCGGCCTCGTCGCCGAAGGGGCGCAGCGTTTCGAGGTGGAACGGTGGCTGGAGGACGCCCCGTACCCGCGAGCGGAAGTCCGCATCCTTCCCGCCCTTGCCTGGGACGAGGCCCTGCGGCCGCTGCTCGAGGAGACGCATCGGGTCGTGCGGCGCGTGCTTGCCCAGGCCAGCGAGTTCGCGGAGCAGCGGTGGAGTCCCGACGTGGAGCTCGTGGAGGACCCGGTAGGGGCGGCGTGGCAGCTCGCCGGGATCGCCCCGCTCGGCGAACTCGACCAGGTCGGACTCCTCCGCGCGACGAGCGTCGAGGGACTCCTCACTGACGTCCAGCGCCTCGCAATCGAGGCCCTCGAGACGATCAGGGTCTCCGCGATCGACCCCAGTGACGAGGACGGCTTGGACGGGTTCGGCGAGCTCTGAGCGATCTCGGCCGACGCGACGGCTGCCGCTCTCCGGCGAAGGACTAGCGAACGAGGTGTTCCCGAGGGCCAGCGAGCAGGTCATCGAGGAAGTCCGCGACGGTGCTGGCGATCAGAGCCGCCACCTCCCGGGGCGGCACGGCAGAGCGTGCCAGCACCTTCATCGAGTGGTCGGCGCCCGGCACGGTCACCACGCGGACGTTGGGCGACTGTGCGGCCTCGACCTCAGCCGCGACGGTAGCCGCAGTGCCGAAGGTGTCCCGCTCGCCCTGGAGCACCAGCACCGGAACGTCGGGGGTGAGGAGTTCGGGCAGCCGGGTGCGGTCCGGCGTCGACGGCGGGCGGAGCGGGAAGGCGAGGCACAGCACGCCGATCGCCCCGACCTCGGCCGCCGTCCGGCACGCGACCCGTGCGCCTGCGCTGCGGCCGCCCACGATCAGCGGCGCTCCCGGCACGAGCCCGGCGACCGCCGCAGCCGATTGCAGCCACGCGGCGTCGAGGGCGGCGGGGCGGGACGCGACCCGGCGGCCGGCGACCCGCCACGGCTGCTCATGGCGCACGACCGAGATGCCGCGGAGGGGGAGGGCGCGGGCGATCGCGAGCAGGTCCGGGCCCCCGATCCCGCCGCCCGCTCCGTGGCCGAGCCAGAGCACCGCGCGGGGGCGCGCGGCGGAATCGGGCGCGTCGACGGTGAGCCGCGCGGGACCGGCCTCGGTGTCGACGTCGAGCTGCACGACCCGACCGTAGCTCAGCGGCCGAACAGGCTTCCAGACGCGTCCGCCCTCGCCGACCCGCCGAATTCCGCCGCCGTTTCGGGAACCGGGCGTCGGCGGGGGCGTGCAGACGCCGGCCTCGGCGGCGCGGTCGCCCGAATTGGGTACGCCCAGTCACTTTGACGGTGGCCCCCGGTCCCGCATACTTGCCGGATGCACCGCCGCGCTCTCACGATCCTGACCGCGGCGCTCGTGGCAACCGGCTTGACATGCGCGTCCCCGGTCGCGGCGGTCGCCGCGAGGCCGATCGCTGCCGACCAGAGCAGCAGCACGCTCGGGATCGACGTCTCGTGGCCGCAGTGCGGCACCAAGCTTCCGCAGGGACAGGCGTTCGCCGTCGTCGGCGTGACCGGCGGCCTCGCCAACGACACCAATCCCTGCCTCTCCAGCCAGCTGGCGTGGGCCGAGAAGTCGTCCGGGGTCACCGGGCAGCCCAAGGTGG
>NZ_JAODMK010000048.1 GCF_025465545.1 Naasia sp. | reverse complement strand
TACGTAGTCTCCGGGGCAGGCGCCGTCGTTTCCCCGGCCGAATCCAGGGCCGCCGAGGGCGCGGAACGGAGCGCCACGATGAGCGTCTCTAGCGACATGATGAAGGACCTGCCCATGTCCGACACCTCGGTGATGTCGGGCATGGACATGACGGCGATGCAGAACTGCATCGACGCATGTTCGGCCTGCATGCAGGCCTGCACGATGTGTTCGGACTCGATGTCGGGCATGGAGGGCATGGGCACCTGCGCCGCGCTCTGCGCCAACTGCGCCGACATGTGCGGCACGATGATGCGGATGATGCTCCGCCCCACGGGCATGGAGCGCGACAGCATGATGGCCGCCCTGGAGGCCTGCATAGCGATGTGCCGTGTCTGCCGGGACGAGTGCACCACTCACATGAGCATGAGCGAGACGTGTGCCATGTGCGCGGCCGCCTGTGACGCCTGCATGACCGCCTGCGAGGACATGATGTCGGCGCTCCGCGCGCCGAGCACCGACTCCTAGACGATCGCCACGTTGTAGCGGTGCCGGCCCACGGCGAGCACCGAGTATGCGTCGTGCAGCGCCACCGGGCAGCCGAGCGGCAAAGAGCCGCCCAGGTCCTGGTGGTGCCACACCGTGCAGACGGCCCCGGTGCGCCATTCGGTGAGCTCCAGTCGGCCGTCGTCCGAGCTGTCAGTCACCACAGCGTCGACCCATCCGCGCGGGCTCACCGCCGAGAGCCGGAGGCGGATCAAGGTCATCGCGTGGCCGGGTCGGTCGTCGCTGCAGGCGGGGGAGTCGCACAGCATGGCGTCCTGCCTCTGTGTGTCGCGAACCATCTGTGCTCCTTCCCGTCCGGTGAACGAGCCCAGGCTAGGTCGGGAGGGTCGGCACCACGAGGCCGGCCGTCATGCAGCGCAACATGCCCCGGCTATTGCCTTCCGCCGCCTCTCGCTCAGCAGGCATTCCGGCCCTCAGCAGGCAGAAACCGCCTGTTGCGGGGTCTGAAGGAGAATCTGCCTGCTGAGCGAGGGGGAGAGGGGGGACGGGGAACCGGCGGGGGCCGGGTCAGTCCCGACCGAGGACCGCGGTGTATGCGCTGTTCGCCAGCTGGCCGCCCAGATGGGCGTAGAGGACGGTGGCGTCGCGCGGGATCTCGCCCGTCGTGACCAGGTCGATCATCCCGGCGAGCGACTTGCCCTCGTAGACCGGGTCGGTGTTGCTCAGGGCTGGAAGGTGACTCCCGGCGCGCCCGAGACGGGGTCCTCGGTGACGACGGCGACGCCCGCGGCGGTCTCCACGTCCGACTCTGCGACCGGGCGGCCCTCCAGCCAGGTGAGCGTCCACGAGCCGGCCGGAGGCTGCGCACGCGCGCCGGAGATCCCCGCCTCGACATCGCGGATCGCGGCGGCGAAGGCGGCGGAGAGGCGGGCGGGCGGCTCCGAGCCGAAGGCCCACCGGGTGCCGAGCCCGATCACCCGATCAGCCCACGTTCAGGTCGTAGGTCACCCATGGCGTCTTCTCGGCGAGCGAGTCGTAGAGCTTCCTGGCCACGGCGTTGTCCTCGGCGGTGATCCAGCGGACGACACCGAAGCCGCGTTCCCGCGCCTCCTGCTTGAGGTGGTTGATGAGTGCGGTGGCGACGCCCTTGCCGCGGTGCTCCTTGGCCACGAAGAGGTCTTCGAGGTAGAGGCCGCGGTCGTTCTCGAGCACCCGGGTGAACTCCAGGATGTGGGCGAGGCCGAGGACCTTGCCGCTCTCGTCCACCGCGACATAGCCGCGGACGGTTGCGCCGTCGCCGTGCAGCCACGCCCATGCCCGCATCGCCCGGTCGTCCTGGAGTGGAGTGTCGTAGAACTCCGCATACCCCAGGAAGAGCTCGTACCAGGCGAAGAAGTCGCCCTGCTCCAGCGGCCGGACCGTGATCGCGGCGGGCGCCGCGACGGCAACCCCTTCGCCGCTCGTCGTCTCGTCTTCGGTGCTCATCGTGTCCCCTGATTCCCCATTGCCGGTTCTCGTCACAGTTCCTCCGCCGGCGCCAGCACGATGTCGGTCACGGCCAGCTCCGGCCCCTGCACGAACGTGAGGTCCTCGATCCGGCCGACCGAGCGGAGGTCGCCCTCGGCCAGCTGGAGCAGTTCCATCTCGGCCTCGGGTCCTGCGATCACCGCTGATGCTACTTGCGTCTTCTGGGAGGCCTTCGCGTCTGTCTTGGCGCGCCGGATCCCGATCAGTGCGGCGCTGGCCAGCTCGAGCAGCTCGGGCTTCGCCGCCTCGTCCAGCGTCCCCGGCTCCGGCCAGGCGGCGCGGTGCACCGAGCCGGTGCCGAACCAGGACCACGCCTCCTCTGTTGCGAAGGGGACGAACGGGGCGAAGAGCCGCAGCAGCACGGTGAGCGCCTCGCGGAGCGCCGCGACGGCGGACTGCTGCCCGTCATCCTCGGTCTCGCCCGCGCCGTACGCGCGCTCCTTGACGAGCTCGAGGTAGTCGTCGCAGAAGGTCCAGAAGAAGGTCTCGGCGACCTCGAGGGCGCGTGCGTGGTCGTAGGAGTCGAACGCCGCGGTGGCGGTCGCGACCACCCCGTCGAGCGTGGCGAGCATGCTCCAGTCGACCGGATGCCGGACCGCTTCCCGGCCCGTCGCCTCGGCCGGGAAGGACAGGATGAACTTCGCCGCGTTGAGGATCTTGATCGCGAGGCGTCGGCCCTTGCGGATCTGCGTGGGGTTCTGGGGGTCGAATGCGGCGTCGGTGCCGAGCCGGCTGGAGGTCGCCCAGTAGCGCACCGCATCCGAGCCGTGCTGCTCGAGGACCGCCGCCGGGGTGACTACGTTCCCCTTGGACTTGGACATCTTCTTGCGGTCGGGGTCCACGATGAAGCCCGAGATCGCGGCGTGCGCCCAGGGGGCGTCGCCGTTCTCGAGCTGCGCCCGGAGCACAGTGGAGAAGAGCCAGGTGCGGATGATGTCCTGCCCCTGCGGGCGGAGGTCGTAGGGGTAGACGAGGTTCCACAGCTCCTCGTCGCGCTCCCAGCCGCCCGCCAGCTGAGGGGTGAGCGACGACGTGGCCCAGGTGTCGAGCACGTCGAGCTCGCCGGCGAACCCGCCGGGCACGCCCCGCTGGGACTCCGAGAACCCCGGTGCGGGATCCGAGGAGGGATCCACGGGGAGAGCGGACTCGTCGGGCACGATCACTCCCTCGAAGATCGGCTCGCCCTGCTCGTCGAGCGGGTACCAGACGGGGATCGGCACCCCGAAGAAGCGCTGCCGAGAGACGAGCCAGTCGCCCGCCAGGCCCTGCACCCAGTTCTCGTACCGCACCCGCATGAACTCGGGCAGGAAGTCGATCCCTCGGCCCAGCTCGAGCAGGCGATCGCGGAGCTGCGGGTCCCGCCCGCCGTTGGTGAGATACCACTGCCGCGTCGACACGATCTCGAGGGGCCGGTCGCCCTTCTCGAAGAACTTCACCGGATGCGTGATCTGCTGCGGCTCGGCGAGCAGGTCTCCGGTCCCGCGCAGCAGCTCGACCATGGTCTGCTTCGCCGAGAACACCGTCTTGCCGGCCAGCTCCGCGTAGGCGGCGCGACCCGCCTCGGTGCTGATCGGCTCGGGAGCCTCGTTCGCGAAGCGGCCGTCGAAGCCGATCACCGAGCGGTTCGGGAGGTCGAGCTCCCGCCACCAGACCACGTCGGTGACGTCGCCGAAGGTGCAGTTCATCGCTATTCCGGTGCCCTTGTCGGCCTGGGCCAGGTGGTGCGCCAGCACGGGCACCTCGACGCCGAACACCGGAGAGGTGACGGTGGTGCCGAACAGGTGCTGGTATCGGGCGTCGTCGGGGTGCGCGATGAGCGCGACGCAGGACGGCAGCAGCTCCGGGCGGCTCGTCTCGATCTCCACGATCGAGCCGTCCGGGGCGTGGAACGCGACCCGGTGGTAGGCGCCGGGCTGCTGACGGTCCTCCAGCTCGGCCTGGGCGACTGCGGTCCGGAAGGTCACGTCCCAGAGGGTCGGGGCGTTCGCCTGGTATGCCTCGCCGCGCGCGAGGTTGCGGAGGAAGGCCCGCTGAGATGCGGCACGGGCGTCATCGCCGATGGTCCGGTACGTCTGCGTCCAGTCCACGGACAGGCCGAGCGCCCGGAACAGCGCCTCGAACTGCTTCTCGTCCTCCACGGTGAGCGCCTCGCACAGCTCGATGAAGTTGCGGCGCGAGATGGGGATCTGGTCGGCCGCCTTGCTGCTCTTGTTGTCGCCGCCCTCGTAGGGCGGGGTGAAGCCGGCCTCATAGGGGAGAGTCGGGTCGCAGCGGACGCCATAGTAGTTCTGCACGCGCCGCTCGGTGGGCAGCCCGTTGTCGTCCCAGCCCATCGGGTAGAAGACGGTCTTGCCGCGCATCCGCTGGTAGCGGGCGATGGCGTCGGTGTGCGTGAAGCTGAAGACGTGCCCGATGTGCAGCGAGCCGGAGGCGGTGGGCGGCGGAGTGTCGATGGAGTAGACGCTCTCCCGTGAGGCGTCACGGGAGAAGCGGTAGGTGCCCTCGGTCTCCCAGCGGTCGCCCCACTTGTCCTCGAGTCCCTCGAGTGCCGGCTTGTCGGGGATGGTCGCGTCGGTCGACATGAGCTGCTCCGGTTCCACTATGTGCGGCACCGCGTGAGGGTGCCTGAATGTCGCCGCTGCGCGGCCCATCCAGAGTACCGGACCCGGCAAGCGGACCGGGCGGAGTCACCAGGGCAGGCGCGGTGACGCGGCGAGGAGGCGCCGGGTGTAGGGGTGGCTCGGGCGGCCGAACACGTCCGGGGTCGGGCCCGTCTCCACGATCCGACCGGAATGCATGACGGCCACCGTGTCGCTCATGTGCTGAACCACGCCCAGGTCGTGCGAGATGAAGAGGTAGCTGAGCCCCAGCTCCCGCTGCAGCTCGTCGAGCAGGTCGAGGACCGTGGCCTGCACGGAGACGTCGAGAGCGGAGACCGGCTCATCGAGGATGAGGATCTGCGGCTCGGAGGCGAGGGCACGAGCGATCGCGACGCGTTGACGCTGGCCGCCTGACAGGTGCAGCGGCCGGCGGGTGAGCACGTCGGGGGACAGGCCAACGGTGGAGAGGAGGTGGTGCACCTCGCGGGTCCGGTTCCCGTGCCGCGATCGACCGGGCTTCCACAGAGCGTCGGTCAGGATGTCGCTGGTCGTCAGGCGGGGATCGAACGAGCTCAACGCGTCCTGATAGACCGAGCCGACAAGAGCACGCAGCGGACGTCGTTCGCTCTCGCGGAGCCGGCTCCACGCCCCGGTGCCCAGGGTCACCTCGCCGGCATCCGGAGGAGTCAGGGCCAGCGCGAGTCGGGCGGTCGTGGACTTCCCCGACCCGGACTCGCCGACCAGGCCGAGGGTGCGCCCGGGTTCGAGGACGAAGGACACGTCGGCGACTGCGGTGACCGACTTCCCGCCGGGAAGGCGGAAGCGCTTCTCCAGCCCCACAGCGCGCAGAGCGGGTGGGTCCTGGCGGGGCGATGATCTCGGGACCTCTTCTCCGGCGGGCCGTGCCATCCGTGCGGCGTGGCTCAGCGGCACACCCCGCGGGCGCCCGAAGGGAACAGCGGCGATCAGCTTGCGCGTCTCCGCCGAGGTCGGGGAAGACAGGAGCTCGGCGGTCGCGCCCTGCTCCACAATGACCCCGTTGCTCAGAACTGCGACGCGGTCGGCGATCTCCGCCACCACGGCGAGATCGTGGCTGATCAGCAGGATCCCGATGCCGCGCTCCTTGAAGCCGCGGAGCAGGTCCAGCACCTGAGCCTGCACCGTCACATCGAGCGCGGTGGTCGGCTCGTCGGCGATCAGCAGCGGCGGGCGGAGGGCGATGGCTGACGCGATCAGGGCGCGCTGGCGCTGCCCGCCCGACAGCTCCCCCTGCCGTTGTCGGAACCGGACTTCGGGATTGTCCAGCCCCGCCTCCCCGAGGGCCTCGAGCACGCGCGCGCGTCGTTGCGTCGGCGTCAGCCGGGTGTGCAGCCGCAGCGCGTCGCCCACCTCTCGACCGATGGGGCGCAATGGATCGAGGGAGACGAGCGCGTCCTGTGAGATCAGGCCTGCATCCCGTCCGCGCACCGTCGCCCACTGCCGCGCGGACAGATCGAGGACCGATCGCCCGGAGAGCTCCATGGTGTCGGCGCGCACCCGCGATCCGCTGCCGGCGAGCCCGAGAACGCTGCGCGCCGTGACGCTCTTGCCCGAGCCCGACTCGCCGACGAGCGCAAGGCACTCGCCGGCCGCCACCCGTAGGTCGATGCCCTGCACGACCTCGCGCTGGCCGAAGTCCACTCGGAGGTTCGTGACGGAGAGCAGTGCGGCTCCCGGGGCCGGGGAGTGCCTCATCGCCGCCGAGTCCGATTTCCGGCAGCGCGCCCGAGCACGGTCGCGCAGATGGCGGTGAGGACGATGAACAGGCCGGGGAAGACGCTCATCCACCACGCAGTCGACAGGTAGGTGCGGCCCGCGGCGAGCATCGCACCCCACTCGGGGGAAGGGGGGACCGCGCCGAGCCCCAGGTAGCTGAGCGCCGACGCCCAGACGATCGCCTGGCCGACGCCCAGAGTTCCGAGGGCGAACAGCGGAGCGAGCGTGTTCGGCAGGACATGTCGGGCGAGGATGCGCATCCTGCCCAGGCCCAGAACGGTTGCTGCCTCGACATACGCGGAGCCCCGCACCGTGATGAGCTGGCTGCGGATGATGCGCGCGTAGCCCGGCGCGGTGGAGAGCCCCACCGCCAGGGTGGTCGTGAGCGCCCCGGGGCCGACGATCACTATCAGGAACAGAGCGAGCAGCAGCCCGGGAAGGGCGAAGAGGACCTCCAGGAACCGGCTCACCCCGAAGTCCACGATCCTGCCCCCGGAACCGGCGAGCACGCCCAGGATCGTGCCGAGGCCCAGGCCGATGGTGCTCGCGGCCACGCCGATGAGGAGTGAGGTGCCGGCGCCGTGCACGACGCGACTGAAGATGCTCCGCCCGGACTCGTCGGTGCCGAGCACCTGCCCGAAGGACGGCGGCTCGAAGGCGTTCGCCGGGTCGATCCCCAGCGGATCCAGGGGGGAGATCAGGTCCGGTGCCAGGGCGGCCAGCAGCAGGAAGGCGAGGAACGCCGCCGAGAGGCCCTCGGCGACGCCGATCCGCCGGAATCCGGAGGCTCTCCCGCGGCGGATGACCGCACTGGCGGCCTGCGCCTCCAGCTCGGTCATGCCGCCCGCCGAGGATCCAGGGCGCGGCTCGCCACGTCGGTGACCGCAGTCGCGACGATGTAGGCCAGAGCCACGAGCAGCACGACGCCGATGACGACGGGGACGTCGCGCTGCGTCACCGCGGCGAGCAGCGTTCTGCCCAGTCCGGGCCTTGCGAAGATCGTCTCGACGACGACCGCACCGCTGATCAGGTAGCCAAACGCCCACCCGGAGAGCGCGATCCCGGGAAGAGCGGCGTGCCGGATGGCGTGCACTCGGCGCACGCCGCGCTCGCTCTCGCCTCGTGCCCGCGCGCTCAGCGCGAACGGGGACTCGAGGGCATCGAGCAGCGACTCGCGCATGACCTGACCCAGGAACCCGGCCAGCGGGATGGCGAGGGTTGCGACGGGAAGGACGAGCCCCGGCACACCCGGGGTGCTGATGGGGGGAACCCAGCCGAGTCCGACGCTGAAGGTGAGGATCAGCAGCGTCGCCAGCCAGAAGTGGGGCAGCCCCGCGCCGACGATCTCCAGCCCCGAGCCGACCCAGTCGCCGACCCGCCCGCCCCGTGTCGACCAGGACGCGACGGTCAGGGCGAGCAGCCACGCCACGGCGAGCGCCAGTCCAGCCAGCAGCAGCGTGCCGGGCAGCTGAGCCAGCAGCAGGGGGGCGACCTCGGTCTTCAGGGAGTACGACGTGCCGAAGTCTCCTGTCGCGAAGCGCGCGAGCTGCCGCAGATACTGCACGAGCAAGGGCTGATCGAGTCCGTACTCCGCTCGGGCGACCGCCAGCGCCTCGGCCGAGGCCTGGGATCCTGGCCCGCCGAGCACCGCCTGCGCGGGGTCGCCCGGGATCAGCCGGATCCCGAAGAACGTGAGCGTCGCGACCGACCACAGGACGAAGATGCCGCCTCCCAGGCGGACGAGGAGCTGGAGGGGCGCCCGGGCGACCCTCCAGCGGGCCGGAGGCGGCGCCCCGTCAGTCCGCCAGCCAGGCGTCATAGAAGGTCGGTGTCGACACGGTCGGCAGGGCTCGGAGGCCGGCCACCCTGTCCCGCAGCAGGTAGTGGTTCTGCTGGTCGTAGAGCGGCAGGATGTAGAACCCCTCGAGCACGACCGCCTGTGCGTCCGCGTAGAGCGCGGCCCGCTCGGTGGCATCCGAGGTCTCGCCGGCCCGCGTCAGCAGGTCGTCGAGCTCGGGGATCGACACCTGTGCGTGATTGGCGAAGTAGCCGCTGGGTGCGGGGGTGATGCCGTCCGAGTGGTACAGGATCCGGAGCACGTCCGGCCCCACCTTGGTGTAGGGGGCGCTCACCAGGTCGTACTCGTTCGCTCCGAGCGCGGCGTACCAGCTCCCCAGATCGAGCAGTCTCAGCTTCACCTCGAAGCCGGCCTCCTTGGTCGTGGCCTGGATCTGCTCGAAGAGGGACTGCTCTGCGGGGATCGACTGGTTCGTGCTCACCGGGAATTCGACGGTGAGGCGAGTTCCGTTCTTCACCCGGTAGCCCTCTGAGTCGCGCTCGCTCCACCCGGCCCCGTCGAGGAGCGAGTTCGCCTCGTCGAGGTTGAAGGCGAAGGGAGCAGGGTCGGAGTAGGCGAGCGACTCGACGCTCGCGAGCGGCGAGTAGGAGCGCTCCGCCGTCCCGAAGAAGAGACTCTCGATGCCATCATCCACGCCCGCGGAGCGGATGAAGGCCTCCCGGACCTCTTCAGAGTCGAACGGCGCCTTGCCCGAGTTGAATTCGATCCGGTTCACGGAGCCGGGCCGGGGGGCGTCCAGCGAGGTGATTCCGTCCTCCGTCTGCGCCGCGACGAGGGCGTCGGGCTGAGCGTTGTCGATCACGTCCACCTGACCCGCCTGGAGCGCCGCGTAGCGCGACGCCGAGTCGGGGAGGAAGCGCCAGACGATCTTCTCCAGGTACGCCGGCCCCTCATGCGCGGCGTCGGCCGGCGGCGACACGTAGTCGTCGTTGCGCACCAGGGTGATCGAGTCCTGTTTGACCCATTCGCTGACGCTGAAGGGTCCTGTGCCGATCGGGGACTCGCAGTTCTGCTCGATACCCCGCGTCATTCCGGCGGGCGACTCCATGGCCACCCAGGGCTGGGACAGGGACTCGAGGAGCGCGCTGTCCGGAGCGCTGAGGTCGAACCGGACGGTTCCGGCATCGACGACCTCGACGTTGTCCACCTTTCCCATCGCGAGGTATCCCGTCGATGAGCCGGTGGCGGGATCCTGCACATGCTCGATGCTCGCCTTGACCGCCTCTGCGTCGAACGGAGTCCCGTCGGTGAAGGTCACGTCATCGCGCAGCGTGAACGTCCAGCTCAGGCCGTCCTCGGCCTCGGACCACTCGCTCGCGAGCCACGGAACGATCTCGCCCTCGGCGTCCCTGGAGACGAGGGACTCGAGGAACTGGCCGCTGATCAGAGCTTGGGGGTAGTTGCCGCCGACGTGCGGGTCGAGGCAGGTCGGCTCTGCATCGCCGGACGCGTAGGTGAGAGTCCCTCCTGGCGTCGGCCCCGCCGCGGGCGAAGATGGGGAAGCGGCGGGAGCGCAGCCGGTGAGGAGCAGGATCCCCGTGGCTCCGGCCGCGACGAGCAGGGCAGCGATTCGGGGAGGGCGGGACATCGTGAGCGACAAGGTTCTCTCTTCCGGCGTGATTAACTAGACGCAGTCTAATATCATTCCTCGAGTGAGGAGGCGACCCATGACGACACGCACCGCCCGGCCTGGTCGGCCTCGGAGTTCCTCCCGCGCGGCGATCGAGGACGCCGCAGGCGAGCTCTTCCTGGAGCGCGGCTTCGGTCACACGACGATCGAACAGATCACCCAGCGGGCGGGCGTGAGCCGGGCCACGTTCTTCAACTACTTCACGGCGAAGAGCGACGTGCTCTGGAGTGCTTTCGACGACAGCGCGGGCAGGCTCGGGGACGAGCTCGCGGCCGTCCGGCCCGATCTGCCGCCGCTCGAGGGGGTCCGCCGTGCCGTGCTCGCCGTGGCGGAGGACTTCGGCCCGGAGCGCGCACCGTGGGCCGCGACGGAAGCTGAGGTCATGGGCATCGGCGAGGAGCTCAGGATCTCGGGCCTGCCGCGCTTCGCGGCTCAGGCGGCGCTGCTCGGCGAGCACCTGCGGGCCCTTCTGGCGCTCCCTCGCTCCGATTCGCGCCCGTCCGCGGCGGCGGCGGCGATCACGGCCGCCGTGGTCAGCGCGGCGGGGAGCTGGGTGCGGGCCGGGACCGGACGGGGCCCCCTCGCGCCCTACGTCGATGAGGTGATCACCCCCATCTGTCTCGGCTTCGCCGACGTATTCGGCGCGCCCGCCGAAGCCGGCCCCCGCGCCGGTCCCGACCGGCGACAGGAGGACGGGTGGGGCCCGACCGGCAGGGGCCGGTCCGGAGGCTGAGCCGCTAGGCTGGCGGCAACGACATCGATCCGGCCATCACCGGGGAGTCTTCGGAAGAACGGCCCGCAGGGCTCAGTAGAACCGAACGGTCCGGCCCGTCATCACCGTAACGAGTGGGTGGCCGGTCCCGACCGGCGGCCAAACGAGGTGGTACCGCGTCGCAAGGCGTCCTCGTGCGGAGCAGTCGCGCAGCACAGGAGCCAGATGTACCCCAAGGATTCCCGCCCCACCGACCACCAGGGCGCCGCCTTCGGCGTGCCCCCGTCGCCCCGGTTCCCCGACCTGGAGCAGGAGATCCTCGCCTTCTGGGCGGAGGACGGCACCTTCCAGGCGTCCATCGACCGCCGTGATGGCGCGCCCGAGTGGGTGTTCTACGACGGCCCGCCGTTCGCCAACGGCCTGCCGCACTACGGCCACCTGCTCACCGGCTACGCGAAGGACGTGTTCCCGCGCTACCAGACCATGCGGGGCAAGCAGGTGCATCGGCGGTTCGGCTGGGACACCCACGGGCTCCCCGCCGAGCTGGAGGCCATGCGGCAGCTGGGCATCACGACCAAGGCCGAGATCGAGCAGATGGGCGTCGAGGCGTTCAACGCCGAGGCTCGGGCATCGGTGCTCCGGTACACCGCGGAGTGGGAGCAGTACGTCACCCGATCCGCCCGCTGGGTCGACTTCGAGAACGACTACAAGACGCTCGACGTGTCCTACATGGAGAGCGTCCTCTGGGCGTTCAAGCAGCTGCACGACAAGGGCCTCGCGTACGAGGGCTTCCGGGTGCTGCCCTACTGCTGGAACGACGAGACACCGCTGTCGAACCACGAGCTTCGGATGGACGACGACGTCTACAAGATGCGGCAGGACCAGACCGTGACGGTGACCTTCCCCCTGGTGGGCACCAAGGCGGAGAGCATGGGACTCACCGGCACCAGGGCGCTCGCCTGGACCACCACCCCGTGGACCCTCCCGACCAACATGGCGCTCGCCGTGGGACCCGACATCGAGTACGCGGTGATCCGCAGCGGCCCGAACGGCACGCCCGATTCCCCGGCGCCGGACGGCCTCTCCAGCGAGGTGGGGGAGGGCATCCCGCTCGACCGCGAGGTGCTCGGCGCCGACTACCTGCTCGCCAAGGCCCTCGTCGGCAGCTATGCCAAGGACCTCGGCTACGACAGCGCCGAGGCCGCGGAGGCGTCGATCGAGCGCACCTTCCTCGGCAGCGAGCTGGCGGGCATCGACTACGACCGGCTCTGGGACCACTACGCCGACACCGAGCGGTGGGGCACCGGGAACGCCTGGCGCATCCTCGTGGCCGACTACGTGACCACGGGCGATGGCACGGGCATCGTGCATCAGGCGCCCGCCTACGGCGAGGACGACCAGCTGATCTGCACGGCGGCCGGGATCCCCACCATCATGTCGGTCGACGACGGCGCGAAGTTCCTGCCGATGTTCGGCGAGATCGCAGGCATGCAGGTGTTCGATGCGAACAAGCCGATCACGCGGGACCTGCGCGAGCGGGGCCGGCTGCTGCGCCAGGCCAGCTATGAGCACTCCTACCCGCACTGCTGGCGGTGCCGCAATCCGCTGATCTACAAGGCCGTCTCCAGCTGGTTCGTTCGTGTCTCGCAGTTCCGCGAGCGCATGGAGGAGCTCAAACAGCAGATCACCTGGGGTCCCGAAAACGTCAAGGACGGCCAGTTCGGCAAGTGGATCGCGGGCGCCCGGGACTGGTCGATCTCCCGCAACCGGTACTGGGGAAGCCCCATCCCGGTCTGGAAGAGCGACGACCCCGAGCACCCCCGCGTCGACGTGTACGGCTCCCTCGAGGAGCTCCAGCGCGACTTCGGCACCCTTCCGCGGGACGCCGACGGCCGACCGGACCTGCACCGGCCGTTCATCGACGAGCTCACCCGACCGAACCCGGACGATCCGACCGGTCGCAGCACGATGCGCCGGATCCCCGATGTGCTCGACGTCTGGTTCGACTCCGGATCGATGCCCTTCGCCCAGGTGCACTACCCGTTCGAGAACGCCGACTGGTTCGCCTCGCACAGCCCGGCCGACTTCATCGTCGAGTACATCGGCCAGACACGGGGCTGGTTCTACCTCCTGCATGTGCTCTCCACCGCGCTCTTCGACCGGCCCGCGTTCAAGAACGTCGTGAGTCACGGGATCGTCCTGGGCAACGACGGCCAGAAGATGTCCAAGAGCCTGCGCAACTACCCGGACGTCAGCGAGGTGTTCGCCCGCGACGGCTCCGACGCGATGCGCTGGTTCCTGATGGCGAGCCCGGTGCTCCGCGGCGGCAACCTGGTCGTCACGGAGGAGGGCATCCGCGAGGGCGTGCGGCAGCTGCTGCTGCCGCTGTGGAGCACCTACTACTTCTTCACCCTCTACGCGAACGCCGCGGGGGACGGTGCCGGATACGAGGCGAGGCGGGGTACGCAGTCCACGGACGTGCTCGACCGCTACATCCTCGCCAAGCTCGGCGACCTGGCGCGAGGAGTGACGACGGACCTCGACGGACTCGACGCGAGCTCCGCCGCCGCGCGGCTCCGCGACTTCGCGGACGTGCTCACCAACTGGTACGTCCGCCGCAGCCGGGACCGATTCTGGTCAGGGGATCCGGCGGCGTTCGACACCCTCTTCACGGTGCTCGAGACGTTCGTCAGGATCGCGGCGCCCCTGCTCCCACTGGCGACGGAGAAGATCTGGCGCGGGCTCACGGGGGAGCGGAGCGTCCATCTCACCGACTGGCCCGAGGCGGCGGACTTCCCTGCCGACGACGCACTGGTGCGCGAGATGGACCGGGTGCGCGCCATCACGTCCTCCGCGCTGGCCCTCCGCAAGCAGGCCGGGCTGCGGGTCCGGCTGCCGCTCGCCGGCCTCACCATCGTGACCCAGGAGGCGGCGGCGCTCGCCCCCTTCGAGGCCATCCTCCGAGACGAGCTGAACCTCAAGAGCATCGACCTCGTCGACCTGTCGGCCACCAGCGCGTCGGACTACGGGATCACCTCCCGACTCTCGGTCAACGCCCGGGCGCTCGGTCCCCGCATCGGTCGTGAGGTGCAGCGGGTCATCCAGGCGGCGAAGGCCGGCGACTGGAGCGAGCACGCCGGCGTCGTCACCGCGGGAGGCCTGCCGCTGGAGCCGGGGGAGTACGACCTCGCCCTCGAGATCAGCGGCGCGGCCCGGCATCAGGCCATCGGCCTGCTTCCCGCAGGAGGCTTCCTGCTGCTCGACACGGCGGTGACCGCAGAACTCGAGGCAGAGGGCCGCGCCCGGGACCTCGTCCGCGACGTGCAGCAGGCCCGGCGCTCGGCCGGACTCGATGTGTCGGACCGGATCGAGCTGCATTTCGAGGGCGACGAGGAGCTCGCCGACGTGCTGGACCGCTTCGGCGAGCTGTTGACGAAGGAGACGCTCACGGTACGACTCGACTTCACGGCCGCGACCGTGGAATCCACGGGGCGGATGATGCGTTGGGCCGATGGATATCTCACGATCCTGGATCCAGGAACGTGGGGAGCACGCGAGGGCGGCCGCTTCGAGCTGCGCCGCGCAGGACGGATGGTGACCCATGTCTGATCGTGACGACGCGACGTACGACCCCGACGACCCCCGGTTCGATCCGAGGTACGGCGGTGAGCCGCTCGAGTCCGACGCGCAGGCGCGTGCCGACGAGGACGCGGAGCTGTTGGGCTCGCTCGCGCCTCGACTGGGCCCTGACACTCCGGAGTTCGGACCCGAGCCGACCGAGCTGGACCGTGAGCGCGCGGATCGCGTCTTCGCCGAGCTGCTCACGCGGCTCGGGGAGGGGGACCCCCAGCCTCGCCTCGAGCCGGTCCGCCGCGCCGTCGAACTGCTCGGCGATCCTCAGCGCGCGCATCCCGTGATCCACATCACCGGCACCAACGGCAAGACGAGCACCAGCCGCATCATCGAGAGTCTGCTGCGGGCGCACGGCCTGCGCACCGGCCTCCTCACCAGCCCCCATCTGACCCGCTTCAACGAGCGGATCCTCATCGACGGCGAGCCGATCAGCGACGAGCGCCTGGCGGCGAACTGGCGCGACATCCAGCCCTACCTGGCGATGGTCGACGCGAGCCTGGCCGAGGCGGGAGAGCTGCGGCTCACCTACTTCGAGGCCCTCGTCGTGCTCGGGTTCGCCGCCTTCGCGGACGCGCCCGTCGACGTGGCCGTCATCGAGGTCGGCATGGGCGGCGAATGGGACGCGACCAACGTGGTGGAGAGTCAGGTGGCGGTGTTCACCCCCATCGCGCTCGATCACCAGGCCCGGCTCGGCTCCACCGTGGCGGAGATCGCCCGCACCAAGTCCGGCATCATCAAGCCGCTCTCCGAGGTGGTCAGCGCGGCGCAGCCGGGCGCGGCCCTCGCCGAGCTGCAGCGCGCCGCCGAGCTCACCGAGTCCCGGCTCGTGGTCGAGGAATCCGGGTTCTCCGTCACGACGGCGGTCGCGGTCGGCGGGCAGCTCGTCACCATCCGCGGCCGCGCCGGCACCTATGCGGACGTCTTCCTCCCGCTCTACGGAGAGCACCAGGCGCACAACGCCGCCCTCGCGGTGGCCGCGGTCGAGTCGTTCCTCGGCGGCGGGGCGACCCCGCTCGAGCAGGAGCTGGTGGTCGAGGGACTGGCCACAGCGACGTCCCCGGGCCGCCTGCAGCTCGTCGGCGTGGAGCCGACAGTGCTCGTGGACGCGGCGCACAACCCGCACGGTGCGCAGTCGCTGGCCGCCGCCCTGCGCACCTACTTCTCGTTCTCGCCGGTCATCGCGGTGGTCGGCATCCTCGACGACAAGGACGCCGAGGGCATGTTCCGCGCGCTCGCGCCGGTCGTCGACGAGTTCGTGGTGACCACGGCGCCCTCCGATCGGGCCACCGATGCCGACGATCTGGCCGCCATCGCAGTGCGGGTCGCCGGCGCCGAGCGGGTGCGGGTCGAGCCGTCGCTGCGCGCTGCGCTCGACGCGGCGCGGGACGAGGCGTCCGAGCACGAGAACGGCGCGGTCGTGGTCTTCGGGTCCATCACCCTCGTGGGCCACGTGCTCGGCATCGCCGAGGACGAGGCCTGGAAGCCGTAGTCGTGGCGCGGCCACGTCGCGGCCGCGGCGTGCGCGAGAGCATCGGCTCGATCGTGCTCGGCTTCGAGCTCGTGGTCGTGTTCCTCGCCGCCCTGGTGATCTTCGGCCTCGGGGCGCTGCCGCCCGTGGTCGCGCTCGGCGGCGGGGGAGCGCTCATCGTCGTGATGGCGGTCGCGATCCGCACGCTCGCCTCGACCGTGGGCGTCGTGCTGGGCTGGATCGTGCAGGCCGCTCTCATCGCCAGCGGCTTCCTGGTCCCCGAGATCTTTCTCGTCGGCATCCTGTTCGTGGCGATCTGGGCGTACTGCATGATTGTGGGCGGACGCATCGACCGCCAGAAGGCGGCGGAGTAGGAGGAACCGTGGACGTGCAAGAGACTCTGGTGCTGGTGAAGCCGGACGGCGTCGCCCGCAATCTCACGGGCGAGATCCTGCGGCGCATCGAGGCCAAGGGATACGCGCTCGTCGACATCCGACTGGTGCAGGCGGACCGCGATCTGCTGGGCCAGCACTACGCCGAGCACGAGGGCAAGCCGTTCTACCAGCCGCTCGTCGAGTTCATGGAGTCCGGTCCGGTCGTCGCCATGCGGATCGCCGGGAACCGGGTCATCGAGGGCTTCCGATCGCTGGCGGGGACGACGGACCCCACCACGGCCGCGCCCGGCACCATCCGCGGCGACCTCGGCCGCGACTGGGGCCTGAAGGTGCAGCAGAACCTGGTGCACGGCAGCGACTCCCCGGAGTCTGCCGAGCGCGAGCTCGCCCTCTGGTTTGGGTGATCGCGAGCGCGCAGCGACCTGGCCGCCCGACTCGCCACTTGGTTGCGCTTCTGGCCGCCTGACGCGTCACTTCGTGGCACGTCGGCAGCCGTTCCGGGCGACAACCCGGGCACTCAGGCGAACAGGGTGACCAGGAGTGTCGGGAAGTTCAGCAGGATGATCGCGACGATCAGCAAGTAGTCGAGCAGGACGATCAGAAACGTCCACGGCAGAGCCTGGCGGAAGAGCGAGGCGGCGCCATCGGGGAGGCCGAAGTTCCGGCCGAGATTGTTCACCGTCGCGTACCAGAACAGCGGGATCGTGACGAGCCAGACGAGCATGCAGTAGGGGCAGAGCATCCCGATGGCGAACACCGCCTGCACCATCAGCCAGTGGATGAAGACGATCGCGAACAGCAGCCCCAGGTTGTAGAGCACCCAGAACCACCGGGCAAAGCGAGCTCCGGCAAGCAGAGCGACGCCGACCGCGACCGGTGCGACGTAGGCCATCATCCCGAGCATCGGGTTGGGGAAGCCGAACACTGAGCCTTGCGCGCTCGTGATGACCTCACCGCATGACACGAACGGGCTGATGTCGCAGCTGAGCTTGACGCCCGGGTGGAGAAGTAGCTCGATGCGCTCGAGGGTGAGCTGGAACGCGGAGTACAGCCCGACCAGGCCGGTGACGATGAACAGCAGGGCGATCCAGATCGGCTGCCTTGCCGCGCTGGGAGCCGTCGCCTCTTCGGTCGCGTTCGCCGTCGCTGGGGGAGCCGTCATGGGGCGATTCTCCCATGCGCCCCGCAGGCGTCCCCGGGGCGACGGGCCGTGGCGACCCGGGGCTGCGGCCGATGAATTCCGGTCGAGCCCACGCCGACCGACAGCGCATGCGATAATCGGGGAAGACCCGCGCCGCGCGTGGGTCGGAAGACTTTTCCGCGCCGCACTCCGGCCGGACCAGCGGATCCATAAGATCCGCGGAGCACCGACGGTGCTCTGAGCGGGAAGCTCGACACAAGAGTTTCGGTGGGCAGGGCCCACCGCGAAGCACGGGATGTGGCGGCGCGGAGGCCGCACCCGCAGGGGAGTGCACCAGCGATGGTGGATGAGACAGACAAGACGACCGATTCCGCAGAGACCCCGAAGAGGAGACGGCGCAGCTTCATGCCGCGCCGGGCATCCACGGGGAGCGTCCGGGACATGGCCGCGAACAACTCGGGCGACGCGCCCGCTGCCGACGAGCAGGCGGTCGAGGCGACGCCCGACACCGCCGCGTTCCCGGCAGAGGCCCCGCCGCAGCCGGAGACGCCGGCCGAGCCTCAGCCGGACGAGCCTCAGCCGGCCGAGCCTCAGCCGGCCGCGAGCGCCCCGGTCGCCACGGCGCAGGACGAGGCTCCCGCGACGAACGACGCACCGGCAGAGCCCGCAGCGCCGGCGACGCGCAAGCGCCCGACGACCGCGCTGCTGTTCCAGGCGCCGCCCGTGCTCGCGGCGCTCCCGGCACTGGAGGACGACCGCGACGACCGCGACGAGCGTGACGACCGCGACGAGGACGACGAGCAGCAGGCGATCTCTCCCACCAGCCGGCGACGCAACCGCCGCAGGCCGGGCGCGCTCGGCCAGGAGGACCGCCCCGAAGGCGCTCCCCGCGCCGAGGAGGAGCCGACGGTCCGTCCGCGCCGCCGGGTGATCGAGGAGATCACCGAGCCGCAGCGCATCAAGGGGTCCACCCGACTCGAGGCCAAGAAGCAGCGCCGCCGCGACGGCCGCGACGCCGGCCGCCGCCGCACTGTCGTCACCGAGGCCGAGTTCCTCGCCCGCCGGGAGTCGGTGGAGCGAGTGATGGTCGTCCGCAGCGCGGAGGGTCGCATCGAGATCGGCGTGCTCGAGGACGGGATCCTCGCCGAGCACTACGTCGCCAAGGCGCAGAACCAGTCCCTGATCGGCAACGTCTACCTCGGCCGCGTGCAGAACGTGCTGCCCAGCATGGAGGCGGCCTTCGTCGACATCGGTCGCGGCCGCAACGCGGTGCTCTACTCCGGTGAGGTCGACTGGGATGCCGCCGCTGCCGAGGGCGAGAAGAACCAGCCCCGGCGCATCGAGCTCGCGCTGAAGGCCGGCGACAAGGTGCTGGTGCAGGTCACGAAGGATCCGGTCGGCCACAAGGGCGCCCGGCTCACCAGCCAGGTCTCGCTGCCGGGCCGGTATCTCGTGTACGTGCCGAACGGCTCCATGAACGGCATCTCCCGCAAGCTGCCGGACACCGAGCGCGCGCGCCTCAAGAAGGTGCTCAAGGAGGTCCTGCCCGACGGTGTCGGCGTGATCGTCCGCACCGCGGCCGAGGGGGCGACCGACGAGCAGCTCGCGGTCGACGTGAACCGGCTGACCGCCCAGTGGCAGCACATCAGCACCCAGGTGGAGAAGGCCACCGCCCCGGCCCTGCTGCACAGCGAGCCGGATCTGCTGGTCAAGATCATCCGCGACGTCTTCAACGAGGACTTCTCCAAGCTCGTCATCTCGGGCGAGGACGCGCAGCAGACGATCGAGAGCTACCTCACCTCGGTCGCCCCCGACCTGCTCGATCGCCTGGAGCGGTACGCCGGCAACGGCGACGTCTTCTCGGCCTTCCGGGTGCAGGAGCAGATCGAGAAGGCGCTCGACCGCAAGGTCTGGCTGCCCTCCGGTGGCTCGCTCGTGATCGACCGCACCGAGGCGATGACGGTCATCGACGTGAACACGGGCAAGTTCGTCGGTTCCGGCGGCAACCTCGAGGAGACCGTCACCAAGAACAACCTGGAGGCGGCCGAGGAGATCGTCCGCCAGCTGCGGCTGCGCGACATCGGCGGCATCATCGTCATCGACTTCATCGACATGGTGCTGGAGAACAACAGGGACCTCGTGCTCCGGCGTCTCGTCGAATGCCTCAGCCGCGACCGGACCAAGCATCAGGTGGCCGAGGTGACCTCGCTCGGACTCGTGCAGATGACGCGCAAGAAGCTCGGGCTCGGGCTCGCCGAGTCGATGTCGGACGCACCCAAGGCGCCCGAGTCGCGCCAGCAGCCGGAGCCGCGCCGGCGCGGCGGGAAGATCGACGCGCCCCGCCAGTCGCGGCAGCCGAACGCGAGCCCCCACGGGATCACCGACGACGCTCGCAATGCCCTCGCCAAGATCGCCGCGAGCACCCTGCACAAGGACTCCGTCGATGAGACCGGCCAGACGGGAACGGCCGAGGCCACGTCGCCCCTCGCTGGGGAGCACGACCACCCGCCGGTCGAGCCGATCATCGCGCTGCCCGAGGTGCAGCCCGCACCGCGGCAGCGTCGCCTCGCCCCGGACGCCGAGTCCCTGCTGGACTCCGTGCTCGAGGCTCTGCCCGAGCCGAAGAAGCCGGGACAGGGGCGCGGGCGCAGCCGGCGGGTCACGACAGCGGCACTGACGCCGGGCAACGTGCCGGCGCTGGCGGCGGACGGCGAAGAGGGCTGAGCCTCAGCGGTCCCGGGCTCGCACCCGGAGGCCGCTGAGCACCAGCCGGGTGACGAGTTCGCGTCCGGTGACCTGTGTCGCGCCCGCCGCGATCAGGGCCGCGACGCGGTGCTCCGGAACGTCGTAGTGGTCGAGGTCGAAGCTCCGCTCAGGCACGCCGTTCGCTCGGGCGAACGCGTGCAGCTCGTCCAGTGACACGTCGCTCACGAGATGCGCCCAGACGGTTCCGTGAGCCGGCCAGATCGCGGAATCGACGAGCAGGGCCATGAGAAGAGTGTAGGAATCCCGCGGCCGGAGGGGTTTCACGGCCCCGGTCGGTGGCGCGTGCCACGCGGGCGACGAGGCCGGATTGCCGGAGCGTCCCCGATCGGGTAATCTTGACCGTCGGTGTGCGCGGCAGTGCCCGCACCGAGTCTTCGCCGTGGTCAGCACCGCGGACATCCCAACAGATTGGCTGGAACGTGGTTTACGCAGTTGTGCGCGCAGGCGGGCGTCAGGAAAAGGTCGAGGTCGGCACGGTTGTCACGCTCGACCGCATCAAGGCGGACAAGGACGGCAACGTCACGCTCGCCCCGGTGCTGCTCGTGGATGGCGACGTCATCACGCACGACGCGTCGGCGCTGGCCAAGGTCGTCGTGACCGCCGAGGTCTTGAACGATCTCCGCGGCAAGAAGATCGTCATCCAGAAGTTCAAGAACAAGACCGGCTACAAGAAGCGCCAGGGGCACCGCCAGGAGCTCACGCGCATCAAGATCACCGGCATCAACTAGGCGGGGAAGGGCAGAACCCATGGCACACAAAAAGGGAGCGAGCTCAACTCGCAACGGTCGCGACTCGAACTCGCAGCGCCTCGGCGTGAAGCGGTTCGGCGGCCAGGTCGTGAGTGCGGGCGAGATCATCGTCCGCCAGCGCGGCACGCACTTCCACCCGGGCCTCAACGTCGGACGTGGCGGCGACGACACGCTCTTCGCGCTGTCGGCCGGTGCGGTGCAGTTCGGTCAGAAGGGTGGCCGCAAGGTCATCAACATCGTGGCGGCCGCCGAGTAGGCAGCAAGTCTTTTACACGGAGGAGGCGAGCCACGGCTCGCCTTTTTCGTTCCCGCTGAGTTGCCCACTTCGGTCCCCGGACAGCAGGAAACACCGACAGAACTGGGCAGTTCACGGAAGAAGGAGTACCCCATGGTCGCGACATTCGTCGACAGCGTCACGCTGCATCTCAGCGCCGGCAACGGCGGAAACGGCTGCGTCTCCGTGCGCCGCGAGAAGTTCAAGCCGCTCGCCGGCCCGGACGGCGGCAATGGCGGGAACGGGGGCGACATCGTTCTCGTCGCCGACCCCCAGGTCACCACCCTCCTCGGCTACCACCGGGCTCCGCACCGCTCGTCCTCCAACGGCGGTCCCGGAATGGGCGACTACCGGCATGGGGCGGCCGGCGAGACGCTCGAGCTGCCCGTCCCGGTCGGCACGGTCATCAAGGACGAGGACGGCGAGGAGCTCGTCGACCTCAACGAGCCGGGGATGCGCTTCGTCGCGGCCCCCGGCGGGCAGGGCGGACTCGGCAACAACGCCCTCGCGACGCCCAAGCGCAAGGCGCCCGGATTCGCGCTGCTCGGCACGCCCGGCTGGAAGGGCGACGTCCACCTCGAGCTCAAGACAGTTGCCGACGTGGCACTCGTCGGCTTCCCGTCGGCGGGCAAGTCGAGCCTCGTGGCGGCGGTGTCCGCCGCCCGGCCGAAGATCGCCGACTACCCGTTCACCACGCTTCAGCCGAACCTCGGCGTCGTCGAGGCGGGCTCCATCCGGTACACCATCGCCGACGTTCCGGGACTCATCGAGGGCGCGAGCGAGGGCAAGGGTCTGGGGCTCGAGTTCCTCCGTCACGTCGAGCGGTGCAGTGCACTGCTGCACGTTCTGGACTGCGCCACGCTCGATCCCGGACGTGACCCGGTCAGCGACCTCGACGTCATCCTCGCCGAGCTCGCCGCCTACCCGGTTCCCGCGGGCCAGGTCCCGCTGCTCGAACGACCTCAGCTCATCGCGCTCAACAAGGTCGACGTGCCGGAGGGCAAGGAACTCGCCGAGTTCGTCCGTCCGGAGCTCGAGGGCCGGGGCTACCGGGTGTTCGAGATCTCGACGGTGAGCCACGCAGGACTCCGCGAGCTGTCCTTCGCCCTCGCCGCCGTGGTCGAGCAGTCGCGGGCCGTCGCCGAGGCGCCCAAGCCGCGCATCGTGCTTCGCCCCCGCGCCGTCAACGAGGTCGAGTTCACGGTGACGCCCGAGGGCGGGACGGATGGCACCACCTACCGCATCCGCGGCGCGAAGCCGGAGCGCTGGGTCACGCAGACGGACTTCACCAACGACGAGGCGGTCGGCTACTTGGCCGACCGGCTGGCCAAGCTCGGGATCGAGGACCGGCTGTTCTCCGCCGGGGCGGTCCCCGGATCCACGGTCATCATCGGCGGTGACGACGGCGTCGTCTTCGACTGGGAGCCCGCGATGGCCTCCGCAGCGGAGCTGATGACGAGCCCGCGCGGCACCGATGGACGTCTCGACATGAACATCCGCCCGACGCGCAACACCCGTCGTGACAGCTATCTTGACCGGATGGATGCGAAGGCCGAGGCCCGGGCCGAGCTGGAGCGCGAGCGGGAGGCCGGCATCTGGAAGGCCGAGGACGAGAAGCAGTGACCGCCACCAGCCGGGACGACATCCTCGCCGCGCGTCGGATCGTCGTGAAGGTCGGCTCGTCCTCGATCAGCGGCGCCAATGCCGGACAGATCGAGCCGCTCGTCGATGCCCTCGCTGCGGCGCACGCGCGAGGCGCGGAGGTGATCCTCGTGTCCTCCGGCGCGATCGCCACGGGCATGCCGTACCTGCGGCTCGACTCCCGTCCGACCGACCTGGCCACGCAGCAGGCCGCCGCTGCCGTCGGCCAGAATCTGCTCGTCTTCCGCTACCAGGAGAGCCTCGACCGCTACGGCATCGTGGCCGGCCAGGTGCTGCTGACCGCGGGCGACCTCGAGAACCCGACACCGCGCAAGAACGCGGAGCGCGCCATCGAGAAGCTGCTCGAGCTGCGGATCCTGCCGATCGTCAACGAGAACGACACCGTGGCCACCCATGAGATCCGGTTCGGCGACAACGACCGGCTGGCGTCGCTCGTGGCCGCGCTCGTGCGGGCGGATCTGCTCGTGCTGCTCAGCGACGTCGACGCGCTCTACACCCGCCCGCCGCTCGAGCCGGGCGCCGTGCGCATCGACCACGTGCCGTACGCGGATCCTCTGGACGGCGTCGTCGTCGGCTCGGTCGGCACCGGCATCGGCACGGGCGGCGCCACCACCAAGGTCGCGGCCGCGCGGCACGCCGCGGAGGCGGGTGCCGGCGTGCTCCTCGCCGCGACCGCGCACGTCGACCAGGCGCTCCGCGGGGAGCGCGTCGGCACCTGGTTCGACCCCGCGCCGGACGCCGCCGTGCCGATCGCTGCCGCCCTCTAGAATCTCGGCCATGTCCTCCACCACGTCCCTGGGCCTGACCGACCGCTTCGCCGCAGCCAAGCGCGCCTCGCGCGAGCTCGCGACCGCGACGGCTGAGCGCAAGAACCGGGCGCTCGAGGCGGTCGCCGCCGGACTGCTCGCCGGCACGGAACGGATCGTGGCGGCGAACGCCCTCGACCTCCACGCGGCCGAGGCGAACGGACTCTCGACCGGCCTGCGCGACCGCCTCCGGCTGGATCCAGCCCGGATCGCCTCCCTCGCGGACGCCGTGCTCGACATCGCGGCACTGGTCGATCCGGTGGGCCAGACGGTGCGCGGCAGCGTGCAGCCGAACGGGCTGCAGATCACCCAGGTGCGGGTTCCCTTCGGGGTGGTCGGCGCCATCTACGAGGCCCGGCCGAACGTGACCGTCGACATCGCCGCCCTCGCCCTGAAGAGCGGCAACGCGGCGGTGCTGCGCGGCGGCACCGCGGCAGAGCAGTCCAATCGGGTGCTCGTCGAGATCCTGCAGGAGGCGCTCGCCTCCGCCGGCCTGCCCGCGGACGCGGTGCAGACCATCGACGAGTTCGGCCGCGAGGGCGCCCGCGAGCTGATGCGCGCCCGCGACTACGTCGACGTGCTCATCCCGCGGGGGAGCGCGCAGTTGATCGCCGCGGTCGTGGCCGAATCCACCGTGCCGGTGATCGAGACGGGGGCCGGCGTGGTGCACGTGTTCCTCGACGAGTCCGCCGACGAGGCGACCGCCGTCGAGGTGGTGCACAACGCGAAGACGCAGCGCGTGAGTGTCTGCAACGCGGCAGAGACCCTGCTCGTGCACAGGGCGGCGGCCGACCGGATCCTGGCTCCGGTGCTGGACCGACTCCGCGCGTCGGGTGTGACCCTGCACGCCGACGAGGCGACCCGCTCCCGCTATCCGGATGCCGTGCCGGCGACCGACGAGGACTGGGACCTGGAGCACTCCTCGCTCGACCTGTCGGTGGCCATCGTCGACGACCTCGACGCCGCCCTCGAGCACATCCGCCGGCACTCGACGCATCACACCGAATCGATCATCACGAGCGACCTGCGCAGCGCCGACCGCTTCCTCGCCGAGGTGGACTCGGCGGTCGTCATGGTGAACGCCTCCACCCGGTTCACCGACGGCGCCGAGTTCGGCTTCGGCGCCGAAGTGGGCATCTCCACACAGAAGCTGCACGCCCGCGGGCCGATGGGGCTGCAGGAGCTGACCAGCACCAAGTGGATCGTGCGGGGCACGGGCCAGACCCGCGCCTGACCGCTCGCGGCCGGCACCGCCGGTGGGGCCTTCCCCCGCGCCGCCCCGCTGCTGTCAAGCCCTGGAGGGCGGCGCTCGGCGGAGCCTACTCTTGCGGCACAACGAGACCCTGATCGCGGGCGTATTTGCCAGCGCTTTCGCGGCTCGGCCGTGCATTGGAGGAGTCCTGATGAGTACACCGGAAAACAGCAACCGCGACACGCAAGCCACCCAAGCCTTCCCCGTGAATCACGGCGCGGCCCCCGTCGGAGACGGCACCCCGACTGAGCGCGCCCACCCGCACGCGCATGAGACCAGCCTCCGCGAGGAGGTCGTCGCCCGCGAGAAGGAGCGGTTCGGCGGGATCAAATTCGGCTCCGCCTTCTTCGGCTGGCTGACCGCCACCGGCATGGCCGTGATCCTCACCGCCCTCGTGGCGGCCGCCGGCGCCGCCGTGGGGCTGGCCACGAACACCGACGCGCAGGACGCCCAGCAGAACGCGCAGTCGATCGGCATCGCGGGCGCGATCGCCCTCGTGGTGA
Source organism: Naasia sp. (assembly GCF_025465545.1). Classification (GTDB taxonomy): domain Bacteria; phylum Actinomycetota; class Actinomycetes; order Actinomycetales; family Microbacteriaceae; genus Naasia. Next base: position 7,232 of record NZ_JAODMK010000048.1, on the reverse strand, counting down.
TCCTCTTCCTCTCGTACTACTGCGGCGGCTACGTGGCCGGCCGGATGGCGCGCTTCAACGGCGCCAAGCAGGGGCTCGCGGTGTGGATCTGGGCGCTCATCATCGCGGTGCTCGCCGCGATCCTCGGCGCCGTCGCGGGCAGCCAGTTCAACATCCTCGCCAACCTCAACAGCTTCCCGCGCATCCCCATCGGCGAGGGCGACCTGACCCTCGTCGGCGTCATCACCGCGGTGGTCGTGGCGCTCATCGCGCTCGTCGGCGCAATCCTCGGCGGCCTCGCCGGCATGCGCTTCCACCGCAAGGTGGACCGCGAGGGACTGGGTGCGTAAGCCTCGAAACTGTGAGTCGCCGAAGGCGCGCGGGTTGTACTCCCCGCGCCTTCGGCCTGCCACCCCTGTATCGACCTGACGGCGCTGCGTAGCGTCGGACGCGGTCGCAGAGACGGGTGGCGGCCTCGACGAAAGAGGAGCAAGGCATGATTGGAACAGAGAACGTCGACGCCCTGAGCGGCGCAACTGTCGTGGGTGCGAACGGCGACAAGATCGGCACGGTCGGCCAGGTGTATGTGGACGCGACCGACGGACACCCCAGCTGGGTGAGCGTCCGGACCGGACTCTTCGGCAGCTCGGAGTCCTTCGTCCCGCTGGACGAGGCGACCTCAGAGGGCGACACGATCCGCGTCGGCTTCGACAAGGCCATGGTCAAGGACGCGCCGCGCATCGACAACGACGGAGCGCTGAGCCCCGAGGACGAGGACGAGCTGTACCGCTACTACGGCATCGGCTCCTCGCAGACCTCGACCCACTCCGGGTACGACGCGAACGCGGGAACCGCCGGAACCGCCGGCTTCGCGGGAACCACAGGGAACGCGGCAGGCACGACCGGCTACGACACCTCGGGCCCGACGACCGACTCGGCGATGACCCGTTCCGAGGAGCGCCTCCACGTGGGCACCGAGCAGGTGCAGACCGGCAGGGCCCGCCTCCGCAAGTACGTGGTGACCGAGCAGCAGACCGTCTCGGTTCCGGTCTCCCGGGAGGAGGTCCGCCTCGAGCGCGAGCCGATCACCGACGCCAACGTCGGCGACGCCCTCTCCGGCCCCGCGATCAGCGAGGAGGAGCACGAGGTGATCCTCACCGAGGAGCGCCCCGTGATCGCCAAGGAGACCGTGCCGGTGGAGCGCGTCCGCCTGGACACCCAGACCGTCACCGAGAACCAGACGGTCACCGATGACGTCCGCAAGGAGCAGATCGAGCTCGAGGGCGACCAGGGGCGGTCGGGCAACTCCCGCCTCTGAGTCGAACGCAGGGAGCCGGCCGGTCCTTCGGGGCCGGCCGGCTTCGTTCTGCCCGACGGCGCTCTGCATGCGAGGAGCGGACGCCGATACACTGAACGGGCCGATCCCGGCCGAAGTACCAGGAGAGCTCATGTCGCTTACCGCCGCCGCAGTGCTGGCATCCGGCCAGACCCAGACCGCTCTGCCGATGAGCCCGTTCCTGTTCGGGCTGATCACGCTCGCCGTGTTCGCTCTGCTCGGCATGGTCATGTGGAGCTACCGCGACGTCGCCAACCGGCACAGCCAGGTCTCCGGCCGGCGCGGGGGAGACGGCTCCGGGTCCGGCGGACCGCACGGAGCCTGACCGCGCCGTGCAGATCGAGCCCGGCACGGGCCGCCGCCGCATCGGCGTGATGGGCGGCACATTCGATCCCATCCATCACGGCCACCTCGTGGCCGCCAGCGAGGTGGCCCAGTCCTTCGCCCTCGACGAGGTCCTCTTCGTGCCCACCGGCGAGCCGTGGCAGAAGCGGGCCGTGTCCTCTCCCGAGCATCGCTACCTGATGACCGTCATCGCCACGGCCTCCAACCCCCGCTTCATGGTCTCCCGGGTCGACATCGACCGGAACGGCCCCACCTACACGATCGACACGCTGCGCGACCTCCGCGAGCAGCGTCCCGACGCCGATCTCTTCTTCATCACGGGTGCCGACGCGGTCAAGCAGATCCTCGGCTGGAAGGACGTGGGCGAACTCTGGGACCTCGCGCATTTCGTCGCAGTCAGTCGTCCCGGACACGCCGTGTCGCTTCGCGACCTTCCAAATCGCGACGTAAGCTGGCTCGAAGTTCCGGCGCTGGCGATATCTTCAACCGACATCCGAAGTCGGGTGAGCAGCGGTAATCCCGTTTGGTATCTCGTTCCCGACGGCGTCGTGCAGTACATCTCCAAACATGATCTGTATCGGAGTACTCCATGACCTTGTGGCAGGAACAGCCGCGGCAGGAGCGCCAGGGAACGGCGTCCTCCTCGAACACGACCGCTCCTCGGAGTCGCCGCGAAGCGCGCGACGCCGAACGGCGTGGCGACACGGGCGACCTCTCGGGCGTGCACCCGTCAGACGTGTACGACCTCAATTCGTCGGGCAACATCTGGGACACCCTGTCCCGCCGTGCCGCCTCCCAGCTGACGGACGCCGCCAGTGAGGCGGAGCGGCGCACCGGGCGCCGAGTGTCCGACACGGATCACCCGTCCGAGCCGCTCAGCTACATCACCCAGGGGCGCCCTCAGATGCCGACGTACGACGCGACGCGACGCCCGTCGCAGCCGTCCTCCTCGGAGCCTGACCAGGGTTTCCGCAGCCGCAGCTTTGCGCCTGCAGAGGACACCCGCACCCGGCCCGTCACTCGGACCGGCACTCCGCTCGAGTACGCGACCGTCGGGCGTCCCGCGCCCGGCCTGCTCGCCGAGGCGCAGGCGGCCGCCGCCGCGCCGGCCCCGGAGCACACGATGAGCCGCCGCGAGCTGCGCGCCATCCGCGAGACCGGGCAGGCTCCGACGCTGTCGCAGACCGATTCGGGCGCCTGGCTTCCCACCTGGGAGCCGCAGAGCCTTCCGCAGGCAGGCTCCGCCTTCACTCAGGCTCCGGCAGCGCCGCGGGCGTTCGGCGGCTACAACGACACGGCGACGGTCGAGATGTCCGCAATCGACCGTGCCTCGATCGCGGCCGAGCAGCCCGTGAGCCTCATCTCCGATGAGCAGATCCTCGAGGCACTGAGTCCCGCGGCCCCCACCGGCCCGGTTCCCCAGGCCGCACCGTTCTCGGACCGCACCATCCCTCGCGCCCCCCGTGGCTCCTGGCCCCCTGCACCTCCTCTCGCCCCGGCTGCTGCCGCTCAGGCGGACGAGACGCTCGACGGCCTGTCCGGGTTCGAGGCGATGATCGCCCAGGCCCGCAGCGGCCTGACCGGCGAAGTCCCCGACTCAGCCCTGCAGCCGCAGCGCCAGCAGGCTCGCGTGGAGCGTCCCTTCACGCCGCCGCGCGGCCACTGGTCCGCGCAGGCGGAGGCGGACGACGACGCACTTCCCTTCGAGGGCATGCTCACCCGCAACGTCGGGTCGTCCACCGGTTCGACGAACGCGCTCATCATGTCGAACGACCCGCAGCCCGACCTCCTCAGCGCCGTGAACGCGACGGGGGAGATCTACATCACCGGGTCCCTCGACCTTCCCCGAAGCCTCTCGTCCACGGGCGCGCCGTCGGACAACTACGACTCCTCCGAGATCGACCGCCTGTTCGAGGCGAGCCAGGACGACAGCCAGACCGGCGACGTCGCTCCGGTGCGCGCCGCCCGCGCGGTGGCCACGCACACATCGACCCGCAGCGTCGTCAGTCCCCGGAAGCGCCGCGGCGGCCTGCTGCCGACGGTGCTCGCCGTCACGGCGGCGCTCATGGCGATCGGCGTCATCGCGCTCCTCATCGGCGGCTACGTGTTGAGGCTGTTCTGAACCCCGCGGCATCCGACACGGCCGTCGAGCTGATCCAGCTCGCGGCAGCCGCTGCCGACGCGAAGAACGGCGCCGACCTGGTCGCGCTCGACGTCGCAGGCCGGCTTCCCCTCACGGACGCCTTCCTGCTCGTCACCGGGCGCACCGAGCGCAATGTGATCGCCATCGCCGAGGGGATCGAGGAACGCCTCACCGAGGCCGGCCACCGGGCGCTCCGCCGGGAAGGCCGCTCAGAGGGCCGCTGGGTGCTGCTCGATTTCGGCGACGTGGTGGTGCACGTCTTCCACGAGGAGGACCGGCTCTACTACTCGCTGGAGCGCCTGTGGAAGGACTGCCCGGTCATCCCGGTCAACCTCCCGGTGCGGGAGCCGGCGGACTGATCGCTCCTCCGTCGGCGAACGACAGGGTGCACGTGTAGTAACCTTGTCGAGGCCTCGCGGAGGCCGACGGGCCTGTGGCGCAGCTGGTAGCGCACCTGCATGGCATGCAGGGGGTCAGGGGTTCGAATCCCCTCAGGTCCACAATGGGAAGAGCCGCCTTCGGGCGGCTCTTCCCATTTGTGTCCCCGAGGGATCGAGAGCCCTTTCGTGGGTCGGCCCCTGGCGCACGGGTGCGCCAGGGAGCGAATCGCCTCGGCGCCGTGCTCCTCGCTGGACACCACTCGCGCACCCGCATCCGCCGGGCGGAAGAAGGCGGCGGTAACGGGGAATTGTGCTGTTCGCAGACGCCCCCTAGGTTGAGAGCCCCGCACCACGGACCGTCTCTCCGCATCCCGTCGACAGTCAGAGGCAGAAGATGCGCAACCGCTCGCAGCCGAGCACGGCGAGAGCCGGCCGCTCGCGGGTCACCCGCGTCGGCAGATCCTGGCTGCCCGTCGTCGTCACCGTGGCCGTCGCGTCCCTCGCCGCCTTGGCCGCCCTAGGCGGAATCGGGGAGGCGACGGTGCGTCACGCCACCGATCTGCTCTGGACCGATGGGGTCGCCGACCCGGAGGTGGTGGTCGTCGCCGTGGACGATGCCGCGGTGGCCGGCCGTGGCGAGTGGCCCTGGCCGGATCAGCTGCAGGCGCGCCTCCTTGAGGCGATCGCGGCTGCCGGCCCGGAGGTCGTGGCGGTGGATGTTGTCGCGTCGCCGTCCGATGCGCGGGTCGCTGCCGCCCTGGCCACGGGGCCATTCCTGGTGGCGCAGGATTTCAGCGCAGCCTCCACCTACCGCTCGCGATGGCTGCAGGTGAGCGGCGGCAGCACGCTGCCGGATGCGGTGCTCCAGAACGCGTCAGGGGTCGGGTCGGCGGTCGTGCTCGCGGACAGTGACGGAGTGCTGCGCGCCCTTCCCGCCTTCGTGGAGACTCCCGACGGGGAGTTCCTGCCCGCCCTGGCGCTCCGGGCGGTCGACGCCCTCGACGGGGTCGCCGACCCGGTGGTGGTCCGCCCGAGGGCGGTGCAGCTCGGTGCCCTGACCGTGCCGGTCGAGTCGGATGCGACCCTCCGAATCCACTGGACGGCGGGGACCGAGATCGTCTCCGCCGATGACGTGCTCAGCGGAGCGGCCGCCGACCGGCTGCGCGGCGCGGTCGTGATCGTGGGGGTCACTGCCGCAGGGGTGGGCGACCGGCACATCACTCCGCTGCAGCCGGGGGTCACGACTCCCGGCGTGGTGGTGCAGGCGCAGGCGATGAGCACCATCCTGCAGCGGGCCTGGGTGGTGCCGTATTCGCCCTGGATCACGGGCCTCGCCGTGCTGCTGTTCGGTGCGCCGGTCGCGTTCGCCGCCCGCCGGTGGCGGCTGCGCTGGGCGGTGGTCACGACGATCGCCAGCATCGTGCTGGTGACCGGGATCGGGCTGGTGCTCTTCCAGGTGCTGGGCTGGCTGCCCGACTTCGTGCGGATCCCCGTGGGCATCCTCGCGGCCGGCGTGGGCAGCCTCGCGATCCGGACGATCGCGGAGCAGCGGGACCGGCAGACCGCGGAGCGGCTGTTCTCCCGCTACGTGCCGCGCGACGTCGCGCTCGAGCTCCTGCGGGCGGGACGCGGTGAGAGCACCGGCGCCGGCGAGCGGCTGACGGTAGGCATCCTGTTCTGCGACCTGCGGTCGTTCACGCCGATGGCCGCGAGCCTCGACCCCGGTGACGTTCAGCGGGTCCTCGACGTCTTCTACGACTACGTCTGCGAGAGGATCTTCGCCCACCACGGCACCGTGATGCAGTTCGTGGGCGACGAGGTGTTCTCGGTCTTCGGTGCCCCGCGCATCCTGGCCGACCCGGCGGGCGATGCCAGAGAAGCTGCAGCCGATCTCCTGCGGGACCTGCCGGTGCTGAACGGCAGCCTCGAGGCCGCAGGACTGCCGCCCATCGCCTTCGGCATCGGACTGCACACCGGCTCCGTCGTCGCCAGCCACGTGGGGCCCGCCGATCGCCGGCAGTACGCGGTGATCGGCGACCCGATCAACGTGGGCTCGCGGCTCTGCGGGCTCGCCAGGGGTGGGCAGGTCGTCGCCTCCGAGGAGGTGGCGGGCTCGACCACTTGGTTGGGCGGCACCCCGGAGGTCGCGACGGTCAAAGGCATCGACCGCCCGCTGTCCGTGGTGCGGGTGGATGCCGCGTCGGTGCCCCGTCAGGTAGAGGCCGGCGCTGCCGGGTCCTGAGCGTTGATGGCCAGCGCGTGCAGCACCGCCTTCACCTGGAACGCGGTGAGCTCGGGGTGCTTCGACAGCAGCAGCGTCACGAGGCCTGCCACGTGCGGGGCCGCGAAGCTGTTGCCGGTGGCGGTGATGCTGCCCGTCGTCCACGCCACGTCGACATCGATGCCGGGAGCACCGAACTCGACGGGCGGACGCGGGTTGTAGGCGACCTCGAACGGGTCGTGCCCCTCCCGCGCCGCGACCGAGAACACGGAGGCGTACTGGGAGGGATAGGTGGGTCCCGGCACGTTGTTCGCCGCGCAGACGAGCATCAGGTTGTGGAAGTAGGCCTCGTCCGCGAGCGCGTGCAGCGGGCCGAACCACTGCTCGCTCCGGCTGCTCAGGCTGAGGTTCGCCACCTGCATGCCCGCGTCGATCGACCATCGCAGGGCGGCGGCGAACAGCGCGCCGCGGGTGGTGAGGTTCCGGCCGAGCACCCGCACGCTGTAGATCTCGGCATCGGGCGCGAGCATCCGGATGATGCCGGCGCAGGCGGTGCCGTGGCCGTAGAGGTCCTCGTGGGGACCTTCGACGATCCGGAAGCCGGCCTCGCTGTCATCCGCTTCGATCGCGACGCTGCCGGCGAGTCCGCCCACCCGCGGGTGGCCGGCGGACACGCCGCTGTCGATCACCGCCACCTTCACCCCCTTGCCCGTCGCCGAGCCCCACGCCCACTCTCGGGGCGGCGACGGAAGCGGTAGGGGGAAGGCCGGCGTCAGCTCCGCGTCGCTGAAGGCCGACGCCCATTCGGGAAGGCTCACGCGCGGCTGC
>NZ_JAODMK010000005.1 GCF_025465545.1 Naasia sp. | reverse complement strand
TCGTCGCGGCCCGCTCCCACGAGGTGCTGGCCGCCCCGGAACGGCTCGTCGCGCTCGCCGCGGCCGCCGCAGCGCTGCACGGCCTGGCCGGCGCTCGGGCCTCGGGCGGCGGACCGATCGTGGCGCTCGACATCGCCGAGGCGCTGCCCGCCGTGATCGCGGATCTGCTCTCCTGACCCCCGGTCGCGAGTCGCAGAGCCGCCCCAGCACGCTGCGGTACCGTGCTGGCATGCCGCCCCGTTCGGATCCCGCGTGACTGAGGCCGCCCCGCGGCGACGCTGGCTGACGCGGAACGCGACGGGACCGGTGGGCGCCTGGGCTGCCTTCGCCGTCGTGCACCTGACGTTGGCTCTCATCAACCTGCTCGACGACGTGCACGTGCCGTTCGGCGACGTCGTGTACGTCTACCGGTTCTGGATGGACTACGCGGCCGAGCATGGCGTGCTCGTCGGCATCGACACCACCTGGGTCTATCCGGTCGGTGCGCTGCTGCCGATGGGCTTCGCGTATCTGTTCGGGCCGGGGCCCTACGGCGAGATGTGGCTCCTGCTCGTGACCGCGCTGGATGCGGTGGCGTTCGCGGTGCTGCTCCGCCGCAGCCCCGCAGCCGCGTGGTGGTGGGTCGCCTTCCTCGCCGCGCTGGGACCGGTGGCGGTCGGCCGGATCGACGCGATCACCGCCCCGCTGGCGATCCTGGGGCTGCTCTGGCTGGCGACCCGGCCGCTGATCGCCGGGGCTCTGCTCGCGCTCGCCACCTGGATCAAGGTGTGGCCGGCGGCGCTGCTGGCCGCCGCGGTGATCGCGCTGAGGCGCAGGGCCGCCGTCGTCAGCGGTGCCGCCCTGCTCACCGCCGTCGTGCTCGCCGTGGCTCTCCTCCTCGGCACGGGGGCCAACGTGCTGGGCTTCATCACCGAGCAGGGCGAGCGTGGTCTGCAGGTGGAGGCGCCGGTGAGTGCCTTCTGGCTCTGGCAGGCGGCGCTGGGCGTGCCGGGAACGCGGGTCTACTACGACCAGCAGATGCTCACCTACCAGGTGCTCGGCACGGGCACCAGGGCGGTCGCCGCCGTGATGACGCCGCTCCTCGTCGTCGCGGTGGCGGCGATCCTCCTGCTCGGCGTCCGGGCGGTCCGCCGGGGCGTCGAGGCGACCGCGCTGCTCGCACCCCTGTCGCTCGCCCTGGTGCTGGTGCTCATCGTCGTCAACAAGGTCGGCTCCCCGCAGTACATCGTGTGGCTCGCCCCGCCGGTGCTGCTCGGCATCGTCACCTCTCGTCCGGCGGTGCGAGCGGGCGGCGGGCTGGTCCTCGGCATCGCGGCGGGAACCCAGATCGTCTACCCGTGGGCCTACTCGTGGCTGATCGTCGCCGACCCGGTGGTGGCGGCGCTCCTGACCGCGCGCAATCTCGCCCTGATCGTGCTGCTCGTGCTCACCCTGCGCGGCCTCTGGTCGCTTCCGGCCGGTGGCGCCCCTGCCGCGGCCGACCGCTCGCGCGGCGAGAGCCGCGCCCTGCTTCCGGAGGTCTGATGCTCGTCGCATTCTCAGTGGCACCGAGCGGGGGAGAGGGCCCCGACGCGTCCATCCACGACGCAGTGGCGGCCGCCGTCCGGATCGTGCGCGAGTCGGGCCTGCCCAACTCGACCGACTCGATGTTCACCACGCTCGAGGGCGAGTGGGACGAGGTCTTCGAGGTGATCAGGCGCGCGACGGAGGCGGTCGGCGCCTTCGGCTCGCGCGTCTCGCTCGTGCTGAAGGCCGACATCCGTCCCGGTGCCACCGGGGAGCTGACCGGCAAGGTCGAGCGCCTCGAGGAGGCGCTGCGCCGCATCGCCGACTGACGCGGGCGGACCAGCAGCGCCGGGCGGGACAACTCCCCCCGCCGCGTCGGTCGAGGGCATAGCCTGAGGGTCCGGCGACGGCGCCGCCACCCTCTCGCATCCCTCCTGGAGTCCGGCGCCCATGCCCCTCAGTCCCGCACGCATCCGCCTCGCCCTGCTCGCGCTCGCGCTGGGCGGATTCGGCATCGGCTGTACCGAGTTCGCGGCGATGGGAGTCCTGCCGGATCTCGCCCGCGATCTGCTGCCGGAGGCGTACGCCAGGTCACCGGAGGAGGCGAACGGGCAAGCCGGCGCCCTCATCGCCGCATACGCGCTCGGGGTGGTCGTGGGAGCGCCGACCATCGCCGCGTTCGCGGCGCGGTTCCCGCGCAAGAGGCTGCTGCTCGGCCTGGTCGGGCTCATCGTGGTCGCCACGGTGGCTTCCGCAGTGCTGCCGAGCTTCGGCTGGGTCTTCGCCGCGCGGTTCGTGTCCGGCCTGCCGCACGGCGCCTACTTCGGGATCGCCTCCCTGGTGGCGGCCAATCTCCTCGGTCCGGACAAGCGCGGGCAGGGAGCGGCGTTCGTGCTCAGCGGGCTCACCATCGCGAACGTGGTGGGAGTGCCGGCCATCACCTGGCTGGGACTGCACTACGGCTGGAGGGCCTCGATGCTCGCCGTGGCGTGCCTGTTCGTGCTCACCTTCCTGGCGGTGTCGCTCCTCGTCCCACGCCAGCAGGGGGACACGTCCTCCACGCTGCGCAGCGAACTGCGGGTGTTCAAGCGCGGCCAGGTCTGGTTCGCGCTCGGCATCGGCTCCGTGGGCTTCGGTGGCCTCTTCGCCGTGTTCACCTACGTGTCGCCGATCGCGACGGAGGTCACGGGACTTGCGACCGCGGCGGTGCCGCTCGTTCTCGTCGCCTTCGGGATCGGGATGACGCTCGGCAACTTCGCCGGCGGCTGGTTCGCGGACCGCGGCACCGAGCGGGCCCTGCTCGCGGGCTTCGGGCTGGTCCTGGTCGCCCTGATGGCGCTGCTCCTCACCGTGCACACGGTGGTCGGCCTCTTCGCCTGCCTGTTCCTGCTCGGAGCCGCCGTCGCGGGCGGTGCGGTGGTCATCCAGGTGCGCCTGCTCGACGTCGCGGGCACCGGCAGCCAGACGATCGCGGCGGCGGTCAACCACTCCGCCCTCAACGTCGGCAACACCATGGGCGCGGCTCTCGGCGGAGCCGTCGTCGCTGCAGGGTTCGGCTACCTGGCCCCGATCTGGGTGGGGATCGCGCTGACGATCGGCGGGATCGGGCTGGCCGTCACGAGCTTCGCGGTGGAGCGCCGCTCGACCCGATCCTCGCTCGACCTCGCCGGTCCCGAGTAGCCCGACCGGCGAGAGCCGAGCCTCGACGCAACCGTCCGGCCAGCCGGCAACCGCATGCCGTTGCCGGGCGGCCGGACGGATGCGGCGCTCGGCCGGAAACGGGAGAGGCACCGCGCTCCCGGGGGAGTGCGGTGCCTCTGCGCGTCGTGCCGGACCTAGTCGGTCTGCAGCAGGATGCCGTCCTGGATCGCGCGGCGACGGAGGGCGACCTTGGTGCCCACGTCGAACCCGGCCACCCGGTACTTCTCGCGGATGCGCTTGAGGTAGCTCTTCGCGGTCTCCTCGGAGATGCCCAGCTCGTACGCCACCGTCTTCACGGGCTCGCCGCCGCCGTACAGCGCCATCACCCTGCGCTCCTGTGCGCTGAGTCGGGGGGCGCCGCCGATGTCGCCGGCGTTGAGGGCGAGGTCGAGCTCCGCCGAGATGTAGGACTCGCCGCGGTAGGCCGAGCGGAGAGCGTCGACGATCATCGACGCGTCCTCGCTCTTCACCAGATAGCCGAGCGCGCCGGCCGCGAGTGCCTCGCGGACCACGTTCGGCTCCGAATAGGTGCTCATCAGCACGGTCTTGACCCCGGTGCTCTTCAGCATCGAGAGCTTGACCGAGATCGGGATGTTGTCCTTGAGGTCGAGGTCGAGCAGCACCACGTCCACCGGGAACTCCGGGTGGGTGAGCAGCTCGGGCCAGGTCGTCACTGCGGCGACCATCTCGATGTCGGATGCCGCGTTGCGGATCCACTCGGTGAGGGCGCCGAGCAGCATCTTGTGGTCGTCGACGAGGGCAAGTCGGATCGGGGGGCGGGGATCGATCACTGAATCTCCTGGAACTGGTGGGGGTCCGTCCTCGGGAAAGACGCTGGTCATGAGTCGGCCGGGCTGTCGACGAGGCACTCGATCTCGAGGCACAGACTTCCGTCCCGCACCGAGTCGGTGTGCCGGCCGACCTTGCGGATAGCATCCCACGTCGCAGGGTCGACCCGGTTGCGCGCCACACCGGTGGTCTCGATCGCGATCGGGATCGTCATCTTGCGCATCGGCCCGGCGTATTCCGTGGGCGCGACGGGACCGAGGGTGATGCGCACGGTGCGACCGCCGGCCGTCTCGCGCGGCACCCGGTCGCTGACGAGCAGCCAGATCGTGGAGAGCAGGCCGTCCCGCTGGCGGGAGTCGAGGAGGCCGGCGAGGCTTCCCGGGTCACTGAGCGAGGCTGCGGGCCCGAGGAGCTCCGACTCGGAGATCGCGTGGTAGAGCCAGGTCTCCCGCCGCCCCTCGATCAGGTGCAGGCGCAGCTCGGTGGCGAGCGATGCGGCGGTCTGGGCGAGCCGGGGAGAGAGGGGCAGCTGGGTCCGTCCGCTGGCCACGCCCTCCAGCAGCTGCTCGGCGGCGAGGTCGAGGCGGGCGAGCTCCTCCGAGGCGAGCATGCCGACGGCGTAGCGGGGCGCGGAGACGGTGCTCTGCACGAGCACCCGGTCCAACTCCAGCTTCACCATCCGCCGGAAGCCGCGGAGGATCAGCGCACCGATGATGGCGGGCAGCACGGCGCGGGCGAGCATCACGATGGAGGGGGCCAGGCGCTCCAGATCGAGAGAGCCGTCGAGGAGGTCGGCGAGGAAGAGGGTGCCGCCGAACGCCGCGGCCACCGCGAAGATCTCCCGGGCAGGACGCACGCCGACCACCGCGAGGAGTCCCACCCCTGCGGCGATCGCCGCGGTCGAGCCGCCCGCCACATTCCGGAGCGGCCAGACGGCCACGAGGTCGAGCACCATCACCACGCCCAGGCCGCCGACGAAGGCGATGAACACCGGGTCCGGGAGCCGGTCCTCGTTCCGCCGGATGACGATGCCGACCGTCACGAGGAGGGCGGCGAAGATCAGCCAGGCGGCCGCAGCGACGCCGGGAAGCGCATAGGCGGACCACTGCAGCGTGAACCGCGCGAGGTCGTATGCGGCGATGAGGATGCACACCGCCATGGCGCCGATGCCGAGGAACCCGGCGCCGAGGCTGCCGGCGTTCTCGTCGATGATCCGGGAGCTCGCGAAGCGGGGCAGCCGCAGCGAGGGCAGGTTGCGGCGCCGCGGCGCCGCGGCGCCCGGGATGACGCCGAGGGTGTTCTCGTCCACGCCGGTGGGGGCGAGGTCACGCAGAGCGGTCATCGGGGCACCTCCAGCACCACGGTCGTGCCCGAGCCGGGCGCGGAGAAGACGCGGGCGTTACCGCCGACCTCGCGGAGTCGGGCGAGCACCGACTCCTTGAAGCCGAGCCGGCCCTCCTCGATCGCGGCGATGTCGAAGCCGACTCCGCTGTCCGTGACCATGGCGCGGATCGTGGTGTCGTCGTCGGTGATCGTCACGTGGGCCTCGTGCACACCGGCGTGCCTGCGCACGTTCTCGAGGCACTCGGCGAGGGATCCGAGGAACGCGTCCAGCACGTCGCTCGGCAGCAGCACCTGCCCGGTGCCGTGCCAGCTCACGGTGAGACCCATCCGGCCGAACCGCTGCTTGACGTTCTCGAGCGTGTTGCCGAGCACGGACTCGGAGGTCGGCTGGAGCGCGTAGTCGCCGCTCGAGGACGGCGTGGGGGTGGAGCCGAGTCGCAGCTGCCGCAGCAGCCGCGCATCGTCGCCCGCCTGCTGCGCCATCGCGCTCGGCGCGACGCCGACGCCGGAGTGCGCCAGAAGGGTGAGGGTGGCGAGGACGGTGTCGTGCAGCAGGCGCGCGCCCTGGCGCCGCTGGGCTTCGGTCTCGCTCGCCTGGCGCTCCGCGCGGTGCGCCCGGCCGATGTTCGAGATGCGGCGGGCGGCGCGAACCACGCCCGCGTTGAGCAGCGACCCGATGACCGTGGCGATCGCCCAGCCGGCCACGAGCACGAGGAGCGTCATGGGCAGGGTGGCACTGCCGGCGAGCGCGATCAGGGTGAAGACGAGGGTGACGGTGAAGGTGATCCCGAGCACGATCATCCGGCCGAGCGAGATGGTGAGGACCACGGCGACGCTCGCGATTGCCCAGGCGGCGAGGATGCGGATGGCGAGCTCCGCGGCGCTGCTGTACCCGGTCGGCGAGGCGGGCACTCCGGTGAGGGGTTCGAGCGCACCGGTGTTGGCGAGCTGCAGCACCAGCAGGATGAGGGAGCCGGCAGCGACGACGGCCGGCGCCCAGACGAGGGACCGGGACCGGCCCACCCGGTCGAGGAGCAGGCCGAGCACCGCGAACAGCGGAACGAGGAGCACGAGGGTCGCCGGGGCGACGCTGCCGGGCACGGCAAGGCAGAGCAGGGCGACGGCGGCGCCGCTCATGCCGAGCAGGCGTGCGCTCCTCTGGAGGAGGCGGTCGCGCTCCTTGACGATGCGTTCCATGGGCTTCCTGCCTGGGGGGACGGAGGTCCGGACGGGGGCCGGGGCCGCTTCGGGGCGGCGTCCGGTGCCGCCGGGTCACCGGCGGCGCGACCATCGGGCTGGCCACGAACATGCTGACATCCGCAGATCGCCGGTTCGGGAGCCACTCCGCAGGAGGTGCGTTAAGCGCGTCGGCGGACCTGAGGACCCGTCCGGGAGGCGAACTTACGCTCAGCAGGCGGTTTTCGCAGGCAGACGGCGATTCCGCCGGATTCTGCCTGCTGGAGCAGATCCTGCCTGCTGAGCGAAAGTCGCTCTACTCCGGCGTGATCCAGCCTTCGCGGATGGCGTGCCTGCGCAGCAGCACTTTGGTGCCGAGGTCCACGCCGATGGCGCGGTACTTGCGCCGCGCGCGCTTGATGTACGACTTGATGGTCTCCTCGGTGGTCGTCATGTCGGAGGCGACCTCCTTGATGGACCGGCCCGAGGCGTAGAGCACGAGCGCGCGCTGCTCCTGCTTGCCGAGGTTCGGCTCCACGGAGCTCTCGAAGTCGTCGAGCGCCCGGCGCACCGCGTCGCTCGGCACCGCGTGGCCGTCGGCCGCGGCGTGCACGGTGGCGATCAGGGCGTCCGCGGATTCGGTCTTGCCGACGAACGCGGCGGCCCCGGCCTGGATGGCCCCGTAGATGGAGCCCGAGTCGGCGTGCCGACTGATCACCACGGTCTTGCTGCCCGCGGCGGTGAGCACCCTCAGCTTGGTGGAGATGGGGATGTTGTCCTCGAGGTTGAGGTCGAGGATCACCACGTCGACCGGGAACTCGGGATGCGAGATCAGGTCCCCCCAGGAGAGCACCGCGGTCACCACCTGCAGGCCGGTGCGAGGCGCGGTGAGCCGCGCCTCGAGCCCGTCGAGGACGAGTCTGTGGTCGTCGACGATCGCGACTCGCAGTCGCGACGATCGACGGTGGGGCATGGGTGCGGGCACTGGATAGACCTCGAACCCGAGTCTAGGGAGTGATGCCCCCGTTTGCTCCCCCCGGATTGGGGATGCGGCCGCAGGAGGGCCTGTCGGCGGCCGCACCTAGTGTGGAGCAGCGCCCAGGGAAGGGCGCGCGAAGGGGAACCATGACTGCGACGGCCACCGAGCTAGCCACGACCGCCGGGCTCGGCACCACCGCGCTGGCCGACAGCATCGTGGGCAACGTCGTGCTCATCGGGTTCGCCCTCGTGGGGCTCCTCGCCGCCGCCGCCCTGCTCGGCTCGGCCCGCGTGCTGCGCGCCGAGCGCCGCGATCCGCTGAACGCCCGGCACTACATCAACTTCTAGTCGCCGGTTCCGCAGGCGCCTCTGATCAGGCCTGTCGCTCCAGGCCCAGCTCAGCCGGCCGGGGTGGCGAGCAGCCGGGCGATCTCCCGGCCGACCAGCTCGTTCTCGATGAGGAATCCGTCGTGCCCGTACTCGGACTCGATCACGACCGGCTCACCGCCGTCGAGGGCGCCGGGCGTGGAACGGGCGATGCGGCGCTGATCCTCCACCGGGAAGAGCCGGTCGCTGTCGATGCCCAGCACGAGCGTCGGCAGCCGCAGTCCGGCGAGGGCCGCCTCCACGCCGCCGCGCCCCCGCCCGACGTCGTGCGAGCTCATCGCCTCCACCAGGCGGATGTAGCTGTTCGCGTCGAAGCGGCGGGTGAACTTGTTGCCGTGGAAGTCCAGGTAGGACTCGACCGCATAGCGGCCGCCTGCGCCGAGCGGGTCGATGCTGCTCTGCCATGACCGCTCGAAGCGGGCGTTGAGCTCGCCGGGGCTGCGGTAGTTGAGCAGCGCCATCCGTCGCGCCAGCGCGAGACCGTGCGTCGGCCCGTCGCCGTCCGGGGCGTTGTAGTACCAGCCGGAGCGGAAGCGCGGATCCATCCGGATCGCCTCGACCTGCACCGAGTTGAGCGCGATCTGGTCGGCGCTGGAGGCGGCGGGGGCGGCGAGGAGGCCGAGCCGGTCGACCCGGTCGGGAAAGGCGAGCGCCCACTCGAGCGCGTGCATGCCGCCCATCGAGCCGCCGATGACGGCGGCCCACCGCTCGATGCCGAGCACGTCGGAGAGGCGGCGCTGCGCCTCCACCTGGTCTCGGATGGTCAGGAACGGGAAGCGCGGTCCCCACTCCCGCAGGTCGGGCGCCAGCGAGGCCGGTCCTGTGCTGCCCTGGCAGCCGCCGAGCATGTTGGGGGCGACGACGAACCAGCGGTCCGTGTCGATGGCGAGGCCGGGGCCGACCATCCCGCCCCACCAGCCGCCGGTCGGCTGACCGGGCGCGGCCGGACCGGTGAGGTGCGCGTCGCCGGTCAGCGCATGCTCCACGAGCACCGCGTTGCGGCCGTCGGCGTCGAGCGTGCCGAAGGTCTCGTAGGCGATCCGGATGCCCGGCAGCACGCCGCCGCTCTCGGTCCGCAGTTCGCCGACCGAGGCGAAGCGGCGCCAGGCCGGCGGGTCGCCCTCCCGCCAGGCGCCCGTCGCCGGCGGCTTGCCCAGCAGCGCCCGCTGATCGGCCTCCGTGACGATGGCGGAGGGGATCGCGTCCTCGGGGGTCTGCCAGTCCATGACGCTCCAGTATCCGGCGTCCCGGGATGCCGAGCCGCCAGTGTTACGGCAGAGGGACCGCCCGCCCGCCCGCCTCGGAGGGCGGATGCGGACGGGCGGTCCCAGGAGTGCCTGGTGTTACGCCTGGACAGCCGAGAGCGCCCGCGCGGCCGCGAGGCCCGCCTCCAGGTCCGCCTTCAGGTCGTCGACGTGCTCGAGCCCCACCGAGAGGCGCACCAGCCCCGGCGTCACGCCGGAGGTCAGCTGCTGCTCGGGGGTGAGCTGCGAGTGCGTCGTCGACGCCGGGTGGATGACGAGGGAGCGGACGTCGCCGATGTTCGCCAGGTGGCTGAACAGGTTCAGGCTCTCCACGAACCGCCGTCCGGCGTCCACGCCGCCCTTCAGCTCGAACGAGACCACGGCGCCGACGCCCCTGGGGGCGTAGCGATTCGCGGCCGCATACCAGGGGCTGGAGGGCAGTCCCGAGTAGTTGACGCTCGCGACGTCCGGGTGGTTCTCCAGCCACTCGGCGATCTCCTGCGCGTTCTGCACGTGACGCTCGATGCGCAGCGACAGCGTCTCGATGCCCTGCAGGAGGGTGAAGGCGCTGTCGGCCGAGATCGCGGCGCCGAGGTCGCGCAGCAGCTGCACCCGGGCCTTGATGATGTACGCGAGGGCGTCGCCGACCGCCGTGGTGTAGCTCGCCCCGTGGTAGGAGGGATCGGGCTCGGTGAGCTCCGGGAACTTCTCCACGTTCTTCGACCACTCGAACTTGCCGCCGTCCACGATGGCGCCGCCGATGACCACACCGTGGCCGCCGAGGAACTTCGTGGCGGAGTGCACGACGATGTCGGCCCCGTACTCGAAGGGACGGATGAGGTAGGGCGTCGCGATCGTGTTGTCGACGATCAGCGGCACACCCGCCTCGTGCGCGACATCCGCCACGAGGGCGATGTCGAGGATGTTGATCTTGGGATTGCCGATCGTCTCCGCGAAGAAGAGCTTCGTGTTCGGACGGACCGCGCGGCGCCACTCGTCGGCGTCGTCCTGGTCCTCCACGAAGGTGGTCTCGATGCCGAGCCGGGCCAACGTGTACTTGAAGAGGTTGTAGGTGCCGCCGTAGATGGAGCTGGAGGACACGATGTGGTCGCCGGCCTTGGCGATGTTGAGCACCGCGTAGGTGCTCGCAGCCTGTCCGGAGGCGAGCAGGAGCGCGGCGGTGCCGCCCTCGAGCGCGGCGATGCGCTCCTCGACCACGGCCTGAGTGGGGTTCTGAATGCGGCTGTAGATGTTGCCGAACTCGGCCAGCGCGAACAGGTTCCTGGCATGGTCGGCGCTGTTGAAGACGTACGAGGTCGTCTTGTAGATGGGGGTGGCCCGGGCGTTGGTCACCGGGTCCGGGGAGGCGCCGGCATGGATCTGCTGGGTCTCGAACTTCCACTGGTTGTCGGTCATGGGGGCGAGCCTAGGCAGGGCGGAAACGGGCCTCAACGGCACGCGACACGGGGCGTAACGAAGGGCGGTCAGTCCCTGCCCGCGAAGAGGCGGGAGACGTCGGGCTCGATCAGCGGACGGGTGACGCGGCGGACGGGTCGGGAGGACAGCAGCAGGGTGATCGCCACGGCGAGCACGATCATGCCGAGCAGAACCGGGACGGTCGCGTTGGCGCTGAGGATCCCCGTCTCCCGCAGCGGGTAGAGCACGAAGGTGTGCAGCAGGTAGACGTAGAGGGTGGCGCCGCCGAGGGCGGTGAACCAGGTGGTTCGGCGCGGCAGCAGCACGAGCACCGCGACGCAGATCAGCGCGGACAGGGCGAGCAGCGCCAGCCGCACGAGGCCCGCCCACCAGGCGCCGTAGCCGAATCCGGCGTATGCGACATCGCCGAAGAAGAACCGGATCAGCCGCAGCCTGCGCCAGAGCGGCAGCCAGAGGATCGCCGCGACGACGACGGCGGCGAGGAACGCCCCGGCCGCCAGCCGGGCACGCAGGACCAGCGCGGGTGGCGCGGCGAGCCAGCGCCGTCCCGCATCCCGGCGGCGCAGCTCCCAGCCGAGCACGAAGAACGGCAGCAGCGAGAAGACCCGGGACAGAGCCAGCGTGCTGTCGAGCTGGTCCGTATACCCCGCGGTGACCGAGAGGACCGCGGCCCAGGCGAGGGGAGCGCGGAGCACCGCGAGCACGGGCAGCAGCAGCCGCCAGAGGATCAGGGCCAGCAGGAACCAGAGCGTCCAGGACGCGTTCGCGTAGTCCACCGTGTGCTTGCCCTCGACGAGCCACTGAACCACCGTCCAGATGGTCTCGAACACGAGGTACGGCACGACCAGGTCGCCCACGATCCGGCGAAGGTCCTTCGCGGTGAGCACGTCGCGGGCGAAGTGGCCGCTGACGAGCACGAACAGCGGGATGTGGAAGGAGTAGATGAGGAGATACACGGCGAAGGCCGGATCGAGCTCCCCGGCGAGGCGCTGCACAGAGTGCCCGACCACCACGAGCAGGATCGCCACGAAGCGCGCGTTGTCCCAGAGCGGCACTCGCGTCGTCGCGGGCGCCGGCGTGCGCTGCGTCGCCGTCACGGGGCCAGCCTAGGGCGGCGGTATCGTCGATCGCGGCGGCCGTGCGGAACGCGGCCGGCCGGGAGGGACGGGCATGGCACGCGCGGTGGTCACTGGGGCAAGCACCGGCATCGGATGGGCGACGGTCGCCCTGCTGCGGCAGCGCGGCTGGGACGTGACCGGCGTCGCCCGTCGCGCCGAGCGGCTCGGCGCGCTCGCCGCGGAGACCGGAGCCGACGTGTTCGCCGCGGACCTCACCTCCGACGATGACGTGGCGGCCCTGCGCGCCCACCTCGAGGGGCTGGGCAGGGTGGACGCCCTCGTGCACAACGCGGGCGGCGCTCGCGGCCTCGACCGTGTGGAGGACGGCGACCCCGCGGACTGGCGCTGGATGTTCGAGGCGAACGTCATCGCCGTCCAGCGGCTGACCGGCGCGCTGCTCCCGCTGCTGAGGGCCGCCGCCGAGCAGGCGGGGCACGCGACCCTCCTGGCGGTGACGAGCGTCGCCGCGACCGAGGTCTACGAGGGCGGGGCGGGGTACAACGCCGCGAAGGCCGGCGAGATGATGCTGATGCGCGCTCTGCGTCTCGAGCTCGCGGGGGAGCCGATCCGGGTGATCGAGATCGCGCCCGGCATGGTGCAGACGGAGGAGTTCGCGCTCAACCGCTTCGGCGGCGACGCTGATCGCGCGGGAGGCGTGTACCGCGGCGTCGAGAATCCGCTCACCTCGGGGGACGTCGCCGACGTGATCGCCTATGCGCTGGACCTCCCCGGCCACGTCAATCTCGACACGGTGACGATCCGCCCGGTGGCGCAGGCGGCGGCCTTCAAGGTCACCCGCGAACCGCTGCAGGTGCGCAAGGACTAGCGGACAGGCGCCCCGCAGCGAAGGCAGCGGGGGAGACGACGCGAGGCGCGGACGCCACCTCTCGTGACAGCCGCGCCTCGTGGGTCCGCCGGCACACCCCTCAGTGCGCCCTCGTCCGGACTAGATCTTGATGCGGACCCCGTGTCCCTCCACATCGGAGTCGGAGTCGGCGTCGGTGTCGGGACCCTTCACCCTGGCGAGGTGGCCCTCGACGTCGTCCCGGTCCGTGCCGGCGTCGCCGCCCGGGCGGAAGACGTGGCCTTCGACGTCCTCGTTCTTCTCCTCGTCGTTGAGGATCCGCACGCGCACTCCGTGCGCTTCGACATCGTTGGAGGGGGCGGCGGTCAGGTCGTCGTTGCTCTGGTCGTTGCTCATTGTCCTGGTCCTTTTCTTAGGGTCGCGAGGTCGCGATGGCAGAATCCTCCGGGCTCGGTGGGCTCGGGACCGTCGGGCCGACGACACAACCCGTGTCGATTGCCGGACACGGGAGATCGTGCGCGCTCCCGCCTCGAGGGTCGGTGCGACAGCTTCGTCGGTCCGGCATCCGGGGGAGGAGTGCCCGAATCGTCCCACGCGGGGGCGAAGCGGCGGAAGGGCGATCTCGCGCTGCGTCGAGCTCCTCGATCCGCGTCCGTCAGGCCGAGGCGGCCGCCTCCGGCTGCGGCTCCGCGGCCTCCGCGGCCTCCGCGAGGGCGGATCCGAGAAGTTGCGCAGGCGGCTGCCTTCGAGGGTCATTCGGGACCGCTCCAGGTGCGCGCGCAAGGACGAGCACCGCTCGGCACGGGCGGGCGCGCTGAAGGCGCGGTCGTCGAGTTGTGACGGCCGCGCCTGGCAGGGCTAGATCTTGATGCGGACTCCGTGGCCCTCGACGTCGTCGTCGTCCTCGTCGGTCTCGTCCCTGCCGCCGGTGAGCCTCGGCAGGTGGCCTTCGACGTCCTCGTCCTCGTCGGCGACGGGGACCTTCACGCGGGGCATGTGCCCTTCGACCTCGTCCTCGTCGGTCTCGCCGCGGCCGCTGATCCGCGGCATGTGGCCCTCGACATCCTCGTCGGTGACGGGGACCCTGATGCGGGGCATGTGTCCCTCGACGTCGTCCTCGGTGACGGGAACCTTCACCCGAGGCATGTGTCCTTCGACGTCGTCGTCGGCGCGACGGAGGGTTGTGTCGTCGGTGCTCTGGTCGTTGCTCATGGTCTCTTCCTTTCTTCGGGTCGCGGGGTGCGATGGCAGAAGTCTCCGGGCCCCCGGGATCCCCGTCTGTCGGGCGGGCGACACTGCGCCTGTCTCCTTGCGGACACCGGGAGCATCGCCGGCTCCTGGAACGGGAGTTCCGGCGTCCCGGCGGGGTGCCCGAATGCTCCCACGCCGGACGGAGCGGCGGAAGGGCCGAGTTTTCCCGGGGTGCAACCGATCGGCTCGGCTGTGCGACATCGACCATACGAAGGACTGGCTCTACGACGGCGAGACGAACGCCGACAACCTCGCCCATCTGTGCCGAAGTCACCATCACCTGAAACACGCCAGCAGCTGGAAGCCCAAGCACCTCGACGAGGCGGGCACCCTCGAGTGGACCTCCGCTCTTGGCCGCACTCACCGCACCCACCCGGAGGTCGGCATGCCGGGCGGGCCCGTCGCGCAGCAGGAGTGGCTGAAGGAGGAGCCGCCGCCCTTCTGACGATCTGGGTCGGCGCAACGCTCTCCGCTCGATCCGACGCGGAGGAGGTCGAGCCGGACTGAGTCTCGCCACCCCGGCAACCCGCACTGGCGCTGGACCGCCGTACGAGAGTAGACCTCCCTGTACGCGACGCACGCGGGAAGGAGTGCGGCACATGGCCCGCGAGCCGGCCGAGCAGCCACGTCGAGGACGCGCCGCCCACCTCCTTCGTGATGCGGCCGTGATCGTCGTGCTCGCCGTCGCTGCCTCGTTCCTGGTCCGCACCTATCTGCTGCGGGTGTTCGTCGTGCCGTCGGCATCGATGGTGGACACCCTGGAGGTCGGAGACAGGATCCTGGTCAACGAGCTCGTGCCGGGTCTCATTCCGCTGGAGCGTGGGGATGTCGTCGTCTTCCGGGACCCTGGGGGCTGGCTCCGGGGTGAAGCGTCCGGTGCTGGAGGCGCGGATGCGCGGACTGGGACGCCGGTGTCGAGCTTCCTCGAGTTCCTGAACGGTGACGGGGTCGGTCATCTCGTGAAGCGGGTGGTCGGCTTGCCGGGCGATGTCGTCTCGTGCTGTGACGCATCCGGGCGCATCTTCGTGAATGGAGCAGCGGTGGACGAGCCGTACCTCTTCGACGGCTCCGGCCAACTGGGGCCGCGGCCGCCCGCCTCGCTGTCGTTCACCGTGGTCGTGCCGGACGGTGCCATCTGGGTGATGGGCGACAACCGCGCCGATTCGCTGGACTCCCGCTTTCACCGAGGCGGCCCGACGGACGGGGCCGTCCCACTGGACCATGTCGTGGGTCGGGCCGTGCTCGTCGGCTGGCCGCTCCATCGCCTCGCCTGGCTGAGTCCGTATTCCGAGATCTGGCCCGATGCGACACGCGAGGGGACGCCGGGTGCGGCCGGCAGCGAGCCGGCTCGCTGACCGCTCGCGGATGCAGGCCGGAACGAGAAGCGAGCGGCAGGAGGGCGTCGCCCCCGGCCGCTCGCTCCGTCGTCGCCGATGCTCAGCTCACCCAGCAGTACGCGCCATTCAGGATGTAGGCGTCCCACACAGGGCCACCCGAGTAGCTGGCGACATACGCCGCGACTCGGTAGTACCCGGGGGTGGTCGCCTTCACGATCAGCTCGCTGTTGACGTAGGAGCCGTACGGCGCGGAGGAGGGGACGCCAGTCCAGGCGGTGGCCTGCCGTCCGAACGAGTTGAAGCTCGAGAAGTTCGCGTAGGTCGTCATCTCGACCCAGCGTGATCCGTTCCAGCGCTCCAGCCCGTTGAGCCAATACACCTGTTCCGTGCCCCTGGAGGCGTAGACCCGCGGCGCCGTGATCTGGACCTGGTGGTAGCCGCACCGGAACCCGCCCGGCCCGAGCACCGATGATGCGGCGGTGGCGGGGGAGGCGAACGCGAGCGACGCGGCGATGCCCCCGATGGTCAGGAGGACTGCCAGAAGGGCCCGCAACGGCTGGCGCTTCCGCTTCTCCGATGTGGGCAGGAAGGAGGCGGCGGTCGAGGGGAGTGTGTCAGTCATGTTCTTCGTCCTTCTGTCGGGGGAGGTGCCGAAGCCGCCCCCGGAGAGGAGGCGCTGGCTGTGCGCGCCGCCGGCCGGAACTCCGGTCGAGCAGCTCAACCCCTGAAGGTTCCGCCCGAGCGCGCGATTGCTCTGTCGGTCACCCGACACCCGCCGAGTCGGAGTGGCGACGTCTCGTGCACTGCATCGAGGACATGCCGGCGAGGACCTGGGGCTGCGCCGAGGTCAGGCCGAAGCGGCGTCCTGAGGCCCGGGCGCCGCCGCCTCGGCGAGGGCGCGGGTCCGATTTCCGCGACGGGCGGCGACGGGCGGCCCTCCGGAGAGGGGCTAACGTAGCGGCATGTCGAGGAACTGGGCTGCCACTGGCACGGCGGTCGAGGAGGTCCCGCTCGAGCGGGAAGTGCTCGGCTGGCTCGAATTCGGCGATGCGTCCCGTCAGCTCGCCCACTCGATCGCCGAATCCACGTTCGTGCCCGAGATCGTCGTCGCGATCGCCCGCGGGGGCCTGCTCCTGGCTGGCAGCGTCGCCTACGCGCTCGGCGTGAAGAGCTGCGGCAGCATCAACGTCGAGTTCTACACCGGGGTCGACGAGCGTCTCGCGAAGCCCGAGATCCTGCCGCCGCTGCTCGATGGGGCGTCGCTTGCCGGCAAGCGGGTGCTCCTCGTCGACGACGTGTCCGACTCGGGCCACACCCTCTCGCTCGCGGTCGAGCTCCTGAGAAACCTCGGCGCCGACGTGCGCAGCGTCACCCTGTACTCCAAGCCCCGCACGATCCTGGCGCCGGACTTCTGCTGGCGCAGCACGGACCGGTGGATCGTGTTCCCCTGGTCGGCGCTGCCGCCGGTCACCGAAGGGCACTGAGCGGACATCGCCGCGGCTAGCCTGGACGGGTGAGTGTGCACCTCGTCGGCGGTGGCTGGGCCGAGAACGGCAGCGGCGCTGCCTTCCGCGGCTTCCTCGAGGAGGCCGCGGAACACGCCAGGTCGAGCGGCGTGCTCGGCGCTCCGCGCATCGCGGTGATCGTGGTGCGGGACGGTGACGGCCTCGAGCATGCGGCGAAGCTGGTCGCAGAGGCCGCGCACTCGGGAGAGCTCGACGAGCGGGTCATCTCGCTCGTCGAAGGCTCGGTCGCGACTCCCGGAGTGCTCGCGGACTCGGACGGCATCCTCGTCGGCGGCGGAATGCCTCCCGCCTATCTCGAGAGCCTCGCCCCGCTCTTCGAGGAGATCCGGCAGCGCGTGCTCGACGGCGTCCCGTACCTCGGCTTCTCCGCCGGAGCGATGATCGCGCCGGAGCGCGCACTGATCGGCGGCTGGCGGATCGGCGGAGTGCCGGTCAGTCCCGAGGACGCCGCGGAGGACCTCGACGAGGTGCGGATCAGCAACGGGATCGGACTGATCGACGTGAGCATCGAGGTGCACGCGGCACAGTGGGGGACCCTCTCCCGACTGGTCGCAGCGACCACGGCCGGCCTCACCGACGGCGGCTTCGCCATCGACGAGGGCACGGCCCTCATCGTCGGCACCGGCGGCCTGCGAGTGGTGGGCGCCGGCAGCATCTGGCGCGTCGCCCCGGGCGAGAACGGGGTCACGGTCGACGTGCTCTCCGCGGCCGGCTGACCGTCCTTCCTCCCCGGAGAACCGACTTGCCAGAAAATGACGCTTTCGAGCCCGAAATGCGTAACTTTTCGGCAAGTCGGCCCGCGCTGGGGTTGGCAGAGCTCGCCGAGCGGGGCGCGATGGACGGCGGCTGGGCGGACGCACTCGCCGACGCACAGCCCACGCTCACCGCGCTGCGCGCATTCCTTCGCGCCGAGGCGGCCGCGGGGCACGACTTCCTGCCGCACGGGGACGTCCTTCTCCGCGCCTTCCGGGAGCCGCTCGCCGACGTCCGCGTGCTCATCGTCGGACAGGACCCCTACCCGACGCCGGGGCACGCGATGGGGCTTGCGTTCTCGGTCCGGCCGGAGGTGCGGCCGCTGCCGCGCAGCCTCGTCAACGTCTATGCCGAACTCGAGGCCGACCTCGGCATTCCGCGGGCGCCGCACGGCGACCTGTCGGCCTGGGCCGCCTCGGGCGTTCTGCTGCTCAACCGGGTCCTCTCGGTGCGCGCAGGCGCCGCAGGCTCCCACCGCGGCACGGGCTGGGAGAGCGTCACCTCGCTCGCCATCGAGCGGCTGGTGCAGCGGGGTGGACCGCTCGTCGCGGTGCTCTGGGGGAGGGACGCCGAAGCCGTCCGCCCGCTGCTCGCGGGCATCCCGGTGATCTCCTCGCCGCATCCGAGCCCGCTCTCCGCGTCCCGGGGCTTCTTCGGCTCTCGGCCGTTCAGCCGCGTCAACGCGGCGCTCGAGGACTTGGGCGCTCGCGCCGTCGACTGGCGTGTCGCCCCTCCGCCCGCAGCGCCCTAGGTTGGACGGCAGGCTCGAAGGGAGACCGGATGCTCGAAGAGGAATACCAGCCCCGCCGCGCCCTGCCGCCGCATCTGCGGAAGGCGCCCGAGCCGGAGGCGCCGTTCGCCTTCGAGATCCGCGATGCGACCCTGCGCGACCTTCCCGACGTCCGGGAGATCTACAACTACTACGTCGTGAACAGCGTGGTGACCTTCGACGAGGACGCCATGACGCTGCGGGAGTGGCGCTCGAAGTTCGCCTACCTGCACAAGCTCAAGATGCCGTTCCTCGTCGCCGTCTCGCCAACCGGACAGGTGCTCGGCTACGCCCTCGTCTCGCCCTGGAAGCAGAAGCGCGCCTACCGGTTCACGGTCGAGAACTCCATCTATCTCCGCCCCGCCGCCACCGGCAAGGGACTGGGCCACGCGCTCCTCGAGGCGCTCATCGAGCGTTCCCGGGCGGCGGGTCTGAAGGAGATCCTCGCGGTCGTCGCCGACAAGGGCGCCGAGGGATCCCTGCGCCTGCACGAGGCCTTCGGCTTCACGGAGATCGGCCGGATGGGCCGGGTGGGCTACAAGTTCGAGCGCTGGCTCGGCACCGTGATGCTGCAGAAGAGCCTCAAGTGAGGGCGGCATAGCGGTGTTCGAGCTGCACCACCTCAGCGCGCAGGACCAGTGGGACTGGCTGCAGCGCGGGGACGTGTCGCCGGTCGAGCTCACCGAGCACTACCTCCGCCGCATCGAGGGGCTGAATCCGCGGCTGGGGGCGTTCTCGCGCGTGGACGGGGACCGCGCACTCGACCGGGCCCGGGCGCTCGAGCGCGGCACCGGCGAGCTCTGGGGCCTGCCCCTGGCGGAGAAGGAGCTGTGGCGGCGCGCCGGGCAGCCGGCGACCGGCGGCTCGCGAGCCTTGGCGGGTACGGTCGCCGAGACGACGGACGAGATCGTCCGGGTGCTCGACGACGCGGGCAGCGTGAGCCTCGGCGCGACCACGGCGCCGGAGTTCGGCTTCCCCTCCTATACGGAGCCGCTCGGCCGCCCGCCCGCCCGCAACCCGTACGACCTCTCGCTCGGCGCTGGCGGGTCGAGCGGCGGCGCCGCGGTCGCGGTCGCGGCCGGGCTGCTTCCGGTTGCCCCCGGATCCGACGGTGGGGGATCGATCCGCATCCCCGCCGCAGCCACCGGACTGGTGGGGCTGAAGCCCTCCCGTGGACTCGTCCCGGCAGGAGCCGCCGCGGACAGCGTCGGTGGTCTCGTCGTGCCGGGACCGCTCGCCCGATCCGTCGCCGACGCCGCCATGCTGCTCGATGCGATGACCGCGCGCCGGTCGGGCGCGATCGACTACCCCCGAACGCTCCGGGCACCCGACCCCGGCCGGCTGCTCGGCGCGGCGGTCCGCGGAGAGGGGCGCTTCTCGATCGGCGTCACGCAGCAGAGTCCCTGGGATGGCGCATACGAGGTCACCGTGTCGCCCGAAGCGCGCGACGCGCTCACGCTCGCACTCGAGGCGCTCGCAGCCGTGGGGCACGGGATCGAGGACGCGTCCCTGCCCGATTCGTCCGCCTACCCGGGGGCCTTCCGGGTGCTCTGGCAGGCGGGCGCCGCCGTGCTGCCGCTGGACGACGCCGCGCTCGACCGGGTCGAGCCGCTCACCGCCTGGCTCGTCCGGGCAGGACGGGCGCTTCCCGCCGGCGCGCTCGTCGAGGCGCTCACCGCGCTCGGCGACTTCGAGCGGGCGCTGCTGCGTCGGCTCTTCCTGCCCGAGGGTGCCCGTCTCGACGCGCTGCTCACGCCCGCGCTCGCACTGACCCCGCGGCCTCTCGGCTGGTACGACGCCGAGGACGGCGAGCGCAACTTCGCCCAGCAGGTGCAGTACACGCCCTTCACCTCCTTCGTGAACGCGACGGGGCTGCCCGCGATCACGCTGCCGGTGACCGTCACGGGGGAGGGGCTGCCGATGGGGGTGCAGCTCATCGGCCGTCCCGGCGGGGAGGCGACGCTCGTCTCGATCGCCCGCCAGCTGGAGCGCCGATTCGACTGGCAGCGGCGGCACCCTCCGCAGTGGTGAGGAGCTGGGAACCGAGCCGAGCCTCTTGCGATCCGGGGAGGCCGAGGTAAGGTTAGGCAATGCTTACCTCGACGGACGTTCGGCCCCGCCCGTCGTATCGGCCCTACCGGGTGCTGGTCCGCAGCGTCGTACGCCTCTCGCCCTCGTTCGTGCGCGTCACCTTCACCGGTGCCGACCTCGCGGACTTCGGCACCGAGGGCCTCGACCAGCGCGTGAAGGTGCTCCTGCCGCTTCCCGGCATCGGCTACGGCGACTTCGTCGATGATCCCGAGGTGCTCGCCACCGGAGCGTGGTACACCCGCTGGCGGGCTCTCCCCGCGCAGCAGCAGAACCCGATCCGCACCTACACGATCCGCGCCGTCCGGCCGCACCTCTCCGAGGTCGACGTGGATTTCGTCACCCACGGCGACACCGGCCCCGCCACCGCGTGGGTCCGCCGCGCCCAGGTCGGGGACCAGATCGTGCTGGTCGGGCCCGACGCAGGGAGCCCCGACTCGCGAGTCGGCATCGAGTTCAATCCGGGATCGGCCACGACGCTGCTCCTTGCCGGCGACGAGACCGCCGTGCCCGCCGTCTCGGCGATCCTCGAGTCGCTGCCGGAGGGCACCGTCGCGCACGCGATCCTCGAGATCCCGCGGGCCGAGGACTGCCTGCAGCTCCGGCTCGGCTCGGGAATCACCGTCGACTGGCTTCCGCGCGGGGCCGCCCCGGCGGGCAGCCGGCTCGACCCTGCCGTGCGCGGCTGGCTCGCCGAACACCTCTCCGCGGGCGCGCGCGCGGTGGCGATCGAGGAGCTCTCCGACATCGACGTCGACTCGGCGCTGCTCTGGGAGACGCCGTCCGAGGCGCCGACCGGCTCGCTCTACGCGTGGCTCGCCGGCGAGGCCGCCGTCATCAAGAGCCTCCGCCGCTTCCTGGTCCGGGACTGCGAACTCGACCGGCGCCAGGTGGCCTTCATGGGCTACTGGCGCGAGGGCAAGTCCGAGCTCAGCTGACCGCTGCCGGCCGGACCTCAGGAGACCCGGGCCGGGTCCACCCGCACTTCGCTCGCGCTCCAGAGCCGGCGGGCGAAGACGGCGTCGTCGGCCTGGGCCGTGGTCGCTCCGTGCGGCTGGAGACGCGAGAAGTAGGTGCCGCTCGCGGCGCCCACGTCGGGTGTCGAGGCCAGCCGGATGAGCGGCTCCGCGCCCTGCTCCGCGCTGATGCCGTAGCTGCCCCCGCTGAGAGCGCTCGCCACGCGAATGGACAGGCTGTCGTTGGCGAAGCGGGTGCGCACGAGGCCCGGGTGGAACGCGTAGGCGCTGACCCCCGTATTGACGAGGCGGTGGGCCAGCTCGCGGGTGTGCAGGATGTTCGCGAGCTTCACCGCACAGTATGCGGGCCAGCCGCCGAACCAGGGGCCCTTGCCGAAATCGAGGTCGTCGAGTCGGAGCCGCCCGCCCAGGTTCGCCGCGCTCGCGGTCTGAATGATCCGAACGCTGCCCTCGGGAGCGTCGGCGGCGGTGTCCGTGAGGCGGGGCAGCAGCACACGGGTGAGCTCGAACGCCGCCAGGTAGGTCTCCTGCAGCGTGCGTTCGTTGCGATCCACCGTGTAGCTGCGCTTCGGCTGCATGCCGCCCGCGTTGTTGGCCAGAACGTGGATCCGCGGATATCGCTCCAGCAGCTGCTCGCCGAGGCGGCGCACGTCGTCGAGCCGGCCGAAGTCGGCGACGAAGGCGGTGCCGCGGACCGAGTCCGCCACGGCCTGGGTGCGCTCCGGGTTGCGGCCGACGACGGCGAGCTCGGCGCCGAGCGCGGCCAGCGCCCGCGCGGCCGCCGCGCCGATCCCCGAACTCGCGCCGGTGATCACCACGGTGCGTCCGGCGATCTCTCCCGGGTAGCCGAGCGGGGTCACGAGCCGCTCCCCGGGCGGCGCGGACGCCGGTAGCCGCCGTCCTCGAGTCCCGCCTCGATCTCGAAGCGGTTCTTGATGGGGTCGGTGCCGGCCAGCCAGTAGAGCAGGGGCATCCAGAGGCCGAGCCTGCGCCACTGCTGCACATGCACCTTCTCGTGGCGCAGGACCGCGTCGCCGGTGTTGTCTCCCGTGAGGTAGACCCGGCCGACCGTGGTGCCGCCGCGGCGGTACGCCCAGTCGGGCAGGCCGCTGAGGATGATGAGGTCGCCGTCCGTGCGCACCCGCCCGGTGCTGAGGGGCAGGCCCCAGGCGAGGGCGACCACGGTCGCGTAGACGAAGCCGAACTCGCGGAGGTAGCGACGGCGGGTCGATCGGGGAATCATTCCGAGGGCCTTCCATAGGTCTCGAGCAGGCGGAGCCAGATCTCGCTGATGGTGGGGTACGAGGGCACCGCGTGCCAGAGGCGGCGGAGCGACACCTCGCCGACGACGGCGATCGTCGCCGAGTGCAGGAGCTCGGACACGTCCTGGCCGACGAAGGTGGCGCCGAGGAGGACCTGCCGGTCCTCGTCGACGACGAGCTTGGCCCGGCCGGAATAGCCGTCCGCCTGCAGGGCGGCGCCGGAGACCGAACCCAGGTCGTACTCGACCGCGCGGACCCGGCGCCCCGCGGCCCGCGCCGCCTTCTCGGTGAGGCCGACCGACGCGACCTCCGGATCGGTGAAGGTGACCTGCGGCACGGCCGCGGTGTCCGCCGACGCCACGTGCAGGCCCCACGGCCCGTCGTCGACCGCGCGCGACCGGGCGCGTGCGGCGATGACCTCGCCCGCCGCCCTCGCCTGGTACTTGCCCTGATGGGTGAGCAGCGCGCGGTGGTTCACGTCACCGACCGCGTAGAGCCACGGGGAGTCGTCGTTGGTGGCGCCGCGGACGAGCAGGGTGTCGTCGACCTCCAGCCAGTCGCCGTCCGTGAGGCCGACCGACGCCAGGCCGAGGTCGTCGGTGCGCGGGGTGCGGCCCGTCGCCACGAGGAGCTCCGCGGCGACGACGGTCCGCCCGTTCTCGAGCTCGATCGACACCCCGGCGTCGCCCCGACTGACTGATCGGGGAGAGACGCCGAGCTCGAGGACGGCGCCCGACTTCTCGAGCTGCCCGGCCACGAGCTCGCCCGCGAAGGGCTCCATGCCGCCGAGCAGTCCGCTCCGCGCGAGAAGGGTGACCTTCGTGCCGAACGAGGTGTACGCGGTGGCCATCTCGGCACCCACCACCCCACCGCCGAGGATCGCGAGGGATTCGGGCGCACTCTTCGCTTCGGTGGCCTCGCGGCTCGTCCACGGATCGACGTCGGAGAGGCCCGGGATGTCGGGAAGCAGGGCCGCGCTGCCCGTGCTGACCGCCACCGCGTGTGTCGCCGTGAGCTCCGTGACGGATCCGTCGCCCGCCGTGACGGACACGGTGCGGACCCCGGTGATCCGGCCGTGACCGCGGACCAGGGAGATGCCTGCCCCGTCGAGCCACTCGACCTGGCCGCTGTCGTCCCAGTTCTGCACGAAAGAGTCCCGGCGCTTCAGCACGGCGGCCACGTCGAGGTCGCCGGTGACGGCCTGAGCCGCGCCCTGCACCCGTCGGGCCGACTCGAGCGTCAGGCCGGGGAGCAGCATCGCCTTCGAGGGGATGCAGGCCCAGTAGGAGCACTCTCCACCGACGAGCTCCCGCTCCACGATGGCGACGGAGAGCCCGCGCTGGTGCGCGTAGTCGGCGACGTTCTCACCCACCGGGCCAGCTCCGATCACGATGAGGTCGTAGATGTCGGGCATGTGGCCTCCTTCTTCGCCTTTCAGCGTCCGAGGTAGTTCGGAGCGGTCCGGGTGAGGAAGGCGGTCATGCCGATTCCGGCGTCCTCCGACCTGGTCAGACGGGCCAGTTCACCGGGCAGCGCGGCCGCTGCGGCGGCCGCGCCCGCGGTGCGGGCCAGCTTGGCGTTCGCGAGCGTGGCCTGCACGGCGAGCGGAGCCTGGGCGGCGATCCGCTGTGCCAGGTCCATGGCCCGATCGAGCTGCGAGCCGTGCGGAACGACCTCCTGCACGAGACCGAGCCGGAGCGCCTCGGCCGCGTCGAAGCGGTCGCCGGTGAGCATCCAGCGCATCGCATTGCCCCAGCCGACCGCCGCCGGGAAGCGCAGGGTGGCGCCGCCGAAGGGCAGGATCGCCCGGCTCACCTCGATCTGGCCGAAGCGGGTGGAGTCCGCGGCGATCGTGACGTCGGCGGCGAGGATCAGCTCGACGCCGAGGGTGAGGCAGGTGCCCTGCACGGCGACGACGACCGGCTTGTCCAGCGCGGGTCCGCTGAGCTGCCAGGGGTCCACACCGCCCTCGGGCACGAGGTCCGGACCGTCGCCGAGGCGCGGGCCGACATCCGCCAGGTCGAGCCCACCGGTGAAGTGGTCGCCCTCTGCGGACACCACCGCGACCCGGGCATCGGGGTCGCGAGCGAACTCGCCGTAGGCGAGCGCGAGCTCCTGCAGCATGCGGACGTCCGCCGCGTTGCGCTTGGCGGGACGATTCAGCCGGATCGTGAAGACGCCGCCGTCGCGGCCGCTGACGACACGAGGACCCGCGTCGTCGCCTGCCGTCATGCGCTCAGGCTACTGCGCGGGGCTGAGCCGGCGAGGTGAGGGCCGACAGGATGCGCAGCACGGTCGGCAGGTCGCCCGGGGCGGCCTCGGGGGACTCGGGGGAGAACATTGCGATCCCTGCTCCGGCGAGCGGGAAGCGGGCCACGAGCGCCTTGAGCTCGGCGACCAGGGCGGGCAGCTCCAGCCCGAACGGCTGCGGATCGCCGATGCCCTCGAGCTGGCCCGGGTCGAGCACGTCGAGGTCCACATGCACGTAGACGGAGGTCGCCCCCGTCGCGGCCACCTGCTCCGCGAGCGCACCGTCGCCGAGCTCCGGCACGCGCAGCAGCCGCACGTCGTGCGCATCCAGGTAGTCCTGCTCGTCGTCGTCGATGAGGCGCACCCCCGCCGCCACGAAACGGTCGGGGGACAGGGCGGGCTCTCCGCTCAGTCCGTCGGCTCCCTCGCCGAGGATCGCGCGGGCGACCGTTCCGCAGAACGCGCGGGGCGCGCTGCCGAGGGCTCCGAGGTCCGGGTGGGCGTCCAGCCAGACGACGGCGAGCCGGCCGTCTCCTGTCGCCAGGGCGTGCTCGACTCCGGCGAGCTCCACGCCGCAGTCGCCGCCGATGAGGACGGCGGGCTCCGGGTCTCCGGCGAGGGCCATCCGGATCCGATCGTGCACCTGGCGCAGCGAGCTGAACCGAGCCACGCCCGTGCCGAGCGCCTCGCCCGCGCCGAGCGGGACGTCGACCAGCGTGGTCTTCGCCGAGGGCAGGTCGCCCATGATCGCGAGCGCCCCGTCCGACAGGCGCATCGCGCGACTCGAGCCCGACCCCTGCCACTGCGGCACAACGACGAATCTCACGCCCCGAGGCTACTTCACGGTGAGGAGGTTGCCGCGGCCGGGAGCGCCCGGATCCGCTCCAGTGCAGGAGCCGGCGATCGGCAGCATGCGGCCGCCGGGAGGCCCGCGGCGCGGATCAGGGCGCCAGAGTGCCGATCGCGACGGTTCCGTCGACCTCGTCCGAGTGCGCGATCCTCGCCTCGAGGCCCGCCGCGGAGAGCAGGCCGGCGGTGCGGTCCGCCTGGCCCTCGCTCGTCTCGATCAGGACGCTGCCACCCGAAGCCAGCCACAGTGCGGCCTCCGCCGCGATCCGGCGGTGCAGCTCGAGCCCGTCGCTCCCGCCGTCGAGAGCCACTCTGTGCTCGTGCAGTCGCGCCTCGGGTGGCATCTCGGCGATCGCCTCGGTGGGCACGTACGGGGCGTTGGCGACGATCACCCCCACTGTTCCCCTCAGCTCGGCGGGCAGAGGAGCGAAGAGGTCGCCCTGCAGCACGGTGCCCGCCGACCCGACGTTCCGTGCCGCGACGCGGACGGCAGCCGGGTCGAGGTCGGTCGAGTAGAGCCGGAGCGACGGCTGCGCGGCGAGGAGGGCGAGCCCGATCGCGCCGTTGCCGCAGCAGAGGTCCACCACGACGGTGCCGGGCCGGGTCAGCACCTCGGCCTGCGAGACGAGGAACTCGGTGCGCAGCCGGGGCACGAACACGCCCGGCTCCACCGCGAGGCGGAGCCCTCGGAACCCGGCCCAGCCCAGGATCTGCTCGAGCGGCTCGCCCTCGACCCGACGGGCGATCCACTCCTCCAGGCGAGCGTCGGTCGCCGCCGCCTCCGACGAGAGCAGCAGCGCCTCGTCCTCGGCGAAGACGCAGCCGGCAGCGCGCAGGCGGGCGACGATCGCGGGGTCCGGCTCGGGCCGTGGACTTCCGTGCCTCATCGCGCGCAACGCTAGCGGACCGGCCCTGCGCCGGCGCGGGTGTGCACTCGGAAGCGCCGGGTTCGAGAGCGTCAGGTGGAGCGGCGGCGGAGGACGAGGGCGAAGGAGGCGAGCACGAGCGCGATCGCTCCCGCCGCGAGGGCGGCGATCCCGAGCCCGCGAGCGAGCGGGTCCACGGCGTTGGAGGCCGTCCCGCTCGCGGCGGCCGCGGTTCCTTCGTCGTGCCCCGCCTGAGGAGTGGAGCCGGAGTGCTCGTCGGACACCGGGGCGTCCTGCACGTACAGCACGGGGGCGGGATGCGCGGCGTCGACGCTGCCCGTCCACTCCTCGACGGTGCCGTCAGAGTAGGTCTGCGTCGCGGGCAGGGGGATCGACCCGGTCTCCGGAACCGGCCCCAGGCTGAGCGGAAAGACCTGGAACTGGCCAGGCGCGATGCTCGTGCCCGCGTCCGCCTCCCACACGACGTGGGTCACCGCCTCGGTGAGCTGGTTCCCGGCCACCGTCACCGGCTCGGGCAGGGTCGTGGTCTGCAGCGTTGCCGACCAGCCGGGCACCGGCTGGTAGGAGACCGAGGCGAACGGGGTGTCCGACGGCAGCGTGACCTCCACCCGGACCGTGCCGAGCGTGTCGCTCTCGTTGGGCACCCGGAAGCTCAGCGTGCTGTAGCCGCCCGGGTCAGCGGTGTCCGGAGTCACCGTCACGTGCGCGCGGGCAGCCAGCGGTCCGGCCAGGGCGAGTGCGAGGGCCGCGACCGACCCGGCGACGGAAAGCGGAAGGATGCGTCGTGTCACGAGGATGGTTCGTCCTTGGGCTGTCGGCGGATCGGCCGGGGGCGGGAGTCGTCCCGCCGAGCCTAGGGGAGTGAGCCTGCTCGACCGCCCGCGGAGCGCTAGTGCTTGGCACCGTCAGATGCAACGTCTTGTCGGCGCCCCCTGCCGGGGCGCACGCTCGAGCGATGAGGGACATCGCCTATGGACCCAGCCACATCGTCACCACCGAGGAGATCTCGGACGGCGTACTCGCCTATGCCGCGGCTCTCGCCCGGTCGCACTCCGCCGACACCGTCCAGGTGCCGTCGCTCGAGGCCGACGGTCAGGTGCACCTCGTGGACGTCCTGATCGGTCCCGCCAGTCAGATCACGTCGTCCGATCTCGCCCGGGATGCCGTCGAGATGCCCGCGGCGGACCTGCTCGCCGACCTCCAGCAGCGGACCCGCCTCCTCGACTCGAGCCATGCCGTGCCCATGGAGACGGCGACCGACGAGGACTTCGCGCCCGACCTGCCCGACCTCACGGACTGACCCGTCGCCGTCGGTCCTTCCCCGCGCGCCGAGGCCGACGACACGAGGCACCGGCCGGGACGGGGGCGCCGGATGCCCCCTCCGGGGGGCGGTTCCGTGGCTACACTCCGGAGGAGACGGAGTGGGGGTCCACTCCGGCGAGGGGGAGCGCCATGCCGTGGACAGCTGCGCGGGCGCGAGCATGGACCGGCGTCGGCCTCGCGGCCGTTCTGGTGACCGGGTCGGTGTCCGCGCCGGCCGCCGCCGAAACAGGGCTCATCGTGACCGTCAGCGAGGTCCTGACCCTGCCGGCATCGGACGGCTTCCGCGACTCGGTGACCGTCACCGTGACGGCCGGCGCCGCGTCGACGGTCGAGCTCGCCGTCCTCGGTGCAGCCGGCCAGGTCGTCGAGCAGCTCCCGCCGCTTCCTCTCACGGACCAGGACGGCGACGGCCGAGCCGAGGCCAGCATCACTCTGTCGGCCACGGACTTCCCGGCGGGCAGCTACTCCGTCCGGGCCACCGCGCCCGGGTCTGTCGCAGGAACGGCCGCGCTCCTCGTCGGCACGGGCGAGATCAGGGTCGTCAACGTCGGCGCCGCCGACGACACGCTGTACCCCTGGCCGGACGGCATCAAGGATGCCGCGTCCGCCACCGTGACCGCGATGGACGAGACCGGCGCGCAGCTCCCCTTCGACGGAACCGTCACCCTCGCGTCCGGGACCCAGTCCGCCTCCGCGCCCGTCTCTTCCGTGGACGGGACCGCCGGCGAAGCGACGGTCTCGGCGGTCCGCCTGCCTCTGGGCACCGCAACGCTCACCGCCTCTCTCAGGGGACCGGCCGGGGAAGCGCTGACCAGCGCAGGCGTCGACGTCGCCCTCCGACCCACCGCGCTCGCCGGGGCCACGGTCACCGCCAGCGCGACCACCGTGGCCCCGGCCAGGGACGGCTTGCACGACAGCATCAGCTTCACGGTGGCGGGCTGGGGCGCCTCGGGAGACGCGCTGCCGGTGACCGGGGAGGCGCGTCTCTCCCTCGCCGGCACGACGGTCAAGACGTGGACGGTCACGCCGACCAGCACTGCCTTCGCCTGGGACGGCCGCACCGGCGGAACGATCGTCGCCGGCCTCTACGCGGTGAGTGTCACCGTCGCGGGAGCACAGGGCGCGCCGACAACGGCCACCACGTCCTTCACCGTCTCCTCGAAGAGCCTCGCCACGATCAGCGGCAAGGTGCGGGACGGCGCTGTGGTCGCCGCCGCAGTGGCCGATCCGGGGTGGGGAGGCGCCGCCGGAACGGCCGCGTACCAGTGGCTCCTCGACGGCGCCGCGATCACGGGCGCGACCACCAGCAGCCTCACCGTCGCTCCGTCGATGGTCGGACACGACCTCGCCGTGCAGGTGGCGACGACCCTGGCGGGCTCCGTCCGCACCGGGACGTCAGAGGCGCGCCCTGTCTACGCGGGCGCCGCCTCGGAGCGGAGCCTCGAGCAGAAGCTCCGCTCCCTGATCGCCACCCTGCCGGGCGACTACACGGTGCGGGTGATCGAGATCGATCACGGGGGCCGCAGCGTGAGCATCGGCGGCGGCAGCCCCCACGAGCCGGCCTCCTCGGTCAAGCTCTTCATCGCCTACGCCGTCTACACGAAGATCGACGCCGGCACGCTCGCCTACTCCACCCAGCTGCCGTCCGGGCACACCGTGGCGAAGTGCCTGCGGGCGATGATCGAGCCGTCCGACAACTACTGCGCGATCGAGCTGCGCAACAAGGTCACGATGCCCTACCTCAACAAGCTGATCGACGCCGGCGGATACGTGGACACCCACTTCTGGTATTCGGGCGGCCGCACCAAGGTGAGCTCTGCGACGGATCTCGCTCGACTCATCGCCCGCCTCGCCGACGGCAGGCTGCTGTCGAAGAAGTCGACCGCCGCCTTCCTGGCGCTGCTGCAGACCCAGGTCTGGCGGGAGGCGATCCCGCCCGGGCTGCCGTTCGACGTCAAGCAGGCGTCCAAGCCGGGCACCCTGTGGGAGTACGGCGGCATGACCCAGTCCGACGTCGCGTTCGTGTGGGGAAAGAAGACCCGCTATTCGATCGCCGTGATGGGCTATCACGGCGCCACGATCCCCTCGATCACGAAGATCTCGAAGCTCGTCTACACCGAGCTTCAGGGAAAGTTCTCGACCGCGTTCGTCTACAACCCTCAGCAGATGAAGGCGACGGCCGCGCTGACCCTCCGCGCCGGCGCAGGCATGAGTGCGAAGGCGATCACGACCTTCCCGAGCGGCACCAAGGTCGAGGTCATCGACAGCACGTACGACTGGTACCTGGTCAAGGTCGGCGGCCGCACCGGCTGGGTGCCGAACACCCATCTGGTGCTGCGGAGCCCCGTCAACTGACCCGCGAACGCGTCCGGGATCAAGCGATCGCGCGCCGCACCAGCGCGGAGATCTGCGCCTCGACGTCCGGGCTCCACCGGAGGAGAGCGAACTCGGACGGCCACATGTCGCCGTCGTCCAGACGGGCCCTGTCGCTGAAGCCGAGCGTGGAGTACCGCATCTTGAACTTCTCACCCGGCTTGAAGAAGAAGACCACCTTGCCGTCGAGCGCATACGCGGGCATCCCGTACCAGGTCTGCGGGGTGAGCTCGGGGGCGGTGGCGGTGATGAGGGCGTGCACCTGCTCGGCCATGGCGCGGTCGGCGTCGCCCATGGCCGCGATCTTGGCCAACAGGTCGCCCTCGCCGTCGGCCTTGGCCTTGGGGCCGCGCCGCGCCGCCGTCAGCTCGGCAGCTCGATCGTGCATCGCGGCGCGCTCCTCAGCACTGAAGCCGGCGCTCGGCGTTGTCGTCGAGCCGGCGGACTCGGCCGGGCCGGTCGCCTTCTTGCTGGGGTTCGAGGTCGTCATGCTGGCGAGGATAGTTCCGGCCGCCGTGCGTCGCTTCTCGAAACCTGCTCGACGATGAGAGGACGAGTGCCGACCGGCCGGATGGGCCGTCATGGCCGGGTCCCCACACCCCCGGTCACAGAGGGCTCCGATGCGGCCGACGCTCACGCGAACGACACGGCCGACGGCAGAGGCGTGGACATCGCCGGCGGAGCGTCGACCGTTCGAGGGTCGACCAGGCCTGCGAAAGAAGTGCCCCCAGCAAGATTCGAACTTGCGCCCCTGCCTCCGGAGGGCGGTGCAAGGCCCAGCGAAGCGCTGCGGAGCGTTGCGAGCCCCCGGGAATCAGGGCGAGTAGGGGCAACTACGGTCACCGGAGCCGACAGGGATTAACCGGAGTTGCGTCCAATCCGCGTCCACCCGGCTAGGCGGCCGAGGACGTCCTCGCCTAGCGCTCGACCAGAAAGCGCTGAGCCTCCCGCACCGGGCCGACAATCTCCTTCCCCTCGACGAACTCGATGTAGA
>NZ_JAODMK010000012.1 GCF_025465545.1 Naasia sp. | reverse complement strand
ACCGCTTCGGGCGACACCGTTACCCGCAAAGAAGAAAGCTGCGAAGAATAGGAAGTATTTAGGGAGCCCATCCGCCAGTGGAGTTGAGATAAGGAGGAGCGCGATGCAGATAGTCCCCGCGTTCACTCGCGAGACGAGAGGGGCGAGGAGGTAGTAGCAAAGAAGGAAGAAAATATACCAAAGGTACCCGGCCGCGACCCATGCCAGTGGGTCCCAAATAGGTCGTACTCCTTCTCCGAGCAGAAGAAAAAGGAGACACCATACGAGGTAGGGCCAAGCGATATTACGGACCTTACCCGAATAATACCTCCTTAGCCCCTTGGCAAGAGAAGGCGGAAGTAGCATGCCGGAAAGGAACATCAGGGTGGGCATCCGAAACGGCGCAAAGAACTGATTGAAGACGCGAAGTGCTTCAGGAGTGGGAATCGATGACTGGTGGGCCACGTCCTGCACATGTAAGAGGACCACCAGGAGTACCGCCCCCCCTCGAAGGAGGTCCATCCAGTGGACGCGCACGCGCTCCTCACCCGACATCACGCTAGATTGCGTCCGCGCCAGGGGCAACTACGGCTCGAGCGGTTTTCCATAGGATAATCAGGTCCCCGGTTATCGACCAGTTCTCCACGTAGTAGAGGTCAAGTCGAATCGCGTCTTCCCAGGAGAGGGAGGAGCGACCGCTAACCTGCCACAGCCCGCTCATTCCCGGTTTCAGCAGAAGTCGACGTTCGGCGGCAGTGTCGTAGAGAGCGACCTCGCCAGCGATCTGTGGACGGGGCCCCACCAAGCTCATGTCGCCCCAAACTACGTTGAGTAGCTGAGGCAGCTCATCCAGCGAGTACTTCCTCAGTACACGACCGATCGGGGTGATGCGCGGATCGTTCTGGATCTTGAACAGCGGCTTTTCGCTCGTGCCCTGGGCCGCGAGCAGTGCCGCCAGTTCCTTGTCGGCGTTCGGCCGCATGGAACGGAACTTCATCATGCCGAAGGGCTGGCCGTTCTGACCGATCCGCTCCTGCCGGTAAAAGACCGGTCCGGGGCTCGTCAGCTTCACGAGCGCGGCAAGGCCGAGCAGGATCGGGGACAGCAGGAGGACGAGGACTCCCGAAACGACGAGGTCGAAGACGCGCTTCGCCACCACCTTTCCGCCCTCGAATCGGG
Source organism: Naasia sp. (assembly GCF_025465545.1). Classification (GTDB taxonomy): domain Bacteria; phylum Actinomycetota; class Actinomycetes; order Actinomycetales; family Microbacteriaceae; genus Naasia. The sequence continues at coordinate 53,574 of NZ_JAODMK010000012.1, read as the reverse complement.
GCGTCTCGACATGCAGCAGCGGGAGCCCGGCTACAGGGCGCGTGTGGATGCGAGGACCCGCGATGTCCGTCAGGCTCGGGGCGACGACGATGTGCTGGCGGCCCGCCTCGAGGCTCCAGCTCAACTGTCGAACCCGGTATGGCGGCAACTCATCGCTGCTCGTGATCGCCACGGTGTCCGCGCCGGACTCGGCGACGATCGACACGATGTCATCCAGATCCGACCAGACCGGAACCGCCGAGCCGGCAAGGACCGCAGAGGGCGACGCATTCGGTATGCAGGCGCCCACGACCCGGTAGCCGGCGTCGGGCTGACGGGCGAGTTCCGTGGCGAGGTGCGCAGCACTCACTGCCGACCCCACGATCAGAACGTTGAACGAGTACCCTCCCGACCGGCGCTGGACGCGCAGCCACTGCCGCCACATCCAGCGCGAGGCGAAAATCACGATGAGACCCAGCGGAAGGGCCGTGAGGAAGTAGCCGCGTGCCAGGTCGATCTCCAACAGGTATGCGCCGATCGCGATCGCCCCGAACACCGAGAAGCTCGCCCGGACCACTCGCCGGTACTCCGTGAACTCCGTGCCAATGACTCGGTGGTCACGGGTCCCCGACCACTTGAGCGCCGCAAGCCATAGACAGGCGATGAGGATCGAGACGAAGGTGTAGTTCACCGCGAGCCGAGTGGTCCCGTCGACGGCCGCCTGGCCGGCATCGAAGCCGAACCAGATGAATTCGGTGCCGATGACGGCCCAGATCACAGCGAGCACGTCCGTGATTCGGAGGCGGTTCATGTAGGCCACTCGCCAGTCGTCGCGAGGAGGAACGCGGGCCGGTGGGCGCTTTCGGCGCTCACGATCGGTACGCGTATCCTGCACTGAACTGCTCCCCTGCTTCTTGTGGCGCCAGTGCCGTTGCGGTCTTGCTGCCTGTGACGCTAACGAGTGGGATGACTAGGAGCGGCCGATGTCACACAGAATTTACACAGTCGCCCTGTGGCAGCGGATTATGTTCCTTTCCTCACGCTAATACACCACGAGCCCCCGAACGAGGGTGTCCCTCACGACGGGGGCAGGACGCTCCTACGCTGGGGACATGCTGACGCGCCGCCCGTTCCTGCACGGGTACGCCGTGGTGGCCCTGTTCTCGCTGTTCGCCGGGGAGGCGCTGCGGAACACACTGAGCTGGTACGGGTTCGCGGTGTGGGACGCGGCGGTGCTCCTGGTGTCGATTGCGGTGTTCGTCGGGCTCCTGAGGGAACGGGCCTCGCAGGGGGGAGTTTCGAGACGCCCGTTGCGCGGACTCGTCAAGCCCCGTGCGGGCGCTGTGGCGCCCGCATTGGCGCTCGGCCTCTTCGTCGTGTGGTGCGCGCTGTCGCTGGGGTGGACGCACTATCTGCCGGCCACTCTCCTGGCGGTGTTTGCCGTGGTCACGACAATGTTTGCCGGGCTCACCATCCTGCTCGCGCTCGGGTGGGAAGGGTTCGTGCGGGCGCTGTCCATCGCGCTGGTCGCGATCCTCGCGATGTCCCTGCTGTTCGAGCTGTTCGTCTCGCTCATCGTCCGGCATCCCGTGCTGCCCGTCTTCCCGATCAACGTGGTGCCCGGCGAGAAGGTGCCCGACGCCTTCTACTGGAGTCGCGCGCTGCTCTTCGAAGGCGGACGCATCCAGGGAATCCTCGGCAACGCCAACCTCCTCGGCTTCGTGGCGCTGCTCGCGCTGATCGTGGTCGGATGCCAGATCGCCAGCAGAACCGTCACACGTCGCTACGGGTACGGCGCGCTGGCTCTTGCCGCCCTCATCTATTCGCTCAGCCAGTCGTCCACCGTGACGGTGGCCACCGCAGTGACCGTCGTCGTGCTGGTGCTGATGCTGCTCGCCCATCAACGGCGTCGGCCGGCACTGATCGGGGTCGGCACACTTCTCGTCCTCGGGGTCATCGGTGCGGTCGCGGCGTATCCCTTCTTATTGACGCTGCTGGGCAAGAGCGAAGACCTGACCGGGCGGCTCGACATCTGGAGCATCGTCGCGGGCCTGTTCGTGCAGCACCCGGTGCTCGGGTGGGGGTGGACCAGTTACTGGCAGCCGTGGGTGGAGCCGTTCTCGCATCTGGCCACCCGGAATGGCGTGGTGTATCTGCAGGCACACAACGCCTACCTCGATGTCGCGTTCCAGCTGGGGATCATCGGGCTGGCGATCTTCGTCGCGTTCCTCGCATCAACCGGCGTCGCGGTGGGGAGGCGGGGGGTTATCTCTCCGACCTGGTTTCGAGACGTTGCGGGCTCCTCGACCACCCGGGTAGGCGGTGCCGGCTCCTCGATCGCGGAGGGGAGCGCCGTCGCCGGCTCCGCCGCAGCTTCATGGGTGCTGGGCAAGGTGCTGCCCGGACTGCTGCTGGCCGCCCTTCTCACGCAGGCGCTGGCCGAGAGCCGGCTGCTGGTCGAGGGGAACTGGGCGCTGCTCGTCGTCATCGCCCTCAGCGCCAGCGGCGCGGGGAAGCTGACCGGGCGGTAACTCCACCCCCCGATTGGGTCGCAGACTTCCGAAATCGTGTCCGCTATCTTGAGGACACGGTTCGTTGCTGACTTACCCGCTGCACCCCGAGCGAACCGAACGCCCGCTTACCCGAGCACCCTCGTTTACCCGAACGGAGGTCTGGGCGTCAATGCAGCCATAGTGAAAGCTGTGGTCTTTCCCGATGACCCGAATCGGTTATGCCGCCGGTGCGTTCGACCTGTTCCATGTCGGCCACCTCAACATCCTCAAGCACGCCAAAAGCCAGTGCGATTACCTGATCGCCGGCGTCGTGAGCGACGAGATGCTCCGTGAGACGAAGGGCATCACGCCCGTCATCCCCCTCTCCGAGCGTCTCGAGATCGTGCGCAACATCCGCTTCGTCGATGAGGCGCGCGCCGAAGTCGTCCCGGACAAGCTCGACACATGGCGCGAAGTCCAGTTCAACGTCTTCTTCAAAGGCGACGACTGGCGCGGCACCGAGATGGGCGTCCGCCTCGAACGCGAGTTCGCCGCAGTAGGAGTCGAGGTCGTGTACTTCCCGTACACGATGTCGACCTCCAGCACCCAGCTGCGACGAGCGCTCGATGCGATCACCAACACCGCCGCAGCTCGCCAGGTCTCCAACGCCTGAGCCGCCCTCCCCGCAACACCTGACACACCTGACACACCTGACACACAGCACCTGACAAGTGCAGGCGCCCGGTCCCCACCCAGGACCGGGCGCCACACACCGGAGTCCCCCGCTCCGGCTTACCCGAACACCTGTACCCCCGAAACAGGAACCCACAGTGAAGACGCCTCTGGCGTCCCGGTCGCCCCGCCGGAACGCACCCCGCACCCTCTCCGTCAGCACCGCCCCCCAGGCGGGAACCCGATGAGCGAGCTCCGCGACGACTCGATCGAGCCCAGCCGGCACGACCGCCGCCTGCGCGCTGACCGCAACCTCGCCCGTCTGCGCGCCGTGGACCCGTTCGAGGAACTGCTGCGCGACGCCGCCGCGTTCAACGAGCCGCAGCCTGCCGCCCAGGCGGAGCCTCTCAAGCGCCTGCGCATCGCGATGGTGGGCACCCGCGGAGTTCCCGCCGCCTACGGCGGGTTCGAGACCGCGGTGGAAGAGATCGGGCAGCGCCTCGCTGCTCGCGGCCACGAGATCACCGTCTACTGTCGCACTGCCGACACGAACCGGCCGGCCGAGCATCTCGGCATGAAGCTCGTGCACCTTCCTGCGCTCAAGAAGAAGACTCTGGAGACGCTCAGCCACTCCGCCCTGTCAGCGCTGCACATGCTCTTCCACCGCCGTCAGGACATGGCCTTCGTCTTCAACGCGGCCAACGCCCCGTTCGTGCCGATCATCAAGGCGAAGGGCGTCCCCGTCGCGGTGCACGTGGACGGGCTCGAGTGGAAGCGCGGCAAGTGGGGCAAGTGGGGCCGCCGGTACTACCGGATGGCGGAGGAGTTCTCCGTGCAGACCGCCGACGCGCTGATCAGCGACGCGCGGGGCATCGCCGAGTACTACGAGACGGAGTTCGGAATCCCCACCGAGCTGCTCACCTACGGATCGTCGCAGCTCACCGACGTCGCCACCGACAAGCTCGCCAAGCACGGCCTCACCCCGGGCAAGTTCCATCTCGTGGTCGCTCGCTTCGAGCCGGAGAACCACGTGGATGTCATCATCCAGGGCTACTCCGCCTCGCGTGCCCGGTACCCGCTGGTCGTCGTCGGTTCCGCTCCCTATTCGGCCGAGTACACCGACCGCATCGCCCGGATGGCCGAGGCCGACCCGCGGATCAAGATGATCGGCGGCGTCTGGGATCAGGATGAGCTCAACCAGCTCTACGCCCACGCCCGCACCTACCTGCACGGTCACTCGGTGGGCGGCACCAACCCGTCGCTGCTGCGTGCCATGGGTGCCGGCACCGCCGTTGTGGCGTACGACGTCGTCTTCAACCGGGAGGTGACCGGGTCGGATGGTCTGTACTTCTCGGACGCGGCCTCGCTGATTCCGACTCTCGAGCGCATCGAATCCGCCGAGTGGAAGCACATCGCCGTGGGGGCCGCTCTGCAGCAGCGCGCCGAGGAGATGTACGACTGGGACAAGGTCGCACTCGGCTACGAGGAGCTCGCCATGCGTCTCGCCGAGGGAGAGAGCATCCATGGCATGTCCAACGGCCGCCGGCGCAAGCGGGGCTGGGAGTCCACCGCGCAGGAGATCCTGCCGCAGGCGGTGCCGGCCGGCGCTCGCGACGGCCGGTGAGAATGGACAGCACAAGTCAGACGGGAAGGGCGGACGTGAGGACAGGCCCTCCCACCTTCGTCAGCCTGGTGTACGAAGCCGAGTATCCCCTGCTGCTGCTGCAGGCTCGGTCGATGAGCAGATTCCTGCCCGAGCACCTCGTGGCAGAGCTCCTCGTCATCGACAACTCGGCGCGCGCGATGCCGGCGAGCGTGCGGGAGAAGCTCCTCTCCAGCTACGGGGCTCTCGCGCCCCGGGTGCGCATCCTCCGGCCAACCGAGATCAGCACCGTTCCTGCCGCGACCGGCTGGCGCAGCCAGCAGGTTCTCAAACTCGCGGTCGCCGAACTGGTTCGAAGCGACAGGTATGTCGTGCTCGACGCGAAGAACCACCTGGTCGCTCCTGCAGAGGCGTCCTACTTCTTCGCCTCCGACGGTCGACCGCGGCTTCGCGCCTACAGCTTCGCCAGCCACCCGCTTCGGCGGGACCTGGAGCGCGTCCTCGACTACCTCGGGCTCGACCCCGCTGCGCACGTCGAGCACTTCCCCGCAACGGTGACGCCGTTCCCCTTCGACACCGCCCTCGTCCGGGCGATGATGAGCGACATCGAACGCCGTGCCGGGCGGAGCTTCGCGCGCGAGTTCGTCCGTGCAGACCTCACCGAGTTCTTCCTCTACACCGGCTGGATCCTGTCTTCCGGCACGCCCATCGGCACCGTGTACGAGCTGCACGAGGACCCGAATCCCACGGTGTGGCCGCGCGGCGCTCACACGGCCGGCGTCAGGGCGGCTGTCGACGCCGCGGCAAGCGGACGCTCCCCGTTCTTCACCGTGCACCGGCGCGCCTTTCCCCTGTTGGACGCAGCCGCCAGGGGGCAGCTCGCCGACTTCTGGTCCGACCGCGGATTGTTCGACTCAGCCGACGACGCAGCTGTGTTCCTCCGCCGCTACGGCCGTCAGGTGGCGCGCAGCAGCAGGGCCCAGCGAGTCCGGGAACTCCCCCTGAAAGTGCTCTCGCTGCCTCGCAAAGTCCGGGAGCGACTGCTGCGAAGGAGGACCGCTTCTCCAGCCCGACAGGGCTAGATCACCCTCTGCATGGGCGGAGCGCGCCCCAATTCCGCCCTATCACCCCCATTTTCCTAGCGAAACCCCTCGGCCTTCCCCTACAGTCGCCGCCAACCGGCTTACCCGATCCGCCGTTCTTACCCGAAAAGGCTTACCCGTGGCCAAATCCAATTCTTTCCGTTTCCGCTCCCTGACTGTCGCGGCCGCCATCTCGGCGCTCGTGCTCGGCGCGATCTCCGGCGCGCCCGCTGTGGCGGATACCGCGCCCGCGTCAGGGACCCCGGAGACGGTGTCCAGCGACCCGTTGCCCACGGTTCAGATCGACGGCATCGTCTGGTCGCAGGTGATCGTGGGCAACACCGTCTATGCGGGTGGCAAGTTCGCCAACGCTCGCCCGGCCGGCGCCGCTGCAGGCACCAACCTGACGCCCAGGAGCAACCTGCTCGCATACAACCTGACCACGGGTGCACTCATCACCAGCTTCGCGCCGACCGTGAACGGCGAGGTGAAGTCGGTCGCCGCCTCGCCCGACGGCACCCGCCTGTACATCGGCGGACTGTTCACCGTGGTGAACGGCCTGAGCCGCAGCCGGGTGGCCGCGTTCAACATCGCCACCGGCGCCCTCGTCTCCAACTTCAGGCCCGTCGCGAACACCACCGTCGAGACCGTGAAGGCGACCAACTCGACCGTCTACCTGGGCGGCAACTTCACCGCGATCGGCAGCACCGGCCGCATCCGCAGCGCCGCGATCTCCGCGAGCACCGGTGCGGTCCTTCCCTTTGCGCCCGTCGCCGACAAGCGGGTTCGGGCCATCACCATCTCGCCGGACGGCAGCAAGGTCGTACTCGGCGGAAACTTCACCACCCTCAACGGCTCCGGCAACCCGGGCTACGGACTGGCCGCGGTGGACGCCGTCACGGGTGCCCTGCTGCCCTGGGCTGTCAACAGCAAGGTCCGCGACGCCGGCGACGACGCGGCCATCTGGAGCCTCAACTCGGACAGCGACAGCGTGTACGGCACCGGGTACCACTTCGGCGCCGGCGGCAACCTCGAGGGAACGTTCCGCTCCGACTGGTCGGGCAACCTGATCTGGGTCGAGGACTGCCACGGCGACACCTACTCGTCGGCGGTGAGCAACGGCGTCGTCTACATCGCGGGCCACCCGCACTACTGCGGCACGTCCGGCGGGTTCCCCCAGACGACCCCCACCTGGACCGTCCAGCGGGCGATGGCCTGGACGAAGGCCCTGTCCGGAAGGACCGCCAACAACAACACCCTCGGCTACGCGAGCTGGGTGGGCACCCCCCTTCCCTCGATGCTCAACTGGTGGCCGGACTTCATCACTGGCAAGGTCAGCGGTTCCGGCCAGGCCGCCTGGAGCGTCGCGGCGAACTCGCAGTACGTGGTGTACGGCGGGGAGTTCCCCGGCGTCAACAGCCGCGCCCAGCAGGGACTGGTCCGCTTCGCCGTCAAGTCGATCGCGCCGAACGACGATGGCCCCCGCCTGAAGGCAGCTGCCTTCGTGCCCACCCTGAAGTCGCCGGGTGCGGGAACGGTGGAGGTGTCCTGGCTGGCCAACTACGACCGCGACAACCAGGTCCTCAGCTATGACCTCATCCGCGACGGAAGCGTCCTTCGCACCGTCTCGCAGGCTTCTCGCATCTGGTGGGATCGCCCGCAGATGACCTATCTGGACACCGCAGTGGCGGCAGGAAGCACGCACACCTACCAGCTCCGAGCTACCGATCCATTCGGAAACACGGCGCTCGGCGACCCGGTGAGCATCACCGTGGCCACCGGCGCTGCGCTCAGCAACTATGCGAAGGCAGTCTTGAGTGACGGCGCCGCGCACTTCTGGCGCCTCAACGAGAAGAGTGGCACCGCCCTCACCGACACTGCGGGCACCAACGATGCTGTGGCAGGGTCCGGTGTCGTCCTCAACCGGCCGGGTGCGATCTCGGGCGACAGCAACACGGCGGCCACCTTCTCCGGTACGAGTGCCGGGGTGGCGGTGGCCCAGAGGTTGGTCCAGGCTCCCGACACCTTCTCGGTGGAGGCCTGGTTCTCCACGGTCAGCAAGACGGGCGGCAAGATCGTCGGCTTCGGCGAGAAGCTCTCCGGCGACTCCACGTTCTACGACCGTCACGTCTACCTGGACGGAACCGGCCGCATCTACTTCGGCGTCCTGAACCCGGCGAAGAGCACGGTTCAGAGCGCGTCCGGATTCAACGACGGCAAGTGGCACCACGTGGTCGCCACGCTCAGCTCCGCCGGGATGCGGCTCTACGTGGACGGCGCGCAAGCCGCATCGCGCACCGATGTCACCTATGGGCAGAACCTCGCCGGCTACTGGCGGATCGGCGGGGACAGCACCTGGACCGGCGCCAAGTACCTGGCTGGCGGCATCGACGAGGTCGCCGTCTACAACAAGGAGATCTCGGCGGCCACCGTGAATGCCCACTACGTGACGGGCAAGGGCAGCACGCCTCCTCCCGTGGTGAACCTTCCGCCCGCCGCCTCGTTCACCACCTCGGTGAGCGGCGCGTCGGTAGCGGTGGACGGTTCCGCTTCAACTGATGCCGACGGCACCATCACGAAGTACGCATGGGAATTCGGTGACGGCGGCACTGGGCTCGGCGCCACCACGGATCACACCTACGCCGCGTCGGGCACCTACACGGTGAAGCTCACCGTGACCGACGACAGCGCCGCGACCGGCAGCACCACGCAATCGGTGACGGTCACGGTGCCGCCTCCTCCTGCCGACGACGTGCTGGCGGCCGACGACTTCAACCGCACGACGAGCTCCGGCTGGGGCTCCGCTACACGAGGCGGCCCCTGGACATTCAACGCCGCCTCCACTCCGTACTCCACCGACGGCAGCACGGGCAACATCTCGACCTCGACGGCCGGCCGGACCCTGGAGGCGTACCTCCAGGGAGTCTCGTCCTCGAGCTCCGACGTCCAGGCGACCTTCACCCTCGGGGCGGTGCCTGCGGGCGGCAACGCGCAGGTGTCGGTCATCGCCCGCCGGGTGACCGGATCGGGGGACTACCGGGTGCGGGCCACGGTGACTCCCGCGGGGGCAGTCAGCCTCCAGCTGCAGGGGCCCGGGATGACCTCCCCCGCTGCGGCGAGCGGCATCACCTACACCAGCGATATGAAGCTCCGGATCCGGATCCAGGCGGAAGGGGTCAACCCCACTCTCCTCCGGGCGAAGATCTGGGTGGCAGGAACCGCTGAGCCGGCGAACTGGCTCACCTCCAAGTCGGACACGACGGCGGCTCTGCAGGTCGCGGGGTTCGTGGGGCTCATGAACTACCTCGGCGGTGGCGTCACCACCGTGCCGGCGGTCATCAGGTTCGATGACTTCACGGCGAACCAGCTCCCGTAGGGTCTGAGACGGCAGCCGCCTCTGTGGCGGCTGCCGTCTCTGTGCGTGGAAGCCGGCGGCGATGTCCGGTCGGGCACGGATTCCCTGCCCGGTGGGCCTGCCCGGGCGCCGGCCGGGCCGCGGTTCGGTCAGCCGGCCAGCGCGTCAGCCAGCGCCTCGTCGAGGAAGGGCGCCAGCGTCGTGATGTAGAGGGCGCTCACGTGGTGCCCGTCGCGATACACGAGGACATCTCCGATCACCGGAGCGCAGGTGTCCCGTGAGCAGAACCTGTCGGTGAGATCCAGCACGGCCACGTTCCCGTTCACCCGAGCGGCCTCCACCTCGGGATCAGGCACCAGGCCCTTGGCGCGCGTGAAGGAACAGGCGATGAGGTAGTCAGGGGTTCCCGCGACGCACCTCGGCGCGTCGGGGATCCCCGCGCTCACGGGCTGAGGAGTGTCGCGGATCGCGACGATCCGGGCGCCCGAGGACTGGACCGCCCGCCAGCTGGTGTCGATCTCGGAGACGTTTCGGGCGAGATCCGCGTCAGTCTTGGCCGCCCCACCCACGATGCTGCTGCGCATGGAGACCACGACGACGTCGTAGTGGCCGTCGACGAGCTGCTGCAGAGCCTGGTCGTTCCACTCGACGCATCGGGATACGACCCCGAGGCCGCCGGCAGGAATGGTGGAGAGGCCGCAGCCGGACCTGAGGTACGTGTCGAGGTGCCAGCCGTTCCGCAGGGCAAGGACCCGCATCGCGGACATCCACTGTGCGGCGTGCGAGTCGCCGACGAGCGCGTATCGCGGAGCCGCCGGGTCCTTGGAGCCGAAGGAGCAGACGATGACCTCGGTTCCCGAGCTGGACTGCTGGCACGGCGGGTCCCGCCGATCGCCGGTGTCGAGCGCCGCGACGATGGGATCCGGGTAGATCGCTCCTGTGCCCTGTTGCGCACACTTCACGGGATCGGCGAGCGCCGCCGCGCCGAAGCACGGGACCGTCAGTGGGTCAGGCAGGGCGTCGAGTACAGCCTGGGCTTGGCTGGCCTTCGCCGAGCTGACCGCCCACCCCGCGCCGCCGACGACGCTCACCAGCACCATCCCGGCAGCGGCGAGGGTGAAGATCCGCCGCCGGCTCACCGCCTTCTTCGGCTTGTCAGCCGTGCCGGGCCGGTCGATGCGGAACGGGTCCTCGATGAACCGCTTGCTGGCCCAGGCCAGCACGAGCGTGACGACGAGGATGAGTGCCTTGAGCGGATTGGAGAGGGGAAGCCCCAGTCCCAGCGGCAGCAGAACGATGAGCGGCCAGTGCCAGAGGTACACGGAGTAGGAGATGTCGCCCAGGAACTGCACCGGCCGGAGCGCGAACAGCGGGGCCGGGGAGGCGGGCCCGCGTCTTCCCCGCCCTGCGATCACCATCGCAGTGCCGAGGACCGGCACGAGAGCCAGATAGCCGGGGAACGCGGAGGCGTCAGTGTAGGTGAGTGCGGCGGCGAGGATCGCGGCCAGCCCCAGCCAGGTGACGGGGACACCCCACGCTCCCACTTTGGGCGCCTTCGCCAGCCAGATGGCGAGGAGGGTGCCCGCGCCGAACTCCCACACGCGAGTGCCGGTGTTGAAGTACGCGCTGGCCTGGTCCACGGCCGTGGACACAGCCGAGTAGGCGAGCGAGACCACCACGACGATCCCCACCAGGACCGCGAGCACGCGGCGCACCGGCCAGCCGCGCCGTGCGGCGAGGGTGCAGCCGAGAAGAAGGAAGACGGGCCAGACGAGGTAGAACTGCTCCTCCACCGACAGCGACCAGAAGTGCTGCGAGGGGATCACGTCGGCCGACGCGCCCAAGTAGTCCACCGCGTTGAAGAGAAGGGACCAGTTCTCCACGTAGAACGCACTGGCGACGATGTTCTTGCCGGTGTCGATCCAGTGCAGCTGCGGCGCCCAGACAAGTGTCGCGATGCCCGCTGCCAGGAGCACCGTCAACGACGCAGGGAGCAGCCGGCGAATGCGGCGGGCGTAGAAGTCGCTGAGGGTGAATCGCCCGCGCTCAAGAGAACGAATCACATGAGCACTGATCAGGTAGCCGGAGATAACGAAGAAGACGTCGACACCGACATAACCGCCCCGGAGATATGCGGGCCAGAGGTGATAGAGAACGACGAGGAGCACCGCGATCGCGCGGAGGGCCTGAATCTCGACCAGAAAGCCGCCATTCGGCGTCGCCGCTTCCGCACGGCGCGGCGAAGCAGCGAGTGTTCGGGTCACTCCGCAAGTGTAGGGAGCGGCCCTCTGGGAGGCATTCCCCCAATAGAAGGGGAACGAATGCTGCGCGATCCTCGCCCCGCGAACGAGCGGCGGAGACTATATTTGCTCTCCCGGAGCAACTATCCAGATTGCGAGCTCATCGTGACCGACGACGATCCAGCAACGCCTGAGCGGACGTCGCGACGCCGCACTTGGGTGATCGTCGGTGTCGCCGTCGTCGCCCTCCTCGCTCTCACCGGCTTCATCCTCAGCGCAGTTCTCGGCGGAGCGAAGCCCGGGCCCACCTCCAGCCCCAGTGGCGCCACGACCTCTTCACCGACGGCGACCGCGCTTGCCTCACCCACGGCCTCCCCCTCCGTGTCCCCGTCCCCGTCCGCGTCAGCGGCGCCCGCCCCGGATTCGACGCCCGTCGGCAAGCCGATGGAAGAGGTCCCTGCCCCGTTCGAGAGCACTCCGGCCGTCGAGCCGGGACTCACCGTGGCCGTCACCTCGATCAAGGCGATCAAGGGAACCGCAGACGCCCCCGGTGAGATCGCCGGCCCCGCTCTGCAGTTCGTCGTGGAATTCACGAACTCCACGAAGAAGAAGATGTCGCTGCAACAGGTCGCCGTGAATGCGGATTACGGAAAGGACCGCACTCCCGCAATCGAACTCGAGCAGGAGGAGAGCTCCATGGTCCCGGCCGAAGTGGGTGCCGGAAAGACCGTGAAGGGCTCGTACGTGTACAACGTTCCGCTCGAGGAGCGCGACCTCGTGCGGCTCCTGGTGTTCACCAGTGTCGACGCTCCGATCATCGCCTTCGAGGGCGAAGGCCCCCGCTGAACCCAGCCCTGCCGCACGATTCCGGGGATGGCCCCCTAACGCGGGGCTATCCGACCCCCGCGAATCCTCGCTTATACTTCGGGCTACTGGCGCTTTACCCGAAAGCAGCCGATACCCACCCGAAGGCTTACCCGTGGCCATTTCTGTTCCTGCGCGCGTTCGCGCGCTGACGTCGTTTCTGACCGCTTCCGTGGTCCTCGCAGCAGGGCTGTCCTTCGTGGCGCCCGCCTATGCGGACACCGCTCCCCTGGCGGGAGTGCCGGAGACGGTCGCCTCCGACGTTCTGCCCACCGTGCAGATCAACAAGTCCGGAATCGTCTGGACTCAGAAGATCGTCGGCAACACCGTCTACGTCGGAGGGTCGTTCACCAGCGCCCGCCCCGCCGGGGTCGGCGAGGGCGGAGCCGGTCAGGTCGCGCGAGCCAATCTCCTCGCCTACGACATCAGGACGGGCGTGCTGAACACCTCGTTCGCTCCCACCACCAACGGTGAGATCAAGACCATCGAGGTGTCCCCTGACAAGACCCGCCTCTACATCGGCGGAAACTTCACGCAGGTCAACGGCGTGGTCCGCAACCGCATCGCCGCCGTGAACATCGCGGACGGCTCGCTGATCACCACGTTCAAGCCTTCGGTCAACAAGATCGTGGACGCCATCGGTGTGCACGGCAGCACCGTCTACCTGGCCGGCGACTTCACGGCCATCGGGTCCTCGGCACGGCTGCGGGGCGGCGCGGTCTCGGCCACCAACGGAGCCCTGCTCCCGTTCGCTCCCGCCATGGACCGCCGTGCGCGCGCCATGGTCGTCAGCCCTGACGGAAGCAAGGTGGTCTTCGGGGGCCACTTCACGACCCTCAACAGCCAGGGTGGCCCGAATGTCGGCGATGACGCCGGCTACGGCCTCGGCGCCGTGGACTCGGTCACCGGTCAGAACCTGGCCTGGAGCGTCGCCAAGCGCGTGAAGAACGCTGGCGCCGACGCCGCCATCTGGAGCCTCAGCAGCGACTCCGACAGCATCTACGGCACCGGCTACCACTTCGGCGGCGGCGGCAACCTGGAGGGCACCTTCCGCGCCGACTGGAGCACCGGCGACCTGATCTGGGTCGAAGACTGCCACGGCGACACCTACAGCGCTGCGCAGGGCAATGGCGTGGTCTACATCGCCGGGCACCCCCACTACTGCGGCACGTCGGGCGGCTACCCCCAGACCGAGCCGTGGACCGTGCAGCGTGGTCTCGCCTGGTCCAAGGCGCCCTCCTCGAACGTCGCCAACGGCAACACGCTCGGCTACCCCAGCTGGGAAGGCACAACCATCCCGAGCCTGCTCACCTGGTACCCGGACTTCTACACCGGCCCCAGCGGCCAGGCTGCCTGGAGCGTCGCGGCGAACGACCAGTACGTGGTCTACGGCGGCGACTTCCCGGGAGTGAACCAGCGCGCGCAGATGGGCCTCGTCCGGTTCGCGGTCAAGAGCATCGCACCCAACAAGGACGCCCCTCGCCTCGCCGGCGCGGACTGGACCCCCACCGTGAGCTCCTACGCCAAGGGCACCGCCCGCATCGGCTGGCTCGCCAACTACGACCGCGACAACGAGCTCCTCACGTACGAGCTCCGCCGCGACGGGCAGCTCATCTACACGACCAGCGCCGGCTCCAAGGCCTGGTGGCAGCGACCGCACCTCGGCTACCTCGACACCGGCCTCGATGCCGGGAGCACCCACACCTACCAGGTGAAGGCGATCGACCCGTACCTCAACTCCAAGCTGAGCGCTGCGGTCAGCGTCACGATCTCCGCCACCGGCGAGGTCAGCGACTACGCGCAGGCTGTGCTCGACGACCACGCCAGCACCTTCTGGCGCCTCGGTGACCCGTCCGGCTCCACCTCGGTGGTCGACTGGGCCGGCTTCAACGACGGAACAGCCGGCAGCGGCGTCGGCTTCGGCCAGAGCGGCGCCATCAACGGCGACTCCAACGCTGCGGCGACCTTCTCCGGCGACGGGACCGGCCTCGTGGCCAGCACCACCCCCATCGACGGCCCGCAGACGTTCGCCCTGGAGAGCTGGTTCAACACGACCAGCACGACAGGCGGCAAGATCGTCGGCTTCGGCAACAGCAACACCGGCAACTCCAGCGCCTACGACCGACACATCTACATGGACGGCAGCGGCACCGTGTACTTCGGGGTGTACCCCGGGTTCACGGCCACCGTGCAGAGCAAGGCGGGTCTCAACGACGGCCAGTGGCACCAGGCGGTCGCCATGATGGACGCGTCCGGCATGCAGCTCTACATCGACGGTGCGCGAGTCGACCGGCGCAGCGACGTGACCTCGGCCCAGGGCTACTCGGGCTACTGGCGAGTCGGCGGTGACAGCGCGTGGAATGGCGACAACTACTTCGACGGCAAGATCGACGACGTCTCGATCTACGACGGAGCGCTGACCCGCGACCAGGTCCGTGAGCACTACACGCTCTCCGGCCGCACCCTTGCGGGCGCCGTCGTCCCGACCGATGCCTACGGCAGCACCGTCTATGCCGCACAGCCGGACCTCTACTACCGTCTGGGCGAGACCTCCGGCACGACCGCGGTGGACTCGAGCGGCAACGGCAACGACGGCACGTACGCCAACGGGGTCACGCACGGGGCCGCCGGCGCCGTGGTCGGCACCACCGACACTGCCGGCTCCTTCGACGGCAACGACGACACCGTCTACACCAACCGCCGGTTCAGCAACCCCACCACCTACTCGCTGGAGGGCTGGTTCAAGACGGACTCGACCTCGGGCGGAAAGCTGATCGGCTTCGGCGGCAACCAGACGGGGAACTCCGGCAGCCACGATCGCGACGTCTTCCTCAGGGCGGACGGCACCATCGTCTTCGGAACGTGGACGGGCGGAACAAATCTCGCCACAACGGCCCCGGGATACAACGACAACAAGTGGCACTACGTGGTCGCCACGCAGTCCTCCGCCGGCATGAAGCTCTACGTCGACGGCTCTCTGGCCGGCCAGAACGGCCAGACGGGCGCCGAGAACTCCGTCAATTACTGGCGCATCGGCGGCGACACCACGTGGGAGAGCTGGTTCTACCTCCGCGGCTCCATCGATGAGATCGCCGTCTACGGGTACGCGCTGAGCGCCTCCGACGTCCTCAGCCACTACAACGCCGGCAGCTCCGGCACTCCCGCGAATGTCGCCCCGACCGCCGCGTTCACCTCGACCTCGACCGGCCTCACCCTGTCGGTCGACGGAAGCGGCTCGACCGACTCCGACGGCACCGTGAGCTCCTACGCCTGGAACTTCGGGGACGGAGGCACGGCGACCGGGTCGACCGCGGGCCACACCTACACGACCGCGGGCGACCACATCGTGACCCTCACGGTGACGGACGACGACGGCGCGAGCGACAGCGTCACCCACACGGTCACGGTTGCCGCTGCCAACGCACCGCCGGTGGCAGCCTTCAGCTCCAGCTCGGCCGACCTGGTGGCCACCATGGACGCCAGCGGATCCAGCGACTCCGACGGCACCGTGGCCAGCTACTCCTGGAACTTCGGAGACAGCACCAGCGGAACCGGCGCAAAGACCGAGCACACGTACGCGGCGGCCGGTACCTACGACGTGATCCTCACGGTCACCGACGACAAGGGAGCGACCGATTCAGTCACCCATCCGGTGACAGTCACCGCCGCTCCCCCGGCCACCGGTGACCTGGCTCGCGACGCATTCGACCGCACCCTCTCCGCCGGTCTCGGCAACGCCGACCTCGGCGGGGCATGGACTGCGACAGGCTCCGCGACGAGGTACTCGGTCAACGGCACCGGCAACGTCACCTCGGTGGCGGGCAGCACGCTGACCGCCACCCTCGGCTCGGCCTCCTCGACCGACACCGAAGTGCAGGTGACTGCGTCGATGACGCAGGCAGCCACCGGTGGGAACCACTACATCGCCGTCATCGGCCGCCGGATCGGCGTCAATGACTACCGGGTTCGCCTCGCGATCGGCACAACTGGCGCCGTGACGATGCAGCTGCAGCGCAACGGCACGACGCTCACGAGCGGTGTGGTCGCCGGGCTGACGATGGCCCCGGCTGACAAGGTCCGGATCCGGCTGCAGGTCACCGGAACGTCCCCGACCACGATCCAGGCGAAGGTCTGGAAGGTGGGCGGCACGGAGCCGGCCGCCTGGCGCCTCACCACCACGGACAGCACTGACGGCTACCAGAGTGCGGGCGGAGTGGGTATCGCGACCTACCTCAACGGCGCTGCAACCGCATCGGTCACGACCCGGTTCGACGACTTCTGGGCAGGGCCGACCGCGTCTGCTCCCCCGGCGCCGACGAATGCCGCCCCGACCGCCGCCTTCTCCTTCACCACGACCGACCTGGCCGCCAGCTTCAACGGCTCCGGGTCGAGCGACGTCGACGGCACGGTGGACGGCTACGCGTGGACCTTCGGAGACGGCGGCGTCGGCACCGGCGCCACCCCGAACCACGACTATGGTTCGGCCGGCACCTACTCGGTGAAGCTCACCGTGACGGACAACAAGGGCGCGACGGACTCCATCACGAAGTCCGTCACCGTCGCCGCTCCGGTCACTCCTCCCGCCGGGCCCCTGGCCACTGACGACTTCGGTCGCGCCGTGACCGGCGGCTGGGGCACCGCCACCACCGGCGGCACCTGGACGCTGAAGGCCGGGGGGTCGTACTTCTCGGTCGACGGCGCGGGCAAGATCACGACCCCGGCAGCCGGCAAGACGATCGAGGCGTACCTCAACGGCGTCTCCTCGACGGCGACCGAGGTCAAGGTCAGCGTCGGCTTCGGACCGCTCCCGGTGGGCGGAAACGTCTACGCCGCTGTCGTCGGTCGGCGCACGGCAACCGAGGACTACCGGGTGCGTGTCACGCTCACGCCGGCGGGTCAGGTGCAGCTCGCGCTGTACCGCACCGGCGCGGCGGCGCTCAAGACCGTGACGCTGTCGAACCTCACGATGGCGGCGGACGAGCGACTGCAGGTCCGCTTCCAGGTCACGGGCAGCGGGGCGACCACCCTCAATGCCAAGGCGTGGAAGGTCGGCGCCACGGAGCCGGCCGCGTGGCAGGCGACCGCGACCGACAGCACCTCCTCGCTGCAGGTCGCGGGCGGGGTGGGCCTTGGCGCCTACTTCGGCGGTGGCGTAACGTCGCTGCCGAGCGTCGTCTCCTTCGATGACCTGCTCGTCACGGAGGTGAAGTGACCGCGGCGCGACTTCGCGGAACGGCCGGCTCGGGCTCCCCGCTCGTGGTGATCGCCGCACTGACCTACCGGCGGCCGGACGACCTGGCTCAGCTCCTGCCGAGCCTGGTCGCCCAGGCCGAGTCGGTGCCCGAGCAGGTCGAGATCCTCATCGTCGACAACGACCCCGAGGCGGGCGCCGAGGGCCAGGTGCGTGACTTCGGTCAGCAGGTGCGCTACCACCACGCGGCGATCCCAGGAATCGCAGCCGCCAGGAACGCCGCACTGGATGCGTCCGGCGATGCGGACATCCTCGTCTTCATCGACGACGACGAGCGGCCCGTCGAGGGCTGGCTGCGAGACCTGCTGTCCACCTGGAAGAAGTTCGAGTGCGCAGCAGTGGTGGGACCGGTCATCTCGGAGTTCGGTGCGGAACCCGAGGAGTGGGTTCGTGCAGGGCGATTCTTCGACCGGCGCCGACTCCCCACCGGAACCGTGACCGGTGTTGCCGCGACCAACAACCTCCTCCTCGAACTCTCCGCGGTCCGGCCCCTGGGTCTCCGCTTCGACGAGCGATTCGGCCTCACGGGCGGGTCGGACACGCTCTTCACGAAGCAGCTGCACGCGGCAGGCGGCACCATCGTCTGGTGCGACGAGGCGATCGTGCTCGACATCGTTCCCGCTGAGCGGGCCACACGGCAGTGGGTTCTGAGGCGCGCGTACCGTACCGGCAACAGCTGGATCCTCACCTCGCTCGCCCTCGAGGCCTCGGCGGCCGGCCGGCTCCGGGTCCGAGCGCGTCTGCTCGCCCAGGGTCTGGCCCGCCTTGCGGGAGGTGCGGGGAAGGCCCTCGCCGGGCTCCTGCTCCGCCGTCTCGACCTTCGCGCGCGCGGGATGCGCACCGCGGCTCGCGGTGCCGGCCTGGTGGCCGGAATCGCGGGCGGCGTCTACACGGAGTACCGGCGCTCGGCCTGACCCGACTCGCGGAGCAGCGGACGCCACACGGCTTCGAAGTCCTCGCGGTACCGATTCAGGGAGTAGCGCCTCTCGAACTCCTCGCGCGCCCGCCGGCCCATCGTTCGGGCATCTTCGCGGCTGAGGGAGTCCAGGACACGTCGCAGGGCCCGGGCGTCCCCCAACGGGAACAGCCTGCCGGTCACGCCGTCCTCGACGATGTCGCGAAGCCCTCCACCGTCGCTGCCGACGACCGCTCTGCCTCTGCTGAACGCTTCGATGGCGACCAGACCGAACGGCTCCGGGGAATCCGACGGGACCACGAGGAAGTCCGACTCATCGATCGCGGGCGTTGTTGAGGCGACCTCTCCGCGCACCTCCACCGACTCAGGAGCGAGAAGGCCTCCGACCATCGCCGGCACATCGACCGACTCACCGGCAGGGGGCGGGCCGCCCAGGATCGTGAGGAGACCGGGCGGCGGGCCGTCGTTCCAGGCGGCGAGCAGGGTGCCGTGCCCCTTCCAGGCGTTCCAGCGGCTCGCCATCACATAGCGCAGGCGCGCCTCCCCCGCCGGCAGGGGAACGGGCGGGAGTGGCGGATCTTCGACCGCGTTCACGATGACCCGCGACCGCCGCCCCAATGGCCCGCGGACCGACTCGGACACGGCCGTGGATATGCAGATCGCTGCGTGCGCCGACCGCCCCAACAACCCGAGAACCTGCCCCTCGACCCCGGACCAGATCTCCTGCACATGCACGAGCACGGGAGCGCACCCGGCGAGCCGGGCGACAGGCCCGGCGACCAGCAGCGCTGACGTCGCCAGGTAGACAGCCGGCGCACCCGAGCGTCGCAGCAGGGCGAAGAGGGTGAAGGACCGCGCTATCAGGCGCAGGAGCCCAAGAGGACTCTTCAGATAGCGACGCCGGAGCACCGGAAGCTGCTCAACCCGCCAGGAGATCCCGCGCGCGTCGAGCTGCGCGACCAGGCCGTGCTCGGCGAGAGGCACGTCATGCGGCAGCCACACCTCAGGTGTGAGTGCAGGAGGAAGGGTGTCCAGCACGTTGAGGAGCATGCGATCCGAGCCGTAGAGCTCAGTAGACGAGTGCAGGAACACGACCGTCGGGGTGACGCCGGTGCGCCCCGGATGCCTCACGCTGCGCTTCACACCGTCAACGGTATCCCCCGTCGGCCTCGCGGCGACGCCCGCCGCGGCGAGGGAAGAGCGCGCCCCAGTCTCCTTCTGTTCGGGGGACAGATGGTTGAGGGTTTCGTCGTCCTCTGCCTGTGGAGAACCGGTGCTGCCGGCTCAGCATTACGGGACCGGCCCTGGGGAGAACTCTCTGTCCCCCATCGCCGGGCGCCCTCGCAACACGCCCACTCCCCTGCCTGCCCCCCTTTCGAGGGGTGTTAGGTTGGCACCTGTTCGAGCGTCGGTCAACCCCTTTCTTCGGGCTTGACAGCGCTTCTCGCATCGACTGATGGACCGCACGGGTATGCGGTTTCTTCGTCATGCCTGACGACAAGGTTGGTACATGCACGCTCATCGGGGAAAAGCGTCTGTCGCAAGCATCCTGAGTCCTGGACGACGGGCCAAGGCGCTCGTCGGCGGCGCGACGGCCCTTGGGGTGGTCGGCGCGCTGTCACTGGCCGCGATCGTCTTTGCCGAGCCGCGATTCGTCGCCGTCTGCGCAGCGGAGACGTCGGAGTGCGCGACGTCGCCACTCGCCGCCGACGGGAGCCCCAGCGTGGAGCCGACCGTCGCCGTGCTCCCGCTGACCACGGCGTCGGGGAACCGCCTCCGGCTGGTCAACGAGAACGCGCGAGGGGCGACGGTCCTGAGCATTGTGGGCTTCTTCACGGGAGTCTCCGCCGATGCCGAGTACGACGACTATGTCGCCGCACCGGTGGACATGGATCTCACGGTCACGCTGAACGCGAACGAGAGCAAGCCGCTCCCCCTGCGGGGGGCACCTGAGCAGGTGCGCGCAGTGCTCGTGCAGCTCCATGGCTTGACCAGCGCGGGAGACAAGCACGGCGCCCGGTCCGTCCCCTCGGCGGAAGCGACGACGAGCGCGTCCCCCGAGGTCGATGCGGGAACGGCCACGCCGACCGCCGACGACGCGCCGGCCCCTTCGCAGGAGGAAGAGGCCACCACCGTCGTGTCGGTCACCACTTCACGTCAGGACATCTCCACCGAGGAGCTCCGGGACGCCCTGACCAAGCATGTGCAGGCCACTCCTTCCCCGGCTGGTCCGTCCGCCGCTCCGGTCGCCAGCGTGGTGGACACGATCGTGGACGACGTGGCCGACGAGGTCGCCAATGGCAGCGGGAACAATGGCGCCGCCCCCGCGCCTGCTCCCTCGCCCACCGGCACCGCCGCGGAGGAGGCTCCCCGCCCCAAGCCGACGAAGACCAGCACTGCTGCCCCTCAGCCCCGTCCCGCGGTCCAGCCGCCGTCGCCGGAGGCCGAGCCGGCTCCGGCACCGGCTCCCCCTCCAGTGACGGTCCCCGCCCCCGCGCCGGAGCCCACCGAGAGCAACCCCAGCAACGACGCCTTGAAGGTCGTGCAGGGCAACATCACCATCACCAAGGCCGGCACGGTGCTGGACTCTGTGGACCTGCACGGCAGGGTCATCGTGAAAGCCGCGGACGTCACGATCCGGAACTCCATCATCCGTGGCGCCGACGGCGGGGAACGCGGCGCTCTGGTCAACGCGCTCGCCGGGGCCCCCCGGTTGAAGATCCTCGACACCGAGATCGCCGCGACCGTCCCCAACTACTACGTGAACGGCATCATGGGGTTCAACTTCGAACTCCGCCGAGTCAACATCCACAGCGTCATCGACCAGGTCCACCTGACCGGGGGAAACGTGACCATCGACGACTCCTGGCTGCACGGCAACTTGCACTATTCGCCGGACCCGAACCACTCGGACAACAAGAGCCACGACGACAACGTGCAGATTCAGGCCGGCAGCAACATCCGGATCACCAACAGCATCCTGTCCGGGTCGCACAATGCCGCCATCATGATCACTCAGGGTTCCGGCGTTGTCTCCGACGTGCTGGTATCCGGCAACAGGTTCGCCGACGGGGGGTGCACGGTGAACATCGCGCAGGGCCCTCGCGGCCCTCTGAGCGGCATCACACTCAAGGACAACGTCTTCGAACTCACGATGCAGTTCCGTCGATGCGCCCTCGTGATCGACTCGGATGGGACCACGCCGACGCTCGACAACGACAAGTTCACGGACGGGTCCTCCATCGGGATCACCCGGCATTGACTGTGGCGCTGCCCGCATGACGGCAGCGCCCCAGTCAGGAGCCTGAGATGCGCAGCGCGCCTCCGGCCCTCGCCTTGATCCGGGCGGCTCGGCCGATCTTCGGCTTCTTCGCGGTGGCCTCCGCGTAGTGGTAGCTGTGGCCGTACCCTCCGAAGCCGGCCGCGTCCGGGCCTTTGGCGGGCAGCATGGTGACCAGAATTCCCAGGACTCGGGCGTCGACAGCGTCGACGACGTCGATCGCCGCTTTCAGCATGGTGCTGTTCGTGCGCCGCGCCGCCGCCACCACGATCGCCCCGTCGGTGAGCCGGCTGAGCACTGCCGCGTCACTGACAGGCAGCAGCGGCGGCGCGTCGAAGAGGACGACTTCGAAGCGGTCGAGGAGCTTGCTCACCAGGTCGGCCATGGCCTCCGACTGGAGCAGCTCGCTCGGGTTCGGGGGAATCGGGCCGGCCGGGAGGACGGCCATGCCGTGCGCTCCCCATTCCTGCAGGACCTCATCCAGCTCGAACCGACCGATGAGGACATCCGTCAGGCCTACCGCACCCTCGAGATCCAGGGCGGTCGAGAGTCGCGGCTTGCGAAGGTCCGCCTCCACGATCACGGTGGAGAGGCCCGCCTCGGCCATCGCGATGCCCAGGTTGGCTGCGGAGGTCGTCTTTCCCTCGTTCTCCACCGAGGAGGTCATCACAACGCTGCGAACCCCTCGACCGCCGTCGAGGAACTGCAGATTCGTCCGCAGCGACCGGAAGGATTCCGCGCGCGGACCGCGGGGGTCATGCTGGACGACGAGCGGATTGGTCTTCGAGTCGCGGTCATAGGTGATCCCCCCGAGCACGGGCAGCTCCGTGACCAGCCGGATATCCTCGAGCGTCCGGATGCGGGTGTCGAGGACCTCGCGGGCAACCGCGATGGCCAGGGCGAGTGCGAGACCCACGAGCAGGCCGAGCGCGATGTTGACCGCGGTGCGCGGCACGACCGGAGAGGTGGATGGGACGGCCGGCTGCAACACGGTGATCTTGACCTGAGGGGCAGTGCCCGCGGTGGTCGGGCTGAGCTCCGGGACTACCGCGACGAGACTCCTGGTCACCGAGTTCGCGATCTTCGCCGCCAGCGCAGGAGACGGATCGACCGCCGAGATCTCGAGCAGGACCGTGTTCAGGGGCGCGGACGCGGACAGCTTGCCGGCCAGTGCGGCAGGTGTCATCTGGAGGCCCAGCTCCTCGATGACCGGGGCGAGCACGATCGCCTTCGTCACCACGTCGGCGTAGCTCTGCACCACCTGCTGGGTGTATGTGCTTCCCTGACTCAGTTCGGACACGGTGTTCGCCGACTGAGTCGTCACGAACACGGAAGCCGTCGATTGATAAAGCGGGGTCTGAATAGCGGAGTAGCCGGCGCCGGCGCCGGCCGCGAGAACGGATAGGCCGATCAGGATCAACACGTTTCGCCGCAGAATGCGGGGGAAGTCGCTGAATTGCACTAGGGAAGCCTCTCGGTTTTCGTTCTGACCCGGGCTGCTGATGCGTCCAGATTAAGTCGCTCGGGCAGGCGACCATCGGGAGGGAGCAGAACTGACTCCAACGGTGATTCTTCCGGCAATTGTTCCTGTTTCTCAGCCCCCGTTCGGGGCCTCACCATAGCGGCGATTCCCGCTCCGAGAAGGACTTCCCAGAACGCGCCCATCGAACTCCAGACGTGCAGCGCCAGGAAGAACCCGGACAGGGTGGTGAGAAGCAGAACGACGGCGAGCGCCTGCCCCTCGCCGCCCCGAGTGACAAAGCGAACGGCGATCCAGAGGACGCCGAAGAACAGAGCAAGTCCGATGATCCCGCCCTGAATGACGAGCAGCATGAGCTCAGAGTCCACGGTGTTGGCCACGTCGAGCGCCGGGCCATTGTGGTTGAGGAACAGTTCGCCGGCGGGGACCTCGCCCACGCCGTAACCGAAGAAGTGGGTGGAGATGATCCGGGGAATCAAGGCGTAGAGGGCGAAGCGGTATTGCGTGCTCGCGTCCGCCCCGGCCCGCTGGTCGACGACGGGCGACCACACGAGGACGGTCAGCGCGAGGAAGACGGCGACTCCAGCCAGGTAGAGCCAGCCTGTTGCCGCTGCCCCCAGCAGCGAGCGTCCCCGACGAGAGGAGGGCAGGAGCAGGCCGATGAGCAGAGCGGCGACCGCCAAGCCGAGCGGACCGACGCTGCCGGTGGCGAAGATGCCGGCGATCAGCACAACCGCCTCAACGACTCCGAGCAGCGATCGCCGCCGAAGTGAGAGAGGAAGGGCCGCGGCCAGCAGGGCCGCGAGGATCAGCGGGTGCTCGGTCGCGACCAGCGCCCGGATTCCCCCGCCCGGCAGCGAATCCACGTTCACGGTCTGGAATTTGCGCAGGGCCAGTTCGGAGACGTTTCCCGGAAACAGGAACCCTCCGCGGAGGTATTCGACCACGGCGAGGACGGCGGTGAGCAGGGCGAAGATGCGGAGCAGGTTGAGGAAGAGCGGAAGAAGAGAATCCCGCAGCAGCAATGCGCCCGCCATGATCGCGACCGGCGGAACGAGCAGGTACTCACGGATCACGCCGGGCAGCACACCGAGCGGGGCGGTGAGCACGTCGGGCAGGGAGTACACGAAATACGCGGCGGCGACGAGAAGCGCGGGGAACAGGATGGCCGAGGCCAGCCGGATGCCGGCTCCTTCCCTTCTCAGCAGAGCGAGGACCGAGTAGAGCCACAGCGCCCCGAACATCAGGTAGGACAGCTGAAGCGCGGCGCCCACCAGGTACGGGAAGAAGGTTCCGGCGAGGAGCGCTGCCAGGGCCACAACCCTCAGGCCGTCCATCAGCCACTCGGAGCGCCGACTCGGGAACCCCACGTCAGATCGAGCCATGGTCGCGTCCCTCCCCCGCCACGGTGCCCACGCGGTTCGGGCGCCAGGCTAGAGCCCGGAGGAGTGCAAGTCGGACCTGACGCGGGTCCGGCCCGCGCTTTTCCCCCTGCACTGGGGGGTGGACCGCCCCTCGGCGCCACGCGCGCCGCCCCTTGACGGCCTCCCGGTAGACGTCCACGTGCTGTGCGCCGATCGTCGGCCACTCGCGCCCGGCGAGCGGGGCCGCCTCTGACCCCCGGCCCGCAACCGCGACCCGCGCTGCCGCGAGAACCTCCGAGGTGAGCGGCGGCGCATACGGCAGCACCCACTCCGCCCCGACCTCGTCCTGAAGCCAGCGGACCACCACGTCATCCGGCATCAGCACCGGCCGGTCGAGCGACAGGGCGAGGAGTGCGGAACCGGAGTTGTGGACGGCCCTATACGGGAGCACGACCAGCTCGGCCTCCCCCAACTCGCGCGCGAGGGCCGCGTCGTCCGCATAGCCGAGGGAGAGCACCACCCGCGGGTCTGCCTCGGCGAGGGCGCGGAGGTGAGGCTCCCGCCTGCCCGCCTTTCCCACGACGTGCAGGGAGGCCCTCGGATCCTCGAGGCCTGCGAAAGCGGCGAGGAGCTCGTCCACTCCCTTGTAGCCGCGGATGAGACCGAAATGGAGGATGCGACCCGGCACCCTGTCCGGGCGGGGGTGCGCAGCGAACCACGAGCGGTAGTCCCCGTGCTTGATGGTCGAGACAGGAGCGTCCACCGGGACCGGGGTGAAGGGGTTGAGTCGGATCCACCTCGCCGTCAGGCGGTCGAGGGCTGCGACGAGCAGCTGCTCGGTCCGTCGCCCCTCCTCGTGGCTGGCCAGGTTGTGCACGGTCCGCACCACGACGGCGCGGGTCAGTGCGATCCGCACGAGGAGCAGCGCGAACAGCACCGGTCGAAGGCGGGCAGCGAGGGGTCTCTCGCTGCGGATGAGCCGCTCCGGCCAGTGCACATGCAGCACGTCGTACCTGCCGAGCAGGGCGTAGGCCCAGGAGAAGTACCGCACGTCGGCGGCGGCGGAGACCGAGGACGCGAGTTCGATCAGGTAGGGGTTCGTCTCCCGGCCCACGCCAGGGAAGGACTGAAGCACCACGAGTCGCCGGCCCGCGGCGCGAGCACGGCGCAGCAGCTTCAGGCCGGCCAGTGTGCCGCGCACTGCGGCGCCGGTCAGCGGAAGGGCATGGGCGAGGAAGTCCCTGCGCCCGCCGCGTTGCGCCACCGCACGGGCGTATCGGAAGCTCCGCCGGGCCCAGTTGCGCTGCTGGGCGTGGTTCAGATGACGGGCGGCGAAGAGCAGCCGGTTCCGGCAGTTGTAGTAGACGTAGGTCGGAGACTTGCCGCGGGAGTGCTGAGTGCCGCCCACCGAGTGCACGACGGTGAGATCCTCCCGCACCGCGAGCCTGCCCCCGGCGGCGACGAACCGCCAGGAGAGGTCGACGTCCTCCCAGTACAGGAAGTAGTCGTCGTCGAAGCCCCCTGACCGGTCCCACAGTTCCGTATGCACGGCCAGGCAGGCTCCGGAGAGCCAACCGTCGGGCTCATCGCTGCGCACGCCCGGACGCGTTGACGTCCGTCCCTCATCCACGAGCACCGTGCCGCCCGAGAACCAGACTGCACCCGTGTCCCGGACCACCCTCGGGCTGAGCGCGGTGAGGGGCTCCTGACGGCACGACCGCACCAGCTCCTCAAGAACCGCGCTCTCCAGCCTGAGATCCGGATTGGCGAGCACGACCACGTCGCAGCCGAGCGCCTGCGCAGACGCCACACCCGCATTCATCGCCGCTCCGAAGCCCTCGTTGGTCTCGTTGACCAGCAGGTCCCATCCGTGCCGCGCGCAGAGTTCGGTGATCGCCGCGGTGGCGTCCGCGCTCTTGCGGTTGTCGACGACGACGAGGCTTCCTCCCAGTCGGTCGAAGGGAACGGAGGCGTAATTGCGGTCGATCAGATCCGCCGAGTCGTAGTTGACGACGACGACGGCGAAAGCCCGGCGGGTGCCGCTCATCGAGCAACTCCCCGTGCTGAGCGGTCGATCGTCGACGATCGGGGCTCCTCGAGGGGTCGGCTAGGCTCGGTCGCGCTCTGTGCCGAGGGCACGAGAAAAGGGGGGCAATCGTGCGCGTGCTGGTGCTGTGGGCGGATGACCGATCCGCCAATCTGGGAGTCCGAGCGCTGGCTCGAGGAGCGGAATCGCTGGCGCGGGCCGCGCTCGGCGAGGACATCAGCATCGATTTCCAGGACCTTGGCCCGAATGCCGCCGGATTCTCCCCCTCTATGGGACTGATCAGGCGCGATGCGATCTCCCGCCGTGGCCCGGTCACCGAATGGCTCCGGCAGTACGACCTCGTCATCGACACGGGAGCCGGCGACAGCTTCGCGGAC
The DNA here is from genome assembly GCF_025465545.1 of Naasia sp. Lineage (GTDB taxonomy): Bacteria > Actinomycetota > Actinomycetes > Actinomycetales > Microbacteriaceae > Naasia. The sequence goes on along the minus strand of NZ_JAODMK010000012.1, from coordinate 26,572 downwards.
ATCTATGGACCGCGAAGGATCACCCGGATGATGTACGTCCAGCACGCGGCGCGCAAGCTGAAGATCCCGGTGGTCATGTCCCCGCAGACGATCGGCCCATTCTCGACTCGACGCTTCCGCGTGGGCGCCCGGTACACGCTGCGACGGGCCGCCTTCGTCGCCGCTCGCGACACGGCGAGCGCGGCCTACGCCGCCAAGCTCGGACGGCCGGTGGACACGACGGCCACGGACATCGTGTTCGCGCTGCCCCAACCCGCTCGAGCCGAGCCGCGGGACGTCCTGCTGAACATCTCGGGACTGCTCTGGAACTCGTCCCGTCACGGCGACCCGGAGCACTACCGGCGCGAAGTCCGGAACCTGATCGACGGCCTGCGGAGTCGGGGACGCACCGTGACGCTGCTCGCGCACGTGATCGACAACCGGAGCGCCGACAACGACGTGCCGGTCGTCCGCGCGCTGGGCGAGGAACTCGGGCTCGAGGTTCTGGTGCCCGCGTCCCTGGACGAGGTGAGGGAGATGGTGTCGGCCGCCCGACTGGTGGTCGGTTCGCGCATGCACGCCTGCCTGAACGCCATCTCCACCGGCACACCGGCGATCGCCTGGGCGTACTCGCGCAAGTTCGCTCCGCTGCTCACCGATATCGGCTGGGCGCACACCGTGGATCTGCGGGAGGATTCCTCGCCCTCGACCGTGACGCTCGGCGTGATCGACCAGGTCGGCGAGGAGGAGCTGGTGAGACAGGTTCACGAGACGCTCGCGGTCACGACTCGACTGCTGCAGCCGACGATCGCGGCAGTGGCTCGCCTTCGGCGCTGACACCCACCTCGGACTCCACCTCGGGAACGACGTCCACGTTCTTCGAGCGGCGGAGCAGCTTGCCCATCCGCACGACTGTCGACACGTCCCGCCGGAAGCCCGGCCAGGCGAGGGTGACCAGTGCCCACGCGACCAGCCACCCGGCGATGCCGAGGAGCAGGCTCGGCACGTGGTCACGGGCGAGCAGCGACGCGCCCCAGGCCGCCGCCGCGCAGACGCCGTAGCCGCTCACGGCACGAACCACATTGAAGAACATGCCCCGGACAGGGACGTCGGAGACCCGACGGATCCACAGCAGTCCGAGGAACCAGGTGACGACACTCGCCCCGGCGTAGGAGGTGGCGACCCCGGTCATCCCCCAGAAGGAGCCGATGATGACGGCCCCGATCACGATGGGCCGCGACGCGAGCTGCCAATAGAGCTGGGAGCGCGTCAGTCCCTTCGCCAGGAAGGTCCAGTATGTGGCGTAGCCCGCGGTCTGGAAGACGCCGGCGACGGCGAGGATCTGGAACAGCGGAGCCACCGAGGCCCACTTGTCCCCGAGCACCAGGTCGACGAGAGGCACCGCGACGGCCGCGGTGAGCGAGAAGATCGTGAGGACCAGGTGCAGCATCGCGGTCTGGCCGGCAAGCAGGTAAGCCCCGAACCGGTCCCTCTGCGTCTGCAGCTTGGAGAGCACCGGCAGCGCCACACGCGTGCTGGGAGCGTTGATCTGGCTCAACGGCAGAGCGAGCAGCTGGTACGCCCGGTTGTAGTAGCCGAGCGGGGTGGCACCGAGCGTCGTGCCGATCACGAGCGTGTCGATGTTCTTGCTCGCATAGCCGAGCGCCTGAGCGCCGATCACCTCGAGGCCGAACTTGAGGAACCGGCGGACGGGGACGTCCCGGCGATATCGTCCCGGTCTCCAGCGGGCGAACACGCACACCACGGTCAAGGTGCTGAGCGAGAGCACGACCTGCTGCCCCGCCAGGGACCAATAACCGAAGCCGGACAGGGCCATCACGACTCCCGTCGCCAGCCCGAAGAGCTGACCGAGGATGTCCGAGACGACCAGACGCCCGAAGCTCAGGTCGCGGTTCATGTCCGCGCGCAGCTGCGTGGCGATCCCGTTGAACAGGAAGGTCACCGCGAGCACGAGGGTCAGGCCCACCAGGCGAGAATCCCCGAACAGTGCAGCCACCAGGGGCGATCCGAGCATCAGCGCCACGGTCAGGGTGAGGCCGATCCCGCTGTTGATCCAGAAGAGATTCGTGCGCTCCTCGATGGACAGCGTCTTCGCCTGTACTGCCGCGGTCGACAAGCCGAAGTCGCGCACGACCTCGCCGATGCCGATGATCACGAGGACCATCGCGACGAGGCCATAGTCGGACGGGGCGAGCAGGCGCGCAAGGATGACGACGCCGACCGACTGCAGGAGGACACGGGCGAGCTGCCCGCTGATCGTCACAACCGCGCTGCGTGAGGCGGTCCGTGCCAATCCTCCGTGCGTCACCACCGACTGCCCCACTTCGCCCCGCGACCCGGACGGCCGAAGGGACCGTTCCAACCAGTGCGACAGGACCCTCTATTGGGCATGGCAATAGCCAATTGGGGCGCCTCGGCTTCGATTGAGGACGGCTTCGGGTAAGCCATCCGCGGAATCGCCAGTATATTCGAGCAGTTCTGCGGCGTCCCTCCCCCGATGACGGGTCAAAGCGACCCCTCGATGGAGGGAAAAGGTCAGGATCGAGCGGCGCCCCGATGGTCGATTCTCGTCATGTCCCTAAACCATTTCGGCAGAGCGAGCGCGGTGTACCCCAGGTTGGCGACGAACAGCAGCGCGTAGGCGGCGAAGAATACCTGCGGCGCCCCGAGGAGCACGAAGACGAGGCACAGCAGGCCGTAGTCGGTCGGCACGACAAGCAGCGACCGAAGCAGTGTGCTTCCGCCGGAGGGGTACTTCGATTTCTTGCTCCCGGAATACACGGCCTTCAGCTGATCATTGAGGATCATGGCGAAGAAGCTGACGGCGCCGACGATCGCGTACCCGATGGGCACGAGCAGCAGCAGATCCGACGGCAGCGAAAAGAAGCGGTATGCGGAGATCAGGACTGCGAGATGAAGGCTGGAGATCTTGATGCAGTCCACAACGTGGTCGAGCCACTCCCCTGCCGGGCCTCCCCCGCCGCGGAGCCGGGCCACCTGACCGTCAGCGGAGTCGAAGGCGTAGCCCACTGCGAGGCTGAGCGCCACGGCGATGCCGAGGAACAGCGTCGGCGGAACGATTGCGATCGCCAGAATGGCTGCGAAGGTGAAGCTGGCGCTGATCGCCGTCACCATGTTGGGGGTGAGCCCCAGCAAGTAGGCCCCCGCAGCCAGAAAGCGGCCCAGCTTGCGGTTGATGTAGACCGAGTAGGCGGGAGCGCCCGGGGCGGCGGCCTTCTGGGCGACCGCAAGCGTGCGCAGCGTCTCACCGTAACCGGGGCGAGCGGAAGACCCGGCCGCAGGCGCATAGGTCTGCTTCAGAGAATTCATTCCGCCCCCTTCGTAATCTTCGCGCAAAGCGAAAGCCGAACTGCGTCCGCGCTCAATGGATGTTAGACGGCCGACGACGGGAGACGCACCGTCAGCCCCTCTCACTGGGGGCTGGAATCGCCGAGTTCCCGCCCCGCGATCTGCCGGATCGAGCCCCGATTGCGGGGTACCGCCGCCCTGGGATGGCGCTTCCTGCCGCCCTATACTCGGTCGCGACGCCCGGCCCACCCACCTCGAAAAGGCGCCTCACCCATGCCGACTCTGCTGCCGCCCATCCGCCTTTCGGCGCGCTCACGGCAGACTCTCGGCGAGATCTACGACCCACGGCGAAATGGGCTCAACCTGCTGCGGCTGCTGCTTTCCGCAGGGGTGATCTTCTGGCATTCCGTGCCGCTCACCGGCCGCACGGTGCCGTGGTGGCCCGCTCATCAACTGCTGGGTGAATTCTGGGTCGACGGATTCTTCGCCATATCGGGGTACCTGATTCTCGGCAGCTGGATCTCGAAGCCGCGAATCGGCCGGTTCCTGCTCGCCCGGGTGCTGCGCATCGCCCCCGGCTACTGGGCGTGCCTCCTCGTCACCATCCTGGTCCTCGCTCCTCTCGGGATCTGGCTCAGCGGCTCCACCCTGCCGCCCGACTACGGTTCCTCGTCCGTCCAGTACTTCCTGAACAATTTCTTCCTTCGCATCAACCAGTACGGCATCGCAGGCACCCCGATCAACGTCCCGGACCCGGGGGTCTGGAACGGCTCCCTCTGGACGCTCTTCTGGGAGTTCTGCTGCTATCTCGGTGTCCTCGGACTCGGCGTGGCCGGGCTCTTCCGGCGTCGGTGGACGGTTCTGGCTGTCTTCGCCGGGATGCTTCTGGTGGGGATCCTGAGCAGCTCGGTCGTGCACAACTACTACGCGACGCGGATGGGCCGGTTCGGTCTCATGTTCGCCGCCGGCGCACTGGTGTACCGATACCGGCACCGCATCCCGGTCAGCGGCCCGCTGATCGCAGGGGCAGGCGCGGTCATCCTCCTGTCCGCCCTCCTGCCCAACTACCGACTGGTGGCCGCACTGCCGATCGCCTATCTCCTGCTCTGCGTGGGCGCCCTGATCAAGCGGAAGAGCCTGGGGCTGCACAACGACATCTCCTACGGCGCCTACGTCTACGCCTTCCCGGTGCAGCAGATCCTGGCCGGCACTGCGCTCGTCGCGCTCCCCTCCGTCGCCTTCGGTCTCCTCTCGGCCGCCCTGACTGCTCCCCTGGCGATCGCGAGCTGGTTCCTCATCGAGAAGCCGGGGAAGAACCTGGCGCACCGCTGGCGCCGCGCCCCGTCCGGGCCGGCGAGCGTCCTCCCGGTGAGCGAAGCGCCCTCGCCGACCCCGTCGTCCTGACCCCGAACTGGGGGCAATGCCGAGCATGAACACACCGCGCAGTGTCGATGCCCGGGAGACTCCCGCCCTTAACGTCGACTCGTGGCCATGACACTGCGACTGAGCGAAGAGCGGGAGCGCCTCCTCGAGGACCTCGCAGAGAAGCTGCAGCTCAGCAAGAACAGCGCCGCGTCGGCCGCGATCGAGCTGGCGGCCCCTCGCCCCAGCCACCCCGAGTTCGTCGCCGCCTCCACCGCTCGTCAGCTGGTTCGCTACGCTGACCTGATGACCCGACTCGCCAACGCATAGCGGTGTCCGCCGGGACACCACAGCCGGTCGACGCAGCCCAGTACCAGTACCTCAGCGTCGACGACGTCGTGCAGATCATCGAGATCTTCACGGCCGCTCCCCTGCGCGAATCCGTCCGCGACATGGGCCTGCTGATGGCCGCCGTCGAGCGACCGGCGATGCGCTACGGCGGGCGCGACGTGTACCCCAACCTGCCCGCAAAGTCCGCGGCCCTGATGGAGAGCCTCGCCCGCTACAACTCCCTCTTCGACGGCAACAAGCGCCTCGCCTGGCTCGCCACCAACGTGTTCCTCGAACTGAACCACGCGGCCATGCATTTCAGTGACAACGAGACCTTCAGCCTGCTGCGCGAGGTGGCCCAGGGCTATCTCTCGACCCAGGAGCTGGCTCAACGCATCGGTCAGCGGCTCGGTCCCTGGCCGCCTCCCGCCGCGCAACCGCCCCGGTAGCCTGTTGAACGGACATGCGAGCGCGGCAGCATCCGTCGGGCAGGTCGCAGCGAGGGGGCATCGTGTCGGGAAGCGTTGAACCACCGCGGGCGATCGGGCGCTATGCGCACGTGGACGCACTGCGGGCGCTCGCGGTCTCGATCGTCGTGGTGTCCCACGCCGGCCTCGGCGCCATCGTTCCGGGCGGAACCGGCGTCACCCTCTTCTTCTCCATCTCCGGCTTCATCATCACCGTGCTGCTGCTCCGGGAGCGCGACACGACGGGAGGATTCTCCGCCGGCTCCTTCTACTTCCGGCGGGCGATGAAGATCGGGCCGCCGTTCCTCGTCGTGATCGCCATCCCCACGCTGGTCCTGTCCCTCTGGCACGCGATCGACTGGCCGGCCTTCCTCGCGCAGATCTTCTTCGTCTACAACTGGGTGGCCATCGACTCGCAGCCCGCCGTGCTTCCCGGCAGCGGCGTGGTCTGGAGCCTGGCGATCGAAGAGCAGTTCTACATCGTCTTCGCCATCATCTGGCTGTTGATGGTGCGGAGCCGCTCCTACCTCCGCGGCATCACTCTGCTCGCGGTGGCGGCCATCGTTCTCTCGGTGGGCGCCCGGTTCGCCCTGTTCTTCTCCGGGGCATCGGAGGACCGCATCTATCAGGGCACCGACACGCGCATGGAGGGGCTGGCCTGGGGCATCCTCGCCGCGGTCGTGTTCGCCTGGTGGTCCCGAGCGCCGACCCCGCCCCGGTCGCGCCTGCTGTTCGGCTCGCCCTGGGTTCTGGTGTCGGCAGCCGCGGTTCTGCTCGTCAGCCTGCTGATCCGGGACGAGGCGTTCCGCTCCACGGGCCGCTACACCCTGCAGAGCGTCGCCACCTGCGCCGTGATCCTCTACGGCTTCTCGGTGAACAGCTCCCGGCTCAAGCAGGTCACCCTGCGCATGTTCGCCTACGCGCCCGTGCAGCTGATCGGCCATGCCAGCTACAGCATCTACCTGATCCACCTGCCGCTCTACGAGCTGCTCACTCCGCTCTTCAGCGGCCTGCCGGTCGCCGTGCGCACCCCGCTCGAGATCCTTCTCGGCGTGGGCGCCGGAATCCTGATCTATCTGCTGGTGGAGAAGCCGGCGCTGGCCCTCAGGAATCGCATCACCGCGGCGCGTACCCCGACGGCCGAGCAGATCGCGGTTTGACCCCGGCGCCACTCGGCCACAGCGGCGATCGCCCCCCGAGTCCCGGCGAGCATCGTCACCGTTGCAGGGTCGCCTATCCTGGACCCGTCCGGCCCGATCGTGTGCCCGGGTGTCGTCCTGACCGACCCGAAACGCCGAGGAACCCCGTGCGTCGATCCCTGCGGTACAACATCGTCGCCAACGTCCTCGGCGGCGGCGTCAACATGGTGGGTCAGCTGGTCGCACTCCCGCTCGCGCTGATCATCGCGGGCCCCCAGGCCTACGGCGTGTGGGTCGCCCTGTTCGCGATCGTTCAGCTCTCCGCCCTCTTCGACCTCGGGCTCGCTCCCGCGCTGATCCGACGCGTCGCCGAGCTCTCCGCTCGCGAGAACGAGGAGGAGCGCCTCCGGGCGGTGACCGCGACGAGCTTCCTCACGAACGGCGCCCTGTCCCTCGCCGCGGGGACGATCACAGCCCTCGCTGCCCTCGCGATCTCTGTGGGCGCCAGCGAGGGCGCGGTGTCCGGAAGCGACAGCGCGGCCCTCGCCGGCATCGCCGTCGCCGCGGCCGTGCTTGGCGTGATCTTCCGCCAGTTCGAGGCGGTCATCCGCGGGATCCAGCGCTTCGACGTGGAGCGCCTGCACCAGACGATCGCCATCCTGGGCCGCATCGCCGCACTCGGAGTGCTCCTGGTGGCGGACGGCGGGATCGTCGCGGTTGCCCTCGTCGAGGCCTTCACCTTCCTCCTGTCCCCCCTCCTCTCGGGCATCCGGATGCGCCGATTCGCGCCGTTCTTCTCCTGGTCTCCGCGCCGATACGACCGCCGAGAGGCGCGCGCGCTGCTCCGTTTCGGAGTCAGCTGGTTCAGCCTCGCGTCAGCCACTCAGCTGGCGGCCTTCCTGCCCACCTTCCTGGCGGCTCTCCTTGCCGGACCGTCGAGCGCCACCGCCGTGGGCGCCGGACTCCGGGTCGCCCAGGCTCTGCGACAGACGATGGCATGGCTCCTCGATCCGCTGCTGCCGAACCTGATGACCTTGGACGGAGGCCGGCGTGAGCGATTGACGGTGCGGGGAACACTGGCTCTCGCCATTCTCGGCGCAGCCGTGATCGTTCCGCTCATCCTCGAGGCGCCCGCCCTCATGCAGCTGTGGCTCGGCGAACGGGCTCCCTGGGCGCAGGCGGCCTCCTACTTCCAGGCATTCGGCCTGGCCGCGCTCCTGACCGTCGTGCACCTCACGGTGGCTGTCGTCGTGCAGGCCCAGAACCGGCCTGCGTACTTCGCTCTGGCCACCTGGGTGTCGGCGTCCGGCACCCTGGCCCTCCTCGCCGCGGCGTTTCTGGTGGCGCCCGAGCTGGGCCCGGCGAGCATCGTCGCAGTGGCAATCGTGTCCGAGGCGCTCTTCCTCATCCGCGTCGTCACGGCCATCCCGGGGCCGGTCTTCCGTCTGGTGCTGAAGGAGGTGGCCGTCGCCGCGCTCGCGGCCCTCGTCGCGATCGGCGTCTGGGCTCTCGCCCGTCCGCTCCTGCAGGTGGCCCCCCTCGTCGACGTCGCACTGGCGGGGGTCATCTACGTCGCCGCGTTCGCCGGCGCGTATCTGGGACTGCGGAGACTCACCGGAGGGCCGGGACCGGCAGCGGCTCTGTCCTCGTCATGAGCCGGGGGCAGCAGGAGCGAAGGGGGCGCCTTCAGACGGCGGGACCCCTGCGCCCGTCGGCGCCTGGGGAGGCCGCCTGCACGCGCATCCGCAGCGCTTCGAGAGACACCTGCTGCGCGTGCATCCGCTCGTCCCGCAGAGCGAGCATGGCCTGCAGGTAGAAGTCCCGGCGGGCGAGTACGGTCCGAACGCCCGCGAGGATGCCGGGGCCATCGGCGGGGACGTGCGGGGCCGCATCGCCGAAGTACTCCCGGAGCACCGCGGTGTCCGTGGTCACGAGGGGACGTCCTGCGGAGAGCGCCTCGTACCCTGACCGCTGCATGGTGTGCTCCTCTGTTGTGGCCGCCAGCACGACCCCGGCAGTCGTGAGCAGGCGCTGGAACACGGCATCGTCGACGAATCCGGGGAAGAGGACGTTGGCGGGCGCCTGGCGGACGAGGGAGTCCGGAGCTCGGCCCGTGAGAACCCAGCGCAGGTCAGGGGAGGCGCTCGCCGCGGCGAGGATCTCCTGAAGGGGCTCGTCGTGGGCATAGGCGACCGGGACGAGGACGAAGGAATCCTCCTCCAGGCCGGCGGGCAGGGCGGCTTCGCGGACAACCCGCGTGATCGGCTCTATCAGGTCATGCAGGACCAGCGTCTCGATGCCGCGCGCGCGCGTGATGCGGGCAAGCGCCTCGTTCGTCACGATGACCGTCCCGGAAGGCGCCAGCAGGCGCATGAGCAGACGAGACGCCCAGCGCCACTTGGGATCGGCGAAGACGCCCGTGTGCAGATCGGCGATCACCCTCGCACCCGCCGCCCGTGCGTAGAGCAGGACGGGCAGCAGCGCGAGGATCGGCGGCTGCATCACGAGCACCACTCGTGGCCGGCGGGCGTGCAGCAGCCGTCCGGTTGCAGCCCACTGTCTGGCATAGCGCACCGGCAGCAGCCGGCTGTCGGACCGGATGAAGGCGGCCTCGATGCCCAGATACTTCGCGAGGCCCTGGGTGCGCCCGTTCTGCCCTATCCAGGCGACGAAGAGGGCGTCGGGGGCCGTCACCGCAAGCTGGCGACCAGGGAGGTCGCCAGCAGCCCGAGGAAGCCGGGACCCTTGACGAGGTAGCGCGACGCGAGACGACGGGGCTCCTGGGCAAGGCGCCAGGTCCACTCGGCACCCAGCTTCTGCACCCAGCGGGGGGCGCGCACCCGCCGGCCCGCAGCGAAGTCGACGGCTGCCCCGGCGCCGACATAGACGCCGGGAGGGAGTTGGTCCCGCCACTCGAGGTACCACTCCTCCTGCTTGGGCGAGCCGAGGCACATGAAGACGATGTCGGGACGGAAGGCTGCCAGCTCGCTCACCACGGCCTTCGCCCGCGGATCGCGGGCCGAGGACACGAATGGGAACGCGAAGCCCTCGATGACGCTGTTCCGCGCGCGGTCGGCCAGCGCGGCGGCCGCCCTCTCGGCGGTCCCGGCGCCACCACCGAAGACCGCGATCCGCCAGTTGCGGGCTCCTGCCGAGCGTGCGACGTCATCGATCAGGTCCGCTCCCGTGTTGCGGAACACCGACGGCATGCCGAGAAGCCGCAGTGCCGCGACAAGCGGCTGCCCATCGATCAGGCGCAGCGAAGCGATCGAGTACGCACGATCCAAGACTGGGTCTCGCCGCAGGTTGAGGGCCTGATCCACATTGGCGGTGACGACGAGGTGAGGCTCGTCGGTGACGAGCAATCGCTCGATCTCGTTGAGCAGCACGAAGGGCGAATCAGCGAACATCTCATGACCCAGCAGGTATGCCCGGCCGTCGCGGACCTGGAGGGGGATCCTCGTCCCCGCGTCTGCGGCGCCTTCGAGCACTTCCAGATTTTTCAGTGTCACTGAGCAGTGCCTCCGTTAGCGGTGTAGCTGTGAACCTAATCGCGGGCATCCCGCTTCTGCGGTAGGGGCTGGCGTGTCCCCCGAATGGGCTACTTCCTCATCGGCCGCTCGAGTCCCATCGCCGGCTCTGGGGAGTGCCTGCTGCGAAGCAGGACGACGAGGGTCCCGCCGGCCAGGACTGCGTAGCCCACCGAGGCTGCGACTGCGGCGCCGACGGCGCCGAGCCCGGCAAGGGGCAGCAGCAGACCGATGTCGGCGAGCAGTGCGGCGGTCGTGATCACCAACCGGGAACGATAGCGGCGCATTCGGATGAGGTATGCGCCCAGCACATACCCCCACGCCTTGAGCACACCTCCGACGATCAGGACGAGAGCAGCAGGGACGGCGGCCCGGTACTCGTCGCCGAAGACGGCGGGCACCGCCCAGCCGAAGCCGACGGCACAGGCGACCGCTCCGAGCGCGAGAAGGCCAAGGGCGCGGATGGCCAGAATCGCAGGCGGCCTCCCCGGGGCCGCCATGACGGCGTCCCGGAACGGCTTGGCCGCGGTGGTGAAGATCTCGGCGAGGGTGACCGCGACGGCGTAGTAGCCGAGCTGCGCGGGACCGATGAGAGGGAGCAGGAGGAGCTGATCGAGGTTGACCAGCAGCGACCCTGAGGCGCTTCCGGCGAAGGCCCATCCGACTCCCTGCCGGCCGCTGAAGCTCCGGGCAGGGGCGGAGAGGCCGCGGGAGGCGACGGCGAGGTAGAGCGCACCCGCGAGCTGAGGCAGCACCAGCGCAGCGAGGGCCGAGAGCACGGTGAGGTTGCCCGTGCCGAACAGGACGAGCGTGAGGAGGAGCCGGCCGAAAGAGCTGACCCACTTCTCGATGGCCACCGTGACCACCGTGCCGCTCGCGAGGGCAACGCCTCGGAAGTGACTGGCCGCGGCGAGGGCGCCCGCACCGACGATCAGGAGCGCGACCTCGGCGGCCGGGAACGACCGCTGGTGCGAGATCGCGATGACCGCGACCCCCGCGATCGCGAAGGCCACGAGAACGTTGCCCCACACGACCGCGGAGCGACGACGGCGGGACCACTCCATCCAGTGCACGGTGGAGGCGTCGGCGACTCCGAGTGCGAGAAGCGACGCGGCGATCACCAGGAGGGCCTGATCATTCGCGAACGTCCCTCGGCCGGCCGGAGCGAGGGCGCGTGCCAGCAGCGGGGCGACGAGCAGCGCGCTGAGCGGCACTGCGACGCTGCCCGCCGCATTGAACAGGTGCGGAAGGGACGACGAGCTCATCGCCATGGCTAGGGAAGCCAGTTCCGGGGCACCGCCAGCGCCGCCGCGACGCCACCTGCCAGTTCGCGCCTCAGCGCCGCCCCTGTGTCGCGCGCCGTGTGGACGAGGGAGGCGAGCGAGTCGTCCGAGAAGGCGTCGGTCCAGCGCGTCACGTACCTCTCCATCCCGTACCACTCGAACTGCCCGCAGAACTTGTCCAGGTAGTCGAGCCCGATGGTCGGCACCCCGGAGCTCAAAGACGCGACAGCGGCGTGCATGCGCGCCGAAACCACCAGCTCGGTGGTCGCGAGAACCGCCTTCGCCTCGGGGGCGGATCGGGGCAGCACCGCCAGCACGTTCCTGTCGGCGAGCGAGGACTCCACCCGGGCGATCAGGTGGGGGTCACCCGGCCGCGGGCGCACGTCGTGAGCCAGGAGGATGACGAAGTACCCGGCGTCGAGCAGCACTCGGGCGCAGGCGCGGAAGTAGGCGACGTCGTCACCAGCCCGCCCCCCGGCCAGCCCGGCCAGATGGCGATTCGGCACCAGGGCGGCAACAGGCAGCTGGTTCTCGTTTCGCCGCCGCACCAGGGCGAGGAAGTCCCGCACCTGCTGCGAGACCAGGGGACGAAGGAGGATCGCGACATCGGGCGCGCTGTCCACCTCACGCCCCGGGGCGGTCTTCCTCAAGCGCGACGCGGAGAGGCGATCCCTGGCCACGAGCCGGACGCGGGGGTCGAGGCTGCGGATCAGCCGGGCGATCCCCGGCGGGACCGTCTCCCGCATGCTGAAGTTGACCAGGGACGCGACGCCGCCCGCACGTGCCGCGAGGTTGAGTGCTGAGATGCGCACCGAGACCCCTCTCACACCGTACGCGCCGTCCATGGAGTCGGCCCCGATCATGATGATGCCCCCGGGGGCAGCCTCTGCGAGGTGGCGCGGGCGCCACACCGTCCCCCCCAGCGCCAGACGCCCCGTCTCGCTGTAGGTCGGCCGCTCCGTCACGGCCGCCCACGGTGCCGCGGGGCCCGGCGCAAGCAGGTTCCAGGTGTGCCCGCCCCTCTCCAGCTCCTCCTCCGCGCCCGCAACGAGCGCCTGATCGCCGAGCGAGCCGAACTCGCCCGTGATCACCAGACCCAGTGCAGCGTCCCTGTGAGCCGCCCGGGGCGCACGAGGGCCGCGCACGGACTGCGCGTGGATGGCAGCAGACGCAGCCACCGCGGTGGCGGTGCGAACGAACCCCACGCCTACTCCTGTCCTGCCGTCGAGGGCCGGTAGCCCGATGAGCGCGGACTCTGCAGAGGACCGCTGAACGGTCCGCCGCGACCAGCGCGCAGGCGAAGCGCCGACGCGGGACAGGAGACCGAACCCTTCGATCCTATGGGCGCGGAGCAACCGGACCGTCCGCAGGCGCAGGGAGACGAACGAGGCTCAGTAGGCTCCGCGATTCAGAACCACGGCGCCGACGGTGCGGACGAGGAGGATCAAATCGTTGGCGAGCGACCAGTTCTCCACGTAGTAGAGGTCGAGCCGCACTCCCTCGTCCCAGGAGAGGTCCGACCGGCCGCTGATCTGCCAGGGTCCGGTGATTCCGGGCTTCACGAGCAGCCGCCGGCGCACGGTGGGCTCGTACTTCGCCGCCTCCTCCACCAGGGGCGGCCGCGGACCCACCATCGACATCTCGCCCGCGAGCACGTTGAACAGCTGCGGCAGCTCGTCCATGCTGTAGCGCCGCATCCACCGGCCCACCCGCGTCACGCGCGGATCGTCCTTCATCTTGAACAGCGGGCCCGCGGCCTCGTTGCTGTCTTCGAGCTCCTTGCGGCGCTCCTCCGCGTCGACGCCCATCGAACGGAACTTGTGCATCCGGAAGACCCGGCCGTTCAGTCCGACGCGCTCCTGGTGGAAGAAGATGGGCCCTCGACTGTCGGCGGCTACGAGCAGCGCGAGCACGAGCAGCACCGGCGACAGCAGCGTGACGGCGATCGCAGCCGCGGACCAGTCGAAGACCGCCTTCAGCACGCGCTTCCACCCCTCGTAGCGCGGCACTTCCACATGCAGGACGGGGAGGCCCGCAACGGGCCGGGTGTGGATCCGTGGGCCGGCGATCGCGGTGAGTGCGGGAGCGACGGCCACATCGATCCCCGATGCCTCCAGCGACCAGCTGATGTTGCGAACCACGCTCGGCGGCAGATGGTCGGAGCTGGTGAGCATGACGATATCGACGCCGAGCGACTTCGCCACGTCGGCCACGTCATCGAGCTCCCCGACCACGGGGATACCGTGCACCTTTTTGGGCATCTGCCCGTCCGCCGGTTCCGCGAGGCAGGCGGCGACCGGAAGGTAGCCGGCTGCGGGGAATCGCTTGAACTGCTCGAGCAGGTAGCCGACGCTGGTGCCGGAGCCGACCACGAGCACGGAGGATGAGGACCGGCCCGCGACCCGCTCGCGCACCAGCTTCTGCCGCCATGCCCAGCGCGAGAGGACGAGCAGGACCACCCCGAGCGGGAAGGCGGTGATCACGTAGCCGCGGGCCGGCTCGAAGCGGAAGAGGAGGGCGACGATGGCTGCCACTCCGAACAGGAGCATGCCGGCGTCGAGCACCCGCTTGTACTCCATCGGCCCGATCCCGATCACGCGCGGGTCTCTCGTGTCGTAGACGACCAGGACGACCAGCCAGCCGGCGACGAGGACGAGGGACACCAGCCAGTAGTTGGGCTCGAACGGTGCGCTGCCGCCGTTGATCCGCAGCCTCTGGCTGTCAACGCCGAACCACAGCAACTGCGATCCGAGGATGGTGGCGAGGATCACGAGCAGATCGGTGGCGAGCAACCGGCGGGCGTACTGGCGCGTCCAGCCCGGCTGGCGCGGCGAAGCGGGCGGAGCGATCTCCTGGATTCCTCGCCCGCCGGCGGGCGTCGCGCGTGAAACTCTCACGTAGCCAGGCCCTCCGGCCACCGTTTGTCCAATGAGGCCGGTGGCGCCGCCCCAGGGAGAACTCCCCCGCCCCAGCCTAAGGGCGCCTTGGGCGACGGGACGCAATCGCCTCCCGCGGGCCGGGTGTCGGTTGCGTCAAGCGAACGTGGCTCGTCTCAGGGCGCGGACAGGTACGCGCGCAGCGCCTCGTCCGCGTCCCGCGGAGTGAACCCGGTCGCCTGCAGCTTCGCCAGGTCGAGCGTGCTGCAGAGCGGCCGCGGAGCGGCGCTCTTTCCGCGAAAGTACTCCTCGGTGCTCACCCCGGTCACGGCCTTCGGATCCGAACCGGTCAGTTCGAAGACCCGTGCGGCGATCTGCGCCCACGACTGGGGTTCGCCCCCGTTGGAGAGGTTGTATGTGCCGTAGCCGGCGCCGGTCGACAGCAGATGGGAGATGCCGGCGGCGATGTCGTCTGCGAAGGTGAGCCGGCCCACCTGGTCGTCCACGACGGAGGGCGAGGTTCCGCGCCCGGCGAGCGAGGCCATCGTGCGGACGAAGTTGACGCCATCGCCGATCACCCAGCTGGTGCGCACGATGTAGTGCCGCGGCACGGTCGCGACCAGCGCGTCCCCCGCCGCCTTCGTCTGGCCGTAGACGCCGAGCGGCGTGAACGGCTCGTCCTCCGGATGCGGGTCCTGGGTTCCGTCGAAGACGTAGTCGCTCGAGACGTGCACGAGGGTCAGGGCGTTCTCGGCGGCGGCGCGGGCGAGGTGACCGACTCCGGTCACGTTGGCCGCCCAGGCGTCCGCGCGTCCCCTCTCCGTCTCGGCGACGTCGACCTTCGTATAGGCGGCCGCGTTGATCACCGTGGAATAGTCGCTCCAGCGGACGCGCGCATACGACCTCGGGTCCGCCAGATCGAACTCAGCCCGGGTGCGGAAGTCCGCTGCGGGAAGCGCGCGCCGCAGCGCCAGCCCCAGCTGGCCGCCGGCGCCGAGCACGAGGATGCGCCGCGGCGCCATGGGCGTCACGTCCGCCAGCCTCGGATGGGCCCGGTCCTTGTCGGAGAGCTCCGCATCGGCAAGGGGCACGGGCCACGCCACGCCGACCGTCTCGTCCGCAAGGTTCAGGAAGGTGTACTGCGCCTGCCCGTCTGCGCTCCAGTGGTCGTTGACCAGGTAGCTGTAGACGGTGTCAGGCTCGAGGGTCTGGAAGGCGTTGCCCACGCCACGGGGCACGAAGACCGCGGACGAGGCGTCGAGCTCGGCGGTCACGACCTCCCCGAACGACTCTCCGTCGCGCAGGTCCACCCAGGCGCCGAAGATGCGTCCGGCACCGACCGAGACGAGCTTGTCCCACGGTTCCGCATGGATCCCCCGGGTGGTGCCGACCTTCTCATTGAACGACACGTTGTTCTGCACCGGCCGGAAGTCGGGCAGGCCGAGGCCGACCATCTTGGCCCGCTGCCAGTTCTCCTTGAACCAGCCGCGGGCGTCGCCGTGCACCGGCAGATCGAGTACGAGCAGCCCAGGGATGCGCGTCTCGTGCACCGACAGCTGCTTGCCGTACTCGATCGGCACTACTGCCCCTTCGCGGCGTAGAAGGCCTCGGTGGCGTCCTTGCTGGGCGCCCACCAGGCCTCATTGCTCGCGTACCAGTCGATGGTGGCTCGCAACCCGGCCTCGAAGTCGCGGTACTTGGGCGTCCAGCCCAGCTCGCGGCGCAGCTTGCTGGAGTCGATCGCGTACCGCAGATCGTGGCCGGCACGGTCCGTGACGTGCTCGTAGTCGTCGGCGGGCTTGCCGAGGATCGTGAGAATCAGCTCCACCACGTCCTTGTTGCTCTTCTCGCCGTCGGCGCCGATCAGGTAGGTCTCGCCGATCCGGCCCTTCGCGAGGATGGTGAGGACCGCCGAGGAGTGGTCATTGGCGTGGATCCAGTCGCGCACGTTCTGGCCCGCGCCGTAGAGGCGGGGACGCTGCCCGCGCAGGACATTCGTGATCTGGCGGGGGATGAACTTCTCGACGTGCTGGTACGGGCCGTAGTTGTTGGAGCAGTTGGAGATCGTGGCCTGCAGGCCGAAGGAGCGGACCCATGCGCGGACGAGGAGGTCGCTGCCCGCCTTGGTGGAGGAGTAGGGGCTCGACGGGTTGTACGGCGTCGACTCCGTGAAGCGTGCAGGATCGTCGAGCTCGAGGTCGCCGTAGACCTCGTCGGTGGAGATGTGGTGGTAGCGGGTGCCGTGCCTGCGGACCGCCTCCAGGAGCGTGTAGGTGCCGACGATGTTGGTGTCGAGGAACGGCCGCGGGTCGTCGAGAGAGTTGTCGTTGTGCGACTCCGCCGCGAAGTGCACGACCGCGTCGGTTCGGGAGACCAGGTCGTCGACGAGCGGAGCATCGGTGATGTCGCCCTGCACGAAGGTGACGCGCTCGGCGGGCAGCCCCTCGAGCGAGGCCAGGTTGCCGGCGTAGGTCAGCTTGTCCAGCACGACGACCGAGTGGTCTGTGGTGTCGATCACGTGGTGCACGAAATTGGAGCCGATGAACCCGGCTCCGCCGGTGACGAGCAGTTCGGCCATCAGTGCTCCTTGCCTCTCGCGAGCAGACCCAGCAGATAGCTTCCGTAGCCGGACTTGGCCAGGGCCTCCCCGCGCTCGCGCAGCTCGTCGTCGGTGAGGAATCCCTGTCGCCAGGCGATCTCTTCAGGGGCACCGATCTTGAGCCCCTGGCGGCGCTCGATGGTGCGCACGTACTCGCTCGCGTCGGTCATCGAGTCGAACGTGCCGGTGTCGAGCCACGCGGTGCCGCGCGGCAGCACCTCGACCCGGAGCTTGCCCCTCGAGAGGTACTCGGAGTTGACGTCGGTGATCTCGTACTCGCCGCGCGCGGAAGGCGCCAGGCCGGCGGCGATTCCGAGAACGTCGTTGTCGTAGAAGTAGAGGCCGGGAACCGCGTAGTTGCTCTTCGGGTTCGCGGGCTTCTCCTCGAGGCTCAGCGCCCTGCCCTCGTCGTCGAACTCCACGACGCCGTAAGCCGTGGGATCGGCCACCCAGTACGCGAAGACAGCTCCCCCGTCGATGTGCTTGAACCGGCGCAGCTGCGAGCCGAGGCCGGAGCCGTAGAAGATGTTGTCGCCCAGCACGAGCGCGACCGAGTCGGAACCGACGAAGCCGGCACCGATCACGAAGGCCTGAGCGAGGCCGTTCGGGTCCTGCTGCACCGCGAACGAGATGGAGACACCGAACTGCGAGCCGTCGCCGAGCAGGCGCTCGAAAGCCGCCGCGTCATGCGGCGTCGTGATGATGAGGATGTCCCGGATGCCGGCAGACAGCAGTGTCGACAGCGGGTAGTAGATCATCGGCTTGTCGTAGATGGGGACGAGCTGCTTGGACACCCCCAGGGTGATGGGGTGCAGTCGGCTTCCAGTGCCGCCAGCCAGGATGATGCCACGCATGCACCCACCCTGGCCCACTCGGGCCGTTGCGCGCAAAGTCCCCGAGGAGGGGGAACGGCCCGGGCCGACTAGATCGACGAGTCGGCCGGGACCTCGACCGGACGATCACGGCGGCCCTCGGCGTGCGCGAGGCGACCCCGGCCGAGCCACGGACCCTCCGGCTGGTCGGCCAGGAGGACGATCCCGATGATGAAGACGCTCGCCACCTGCGGACCGAACATCGACTCGGCGATCAGTGAACTCGCGCTCCAGGCCGCGAGGAGAGCGATGCTGCGGACACCCCACGCGTTGCCCATCCTCACCAGGAGGTAGAGGAAGAGCACAGCGCCGACGATTCCGATCTGGAACGCCATCGCTCCGATGCCGCTCTCCCCGCCGCTCTCCAGCCAGCCGGGCTCCTCCGCGAAGGCTCCCGGGTTGGGCAGATTCTGCGAGAGGTTGCCGCCGTTTCCGAGCCCGAACCCCAGAGGATGAGAAATAGCCCGGGAGACCCCCTCGATGAGGCCGGTCATGTGCACGGTGGTGCTGTCGCCGCCGATGAGCTTCGCGGGATCGGTGAACAGCACCGGGAGCGCGGACAGGCCACGCAGGAGCACGATGTAGGAGACCACGGCCAGGAACGAGACGAGCCAGGTCAGCGGCGTGACGAGAGCCCGCCAGCCGCCTCGGATGAGCTTGAGGAGGAGCGCGGCAAAGATGAACGCCAGGATCATCAGCAGGCCGTTCTTCGCGCTCGCGGCCAGGATCACCACACCGTCCGCCACGAGCGCGGCCGCGCACCAGAGCCGCTCACGCCTGCTCAGTCGATCGGCTGCCGCGAGCAGACAGACGGCGAGGCCCGCGGCCATATATCCCGCGTTGACCGGCTCCAGGATGAAGCCTCCCACCCGGCCCACCTCGACTCCGAGCACGTAGGTGGTCGTGGAAAGCGAGCTGAGGGCTCCGATGTCCTCAGCGTGGAAGAAGCTCCGCCAGGCGGTCGTGCCGACGGCCGTCTCGATGACCGAGCCGAGCAGCAGGAACGCGCTGAGCGCCCCGGAGAGACGGAAGGCGAGGCGGAGGCGCTCCGCGGCGGGGACACGCTCGAACGCGGCGACGAGGGCGATCATCAGCAGCACCGGGAGGAGGAAGTTGCGACCGTAGGCGAGGGTCGCGGGGATGAACGCACGGAGGCTGACCATGACGCTCAACACGAACAGCACCACAGCGATCAGGAGCGCCCGACGGGGCAGGAGGTACCGCCAGATCGCCGGCGCCGTGACGACGACCATCCCGAGCGCGGCAGCGGTCTTCATCTCAGTGACCTCCAGGCCGGCTCCGCCACCGAAAACCGCCAGCCAGAGCCCGACCGCCGCGCCCTGGAAGCAGGCGAGCGCAAGCCAGAAGACCAGGAATACCCTGATCCGCCAGAGCGCGAGGAGGGCGGAGATCACGGCCACCGCGACCAGCACCAGGTAGCCGGGGATCGTGGAGTCCGTCAGGGAGATCAGCGCAGTGGAGACGCCGTAGAGCAGGAATGCGACGACGACCGCTGCCGCCTCCGGCAACCAGGAGCGCCGCTCCGGTGCGGCTGCTCGGTCGGCAACGGCTGACGAAGTGATCACTCGGCATCCCAATCTGCTGGGGGCGGCCTCGACTCCGTTTTCGCCCGCGCCGTGAAAGAACGGGTTGAGCCTATGCGCAGGACCGCCCCGTTCCCGGCAGTTCAGTCGCCGAGCCGCGGTGAGCGGGCGCGCGGTCGCGATCGATCGGCCGTCTCGAGTCGCCGCAACGCTCCTGCTCCCCTGCGCCCCACCCTGCGCCTCCTGGCCGGGCTGCTCTGAACGTGCCGGTACCGTAGGCCCATGAGCGAGGCGACGCGCAGGCTGCGGCTCCCCGCGCCCCTGGTGGCAGCCGCCGCATCGCCGCAGTTCGCCTCGGCGGTGACGGTCTCGGCGATCGCGACCGTGATGCTCGGCTTCGCCGTCCGCAGCACGATGGGCTGGGCCGGCTACATCGCCGCGGTGGCCACCCTCGTCGTGCTGCAGACGGCGGTGCTCGTGGGGCGGCGCGGGCGGCTCGAGTGGCGCGGGCTCCTGCCCATCTCCCTGCTCGTATTCGTCGGCTGGTGCGCCGCGTCGATCCTCTGGAGTCAGTACCAGTGGTCGACGGTGGGCGGAGTGGCCCTGCAGCTCGCCCTCGCCTTCCTCGCGGTGGGCACGGCGCTCACCCGCGACCTCATCCAGGTGGTGCGCGCCTTCGGGGACGTCTTCCGGGCCGTGCTCGGCCTCTCCCTCGTGGTCGAGGTGCTCTCCGGCGTGCTCCTCGACACGCCCTTCCCGTTCCTCGGCGTCCAGGGACGAGTGGGGCTCGGGGGACCCATCCAGGGCGTGCTCGGCTCCCGCAACATGCTCGGCCTCGTGGCGCTCCTCGCCGCGGTCACCTTCGCGATCGAGTACGCGACCCGGTCGGTCCCCCGCGTGGTCGCGGCCACCTCGCTCGTCGCCGCCGGCGCGATGGTGTTCCTCTCCCGCTCGCCGGTGACCGCGGGGGTGCTGATCGTCGCGGGCATCGCCACGGTCGGCCTGCTCGGCCTGCGGCGAGTGCGCGCGGAGAGCAGACGGTACTACCAGGCCGGACTGCTGGTGCTGTCCCTCGCGCTCGCAGTCGTCGCCTACCTCGGGCGCAACCGTCTCATCGAGAGCCTCAACGCGGGCACCGAGTTCGAGACCCGCTACCGGCTCTGGCACAGCGTGCTGAACTTCATCCCTCTGCATCCGCTCGAGGGGTTCGGCTGGGTGGGCTACTGGCGCCGGAACCTCGCGCCGTTCTTCGCGATCGGCTCACGGTCCACCGGGGAGTCCGCCCTCAACGCCTTCCTCGACGTGTGGTTCCAGACGGGCCTCATCGGCCTGGTCGCGTTCCTCGCGCTGGTGCTGCTCGCGCTCGTGCGGGCCTGGCTCACCGCGTCCAACCGCCGCAGCGTCGTGCACCTCTGGCCCGCGCTCGTCCTCGTCGTGCTGGTCGCGACGGCGGCCGCCGAGAGCGCGCTGCTCGTCGAGTACTCCTGGTTCACCCTCGTGGTCTGCACGGTGAAGGCCGCCCAAGAGCTGAGCTGGCGGCGCGCGCTCGAGTGAGCGGTGCGGGGAGAGCGGGACCCGCTCAGCCGCGTGCGTGTGACGCCTCCCGGCTGACGACCTGGGTGATGACCTCACCCACCTTGGCGTAGGTGGTGAGAGTGCCATGGGTGCCGTCGGGTGAGGCGCCGGCCTTCCAGCCGTCGCCGTCCCGCTCCGGGATCCACGGGTCGACCCAGCTCCAGCCTCGCTCCTGTGCCAACTGCTGAAGGTGCTCGTTGAGCCTCGTGGCCCGCTCGGGGGCAGGCAGGGAAGGGGGAATGGCACAGAGCACGACCACTCCGACGCTCGCCTTCTCGCTGACCTTCTCGATGTTCGCCACCGTGTCCTCCGGGTCGACCCCCTGCAGCACGTCGTTGGTGCCCGCCATGATGACCAGCGCATCCGCGACGAACGGACGCAGGTTCGCCGCCATCGCCCCGGTCTCCGCCGCATCCCGGCGCCAGCCTCCGGCGAGGACGATGTCCGGCCCCAGGTACTCCACCCAGGACCCAGGATCCTGAGGCAGGCTGTCGGTGCCGCTTCCCACCGAGAGGGAGTCGCCGACGACGCCGACACTGATGCGCGCGCTGGCGGTGGACGCCGGCGTGACGGTCGGCAGCGGCGCCGCGACAGTCCCGGCCGCGCAGCCGGCGACGACGAACACCGCGACGATCAGGAGCAACCCCGCGGCGGCGTGACGCTGGCCGGTTCGCATGCGGCCACGCTAGGCGATGGAGCGAGGCCGGTCCTCCGGTTTACCTGTGCGACGGGGGCGCGGGGGCCGATGCCGCGCCGCGATGTCGGCCAGAATGCTTCAGTGCGCCTCTTTCGAACCGGTGTTGCGAGGGCTGGGGCCGCAAAGCCTTCCGGCGGGCGGATCGGGCGGCTCCGATCCCTTGACGGCCTGCGCGGGGTCGCCGCCGTCGTCGTCGTCCTGCATCACTCGCTCCTGACGGCCCCCACCCTCGCGGACGCGTACTTCACGCCGGGTCAGAATCAGCCGGTCCTCTCCCCCGCCTGGCTCCTGTCCTACACGCCGCTCCACCTCTTCTGGGCGGGAGGAGAAGCGGTCTTCCTCTTCTTCGTGCTGAGCGGCATGGTGCTCGTGCTGCCCGTGCTGCAGAACGCCCGGTTCGACTGGTTCAGCTACTACCCGCGCCGCGTGGTGCGGCTCTACGGCCCGGTCGCCGGGGCGGTAGCGCTCGGCCTGCTCACCTTCCTGATCGTGCCCCGCTTCGACGACCGCGAGCTCGGCGACTGGGTCATCGCCCGGCCTGACTCCTACGACCTCCACCGGGTCCTGAAGGACCTGGTGCTGATCAACGGCACGTCGGGGGCGGTGAGTCCGCTCTGGTCCCTCAAATGGGAAGTCCTGTTCTCGCTGCTGCTCCCGCTCTACGCGCTCTTCGCGATGGTCGGTCGCCGTTTCGTGGCGGTCAAGGCGGCTGTGCTGCTGGCGATGCTCCTGATCGGCCAGTTCTACTCCGAGGCGGTCTTCTACCTGACCATGTTCGCGATCGGAGGTCTGCTCGCAGCGCACTGGCGCGATCTGGCGGGTTCGCTGTCCCGGTTCGCCGGGGCGCACCGCTGGTTCTGGCCCCTCGCGCTCGTGTCCGGCCTCCTCCTGACATCGGTGCGGTGGCTCGCCGTGGGATTCGGGCTTCCCGACCACGTTGCCGGCAAGCAGATCTGGATCGCCGTGGTCGGGGTCACACTGCTGGTGCTCTGCGCCGGCATGTGGCCGCCGCTCGTGCGTGCGCTGGAGTCACGGCTCGCACAGTGGCTCGGCGTGCTCTCGTTCAGCCTGTACTTGGTGCACGAGCCGATCGTGCTCGCAACCCGATTCGCGTTCGCCCGGCTCGACGTGCCCTCCCCCGTCTCGATGCTCGTCGCCATCCCGATCGCGTTCGGGGTCGCTGTGCTGTTCTCGAAGCTCGTCGAGAAGCCGTTCCACGCCTTCTCCCGGATCGCGGGACGCCGAGCCGAGGCGCTGCTGCTGGCTGCACTGCAGGAGGACCGAGAGCTCGCGCTACGGGACGCGAGGACTGCACGACACCCGGCCGGGCAGCAGCCGGGAGATCAGCCGCGCGAGTTCTCCTGATACGCGTCGGTGACCTCTCTCGGATCGCCGTTCATGCGGAGCACGCCCTTCTCGATCCAGATCACCCGGGTGCAGCTGTCGAGGATCGACTTGATCGAGTGGCTCACGTGCATGACGGTGCCCGCCGATGCTCGCATCTCGCGGATGCGCTCCTCGCTCTTCTGCCGGAAGCCGCGATCGCCCACCGCGAGCGCCTCGTCGACGAGCAGCAGCGCGTGGTCCTTGGACGCCGCGATCGCGAATCTCAGACGCGCGGACATGCCGGCCGAGTAGGTGCGCATCGGCAGATCGATGAACTCCTCCAACTCGGCGAACTTCACGATGCCGTCGAAGCGCTCCCGGATCTCCTGTGGCGTGAAGCCGAGGGCCAGCCCTCCGAGGCGGACGTTCTTGTCGCCCGAGAGCTCGTTGAGGAGCGCCGCGTTCACGCCGAGCAGCGCGGGACGCGCCTCCGCGTAGACGACGCCGGACGTGGCGGGGGTGAGCCCAGCGATGGTGCGAAGCAGAGTCGACTTGCCGGAGCCGTTGCTGCCGATGACGCCGACGCTCTCACCCTCGAATGCGGTGAAGGTGATCCCCTTGAGGGCGTGCACTTCACGGAGCCCCTTGTGGCCGCGTGAGATGAGGCCGCCCTCGCTGCCCGCCGCCGGCTTGCCGGAGGCGAAGGTCCGGTACTTCACGTGGAGGTCGTCCACGATGATCGTGGGCCTGCGGCCCTCCTCGAGCATCGCCCGCTCGAGTTCATTCACGCCCGTACCTCGACTCCGCCTGCCAGAAGAAGAGGACCCCGAACAGGAAGACGAGGATGGACCAGATGGCGGCGTACGCCCAGAGATCCGGCTGGTGGTCGATCCCGGGAATCAGCGCCTCACGGGAGAGGTGGATGAACTCGTATGCCGGGTTGAGCCTCGCAATGGCGAGCACGGTGGGATAGGGCTGCAACACCTGGTCGATCTGGAAGAACACCCCGCTCGAGTAGAAGAGGAGCCGGTTGACGAAGGGGATCACCTGCTGGATGTCCCGCAGGTGGACGCTCAGCCGGGCGGCGATCATGGCCACGCCGCCGTTGAACAGGGTCATGAGCGCCATCACCGGGAAGATCATCAGCCAGCTCACGGTGATGGGCACCTGGAAGACCAGCAGCAGGCCGGCGAGCACCACCAGGATGGGCCCGAGCTTGTAGATCTGCTTGAACAGCGCCGAGACAGGCAGCAGGATGCGCGGGAAGCTCAGGCTGCGCACGAGCTTCTCGTTGCTCGTGATGGCTTTCGAGCCGTCCGAGAGGCTCTGTGAGAAGTACTCGAAGATGAAGACGCCGACGAGCAGGAACGGCACGAAGTCGGGCGGCCGGTTGCTGCCGAGCAGGAGCCCGAACACCACTCCGTAGACCACCGCGTTGAGCAGCGGACGGATGACCACCCAGGCGATGCCGAGCCGATTGCGCTCGTTCTCGGACTGGATCCGGTAGTTCGCGAGGGTGATCGCGAACGAGCGACGCCGCCACGTTTCAGCGAGGTAGCTCCCGAGCCCGGGCCGCGCCCCGACGGGGGCGAGCCCGAAGCGGTCCGCGAGGGCGGCCAAGTCCGGATTCGTCACACACCGCTCCTCGTCGTAGTGCAGTCGGCCGCGGGCGCTTTCGCCGCCGACCCGACCGCCAACGATAACAGCAGGCACGCGGCATCCCGCGGCGGCGGCGCCCACAGAAGGCCGCCCGCGTAGACTTCCGTGCGACCAGATTGGACAGAGCAGTCGATGACCGTTGATGCCCCTCAGACCCTCCGCACCGTCGTCGTCGTCCTCGCCGGAGGTGTGGGCGTCCGCGCCGGCCTCGGCATGCCCAAGCAGCTTGCGCGCATCGCGGGCAAGCCGATCATCGAGCACACCATCGCGGCGATCGACAGCTCCCCGGATGTCGACGAGATCATCGTGATGATGGAGCCGCACCACATGGAGCCGGTGCGCAAGCTGATCGCCGACGGGAGCTATCCCAAGCTGACCAACGTGTACGAGGGGGGGACGACCCGCAACGACACGACTCAGCTCGCGCTGGAGAAGCTGGGCGACGAGGAGCTGAAGGTGCTCTTCCATGACGCTGTGCGCCCGTTCGTGTCGCACCAGATCCTTCGCGACTGCATCGATGCCCTGGACGAATACGGGGCGGTGGACACCGCCATCCCGTCGGCGGACACGATCATCGAGGTGCGCGAGGAGAACGTCATCGTGGACGTTCCGCCGCGGAGCAAGCTGCGGCGCGGTCAGACCCCGCAGGGGTTCCGGCTCTCGACCATCCGCCGGGCGTATGAGAAGGCGTCGGCGGACCCCGGCTTCACCGCGACCGACGACTGCACCGTGGTGCTCCGCTATGCGCCCAACGTGCCGATCGCGGTCGTGCCCGGCTCCGACGAGAACATGAAGATCACCGAGGCGATCGACGTGTTCATCGCGGACAAGCTCTTCCAGCTGAAGACCGCCGATCCGGCCGGCTACAGCGCGGAGGCCCGGGAGGAAGCCCTCGAGGCGAAGACTCTCGTGGTCTTCGGCGGCAGCGATGGCATCGGCCGCGGCATCTCCGAGGCCGCCGAGCGCTACGGCGCAGTGGTCTTCCCGTTCAGCCGCTCCACCACCGGCACGCACATCCAGGAGCGCGACGATGTCGTCGCCGCGCTCAAGTTGGCGTTCGAGGCGACGGGCCGGATCGACTACGTCGTCAACGCGGCGGGCGTGCTCGAGATGGGCAACCTGGAGGACTTCTCGCATGAGGCGGTCCGCAACACGATCGACATCAACCTGATGGGGCCGATCATCATCGCCCAGGAGTCCCTCCCCTATCTGAAGGAGAGCAAAGGCCAGCTCCTCTTCTTCACCTCGAGCTCCTACACCCGGGGCCGAGCCAACTACGGCATGTACTCGGCGACGAAGGCGGCGACGGTCAACCTGACCCAGTCGCTCGCCGAGGAGTGGGCCGACTACGGCATCCGGGTGAACTGCATCAACCCGGAGCGCACCAAGACGACGATGCGGCTGCAGGCCTTCGGCGAGGAGCCGGAAGGCACGCTGCTGAGCGCGGAGCAGGTGGCTCTGGCGTCCATCGACACCCTCATCTCCGGCACGACCGGGCAGATCGTCGACGTCCGCCGGCGGACCTCCTAGGCAGACAGCCCTTCCCGCGCGGCCCAGGCCGGGAACCGCTCAGGAAGTGCGGTCGCGCTCGAGACGCTCGAAGACGAGGTCGTAGAGCTCAGCCACGCGGCGGCTGTCGGCCCGGAGCTCGTCGATCTCCTTGCGGAGCTCCTTCACCTCGTTCTCGTAGGCGAGCACCCGCTCCATCATCCCGCCCGACTCCTCGCCGGCGTGCACGAGGAACTTGACCACCTCTGCCGTGCGAGGGGCGATGCGGTAGAGGATGCGGCCGAGGAAGTTCTCCATGTCGAGTCCCTATTCTCCGGCCCGCCGGGGCCTGATCAGTACGGTCGCGGTGCTGCGGATCCCGAAGTCGGTGCTCCGCCGTCCCCTGCGCAGCACCTCGACCTCGAGGTCCTGTGCGGCGGCCTCCCGCCGGAGCCCGGCGAGGGGCAGGTGCCAGGTCTCGGGATTGTCTCCCCTGTACCAGCGCACCGAGTAGTC
>NZ_JAODMK010000024.1 GCF_025465545.1 Naasia sp. | reverse complement strand
CCGCAGGGACAGGCGTTCGCCGTCGTCGGCGTGACCGGCGGCCTCGCCAACGACACCAATCCCTGCCTCTCCAGCCAGCTGGCGTGGGCCGAGAAGTCGTCCGGGGTCACCGGGCAGCCCAAGGTGGAGCTCTACGTCAACACCGCGAACCCCGGCATGCAGGCCTCATGGTGGCCGAGCACGAACAGCATGAAGAACGGGCTCCCCGTCGCCAACCCGTACGGTTCGTGCGCCGGCGCCGAAGGGGCCGCATGCGCATACGTCTACGGCTATTCGATGGCCTACGACGACTTCAACAACCGCGGAGTGCTGAGCCCCGTGACCTACCGCTGGTGGCTCGACGTCGAGCTCATCAACACCTGGCAGGCGGACAAGGCGGCGAACGCCGCCTCCCTCGAGGGCATGACCGCCTACTTCCGCGGCAAGGGCGCCCAGGTGGGCCTCTATTCCACCTCGTACCAGTGGGGCATCATCGTCGGCAAGGTCAGCGCCGCCAGCAACCTGAACGGACTCCGCAGCTGGATTCCGGGATCCTCATCCGAGCGGACTGCGCGCACCGCCTGCCTCCTGCCGCCGCTCACGACAGGCGGCACGGTCGCGATGACCCAGTTCGTCGTGAAGAACCTGGACTACAACGTCTCCTGCTCCTGAACAGGGCGCCGCCCCCGTTCGGACGATCTCGCCTAGCCGCGTGGTGCCGTCGCGGTGAGCGACGCATACTGGCGGAATGCGCACACCTCTGCTCGCCCTGATCGCCGCTGTGGCGGTGGCGGGACTCACGCTCGCCGCACCGGGGGCAGCGTTCGCCGCGAAGGCGGCGCCCGGCGCCGCGTCATCGACGCTGACCTCCCTCGGCAACGACGTCTCCTGGCCGCAGTGCGGCAAGACCCTTCCGTCTGCGCCGGCGTTCGCGGTCGTGGGCGTCAACGGCGGCCTGGCCAACGACACCAATCCGTGCTTCGCGCAGCAGCTCTCCTGGGCTCAGCGCTCCACCACCACCGCGGCACCGGGCCAGCCGAACGTCGCGCTCTACGTCAACACGGCGAATCCCGGCTTCGCGGGATCCGGGCGCACCTCGCCCTGGCCTGCGTCGAACACCTACGGCGGCACGACGGTTCCCAACCCCTACGGCACCTGCACCCCCGCGCCTGACGGCGGCGCGAGCTACACGGCGGCCTGCGCATACATGTACGGCTACGCGCGAGCCTATGACGACCTGCATTCCCGCGGCGTGACCGGAGGCGCCGGCTACACCTGGTGGCTGGACGTCGAGACCGAGAACACCTGGCACCCCACAGACAAGCCGGCGAACGCCGCGGTCCTCGAGGGAATGACGGACCTGTTCCACAGCGTCCGGGCCCGCGTCGGCATCTACTCGACCTCCTCCCAGTGGGGGGCGATCGCGGGAACGCTGCGCACCGGAAGCAGCCTCGCCGGACTGGACAACTGGATCCCTGGAGCGACGTCGGAGAAGGGGGCCCGCTCGAACTGCGCGCTCAGCCCGTTCACCCCGGGCAGCAGGATCACGCTGACGCAGTTCGTGTCCAAGAATCTCGACTACAACGTCTCCTGCATCGGCTGATCGGCACGCTCCGCCCGACGCTGGGGCCCGAGACGACGGCCGAGCGGGCGGACGGCCAGGTCGGGCGAGCAGCCGATCGCGTCGGCAGCCGTGGGCGCCGGCAGGCCAGACCGGCAATCCGCATCCCGGTCGAGCGCGAACTCAGGAAGTGAGCGAGAGGATGGGCGGATGAGGATTCGACGGGCACTCGGAATGAGCCTCGCCGGCGGCGCCGCGCTGGTCCTCGCGCTCGGTGCGCCGCTCTCGGCGTCCGCCCACGACTCCCTGTCCTCGTCGACGCCCGCCGCCGAGGCGACCGTGACGGACCCGCTCACCCAGGTGGACCTGACCTTCGCCGGCGTGCTGCTCGACTTCGGCGAGGGCCAGCGGTCGACGGCGATCCAGGTGCGGCAGGGTGACCGGTACTTCGAGACGGGCTGCGCGAGAATCTCCGAGAAGACCGCATCGGCCCCGGTCGCGCTCGGGGCGGCGGGCACCTACGAGGTGGTCTGGCAGGTCGTCTCATCCGACGGGCATCCGACCTCCGGCAGCTACTCCTTCACCTACTCCCCGAGCGTCGGGACCGAGGCGAGCGCCGGGGCCGCCAAGCCCGCGTGCGCACCCCTCGCTGGGGCATCCGCGGGAGGCCCGGGCGACGACGCGATCCTGCTCGGCGCGGCGGCCTGCATCGGGATGCTCACTCTGGCGGGCGTGGCGGCCGCCGTGATCGTCGGCCGCCGGCGCGCTCGTGTTCCCACCGCATGACCCTTTCCGGAGAGCGGCGCCCCGGGCGGCTCGCCGCCGCTCGCGGAGTATCGGGGGTCCCGATCCCTGGCCCTCGAGACGGGCCGTCGAGGTAGGCTCGGCCCATCAACTGAACATCGGGCTTCAGGGCCGACGCGGGAGAGTCCCGCCGCTCACGGATCGTCGAGCGGCAGGACGCCGAAGGAGCAAGCCTCCCCGCCCATCTCTCAGGTGCACGTACCGCGCCGGACCGGCCACTCTGGAAAGCAGGCGTGCTTCATCGCGCCTCGCCCACGGTGAAAGCGGACCGCGTCGTGTGACGCCGGAGCGAAACTCTCAGGCGCCATGACCGACGGGGAGTTCTTGCCGCTGGACGCTTCGCCGCGCCGCCGTAGAGGAGAAGAACTCGTGACCGATGCCCCGTCCCGACCAGAGCTGCGCCGCTCGCCCCTGCATGACCTGCACGTCGCAGCGGGTGCCGCGTTCACGGACTTCGCCGGCTGGCAGATGCCGGTGCGGTACACCAGCGACCTGGCCGAGCACGCCGCGGTGCGCAGCGCCGCCGGGCTCTTCGACCTGTCGCACATGGGCGAGATCCTGGTGGTCGGGCCCCAGGCCGGCGAGGCCCTCGACTCCGCCCTGTCCGGCCGGATGTCGGCCCTGGCGGAGCGGCAGGCCAAGTACACCCTCCTGCTGTCGGAGCGCGGTGGCATCGTCGACGATCTGGTCGTCTACCGCACCGGCGCCGACCGCTACCTCGTCGTCGCCAACGCCTCCAACCGGCGGACTGTCGCTGCCGAGCTTCGCGCACGCACCGAAGGCTTCGACGCGCTCGTGGAGGATGAGAGCGACGAGATCGGGCTGATCGCCCTGCAGGGACCGCGCTCCCTCGAGATCCTGCAGAACCTCGAGGGCCTCACGGTCGGCGACGACGCCGTCCCCGGTCCTCCGCTCGAGGACGCGCTCGCCCAGCTGGGGTACTACCGAGCCCTTCCCGCCGAATTCCTCGGGCGCCGGGCGCTGATCGCCCGCACCGGCTACACCGGTGAGGACGGCTTCGAGATCTTCACCTCGCCCGAGAATCTGCGCCCGCTGTGGCAGGGTCTCCTGGAGACCGGAGCCGGCGCGGGCCTCGTGCCGGCCGGGCTCGCCGCGCGCGACACGCTGCGACTCGAGGCGGGCATGCCCCTCTACGGGCATGAGCTCGGGCTCACCACGCTTCCCTCGCAGGCAGGCCTCGCGCGCACCGTCGTCCTGAAGGACAAGGGCGACTTCGTGGGACGCGCCGCGATCGAGAGCGGTGCGGCCGCCGACGAGGAGTCCATCTTCTCCGGGCGCGTTCTGGCCGGTCTCACCGCGGAAGGCAAGCGCGCCGGTCGGGCCGGCTACGCCGTCTACGACACCGGTGAGGGCGGCACGCGCGTCGGCGTTGTGACGAGCGGGGCGCTCTCGCCCACGCTCGGGCATCCGATCGCGATGGCGTACATCGACCCCGAGGTCGCGACGCCCGGCACCCAGCTCTTCCTCGATGTGCGGGGCACCCGGCTGCCGGCGACCGTGAGCTCCCTTCCCTTCTACACGCGCAAGGGCGAGTGAGGATCCCCGTGGCTCGTGAAGACGACCTCCAGTACACCGCCGAGCACGAGTGGGTGGACGCCGCGGACGGCGTCGCGACGGTGGGCATCACGGTCTACGCCTCGGAGCGCCTCGGCGACGTGGTCTACGTCGACCTGCCCTCGGTCGGGGACGACGTCCAGGCCGGCGCGGTGATCGGCGAGATCGAGTCGACGAAGTCGGTGGCGGAGCTCTTCTCCCCGGTGAGCGGAACCGTGCTGGAGGTGAACGCGGCCGTGGTCGGCTCCCCGGAACTGGTCAACGCCGATCCGCTCGGCGACGGCTGGCTCCTCAAGGTCGGGTACACGGAGCTCCCCGGACTCCTCACCCTCACCGACTACCAGGCACTGACGAAGGACTGACCCGATGACCCTCGCTGCCGAGATCGCCGTCCCCCTCACCTCCGACCTCGACGCGTTCGGGCGCCGGCACATCGGCACGAGCGCAGCGGATCAGCGCGCCATGCTGCGCGTGCTCGGCTTTGACTCCGTCGACGCGCTGCTCGACGGCGCCGTGCCGGCCGGGATCCGCGTCGATCCCGACCTGCCCTCCTCGCTCCCTTCGGCGGCCACCGAGCGGGAGGCCCTCGCCGAGCTGCGCGCTCTCGCGTCCCGCAACACCGTGCGGCGGTCCCTGATCGGCCTCGGCTACTACGACACCGCCACCCCGAGCGTGATCCTCCGCAACGTGCTCGAGAACCCGAGCTGGTACACGGCCTACACGCCCTACCAGCCGGAGATCTCCCAGGGGCGCCTCGAGGCGCTGATCAACTTCCAGACGATGGTCGCCGATCTCACCGGGCTCGGCACCGCGAACGCGTCGATGCTCGACGAGGCGACCGCCGTGGTCGAGGGCATGCTCCTCGCCAGGCGCGCATCGAAGAACGGCTCGACGCGGTTCCTCGTCGACTCGGACGCCCTGCCGCAGACGCGGGCGCTCCTGGCGGCGCGGGCGGCGGCGGTGGGCATCGAGATCGTGGAGTCGACCCTCGCCGATGATCTGCCGGACGGCGGCTGCTTCGGGGTGCTCGTGCAGTATCCGGGAGCGTCCGGCCGGGTCTGGGATCCGAGCGCGCTGATCACCGCGGCGAAGGCGGCGGGCGCCGTGGTCGTCGTGGCCGCAGACCTGCTCGCTCTCACCCTGCTGCGTTCGCCGGGGGAGCTCGGCGCCGACGTCGCCGTGGGCACCACCCAGCGCTTCGGAGTGCCGATGGGCTTCGGTGGTCCGCACGCCGGATATATGGCGGTCCGCTCGGGCCTCGAGCGCCAGCTCCCGGGACGCCTCGTCGGCGTCAGTCAGGATGCCGCCGGCCAGCTCGCCTACCGGCTCAGCCTGCAGGCACGGGAGCAGCACATCCGCCGGGAGAAGGCGACGAGCAACATCTGCACCGCGCAGGTCCTGCTCGCGGTCATGGCGAGCATGTACGCCGTCTACCACGGCCCTGAAGGGCTTCGGCACATCGCGCGGAAGGTGCACAACGCTGCGGTGACCGTTGCCGAAGCACTGGGGGAGGCCGGCTTCGACGTGCTCACGCCGGCGTTCTTCGACACCTTCACCGTGCGCGTCCCCGATGCGGACGAGGCGCTCGCGCGGGCCCGGGCGCACGACATCCTCCTGCGCCGCGTCGACGACACCACGGTCGGCGTCGCGCTCGACGAGGTGGCGGCGGACGACCCGCTGCTCGGCCCTCTCCTGGCGCACGCGCTGCGCCATGGATCGGCAGGGGACGAGGTCTTCGGTCTGGTCGGCTACGGTCCCCGCCGGCACGAGATCGAGCCCGCGGCGCTTCGACGGAAGTCCGACTTCCTCACCCACCGAGTCTTCAACACGCACCACTCCGAGACGGCGATGATGCGGTACCTCAAGTACCTCGCCGACCTCGACTACGCGCTCGACCGGGGCATGATCCCCCTCGGCTCGTGCACCATGAAGCTCAACTCCGCCACGGAGATGCAGGCGATCACCTGGCACGAGTTCGCCTCGATCCATCCGTTCGCGCCCGCCGAGGACGTGCAGGGCTACCTCGAGCTGATCGGGCAGCTGGAGAACTGGCTCGCGGAGGTCACCGGCTACGACGCGGTGTCGCTGCAGCCGAACGCGGGCAGCCAGGGCGAGCTCGCCGGGCTCCTCGCGATCCGCGGCTACCACGAGGCCCGCGGGAACGCGGACCGAGCGGTCTGCCTCATCCCGTCCAGCGCGCACGGCACCAATGCGGCATCGGCCGTCCTGGCCGGCATGCGGGTGGTGGTGGTGGCCTGCGACGCTCTCGGCAACGTGGACCTCGACGACCTGCGGGCGCGCATCGACGAGCACCGGGACGACCTGGCGGCCCTGATGATCACCTACCCGTCCACCCACGGCGTGTACGAGCACGAGGTGCGGGCCGTCACCGACGCCGTGCACGAGGCGGGCGGCCAGGTCTACGTCGACGGCGCCAACCTCAACGCGCTGCTCGGCTCCGCGCGGTTCGGCGACTTCGGCGGCGACGTCTCGCACCTCAACCTGCACTCGACTTTCTGCATCCAGCACGGCGGCGGCGGCCCCGGCGTCGGTCCGGTGGCCGCGAAGGCGCACCTGGCGCCCTACCTGCCGGGCCACGCGCAGTCCCAGCGCGGCGGGGCGGAGTTCCAGGGCGGGCCGATCTCGGCCGCTCCTTTCGGATCCCCCTCGATCCTGCCGATCAGCTGGGCCTACGTGCGGATGATGGGAGCCCAGGGCCTCCGCGAGGCGACGGGAGCCGCCGTGCTCGCCGCCAACTACATCGCCGAGCGGCTGAGCGAGCACTACCCGGTGCTCTACCGTGGCGACAACGGCCTGGTCGCGCACGAGTGCATCCTGGACGTGCGACCCCTCACCGCGGCGACCGGCGTGACGGTCGACGATGTGGCGAAGCGCCTCATCGACTACGGCTTCCACGCGCCCACCATGTCCTTCCCGGTTCCGGGGACCCTCATGGTGGAGCCGACCGAGAGCGAGGACCTCGCCGAGCTGGACCGCTTCGTGCAGGCCATGATCGCGATCCGCGCCGAGGCCGGCAGGGTCGGCTCAGGGGAGTGGCCGCGCGACGACAATCCGCTGCGGAACGCCCCGCACACCGCGCAGTCCATCGCGGCGGAGGAGTGGCACCACCCCTACTCCCGGGAGGACGCGGTGTATCCGTTCGCCGCACACACACCGGCGGATCCCGCGACGGCCACCGCCCGCATCCGGGGCAAGTACTGGCCGCCGGTGCGCCGCATCGACCAGGCCTACGGAGACCGCAACCTGGTGTGCGCCTGCCCGCCTCCCGAGGCCTTCGCCTGACGCGCTGAGGGGCGCTCGCGCCGAGCGCTACCCGAGACGCCGAGCGCGCCCCGGGTACGGGGTGCGCTCGGCGTCTCGGGGTGCATTCGGCGGAGGGAGGGCCCGCTACGTGCCGACGAGCCCGGGGAACCACGCCACCACGAGGGCGTACCCGACGAAGCTGGCGATGTCGAGGATCCAGTGCGCGATCACGAGCGGGGTGGTCCGGCCCCACTTCTCGTACACCCAGCCGAAGACGATGCCCATCGCCACGTTTCCCACAAAGGATCCGAAGCCCTGGTAGAGGTGGTAGCTGCCGCGGAGGATCGCCGCTCCGATGATCACCGGCCAGCGCCCGTGGCCTAGCTCGTGCAGGCGGGTGAAGAGGAAGCCGACCACGATCAGCTCCTCGGTGAGCGCGGATCGCAGGGCGGACAGGATGAGCACCGGAATGGTCCACCACTGGTCGGTCAGACCCGAGGTGACGATGGTCGGCGTGATGCCGAGAGCCCGGCCGGCGAAGTAGAGCCCGAGGCCGGGGAGTCCGATCGCAAGGGTGAGCAGGAGGCCGGCGCCGAGATCCCGCCCGGGACGTGAGGCGTCGAAGCCGAGCCGTCGAAACGGCGATCGGCCCGGCTGCCACAGCAGGTAGAGCACGAGCAGCACGGGGACGAGGGCGAACGCGATGTCGAGCAGCTGGTAGATCAGGTCGAAGACCGGCCGGTCGCTGAGCGACGGATTGAGCGTGGCCGTCTGCTGCGAGATGGGCACGTCCTGGGTCAGCCGGTTCACGATCGCGATCACCGAGTACACGGCGGCGGCGCCGAGCGACAGGGCGAGCACGATGCCGATCTCGAGCCGGATGCGACGGCGCGTGCCCGGCGAGGGAGCGGGGGAGAACGTCAACGGCGGCAGGCCGGGGTGCCCCCGGGAAGCACGTGACGCAGCTTCGAGACCACCCAGTAGACGCCGTCGGCGAGCCAGGACAGGGGCGGCGCCTGCAGGAGCCAGCCCAGGAAGCGGTAGGAGGCGCCGGGCTGGCTGCGCAGCAGCGCCGATACCGCCGCCGCCCCGCCGAAGTGCTCGGCCGGGGTCAGCAGCCACACCTGCGAGCGAGCCTCCTCGAGGCTGAGCCCGTACCCCTCGAGATCGGCGTGCTGGAACGGGACCGCCTGCGGCGGCGAAGGGAGGTTTTCTTCGACCCAGTCGACGCAGGAAGAACAGAAGCTGCAGTCACCGTCGAAGATCAGAACAATCTGCTGTTTCACGGTTCCCTTCGACACGATTCTTGCGTCGGCGCAAGGTTTTTCGAACTTCGTCACCAGCGTGTAACGATATGAGCGCTCGATTTGGGCCGGTTCTGTACCCCACTTAGGGTACTGATATCCCAGCGCCGCGGGGACTCCTTGCTTCCGTGGCGCTTTTGTCTGCACACCCCTGGAGGAAGAGTGAATTTCAGACGACTCGGCGTGGGGTCGATCGCCCTGGCAACGGCCAGCGTGCTCGTGCTCGCCGGTTGCGCAAGCGGGAGCGGTGGTGGCGGAAACGCCTCGGCGCCTGCCGCCGCGAGTGCCGTGATCACAGCCAACGGCGGAGAGCCGCAGAACCCGCTGGTGCCGACCAACACGAATGAGACCGGCGGCGGCAAGATCCTCGACGCCATCTTCGCGGGACTCGTGTACTACGAGGCAGACGGAACCCCGGTCAACGATCTGGCGGAGTCGATCGACACCACCGACTCGCAGACCTTCACGATCAAGATCAAGCCCGGCAACACCTTCACCAACGGTGAGCCGGTCGACGCAGACTCCTTCATCAACGCGTGGAACTTTGGAGCGCTGCTCAGCAACGCGCAGCTCAACTCGTACTTCTTCGAGGACATCGAGGGCTTCAGCTACGACGAGGACACCCAGCTCACGGGTCTCCAGAAGGTGGACGACACCACCTTCACCGTGAAGCTCAAGGAGGCGCGCTCGGACTTCCCACTGCGCCTCGGCTACTCGGCGTTCTACCCGCTGCCCGCCTCCGCGTTCGACGCGGACGGCAAGGTGGTGGACACCTTCGGTGAGAACCCGATCGGCAACGGTCCCTACATGCTCGACGGGGACGGCGCCTGGCAGCACAACGTCAAGATCGATCTCGCCGTGAACCCGGACTACAAGGGTGGACGCACGCCCCAGAACGGCGGTCTCTCGATCGTGTTCTACGCGACTCAGGACGCTGCCTACGCGGATCTGCTCTCGGGCAACCTCGACGTGCTGGACGCCATCCCGGACGCGAACTACTCCACGTTCGAGGCCGACCTCGGTGACCGGGCCATCAACCAGCCGGCCGCCGTCTTCCAGTCCTTCACGATCCCGTCCGATCTCACCAACTTCACCAAGAAGGATGCCTTCCAGCACTTCCAGGGCGACGAGGGCAAGCTGCGCCGCCAGGCGCTGTCGATGGCGATCAACCGCCAGGAGATCACCGACGTGATCTTCGAGGGCACCCGCACGCCGGCGAGCGACTTCACGTCGCCCACCATCGGCGGATGGTCGGACACTCTGACGGGCGCCGAGGTTCTGGCCTACAACCCGGACGAGGCGAAGAAGCTGTGGGCCGAGGCCGACGCGATCTCGCCGTGGTCCGGCACCTTCCAGATCTCCTACAACTCCGACGGCGGCCACCAGGGCTGGGTCGACGCGGTCGCGAACAGCATCAAGAACACGCTGGGCATCGACGCGGAGGGCAACCCGTACCCCACCTTCGCTGAGCAGCGCACGCTGATCTCGAAGAACAAGGACGGCAAGCGCGAGATCTCGAGCGCGTTCCGCACCGGTTGGCAGGCCGACTACCCCGGCCTGTTCAACTTCCTCGGTCCGATCTATGCGACCAACGCATCCTCGAACGACGGCGACTACTCGAACCCCGAGTTCGACAAGCTGCTGAGCGAAGGCGCCGCGACCTCGGACCCGGAGGAGGCGAAAGCGAAGTTCCAGCAGGCGCAGGAGATCCTCCTTCAGGACCTCCCCGCGATCCCGCTGTGGTACTCGAACGTGACCGGCGGTTACGGCGAGAGCGTGGACAACGTCGAGTTCGACTGGCACTCCGTGCCGCTCTACTACGCGATCACCAAGACCGCGTAGTCGAAGCACACTGCTCCACCGGTGGGGCGGCAGCGCGAGCTGTCGCCCCACCCCTTTGACCAAGAGATCCAGAGGTATCTTCTTACCCATGCTCAGCGGCGAATACAGGGCCTGACGGATGGCGTTCTACATCCTCCGCCGGCTGCTCCAGGCCATCCCCGTGCTCCTCGGCACGACCTTCCTCATCTACTTCATGGTCTTCGCCATGCCGGGGAACCCGATCCTCGCCCTCTTCGGCGAGCGGACCCCGAACCCGGCGCTGCTCGCTCGCCTGGAGGAGCAGTACAAGTTCAACGAGCCGTTCTTCATCCAGTACCTGAACTACCTCGGCAACATCTTCCGCGGCGACTTCGGCATCTCGTTCTCCGGCCAGTCGGTCAACGACATCCTGGGCCGCACCTTTCCGGTGACGCTCCGGCTCGCCGGCATCGCGATCGTCATCGAGATCGTCCTGGCGCTGTCGGTCGGCCTCATCAGCGGCCTCCGCAAGGGAGGCATCTTCGACGCGAGCGCCCTGGTCGTGAGCCTCCTGCTCATCTCGGTGCCGATCTTCGTGCTCTGCTTCGTCGGCCAGTTCTTCTTCGCGGTGCAGCTCGGCTGGTTCAGTCCGACGGTCGGAGCCAACGCGGACTTCAACCGGCTGCTGCTGCCCGCCATCGTCCTTGCGCTCTTCGTGGTGGCCACCGCCATCCGGCTCACGAGGTCCTCGGTCATCGAGACCTCCAGCGCCGACTTCGTCCGCACCGCCTACAGCAAGGGGCTCTCGCGCAGTCGCGTCGTGCCGGTGCACATCCTGCGCAACTCGCTGATCCCGGTGACCACCCAGTTCGGAGCCGACTTCGGCCTGCTCATCGTCGGCGCGACGGTCACCGAGGGCATCTTCAACGTCCCCGGCGTCGGGAACACGCTCTACCAGGCGATCATCCGGGGCGAGCGGCCCACCGTCGTCTCGTTCGTGACCGTCATGGTGCTGCTCTACCTCGTGGTCAACATCCTGATCGACCTCCTCTACGCCGTACTCGATCCGAGGATCCGCTATGTCAAGTGACCGTCCGACCCCCGAGCGCACCCGGTCCGCGGCCCACTTCGTGGCCGACATCGAGGAGACGCCGGTCGCGAGCGTCGACCAGGTCAAGCTGGACGAGAAGCCCAGCAACCTCTGGATCGACGGCTGGCGGGACCTGCGGCACCGCCCCATGTTCTGGATCTCCAGCGTGCTCATCGTGTTCGTGATCTTCGTCGCGCTGTTCCCAGGGCTCTTCACCCAGGTCGACCCCACCCGCTGCGATCTCGGCAACAGCAAGGACGGGCCGTCCGCGGGGCACCTGTTGGGCTACAACAAGCAGGGCTGCGACATCTACTCGCGGATCATCCACGGCACCTCGACCTCGCTGTCGGTGGGCATCCTCGTGGTGATCCTGACCACGACGGTGGGCGTCGTCTTCGGCGCGCTGGCCGGCTTCTTCGGCGGCTTCCTCGACACGGTGCTCTCCCGCGCGGGCGACATCTTCTTCTCGATCCCCTACATCCTCGCGGCCGTCGTCATCATGTCGGTCTTCTCCGAGCAGCGGAACATCCTCGTGATCGCCGCCGCGATCGGCATCTTCGCCTGGCCCTCGACAGCCCGGGTGCTGCGCTCGGAGGTTCTGCGG
Source organism: Naasia sp. (assembly GCF_025465545.1). Taxonomy (GTDB): domain Bacteria; phylum Actinomycetota; class Actinomycetes; order Actinomycetales; family Microbacteriaceae; genus Naasia. The sequence continues at coordinate 80,900 of NZ_JAODMK010000024.1, read as the reverse complement.
GTCAAGAACTCCGACTTCGTGATGGCCGCCACCGCCACCGGACTGTCGCGCATGCAGATCCTGTTCCGGCACGTGCTGCCCAACTCGATCGCGCCCGTGCTCGTGATCACCACGCTCTCGCTCGCGGCGGCGATCACCGCCGAGGCGACCCTGTCCTTCCTGGGCGTCGGCCTGCCGGGCTCGAGGGTGATGTCCTGGGGCAACGACATCAGCCAGGCGCAGAAGGACCTCCGCACGGATCCGCAGATCCTCATCTACCCGTCGATCGCGCTGTCCCTCACCGTGCTGAGCTTCATCCTGCTCGGCGAGGCACTCCGCGACGCACTCGACCCGAAGGCGAGGGCGCTCCGATGAGCGTGGCCGCATCCTCAGCTCCCGGCTACTCGCCGGCCGGACACCTCCTCGAAGTCAAGGACCTCGTGGTCGGCTTCCGCACTCAGAACGGGGTCGTCCCCGCGCTGAACGGGGTCAGCTTCACCATCGACCGCGGCGAGACCGTCGCGATCGTGGGGGAGTCGGGCTCCGGAAAGTCGACGACGGCGGCGGCGATCATCCGCCTCCTGCCCGGCACCGGCGAGATCCTCGGCGGGCAGGTGCTGCTCGAGGGCCGCGACCTGGCCACCGCCCACCGTCACGAGCTCGAGGACGTGCGCGGCAAGCGCATCGGCTTCGTTCCGCAGGACCCGATGTCGAACCTCAACCCGGTGTGGAGCGTCGGCTTCCAGGTGGAGGAGACGATCCGGGCCAACGGGCTCGCCAAGGGCCGGCGCGCCGTGCGCGCGAAGGCCGTCGAGGTCCTCCAGCAGGCCGGCCTCGCCGACGCCGACAAGCGGATGAAGCAGTTCCCGCACCAGTTCTCGGGAGGCATGCGCCAGCGGGTGCTCATCGGCCTCGGCCTGGCGTCGAACCCTCAGCTGCTGATCGCGGACGAGCCGACCTCGGCACTCGACGTGACCGTGCAGCGCCGGATCCTCGACCACCTCGAGTCCCTCACCCAGAACGAGGGCACGGCGCTGCTGTTCATCACGCACGACCTGGGGCTCGCCGCGGAGCGGGCCGAGAAGCTCATCGTGATGTACAAGGGCAAGATCGTGGAGTCCGGTCCGTCGCTCGAGCTCCTGCAGAACCCGCTGCACCCCTACACGCAGCGGCTGATCGCCGCGGCGCCGAGCCTCGCCTCGCGGCGCATCCAGTCGAGCAGCAAGAGCCTCGGCTCGATCCAGGTCGCGGAGTCGGCGGCCGGCGAGTTCGACCTGGTGTCCGCCGCCGAGGTCCGCGTCGAGCAGCTCGCGGCGAGCACCGAGGCCGCGATCGTGGTGGAGAACCTCACCAAGGTGTTCAAGATCCGCAGCGGCGGCCTCAAGCAGACCGAGTTCGCTGCCGTCGACGACGTGTCGTTCACGATCAACAAGGGCACCACGATGGCCCTCGTCGGCGAGTCCGGGTCGGGCAAGTCGACCGTCGCCAAGCTGCTGCTCAAGCTGGAGGACCCGACGAGCGGCACCATCACGGTGCAGGGCAAGCGGGTCGACTCGCTGTCCCGCCGCAAGGATCTCCTGTCGCTGCGCCGGGCGATGCAGCCGGTGTTCCAGGATCCGTACGGGTCGCTCGATCCGCTCAACAACATCGGCAACACGATCGCGGAGCCGCTCAAGGTGCACCATGTGGGCGATCGCACGAGCCGGCGTGAGCGCGTGTTCGAGCTCCTCGACCAGGTGTCGCTGCCGCGCGTCATCGCCGGGCGCTACCCGAACGAGCTGTCCGGCGGTCAGCGGCAGCGCGTCGCGATCGCCCGTGCGCTCGCGCTCAAGCCCGACATCGTGGTGCTCGACGAGGCGGTCTCCGCTTTGGACGTGCTCGTGCAGGCGCAGATCCTGCGGCTGCTCGCCGACCTGCAGGGCGAGCTCGGCCTGACCTACCTCTTCATCACCCACGACCTCGCCGTCGTCCGGGTGATCGCCGACAGGGTGGCGGTCATGCAGACGGGCAAGATCGTCGAGGCCGCGACGACCGACGAGGTGTTCGACTCCCCGCAGGAGCAGTACACCCGCGACCTCCTCGACGCGATCCCGGGAGCGGGCATCCAGCTCGGCATCTGACCCCCCAGCTCCGTCCCCTCTTCCTCTCCCTCAGCAGGCATTTCTTCCTTCACCGGCCCCATTCGCCGATTTCTGCCTGCTGGAGGTAGATCTGCCTGCTGAGCGAGAGGTGGAGGCCGACCCGTCGCGCCTGTCCGCTCACGGCGAATCGCGGGCTCGGAAGGGTCCGAGGGGCTCGTGCGTTAGACTGAGTGACTGCTGGGGCGCCGCTCGCGCCCTTCAGCCCCTTTTTTCGGCCGGAACCTGGCCCTCTCTCTCACAAGGATGTTCTCCATGGCGTCAACCGCGCGCTCAGATCTGCGCAATGTCGCGATCGTCGCCCACGTCGACCACGGCAAGACGACACTCGTCGACGCCATGCTTCGGCAGACGAACTCGTTCGACGCCCACTTCGAGGGCGAGGACCGGATGATGGACTCGAACGACCTGGAGCGTGAGAAGGGCATCACGATTCTCGCCAAGAACACGGCGATCCTCTACAACGGCAAGCACGCCGCCGAGCACGGCAGCGGCGGCCCGATCACGATCAACGTGATCGACACCCCCGGGCACGCGGACTTCGGCGGCGAGGTGGAGCGCGGCCTGTCCATGGTGGACGGCGTGGTGCTGCTCGTCGACGCGAGCGAGGGCCCGCTGCCGCAGACCCGCTTCGTGCTGCGCAAGGCGCTCGAGGCCAAGCTGCCCGTCATCCTTCTGGTCAACAAGACCGACCGTCCCGACGCGCGCATCGACGACGTGGTCGCGGAGAGCCAGGACCTGCTCCTCGGCCTCGCCAGCGACATGGCTGACGAGCACCCGGACCTCGACCTCGACGCGATCCTCGACGTGCCGACCGTCTACGCGTCCGGTCGCAACGGTGCCGCGAGCGACAACCGGCCTGCGAACGGCGAGTTGCCCGACAACGACGACCTCGAGCCGCTGTTCGAGGCGATCCTCAAGCACATCCCGGCGCCCGTGCACGACGACGAGCACCCGCTCCAGGCGCACGTCACCAACCTCGACGCGTCGCCCTTCCTCGGTCGCCTTGCCCTGCTCCGCGTCTTCCACGGCACGCTCCGCAAGGGCCAGCAGGTGGCCTGGGTCAAGCACGACGGCAGTGTGCAGACCGTCAAGCTCACCGAGCTGCTGATGACCCGTGCGCTCACCCGCTTCCCGGTCGAGTCGGCCGGCCCCGGCGACATCGTCGCGATCGCAGGCATCCCGGAGATCACGATCGGCGAGACGATCGCCGACGCCGACGACGTGCGCCCCCTGCCGACCATCACGGTGGACGACCCCGCGATCTCGATGACGATCGGCACCAACACGTCGCCCCTCGTCGGCAAGGTCAAGGGCCACAAGCTCACCGCCCGCATGGTGAAGGACCGTCTCGACCGCGAGCTGGTCGGCAACGTGTCGATCAAGCTCGTCGACATCGGCCGTCCCGACGCCTGGGAGATCCAGGGTCGCGGCGAGCTCGCGCTCGCGATCCTCGTCGAGCAGATGCGCCGCGAAGGCTACGAGCTGACGGTCGGCAAGCCTCAGGTGGTCACGCGCCGGATCGAGGGCAAGATCCACGAGCCGTTCGAGCACCTCACGATCGACGCCCCCGAGGAGTTCCTCGGCGCGATCACGCAGCTCCTCGCCGCCCGCAAGGGCCGCATGGAGAGCATGAGCAACCACGGCACCGGCTGGGTGCGGATGGAGTTCGTCGTTCCCTCGCGCGGCCTCATCGGCTTCCGCACCGAGTTCCTCACGAGCACCCGGGGCACCGGAATCGCGAACGCCATCTCGCACGGCTACGAGCCGTGGGCGGGCGAGATCACGACCCGCACGAACGGCTCCATCGTGGCCGATCGCTCCGGCGTCGTCACCCCGTTCGCGATCGTGAACCTGCAGGAGCGGATGTCGTTCTTCGTCGAGCCCACGCAGGAGGTCTACGAGGGCATGGTCGTGGGCGAGAACTCGCGCGCCGACGACATGGACGTGAACATCACGAAGGAGAAGCAGCTGACCAACATGCGTCAGTCGACTGCGGACAACTTCGAGCGGATGACGCCGTCGCGCAAGCTCACGCTCGAGGAGGCGCTCGAGTTCGCCCGTGAGGACGAGTGCGTCGAGGTGACTCCGGAGTTCGTGCGGATCCGCAAGGTGGAGCTCGATCACTCCGCACGTGCCCGCGCCACCTCGCGCCTCAAGAAGCAGAACGCCTAGCGCGTCCTGCGCCTCCTGCTCTTGTCCTCGCGAGGGACGTCGAGGAGGATCGGCGCAATGAGGATCACCGTCACCAGCGTGTTCGTGGACGACCAGCAGAAGGCGCTCGAGTTCTACACGGAAACGCTCGGCTTCGTGGCGAAGAACGATGTGCCGCTGGGGGAGTACCGGTGGCTGACCGTCGTCTCGGCGGAAGCCGAGGACGGCGTCGAGCTCCTGCTCGAGCCCAGCGACCATCCCGCGGTCGCCCCGTTCCGGGCGGCCCTGATGGCGGACGGCATCCCGTTCACGAGCTTCGGCGTCGACGACGTGCGGGCGGAGCATGACCGGCTCACCGCACTCGGCGTGCGGTTCCTCCAGGAGCCGAGGCAGACGGGCCCGGTCTGGACGGCTGTGCTCGACGACACCTGCGGCAACCTGATCCAGATCGCGAGCGCCGCCGCGGGCTGAGGTCCCCGAGTGGGGCGCGCGCCTCGATGCGGCGCACCCGCTCACGTGGCAGGCTCTGCGCTATGCCGTCCCCTTCGCGCTCGTTCCGCCGCGGTGCCCTCGCGCTCCTCGTCGCCCTCGCGCTGGCGCCATCGCTCGCCGCATGCGGCGGCAATCCGATCGAGAGCCTCATCGAGAAGGCGACCGGCGGCAACGTCGACTTGGGCGGCGGAAGCGTCCCGAAGGGATTTCCCTCGGAAGTGCCGCTCTACGACGGCGAGGTGGTCTACGGGATCGCCGTGGGCGATGCCGCCGGCAAGGCCTTCAACGTGACCGTGCGCGTGCCGGACGCCCAGGCGGGCGAGGACATCCGCTCCCAGCTGGAGGACGCCGGCTTCGAGCTGCTCGGCGGGTCCGATGCCACCGCTGCGGGTGGGGCCGCCTTCGCGAGCGACAGCTACGGCGTGGTGGTCGTGCTCACCGAGGACGGCAGCCACGGCTGGGTCGCCAACTACACCGTGACGCCGAACGAGTCCAGCGGGTCCTGAGAGGCGTGCCTCGAGCCCTCAGTCGGTGACCGTGAACTCGGCGAGCCCCACGGCAGGCCCGGACTGCTGGAACTTGCATGCCGTGAAGTAGGTGCCCTTCTCCAGCTCCGCCACGAAGGAGACCTGCTGACCCGGCGTCAGGTTCTCCTGCTCGCCGACGATCCGCTTCTTGTCCTCGGCGAGGATGTAGAACTCGTTCACGTCGGTGCCCGAGTTCTCCAGTTCGAAGGTGACGGTGCCCGCGGGAGCCGAGTCGACGGCCGGCGCACAGGTGCTGTCCGCTATCGCGACGTGGATGGCATCCGCAGCCGAGCCGTTCGCGACGCAGCCGGTGAGGGCTGCGGCGCTGAGCGTGGCTGCGGCGCAGACGAGAAGGACGCGAGGGAGCATGGGAGATCCTGTCGGAGGCCGCCGGTGGACGGCAGGAGGTCAGGCGGGGGAGGACGCCGGATCGGGAAGCGAGCGGGGGGCTGCGGCCGGACGACGCTCGTGCAGCCTGCCGAGGAAGAGCGGTGCGACCACCGCGAGGTAGAGGCCCCACGCGGTCACCTGGGCCCAGGTGGGCTCGGCCGTGAAGTTGAAGACGCCGGCGAGGAGCATGCCGTACCAGGAGGAGGGGGGCACGACCGCCGCCATGCTGAATGCGATCACTCCATGGCCGGGGATCGCCCCCGCTTCCTGGAGGTCGCCGATGGCGTAGGAGAGCACGCCGGCGGCGACCACGACGAGGAAGAGGCCGGTCCAGGTGAAGAAGCGCGACAGGTTGATGCGGACGAAACCGCGGTAGACCAGCCAGGAGAGGCCGGCCGCGCTGACGATCCCCCCGATCGCCGCGATGGTGCCCCCCACGGCGCTGCCCGATGAGCTGACCGCGGCCCAGACGAACAGGGCTGTCTCCACTCCTTCGCGGCCGACGCTGAGGGTGCCGACCAGGACGACGCCGAGACCGGCGCCCGCGATGGCGGCGTCGAGGCGCGTCTGCAGCTCGCCCTTGAGGGAGCGGCCGTGCTGCGCCATCCAGAAGATCATCCAGGTCACGAAGGCGACCGCGATCGCGGAGAGCCCGCCGCCGAGCAGCTCCTGGGCTTGGAAGCTCAGTCCGTAGGGCCCCCAGGTGAGGATCGCGCCGGTCCCGAGTGAGACGATGACGGCGGCGGCGATTCCCAGCCACAGCCGGGGCAGCAGGTCGGCGCGGCCGAGCTTGCGCACGTAGGCGACGAGGATGCCGACGACGAGTCCGGCCTCGAGGCCTTCACGCAGGCCGATCAGATAGTTCGCGAGCAACGGGGGTCACTTCTCCTGGATGAGCGGGCCTACTTCGGTAAGGCTTGCCTTACTTCGACCCTACCCATCCCTCGGGTGGGCTGTCCAGGCGCGGCGGCGAGACGAGGCCACCTGGAGCGGGGTCGCACAGGGACGCCGGGCTAGACTGCGGCGTGCTTCCGACCTCCGCCCGTTCGCGCACCGACGAGGTTCCTCCGTCCCTCGGCGTGCGGATCGCGGGCGTGCTGTCCTCGCTCGTCCTCGGTGTCGGGACCGGCACCATCGGCACGTTCGCCCATCAGGCGACCTGGTCGACGGGGGCGGCCGTCCTGCCAGTGGGGCTCATCGCGGCGGTCCTCGCCGTCGCCTGCCTCGTCGCGGGGCTGCGCATCGCCCTCGATTCCCGGCTGCACGCCGCGCTCGCCGCGCTCGGCGCCGTCGTCGCAGTGGCTGTGCTCGCCCTCCCCGGACCGAGTGGATCGGCCCTGCTGCCCGCCAATCCGACCGGCTTCGCCTGGACCATCGTGCCGACCCTCGTCTGCGCGGTGATCCTCGCCTGGCCCCGCACCCTGAGGCTTCGCGGTTCGGGAGCCCGGAACCGCTGATGGGATACTGGCGGGGGAGAGGAATCATCCAGTGACCTACGTCATCGCGTTGCCCTGCGTCGACCTCAAGGACCGCGCCTGCATCGACGAGTGCCCCGTCGACTGCATCTACGAGGGCGACCGGATGCTCTACATCCACCCCGATGAGTGCGTGGACTGTGGCGCCTGCGAGCCCGTCTGCCCCGTCGAGGCGATCTATTACGAGGACGACCTGCCCGACAAGTGGGCCGACTACTACAAGGCCAATGTCGAGTTCTTCGACGACATCGGCTCTCCGGGCGGCGCCGCCAAGGTCGGCGTGATCCACAAGGATCACCCGGTGGTGAGCATGCTCCCCCCGCAGGACGAGAACGCCTGATCACGGGCGGTCGGGGCCGTTCCGGCCGATGCCACGGCTCAACCTGCCAGCGCCTAGGCTGTATCGGAGCGTCCGGGGCCACGAGCGCCGCCGCCGAACCCCTTCCCGACGACCACCGAGGAGACGCACGTGGGCGAGAACGGCAGCACCGGCGAAACAGACAGCGTCCGCCTGAGCTTCCCCGGCGGAAGCTCCGACTTCCCGATCCTGCGCAGCGTGGACGGCCCCTCCAGCATCGACATGTCGAGCCTCACCCGGCAGACGGGGTTCACCTCTCTCGACCAGGGCTTCGTCAACACCGCCTCCACCCGCTCCGCCATCACCTTCATCGACGGCGAGCAGGGCATCCTGCGCTACCGCGGCTATCCGATCGAGGAGCTCGCCACCTCCTCGACCTACCTCGAGGTGGCCTGGCTCCTCATCTACGGCGAGCTGCCGAGCAAGTCCGAGCTCGAGGAGTTCGACGAGAAGCTGCGCAGGCACACGCTGCTGCACGAGGACCTCAAGCGCTTCTTCGCGGCGCTGCCGCACACCGCGCACCCGATGTCGCTCCTCTCCAGTGCCGTGTCCGCGCTCTCCACCTATTACGAGGACTCGCTGAGCGTGCATGACCCGGAGCAGGTGGAGATCTCCACCATCCGGCTCCTGGCCAAGCTGCCGGTGATCGCGGCCTACGCCCACAAGAAGAGCCTCGGCCAGGCCTTCCTCTATCCCGACAACTCGCTGAGCTTCGTCGACAACTTCCTCCGCCTCAACTTCGGCAACATGGCGGAGGAGTACGAGGTGAACCCCGTGGTGTCGAAGGCGCTCGACCGGCTGCTCATCCTGCACGAGGACCACGAGCAGAACGCGTCCACCTCCACCGTCCGCCTGGTCGGCTCCACCGAGGCGAACCTGTTCGCGTCCGTGTCGGCGGGCATCAACGCGCTCTACGGACCCCTGCACGGCGGGGCGAACGAGGCGGTGCTCAAGATGCTCGCCCAGATCCGCGATTCCGGCGAGGGCGTCGCCAAGTTCGTGGAGCGGGTGAAGAAGAAGGAGGAGGGCGTGCGGCTGATGGGCTTCGGCCACCGCGTCTACAAGAGCTACGACCCGCGCGCCAAGCTCGTCAAGGAGAGCGCCGACGAGGTGCTCGAGGCACTCGGGGTGCAGGACGAGCTGCTCGACCTCGCTCGCGAGCTGGAGCAGATCGCGCTCGCCGACGACTACTTCATCCAACGCAAGCTCTACCCGAACGTGGACTTCTACACGGGCGTGATCTACAAGGCGATGGGCTTCCCGTCCCGCATGTTCACCGTGCTCTTCGCGATCGGCCGCCTGCCGGGCTGGATCGCCCACTGGCGTGAGATGAACGACGATCCGGCCACCAAGATCGGCCGCCCCCAGCAGCTCTACGTTGGCCCGCCGGAGCGCCACCTCTCCCGCTGACCCGGGGCCGGCGGCTTCTCCACCCAGCGCTACCTGAAACGACGAGCGCGACTCATGGCCAGGGCGCGCTCGGCGTCTCGGGGCGCGCTCGGTGCGTCAGGGGCGAGCGGCCGGGCGCGCCGACCACCCTCGAAGACCTGACGCTGGGAGGCGAGCGGCGGCTGGACGGTGCCGCTTGAAGGTCCGTGCGGGCGGACTGCCCTTGCGCCGTGCGCTAGTAGAGGTCGTCCCCGAGGACGACGCCGAAGCGCTGCATCAGCTCAGGGACGCTCTCGGGCATCATCTCGAGTCCGTAGCGCTCACTGAGCGCGCCAAGCTCAGCGGGGTCCGCCCTGAGCGAGCCGCCCATCGCGACGAGCTCCGCGAAGAACCGCTCGAAGCCCGCGGGGGAGATGATCTCGAGGAGTCGGCAGGGCTCGTCGCCCGCGTTCCAGAACGTGTGCCATTGGTCTCGGGGCTTGTGGACCAGATCGCCAGGGCCCGCCTCGACCACGTCGTCGCCGAGCAGAGCACCCATGCGCCCCGCGAGGATGAAGCTGTACTCGTCCTCCCTGGTATGGCGGTGCAGCGGCGCTGCCAGCGCGTGGGACGACAGCAAGTGCTCGACGAGCGCGAAGCGCTCCTGCGCCTCACTCCCATCGATCATGAATCGGACGCCCATGCTGCCCAGGAAACCGGTGACGCCGCCCGTGGGCCGGACGATGGTCGTGGTGATGACGCTCATGGTAATATTCCCTTTCGCGAGACGGTTGTGTCCCGCCAAACTAACGGAGGGCATCTCGATGTGTCAAGCTTTCGCGGGACGCATATGACCGACGAAAAGCGTCCCTACCGGATGAAAGCCCGGGCGGAGCAGCAGGACGACACCCGCCGGCGCATCACTGAGAGTGCGGTGGCGCTGCACGGCAGCATCGGCCCGGCCAAGACGTCCATGAGTGCGGTCGCCGAGCATGCGGGCGTCCGGCGCTCGACCCTCTACCGTCATTTCCCGGACGAGGGCGCGCTGTTCGTCGCGTGCTCACGCCACTGGGCGGTTGACCATCCCGTGCCCGATCACACTGCCTGGGTAGCGATCGAGAACCCCGACGAGCGCCTGCGCCGCGCGCTCACGGAGCTCTACGTCTACTACGAGGGCGGAGAGGCCATGCTGGCCAACCTCATCCGCGATTTCGATGTCACGGACGTCGTCCGCGAACACTTCTCACCGTTCCTCGCCTACCTGACCGCGACGCGGGACGTCCTGATGGCCGGCCGTGGCAGCGCTACGCGCCGAACGCGCGCGGCGATCGGGCACGCCATCGCGTTCGGCACGTGGCGATCGCTGAGCCGCGAGCAGGGACTCCCGCAGCGCGAGGCGGTCGATCTGATGTGCGAGCTGGTTGCTCACTCGGCCGCTGCCCGCTGACCCCGGTGGCGGTGGCTTCGCCCGAGCGGCGAGTCGTGGTCTCCCGACCTGCGTGCGCGCTCCTCGATCACCGACGCGCGGCGCTCAGAGGTGGAGGGCGCTGTTCAGCTCGATGCCCTGGCCCGAGCGGGGGACCGCCTCCACCGCTCCGGTGAGGGAGTTGCGGCGGAACAGCAGGTTCGGCACTCCCGAGAGCTCGCGGGCCTTCACGATGCGCGGCTCGGCGCCGTCCGCCGGGTCGGGCAGCAGCACCTTGGTGCCCGCCGTGACGTACAGCCCCGCCTCCACCACCGAGTCGTCGCCGATCGAGATGCCGATCCCCGAGTTGGCGCCGAGCAGCGCGCGCTCGCCGATCGAGACGCGATCCTTGCCGCCTCCGGAGAGGGTGCCCATGATCGAGGCGCCGCCGCCCACATCGGAGCCGTCGCCCACCACGACGCCTTGGGAGATGCGGCCCTCCACCATGGAGGTGCCGAGGGTGCCGGCGTTGAAGTTGACGAACCCCTCGTGCATCACGACCGTGCCGGGGGCCAGATGGGCGCCGAGGCGCACGCGGGCGGCGTCGGCGATCCGCACGCGGGGCGGGGACACGTAGTCGGTGAGGCGCGGGAACTTGTCGATCCCCTGCACCTGGATGCCGGCCCGCTGCAGCGATCGGCGGAGCCGCGCCGCCGCGTCGGGATGCATCGGCCCGGCGTTGGTCCATGCCACGTTGGGGAGGTGGGCGAAGATCCCGTCCAGGTTGATCGTGTTCGGGCGCACCAGCAGGTGGGACAGCAGGTGCAGGCGCAGGTAGGCGTCGCTCGTCCCGCCGGCAGGACGGTCGAGGTCGATGTCCACCGTGACGGTGTCGATGCGGACGTCGCGCCGCGAATCGAGGCCGGCGTGCGCCTCGAGCTCCGCCGGGGCGATCCAGCGGTCCCGGCCGGCGGGGAACGAGCCGAGATGCGGCTCCGGAAACCAGGTGTCGAGCACCGTGCCGTCGCCGGCCACTGTGGCGAGACCGTATCCCCAGGCCAGGCGCGCTTCCTTCGACATGCCCCCAGGCTACCGAGAGCGTCGGGGATCATCAGACGAACCCGGAGGGCGCAAGGGAGCGAGCGCACCGGAAGCCCTGGATAGGGTGGACTTCATGCCGCCGCTCGATCTCACCGTCTCCTCGGTCGAACTGACGCGGTTGCTCTGCGACATCGACTCCGTCTCCGACCGCGAGGGGCCGCTCGCCGACCTGATCGAGGAGACCGTCTCGGGCCTCGCCCACCTCACGGTGTCGCGGCACGGCGACACGATCGTCGCCCGCACCGCTCTCGGCCGCGCACAACGGGTGGTGATCGCCGGGCACATCGACACCGTGCCGATCAACGACAACCTGCCGACCCGCTTCGAGACGATAGACGGCGTCGACTACCTCTGGGGCCGTGGCACCGTCGACATGAAGGCGGGGGTCGCGGTGCAGCTGAAGCTCGCCGCTGAGCTCACCGATCCGATCGTCGACCTCACCTGGATCTGGTACGACCACGAGGAGGTGTCGGAGGCGAAGAACGGCCTCAACCGGCTCTCCCAGTCGCACCCGGACCTGCTCACCGGCGACTTCGCGATCCTCGGCGAACCCACCCGCTCCCAGATCGAGGGCGGCTGCAACGGCAACCTGCGCGCCGAGATCCGCACCCGGGGCCTCCGTGCGCACTCCGCCCGCTCCTGGGTGGGCGACAATGCGATCCACAAGGCCGCGCCCATCCTCGACACCCTCGCCGCATACGAGGCGCGGAGCGTGGAGGTGGACGGGCTCGTCTACCGTGAGGGCCTCAGCGCGGTCGGCATCACCGGGGGGATCGCGGGCAACGTGATCCCCGACGAGTGCATGGTGCACATCAACTACCGCTTCGCCCCCAGCCGCAGCGGCGACGAGGCGATCGCCCACATCACCGAACTGTTCGGGGAGCACGAGATCGAGATCGTCGATCTGGCGGAGGGAGCGCGCCCCGGACTCGAGGCGCCCATCGCGCAGGAGTTCGTGGCCGCCGTCGGCGGCACGCCGGTGCCCAAGTACGGCTGGACGGATGTCGCCCGCTTCTCGCGGCTCGGCATCCCCGCCGTCAACTTCGGCCCGGGCGATCCGCTGAAGGCGCATGCCGACGATGAGCGGGTGTCGCTGCAGCAGATCGTCGACTGCGAGCGAGGATTGCGGTCGTGGCTGACAGGCTCGACTCGCTGACGCGGGGGACTGCGGCGCCGGTCGCGGCGGAGTCCCCTGCGCCGATCTGGTGGCACCGGGTGCCGTGGTGGCTGCGCATCACCCTCGTCTACGCAGGCGCGCGCCTGCTGACCACCATCGTGCTCGCCCTCACGGCCACGCAGCTCACCCCGCAGTCCCGCGCGGGAGCGCATCCTGACTTCTTCTCCTACACCGCTCTCTGGGACGGCTACTGGTACTGGTACATCGCCGCGGTCGGCTATCCGTCGACGCTGCCGCTCGATGTCGCCGGGCACGTTGCGGAGAACCAGTGGGCGTTCATGCCGGTGTACCCCTACGTGGTCGCCGGCCTGGCCTGGATGACCGGCGCATGGTGGCCGGTCGCCGCCTTCGTGGTGTCGCTCGCCTGCGGCTTCGCCGCGGCGCTCCTGCTCTACCGGCTCTTCCGCCTCCGGCTCGACGAGGACACCTCGTTCTTCGCCGTCGTGCTGTTCTCGGTGTCCCCGCTGTCGTTCATCTTCCAGATGGCCTACGCGGAGTCGATGAGCACGCTGCTGCTCATCCTGTCGCTGTACCTGATGCTGCGGCGGCGCTGGGTGTGGCTCTTCCCGGTCGTCGCGGTGATGGCCCTCACCCGCCCCACCGGGCTCGCGTTCGCCCTGGCGCTCGGGCTGTACTGGATCTTCCGCTTCCTCACCCGGGACAAGGACCCGTTCCCGGTGCGCGAGCGGGTGCTCACCGCCGGTGTCGCCGTCTTCAGCGGCCTGATGGGCCTCGCCTGGTCGGGCATCGCCTGGATCGTGACGGGGAATCCGTCCGCCTATACCGACACCGAGCTCGCCTGGCGCGCGCCCGTGCTCGGCTACCAGCACCTGGTGCCGTTCGCCCCCTGGTTCCAGGCCGCAAGCACGTGGTTCGGCACTCCGATCGGCATCTCGGCGGTCGTTCTGGTGATCGTCGCCTTCACGGCCCTGCTCCTCACCCGTGGGGTGCGGCGGCTGGGCATCGAGCTGCGGCTCTGGCTGGCCAGCTACGGGCTCTACCTGCTCGCGGTCTTCTTTCCCCAGTCGAGCACCTTCCGGCTGCTGATTCCCATGTTCCCCCTCGCCGGCGTGCTCGCCCAGCCCCGCTCGACGACGTACCGGATCGGCGTGATCCTCCTCTCCCTCGTGCTCCAGTTCGCCTGGCTCTGGGCCACCTGGGGTCCGGTGTCCTCCTACTGGTCGGTGCCGTAGGCCAGGCCGTGGAAGCGCTTCCTCGCCAGTGTTTTGGCGGTTGTCGGCGTGCTACGGGATAATGGAGACCTGCCTTTCGAAAGGGGAAGCTCCATGGCCGCAATGAAGCCGAGGACCGGGGACGGGCCGATGGAGGCCGTCAAGGAGGGCCGACTCATCATCGTGCGGGTTCCGCTCGAAGGTGGAGGTCGTCTCGTCGTCTCCGTCAACGACGCCGAGGCCCGCGAACTGCACTCCGCATTGGGTGCCGTCGTCGGGGCCTGACCGGCACTCCTCCTTGCTGTAGGCGGTGACTCGATGACTGAGTCGCCGCCTACAGCTGTACCCGGGGAGGAGCGTCCGGCCTCGTCGGCGGCAGCCCGACGATCGCGCCGGGTCAGAGGCGGACGAGCTGCAGCAGCCCGCCGCCGGCCGGCGACAGCGTGCTGAGCACCGCAGTCGAGGAGCCGATCTCCTCGAGCAGCGTGCGGAAGGCCGTCGCCACGGAATCCCGCCGCGCCGGGTTCGCCACCGATCCGTTCCAGAGCGCGTTGGCCACGAGCACCATCCCGCCCGGGCGTACGAGCCGCAGGCCGTGCTCCACGTATTCGATGACGCAGCCGGGGTCGGCGTCCACCAGCACCAGGTCGTAGGACTCCTCGTTCATCCGGGGGAGCACCTCGAGCGCCCGCCCGGAGATGAGCCGGAGCCTGCCCATGCTCACGCCCGCCTCGGCGAATGCCTGGCGCGCGGCCGCCTGGTGGTCAGGCTCGCTGTCGATGGAGGTCAGCGTGGCCTTCGGGGAGCCGGCCAGGAGCCACAGCCCGGACACCCCGGCGCCTGTCCCGATCTCCACGATCGTGCGTGCCTTGACCGCGGAGGCGAGCACTGCGAGCTGCGCGCCGACCGCCGGGGACACGGCCGCGATGCCGAGCTCGAGCGAGTTCTGGCGGGCGAGCGCGATGGGGGCGGATTCCGACACGTAGTCGTCCGCGAACTTCCAGTTCGCTTCCTTCTCAGACATAACCGGTCCAGCCTATTGCCGGTTGTCGGCGGTGCCGGGACGCAGCACGTCGTCCTCCAGCGGACGTGCGGCCGAGCGGCGTTAGGGTGTTCACGTGTTCGGGCTGACCTTCGAGAAGCTGCTGCTCATCGGCGTGCTCGCCGTGCTGCTGCTGGGCCCGGACCGGCTTCCGCACTACGCGTCGCAGCTCGCCAAGCTCGTCCGCTCGCTGAAGAACCTCGCCGACGGGGCGAAGGAGCGGATGCGTGACGAGATGGGGCCCGAGTTCGACGAGGTGGACTGGAAGAAGCTGGATCCGCGCCAGTACGACCCGCGCCGCATCATCCGCGAGGCGCTGGTCGAGGACACGCCTGCTCCCGTCGTGCGTCCCGCACGCCCCACGCGCACATCTGGCCTGCCGCCCGGTGACGTCGCCGGGCAGGCCGGTGCGACGGCGGCGCCGTTCGACGCCGAGGCCACCTGACCCGGGCGCCCTGATGCGCAGAGACGAGCGCGCCGCCGTGGCTAGCTGCTGCCGATCCTCGCCGCCTCCCGCCGCAGGATGTCCTGAACCAGGCGCACCGACGGCCGCTCCGCATTCTCCGGCCGCATGAGCGTGCAGATGTGCCGCTCGGCCGAGATCCCGACGAGCGGGCGGATGGCGACCCGCGCGACCGAGGACCCCGCGGTGTAGCGGGGCAGGATCGCGACCCCGGCGCCGGACGCGACCAGCGACTCGATGATGCGGGTGTCGCTGAAGCGCTGCGCGACCAGCGGTGGCTCGCCCGTGATGCGCTCGATCTCGGTGAGCACCTGCTGGAAGGGGAAGTCGACGGGCACGCCGATCCAGGTCTCGCCGACCAGGTCGGCCGGTTCGAGGGTGCCCCGAGCGGCGAGCGGATGATCGGGCGGGAGCGCCACGTCGAGCGGCTCGACCATCAGCTCCTCGAGTGCGAGGCCGGAGCCCCGCCACGAGCGGACCCCGTTGGGCGAGTGGCCGAGCACGACGTCGAAGTCGTTGGTGAGCGCCGCGAAGCCGGGCACGGAGGGGTCCCGGTCGCTCGCCACGAGAGTGAGTCCGGGATGCGCGCCGACCTCCCGCAGCAGTCCGGGGAGGAGCATCTGGCCGGCGGTGGGGAAGGTGGCCAGCGTCACCTCGCCCGCGGGCGCCACGACGAACTCGTTCCACACCGCCTCCGCCCGCTGCAGCGCGACGGCGATGTCGGTCGCGGTCCGCGCGAGGGCCTTGCCTGCGTCGGTCAGGGCGATGCCGCGCCCGCGACGCTCGGTCAGCGGGAAGCCGATCTCCCGCTCCAGGACCTTGAGCTGCTGCGACACGGCCGAGGGGGTGCGATGCGTGGCGCGGGCGACCGCGATCACGCTTCCCCGCTCACCGAGCTCGCGCAGCAGCTCGAGCCGGCGGACATCCACCCCGAGATCCTAGAATCATTCAGTTCTGCTACACAATAGGTGGAGAACCATTCGCTTGTGCTAAACGACCTTCGTGCGATTGCCTGGATCCATCGAGCCGGAAGCACCGGCCGGGAAAAGGGAATCTCGTGTCCGCGGCTCTTCTGCTTCTTGTTGCACTCGGCATCCTCGCGGGGGTCGGCGCAATCTCCGCCGTGGTCGTCGCCCTGAGGGACGGCTATCGCCCCGTCCCGAGCCGCGTCGCCTGAGCGCTCGGCCGGCAGCGTCGTCCGGACCCGCGCTCAGCGCGGAGTGACGGGAAGGCTGCGCCCCACCAGGCTGGTCGTGCGGGTGGTCAGCCGGTCGGCGATGGCGAGGATCGCCGCCGCCGCCGGATCCGCCGGGGCCGACAGCACGATCGGGACTCCGGCGTCGCCGCCCGCCCGCAGGCCCACGCTGAGGGGCACCGAGCCGAGCAGCGGCACCGGCTCACTCTGGCCGGCCGACAGTCGGGCGGCCGTCTCCGCTCCGCCGCCGCTGCCGAACAGCTCCAGCACCGTGCCGTCGGGCTGGGCGAGGCCGGCCATGTTCTCGATCACGCCGACGACCCGCTGACCGGTCTGCCGGGCGAGGATCCCGGAGCGCTCGGCCACTTCGGCGGCTGCCTGCTGCGGCGTCGTGACGACGAGGACCTCGGCGTGCGGCAGCAGCTGACCCACCGAGATGGCGACGTCCCCGGTGCCCGGCGGCAGGTCGAGCAGCAGCACGTCGAGCTCGCCGAAGAACACGTCGGTGAGGAACTGTGCGACCGTGCGGTGCAGCATGGGCCCGCGCCAGGCCACCGCCTGCCCGCGCTGCTCGGGGGTGAGGAACATCCCGATCGAGATGGCCTTCACCCCGTAGGCGACCGGCGGCAGCATCATCTGGTCCACCCGGGTCGGCGTCGCATCGGCCGGGATCCCGAGCAGGCCGGGGATCGAGAAGCCGTGCACGTCCACATCCACGATGCCGACGGCGAGCCCGCGGGCGGCCAGGGCGACGCCGAGGTTCGCGGTCAGGGTGCTCTTGCCCACGCCGCCCTTGCCGCTCGTGACCGCGATCACCCGGGTGAGCGAGTCCCGGCCGAACTGGGCGCCACGCGCCCGAGGCCCGCGGAGCTTGAGGGTGAGGGCGTGCCGCTGCTCGGGCGTCATCACACTGAGCAGCACGTCGACCGAGGTGACGCCGGGGGTGCCGAGGACCGCCCTGCGCACGTCCTGCTCGATGCGGTCGGCGGCCGGGCAGCCGACGATCGTCAGCTTGAGGCCGACCGTGGCATGGCCGTCGGCGTCGACGCTGACCCCGTCGACCATGTCGAGCTCGGGGATCGGCTTGCGGATCTCCGGATCGATGACCTGCAGCAGATTGAGGGAGACCTGGTCCGCGACGAGCGCCTCAGGCGGGAGAACCGTCACGCCGACCGCGTTCCGGGGCTTCCCGCGCGGCCCTCGTCGGCGTCGTCGCGCTTCTCCAGCTCTTCGAGCAGGGCGCGCAGCTCGCTGCGGATGAAGTCCTTCGACGCCATGTCGCGCACGAGCAGCCGGAGGGCGACCACCTCGCGGGCGAGGTACTCGGTGTCGGCGAGGTTCCGCTCGGCGCGCTGACGGTCCTGCTCGAACTGGACCCGGTCGCGGTCGTCCTGGCGGTTCTGTGCGAGCAGGATCAGCGGGGCGGCGTAGGAGGCCTGCAGGGACAGGATCAGCGTCAGCGCCGTGAAGCCGATGGCGGCGGAGTCGAAGCGCAGCCGCTCGGGGGCGGCGCTGTTGAAGACGATCCAGGCCACCACGAACAGGGTCAGCCCGAACAGGAAGCCCGGGGTGCCCATCGCGCGGGCCACGAATTCGGTGAACCGGCCGAAGCGGTCCCTGCTGGTGCGGTTGCGCAGCGGCAGGACCGACGTGCGCATGCCCTTCGGGGCATCCAGTCGCGGCTCTCGGCCGCGATGCTGCTCAGTCGGCCGCGCCATTGCGCCACCTCCTGCCGCGCGTCATGGGGGAGGGGGCATCGCCCCGGCGCACGGCGGCCGCCCGCGTCTTGTGGGCGCGGGTGGACTCCGGATTGCGCCAGTCGTCGGGGAGCAGATGGTCGAGCACGTCGTCGATCGTGACGACGCCCACCAGGCGCGAGTTGGCGTCGACGACGGGAACGCTCACCAGGTTGTAGCTGGCGAGGATGCGGGAGACCTCGGCCGCGGACGTGTCGGCGTGCACCGGCTCCAGTCCCTGGTCGAGGAGCGTGCCGAGCCGCTCGTGCGGCGGGTAGCGGAGCATCCGCTGGAAGTGCACCATGCCGAGGAATCGGCCGGTCGGCGGCTCGTACGGCGGGAGGGTGATGCAGACCGCGGCACCCAGGGCGGGCGCGAGCTCGTGCCGGCGGATCAGCGCGAGCCCCTCCGCCACGGTCGCGTCGGCGGACAGGATGATCGGCTCCGGCGTCATCAGGCCTCCTGCGGTGTCCGGCTCGTACTCGAGCAGGCGGCGCACGTCGTCGGCCTCCTCCGGCTGCATCAGCCCGAGGAGCGCCTCGCCGCGGTCGCCGGGCAGCTGGGCGACCAGGTCGGCGGCGTCGTCGGGCTGCATCGCGTCCAGCACGTCGGCGGCACGATCGTCGCTGAGGCCGGCGAGGATGTTCACCTGCTCGTTCTCGGGCATCTCCTCGAGCACGTCGGCGAGGCGCTCGTCGGGCAGCTCCTGCGCCACCTCGAGCATGCGCTGCTCGGGCAGGTCGAGCATCGTGCTGGCGAGGTCCGCCGGCTTGAGATCCGAGTAGCTCGCGATGAGCTGGGTGGCCGACTGGCTCTGTCCCTTGGTCGCGCGCTCGCTGACCGCGTCCCACGCCACGAACAGGGTCGGCCCCTTGGCGAACGGACTGGGGCTGGTCTTCGGCTTCCGCACGAAGAGCTGACCGACCTCCCACTCGCCCACGCCGACCTCCTCGATCGCGACGTCCTCGATCGTCGCCTCGCCCGAGCCGTCCGCGAGCACCACCCGGCGGCCGAGCATCTCGGCGATCACCCGCACCTCGCTGGCACGCTGCTCGAACCGGCGCACGTTGATGAGCCCGGTCGTGATGATCTGGCCGGAGCCGATGCTGGTGACCCGGCCGATGGAGACGAACACGCGGCGCTTGCCGGGGATCTCGACGACGAGGCCCACCACGCGCGGCGGATCGGACCGTCGGTAGACGACCAGGACGTCGCGCACCTTGCCGACGCGGTCGCCCTGGGGGTCGAAGACCGTGCAGCCCACCAGACGGGCGACGAAGACCCTGCTCGCACTCACGGCACCAAATCTACTGCTGAGCCATGCAGTGCCGGGGAGGATGCCGAGCGGGCCGCCGCGTCGGCAGGCGGATCCGCCAGAATGGAGGGCATGACCAGTCCCTCCCCGTTCTCCGGTCGCCGCCCGAGCGAGCCCACCCTGCCGCGCGGAGAGATCGTGGCGAGCTACGAGACCTACGCCGAGGCGCAGCAGGCGATCGACAAGCTCGTCAAGGTCGACTTCACCGTGCGCGACGTCGCGATCGTCGGCAACGACCTCAAGAGCGTCGAGCATGTGACCGGTCGCCTCACCTACGGCCGAGCCGCGGGTGCCGGTGCGCTGTCCGGCCTCTGGCTGGGCGTCTTCTTCGGCGTCGTGCTGCTGCTGTTCTCCCCGACGAGCCCGAACGTGCTCGGGGTCGCGCTCGCCGCCGCGCTCATCGGCGCCGGCTTCGGCATGCTCTTCGCACTCGCCAGCTACGCCTTCACCCGCCGCATCCGGGACTTCACGTCGACCCGGGCGGTCGTCGCCTCGAGCTATGCCCTGGTGGTGGAGCCCTCCACTGCGGCACGGGCGCGAGCCCTGCTCAACGAGGGCGAGGCGCTGCCCATCGCCGAAGTGCCCGACGAGCGGACGCCCCCCGCCGCCCTCTGAGCGCTTCTGACTTCGCGGCGGGCGGTCTCCCCTCCGTCGACCTGCGGGTTCGCGCTTTCCCCCAGGGCGACCCGACCTCCGGGTCAGCCGACGATGCGGCGGATCCACTCCTCGACCTCGTCCGCGGTGCGCGGGATGGCGGCGGAGAGGTTCTCCACGCCGTCCTCGGTGACGAGCACGTCGTCCTCGATCCGCACGCCGATGCCGCGGAACTCCTCGGGCACCGTCAGGTCGTCCGGCTGGAAGTAGAGGCCCGGCTCGATCGTGAAGACCATGCCCGGCTCGAGCAGCCCCTCGCGGTAGAGCTCACGACGCGCCTTCGCGCAGTCGTGCACGTCGATCCCCAGGTGGTGGCTCGTGCCGTGGACCATGTAGCGGCGGTGCTGCTGGTTCTCGGGCTCCATCGCCTCCTCCGCCGACACCGGCAGGAGGCCCCACTCGGCCGTCTTGCGCGCGATGACGGCCATCGCCGCGTCGTGCATGTCGAGGAAGCGGACGCCCGGCCGGGCCACGGCGAACGCCGCGTCGGCCGCCTCGCGGACGGCCTCATAGACGAGTCGCTGGGTAGGCGTGAAGCGGCCGTCGATCGGCAGGGTGCGGGTGATGTCCGCCGTGTACAGGCTCGGCAGCTCGACTCCGGCGTCCATCAGCATCAGGTCGCCCGGCACCACCGGCCCGTCGTTGCGGGTCCAGTGCAGGATGCAGGCGTGCGGGCCCGACGCGGCGATGGTGTCGTAGCCGACGTAGTTCCCGTCGGCGCGAGCCCGCGTGTAGAAGACGCCCTCGACGAGCCGCTCGCCGCGCACGTGCTGCTGGATGCGCGGCAGGTCGGCGATCACGTCCTCGAAGCCGAGGGCGGTGGCGGCGATGGCCTCCCGCATCTGGCCGATCTCGTACTCGTCCTTCACCAGCCGATACTCGCTCAGGGTGCGGGCCAGGTCCTCGTCCTTGTCCGCGTCCAGCTCGCCGTCCGCCGACTCCAGCTCGGCGAGGGGGGCAGTGGCCACGCCCAGCTCCGCGGAGACCTGCTCAAGCGAAGGCCGAGGACCGATCCAGAACTCGCCGACCTCGGGGTTCGCGTAGAACTCGTCCGAGTCACGGCCGGCCGCCGGGCGGAAGTAGAGGGTGGAGAGGTGCCCGTCGCCGGCCGGCTCGAGCACCAGCACGGAGTCCGGCTCGGCGTCCGCGCCCCAGCCCGTGAGCCAGGAGAAGGCGGAGTCGGGACGGAACGGGAAGTCGGTGTCGTTGGAGCGCACCTTCCGGCTGCCGGCACGCACGACGAGGCGGACTCCGGGGTAGGCGGCCGACAGCCGCCGCCGGCGCTCCGCGGCGTAGGGAGCCTGGTCCCGGGTCGGGGGAGTCACCCGCACGCGGTCCGCCCAGCCGGTGCCGATGTACGCGCCGAACGACTCCGGCCAGGGGGCGGCGCGGTTGGGGGTCGCGCGCGGCGCCTCGTCCGCCGGCGACGCCCCGGGGGCCTGGAGGTCAGGGGCGGACAGGGCGGACTCTTCGCTCTCCATGGCTCCCATTCTCCTCCTTGCAGCGGCGGTCAGCCCGCTCGGGTCAGCTGAGCGAGGATCGGCCGGTGGTCGCTGCCCGCGCCGTCCCGGTCGCCGACCACCCGGAACCCGCTGACCCGCCACGACGGCGTGGCGAGCACGTGGTCGATCGCGGTGCCGAGCAGCGCCGGAAGCTGCGTGGGCCAGGTCCCCATCGCGCCCGCCTGCGACTGACGGGCGGCGTCGCGGCAGGCGCCGAGGTCGGTGAAGGCACGGTCGCCATCCACGTCCGCCGCCCCCGTCGACAGCCCGCTGAAGTGGTCGAGGGTCGCGTTGAAGTCGCCCGCCACGATCACGTCCGCCTCCTGGCACCGGGCGGCGAGCCAGGCGAGGTCGCTGCGCCACTCGGGCAGGTACTCGGGCAGCGGCGCGACCGCATGCGCGGCGATGATCGTGGGTCCCGCCCCGGTGGGCGTCGCCACCACGCTCGGCAGGACCGACGTGTTCGACCGGCCCTCGCCGATCACATAGGGGCCGAGATCGGAGCTGATCAGGAGCGAGGTCGATCGCGCCGTGGACACGTCGTCGTAGGCGACCGTGTAGGCCACCAGGGGAAGGCCGGCGTCCCGAGCGCTGGAGGCCACCTCCTCCGCGGTCGCCGCAGTGGTCTCGGGCAGCGCCACGATGTCGGGCTCCGTCTCCAGCACGAGCTCGGTGATGCCCTTCACGCCCGGCGCGTCGCCCAGGGTGTTCCAGCTGAGCACCGTGATCGACGTCTCCGACTCGGCCTCGAAGCCGGGTCCGCCGAAGCCGCGGGAGGCGAGGACGGCGGCCTGCAGGCCGGCGAAGGCCAGCAGCAGGGCGGCCACGGTGGCGAAGAACCGGCGACCCGAGCGCACGAGCAGCGCGAGCAGCGTGCCGAGGACCGCCGCCAGCACTGCGCCGCCCGCCAGCGCCGCGCGGAAGGAGATCGCCTGGGCGACGGGGGCGGTCCGCTGCAGCGTGAGGAGCTGCGGCCACGCGAGCACGACGAGCGTGCCCGCCAGCGCGAGCACCACTGCGGCCGCGAGGACCCGGCGGATCACGCCATCAACCTAACGGAGGGGCGCAAGGCCGCCGGGAGCGGCGAGATCGTGTCGATGGCGAGCCGCAGCCGCCCGCCTACCATGGGGGGATGCGTGTGCGGGGACCGGCCGATCTGCACACCCACTCGCGGGTGTCCGACGGAACCGAGTCGCCGGCGGAGCTCGTCGCCGCCGCCGCCGCAGCGAAACTCGGGACGCTCGCCCTCACCGACCATGACTCGACCACCGGCTGGGCGGAGGCGAGCGAGGCGGCACGCGCGAACGGGGTCGATCTGATCCCCGGCATGGAGCTGAGCACCCGTCTCGGCTGGCAGAGCGTGCACCTCCTCGGCTACCTCTTCGATCCGGCCGACCCGAGCATCCTGGCCGAGACGGAACGCATCCGCAGCGACCGGTCGACGCGCGCCGAGGCGATGGTCACGCGCATCGCGCACGACTACGAGCTCGAGTGGGGCGACGTGCTCGCCCAGACGACTCCCGGCGCGACGATCGGGCGGCCGCACATCGCCGACGCCCTCATCGCCCGCGGCCACGTGAACGACCGAGGGGAGGCCTTCGCGACGATCCTGCACTGGCGGGCCGGATACTACGAGCCGCACTACGCCCCCGAGCCGCTCGAAGGCGTGCGGCTGGTGGTGGCAGCCGGTGGCGTCCCCGTCATCGCGCACCCAGCCGTGAGTCGCGAGCGGATGCTCCCCGAGGACTACCTGCGCCGACTCGTCGACGAGGGCCTGTTCGGGCTCGAGGTGCACCACCGGGACAACAGCGAGGCCGGCGCCACGCGCCTCCTCGAGCTCGCGGCGAAGTACGACCTGGCGGTCACCGGCTCGAGCGACTACCACGGCACCGGAAAGCTCAACCGTCTGGGCGAGCACACCACCTCCCCGGAGGTGCTGGAGCGCCTCATCGCCCGCGCGACGGGGTGGGCGCCGGTCATCGGCTCCTAGGCGCGTCGCGCGGCGTCGGCATCACCGAGCGCGCCTCGAAACACCGAGCGCGACTCGTAGACGGGGCGCGGTCGGCGTCTCGGGGCGCATTCGCCGGATTGGGGGAGTTGCGCGAGCTCGAGTCGCGGAGGGTTACGCGGACTGGGCCGGGCGCTGGCCGCCCCCGCGGCGACGGCGGCGCGGAGCCGATCCTGCGCCGTCGTGGGCTCCGGAGCCGGACGCGTGCTCGGCGTGCGCCCCCTGCGGGGCGGCTGCTCCGCCGGTCGGCGAGGAGTGGGTGCGGCGGCGCGAGCGGGCGCGGCGCTCCTCCGAGTCGCCCTCTGAGCCGGAGCCGGAACCCGAACCAGAACCGGCAGCAGAGCCGGATCGCGAGCCGGAGCCAGACGCAGAACCCGCACCGGTGCCCCCGGTCGCGGCGGCCGCGCGCGGCGGCTGGGCGGCGGCGCGGGCAGAGGCGAGGCGGCCGCGCGTGCCGGCGGGGATGCCGAGGTCCGCATAGAGGTGCGGCGATGACGAGTACGTCTCCGTCGGCTCCGGCTGCCCGAATTCGAGGGCCCGGTTGATGAGGGACCACTTGTGCAGGTCCTCCCAGTCCACGAACGTCACGGCGATGCCGGTCTTGCCCGCGCGCCCGGTCCGGCCGACGCGGTGCAGGTACGCCTTGTCGTCGTCCGGGATCGTGTGGTTGATCACGTGGGTCACGTCGTCGACGTCGATGCCGCGGGCGGCCACGTCGGTCGCGATGAGCACGTCGCGCTTGCCGGCCTTGAACGCGGCCATGGCGCGCTCGCGCTGCTCCTGGGTGAGGTCGCCATGCACGGCGGCCGCGTTGAAGCCGCGGTCGCTGAGCTCCTCGACGAGCTTCGCGGCCGCGCGCTTGGTGCGCGTGAAGATGACGG
This sequence comes from Naasia sp., assembly GCF_025465545.1. Taxonomy (GTDB): domain Bacteria; phylum Actinomycetota; class Actinomycetes; order Actinomycetales; family Microbacteriaceae; genus Naasia. Next base: position 56,368 of record NZ_JAODMK010000024.1, on the reverse strand, counting down.
TCTTGCCGCGGCCCTCGGACTGGAGCATCCGGGCGATGATCTCGTCCTTGTCCAGGGAGTGGGCGCGGTAGACGAGGTGCTTGATGTTGGCCTGGGTGAGACCTTCGTCGGGGTCGGTCGCCCGGATGTGCACCGGGCGGTTCATGAACCGGCGGGCGAGCGCCACGATCGGGCCCGGCATGGTGGCCGAGAAGAGCATGGTGTGTCGCGTGGCGGGGGTCTGCGCGAACAGCTTCTCGATGTCCGAGAGGAAGCCGAGGTCGAGCATCTTGTCGGCCTCGTCGAGCACCATCTCGCGCACGTTCGCGAGCGAGAGGAGACGCTGGCCGGCGAGGTCGAGGAGCCGGCCCGGCGTGCCGACCACGATCTGTGCGCCCGCCTTGAGCTGCTCGATCTGGCCCTCGTACGCCTTGCCGCCGTAGATGGAGACGACGGTGGTGGGCCGGTTCTTGGTGATGACCTCGAGGTCTTCGGTCACCTGCACGCACAGCTCGCGGGTGGGGACGACGACGAGGACCTGCACGCCCGGCGCCGGTTCGAAGCCGAGCCGCTGCACGATGGGGATGCCGAAGCCGAGCGTCTTGCCCGTTCCGGTCTTGGCCTGGCCGATGATGTCCTGGCCGGCGAGACCGAGGGGGATCGTCTGGGTCTGGATGGGGAAGGGCTCGTTGATGCCCGTGCTGGTGAGTGCGTCGGCGATGTCGGAATCGACGCCGAGTTCAATGAAAGTCACGAAGGAGATGCGCCTGTTCTGGTTCGCGCCCGTTGGACCTAGGCGCTCGTCTCTTCCGGCAAGATGGCGCGGAAGTCCCCTCAGTCTACCTGGCGTGCCCGGAGCGCGCCGGGCGTCCTCTCCGAGGGGCCGCGCCTCCCCGCCGCCCGCGCCCCCTCCGCGCCCTAAGCTGGGGCGGTGATCTCCTGGTTCGGACGACACGGCGACGGCGCCGAGTTCCCGCGGGCAAGGGGACGCGCGTCCGCTGCTCTGCCGATCGATCGGGTGAGCATCGAGGCGCTCCGGCCGGAGCCGATCGCCGTGCTCGGGCAGGCCGCCTATCTGCAGCTGGCGCTGTTCGAGGCGCTCGGGCGTGCCGCCTCCGCCTCGTCCGCGCTGCCCGCCAAGGCCGCGCTCTCCGCCTCCGCTGGCCTGGTGCTCGCCAAGCACCGGGCCCTCTCCGACGAGCTGCGGCGTCGCGGTGCGGATCCGGCCACGGCGATGGCTCCCCACCGCCTGGCCACCGACGCCTTCATCGAGAAGGTCGCCGGTGCCGACTGGTACGAGGCGCTCACGAGCATCTACCTGACCACCGGCCTGCTCGACGACTTCTTCGCCCGCCTCGCCTCCGGCATCCCCGACACCGGGGAGCGTGTGGCCGCGATCATCTCCGGCGACAACGGCATGGCGGCGATCGTCGACCTGCTGAGCGAGGGCATCGCCGCCACTCCGACGCTCGCCTCGCGGCTGGCGGTCTGGGGCCGGCGTCTGGTGGGGGACACCCTGCTGCTCGCGCGCTCCGCGCTGCCTGCCGGCCCCGCGCCCAAGGAGCGCCGGATCGAGCCCATCCTCACGGAGCTGATGGCGGAGCACACCCGGCGGATGGACCGCCTCGGGCTCACCGCCTAGCGCTTCCCGCCCAGCTCGGACGGCCGAAGCCCGCGCTGAGTGGGGGAGATCGCCTAGCGCCGAGCGGTCGTGGCGACCGAGCCGGAGCGCGCCCGTGAGGGCACCGCGCCTGCCTTGGCGAGCGTGCGGAGACGCTCCTCGTCGTGACGGCTGCGGTTCGCGCCCAAGCGGAGCGCCACCAGGACGACCGCGGCTGCGGTGACCAGGAACGTGATGAGCCAGATCAGCGGGTCGTCCCACGGCAGGCCGGCCCAGGTCAGTGCGACCCAGACCACTGCGGCGACGGCGGCACCGATCGCCGGCACGAGCAGCACACCGCTCGTGGTGCGGCGGGGCAGCGAGTAGCGGGCGAGGAGCCCGAGGAGCACGCCGCCGAGGGTGACGAAGAGCAGCTCCACGGGAGTGTCAGGCCACGAAGCCGACGCGGCGGGTCTTCTCCGACCCCACCTCGACGTAGGCGAGCGAGGCGGCGGGAACCAGGTAGAGCTTGCCGGACTCGTCCGCGAGACGCAGGAACTTGGCGCCCGACTCGAGCCCCTCGGCGACCGTCTTCTCGATCTCCGAGCTCGACTGAGCCGACTCGAAGCTGAGCTCCCGGCCGCTGTTGATGATGCCGATGCGAATCTCCACGATGGCCTTCCTGTCCGGACCCGGAGGGTCCCGTTCGTCCGGGAAAGCCTACGGCAGGGGCCGGAACCGGCCCGCTCCCGTTCTCTGTCGGCGCACGGCGCTAGCGTGTTCGGGTGGGAATCGAGGGGTTCCGGGACTCGTCGCCCGGAGGAGGTGGGGGCGTCGCCCTCGACCCCGCGCAGACCGCCGTGCTGCAGCTTCCGGCGGGGGAGAGCGCGGTGGTCGTGGGACCTCCCGGGTCCGGCAAGACGACCACGCTGGTCGAACTGGTCGCCGCGCGCGTTGCGGCGGGTCAGGCTCCCGCCGACTTCCTCGTGCTCGCGCCCTCGCGCCAGGCGGCCACCCGGCTCCGCGACCGGATCGCCCTGCGCCTCGGGGTTCCGACGGGCGGACCGCTGGCGCGCACCGCCGTCTCGGTCGCCTTCGAGATCGTGCGCGCCGAGGCGGCCCGCAACGGCGACGACCAGCCACGGCTGCTCACCGGCGCGGAGCAGGACGGCATCCTCGCGGCACTCCTCGAGGGCCACGGCGAGAGCGACCGGGACGGCAGTGCGGCCGGCGGCTCCGGCCCGGCGTGGCCGGAGCAGCTCGACGCCGACGTCCGCCGCCTTCCGGCGTTCCGCACCGAACTGCGGGAACTGCTGTCCCGCGCCACGGAGGCGAACCTCGCGCCGGCCGAACTCGCCGCGCTGGGCCGCCGGGACGGGATTCCCGAGTGGGAGGCGGCGGGCGCGTTCGCCGAGGAGTACCACGAGGTGCTCGACAGCTATCGCTCCTCGTCCTACGACGCGGCAGACCTCCTCGCGGAGGCGTCGGCGCTCGTCCGCTCCGGCGGGTCGGCGGACCCGCCCCGCCTGGTACTCGTCGACGACGCTCAAGAGCTCGGCGCGGGAACGGTCGAGCTGCTCGCGGCCTGGGTCGCCCGCGGGAGTGCGGTGATCGCATTCGGCGACCCCGACATCGCGAGCACCGGCTTCCGCGGCGGCCGGGCGGACCTCCTCGCGCGGCTGGGGATCGAGCTGCGCCTGCCGCGCCTGCGCACCCTGCTGCTCGCCACCGGGCACCGGGCCGACCCGGAACTGCGCGAGGTGACCTCTGCGGTCACGAGCAGGATCGGTGCCGCGGGGTTCGGCCGCCACCGGTACCGCCCCGCACCTGCACCACCCTCGGATACGGGCACGGACGCCGCGGCGGGCATCGAACCGACGCCGGGCGGGGACCGCGATGCGCCGGCCTCGCCGCCCGTCCTGCGCATCGAGGCGCCCGGCCGCCCGGAGGAGATCGCCCGGCTCGCCCACAAGCTGCGCGAGCTGCACATCCGGCAGGAGATCCCCTGGCACCGGATGGCGGTCGTCGTCCGGTCCGGCCGGCTCGTGCCGTCCTTCGCTCGCGGGCTCGCCATCGGCGAGGTGCCGACCCGGACGAGCCTCGCGGCCCGTCCCCTGCGGGAGGAGTGGGCGGCGAGGCACCTCGTCGACGCGGTGGCCGTCGCGGTGGGCACGGTGCCGGCCGATGCCCCGGCGCTCGCGGGACTGCTGCTCGGACCCCTCGGGGGACTGGACGCCGTCGCTCTGCGCCGGCTCCGCCTCGCGCTCCGCCAGGAGGAGCTCGCGGGCGACGGCGCGCGGCCCGCGGACGAGCTGCTGATCGAGGCGATGGCCGCCGCCGGTCGACTGCAGACGATCGACGCGATGCCGGCCCGTCGAGCAGGGCGGCTCGCGGAGAGCCTCGCCCTGGTCCGCACGGCGCATGCCGCCGGTGGCTCGATCGAGGAGCTGCTCTGGCAGCTGTGGGAGCGCAGCGGGCTCGCCCGCAGCTGGGGCGCCCAGGCGCAGGGCACCGGCGTGCTCGCCGACGAGGCGAACCGCCACCTCGACTCGGTCGTCGCCCTGTTCACCGCTGCGCAGCGCTTCGTGGAGCGCTCGCCGGGGTCGCCCGCCACCGACTTCCTCACCGAGGTGCTCGGCGCGGACCTGCCCGAGGACACCCTCGCCCCCCGCTCCGGAGCGGACGCGGTGCTCGTGTGTGCGCCCACCGCCCTGCTCGGCACCGAGTTCGACGTGGTCGCGGTCTCGGGGCTCCAGGAGGGCACCTGGCCCAACCTCCGGCTGCGCGGAACGCTGCTGCACGCGGGCCGCCTCAGCCAGGCGCTCGAGGGTCTGCCGGTCGCCGAGCTCGACTCGCGCCGGGCCGTGCTCGACGACGAGCTGCGGATGTTCGCCCTGGCGGTCTCGCGGGCGCGCTCCCGGCTGCTCTTCACCGCCGTGTCGAACGTCGACGAGCAGCCCTCGTCACTCCTGCGGCTGCTGCCCCCCGACACCCCCGTCGACGTCTCGGCGGATCGGACGCCGCTCACGCTGCGCGGCATGGTTGGCTCCCTCCGGCGCGACCTCGCCGGCAACCCGCTGTCGCCGGCGGCATCGGCCCTCGCCCGGCTGGCGCGGGAACAGGTCCCGGGCGCAGATCCGGCCTCCTGGTACGGGCTGCTCGCCCCGAGCAGCGACCGGCCGCTGGTCGACCTCACCGATCCGGAAGCCCGCGTGGCGGTGTCCCCGTCCCGCCTCGCCACCGTGGAGAAGTCCCCGCTCGGCTGGTTCGTGGACGTGATGGCCGCGAGCCCGTCCGGGATGGCCGCCAGCATCGGCACCGTGCTGCACGCCGCGATGGAGAAGCTGTCGACCACCCCGGGGGCCGACCTGTCGCCGCAGGCCGTGATGGCGGCGGTGGACGAGCGCTGGAGCGAGTTCTCCTTCGAGTCGCCCTGGGTGGAGGAGTACGAGCGGCGGCGCACCACCCGGCTCGCGGAGGGACTCTCCGACTACCTCTCGGGCTTCGAGAGCGAGGGGCACCGGCTGCTGGGCGCCGAGACGGAGTTCGAGTTCGAGGTGGGCGCCGCGCTGGTGCGGGGCACGATCGACCGGGTCGAGCGGACCGCGGACGGCGCCGTCGTGATCGTGGACCTCAAGACCGGCCGCCGCTGGCCCACCAAGGACGAGCTGCCGGGGCACGCCCAGCTGGGTCTCTACCAGCTGGCGAGCGTCGACGGAGCGCTTGAGACCCTGCCGCGCGACGCGCCCTCGGGCGGCGCCAAGCTGCTCTTCGTCGCGGACGGAGTGGCCGGTCGGCTCTACCGCGAGGCGACGCAGCAGGTGCTCGAGCCGGAGGCCCTCGAGGCGTTCCGGGATCGCGTCAAGGCCGCCGCCGAGACGATGGCGGGCACCCTCTTCCCCGGCACGGACGGGCTCGAGGAGCGCGACCCTTACGCCCGCTACGCGTACCGCATCCACCTTGTGCCGGCGGTGTCGGCATGACGAGCGCCTTCGAGATCGCCCGGGTCCTCGGGCTGCCGGAACCCACGCCGCAGCAGCGCGCCGTGATCGAGGCCGGTCTCACGCCGAGCCTCGTGGTCGCGGGCGCGGGCAGCGGCAAGACCGAGACGATGGCGAACCGCGTGGTCTACCTGCTCGCCAACGGCGCCGTCGAGCCGAGCGAGATCCTCGGCCTCACCTTCACCCGCAAGGCGGCGGGGGAGCTCGGCGAGCGGGTCACCCGGCGAGTGGACGCGCTCACCCGGAGCGAGCTCGGCGTGGGCGAGGTGGATCCGTTCGACGCGCCGACCATCGCGACCTACAACTCCTTCGCGAGCACCATCTTCCGGGAGCACGCCCTCGCGATCGGCCGCGAGCCGGACGCGCTGGTGCTCGGCGAGGCGTCCGCCTGGCAGCTGGCCCGCCGGGTGGTGCTGGAGAGCGATGACGACCGGCTCGTGGGGCTCGAGAAGTCCGTGGACCGGGTCACGGAGGGCGTGCTGGCGCTCAGTCGCGCGCTGGCGGACAACATCACGGAACCCGCCGACGTGCGGCGGATGGTCGAGGACTTCGGCCGCCTCGGCGAGCTGCCGTACGGCAACTCCCGCGTGAAGCAGCAGTACCGGTCGCTGCGGGACGCCGTGTCGATCGTCGGCACGCTGCCCCCGCTGCTCGCGCTCGCCGAGGAGTACTCCCGGCAGAAGGTGCGCCGCGGGCTCATCGAGTTCTCCGACCAGATCGCCCTGGCCCTCGAGATCTGCCGCCGGGTGCCCCGAGTGGCCGAGGAGTACCGGTCGCGGTTCCGAGTCGTCCTCCTCGACGAGTACCAGGACACGAGCGTGGTGCAGACCCGGCTGCTCGCCGACCTCTTCGCGGGCAGCGGCGTCATGGCGGTCGGCGACCCGCACCAGTCCATCTACGGCTGGCGCGGAGCGAGCGCGAGCAACCTCGCCCGCTTCTCCCGCGACTTCGGCGGCGCGACGGACGGCTCGGCCGCCTTCGCCCTCTCGACCAGCTGGCGGAACCCCGGCCGCGTGCTCGACGCCGCCAACGCCCTGGTCGCCCCCCTCTCGGCCGCCTCGAGCGTCCCGGTGGAGCGCCTGGAGCGCCGACCGGGGTCCGGGGACGGCGAGCTGACCGTGAAGTTCGGGCAGACGGTGCTCGACGAGGCTGCGGCCGTCGCCGACTGGTTCGGCGAACGCCTGACCGTGCCCGACGGCGCCCCGGTGCCGACCGCGGCGATGCTCTGCCGGTCTCTCAAGAAGGTGGCCGTGTTCACCCGGGCACTGGCCGACCGCGGCATCCGCTTCCATGTGCTCGGCGTCGGCGGACTCCTCGAGGACCCGGCGGTGGTCGACCTGGTGGCCACCCTCCGGGTGCTGCACGACCCGAGCGCGGGGCCGTACCTGCTGCGGCTGCTCACCGGCGCCCGGTGGCGCATCGGCGTGCGCGACGTCAAGGCGCTCCGCGATCTCGCCTCCTGGCTCGCGGCCCGCGATGCCGGCCAGCAGCAGCTGCCGCAGAACGTGCGCGACCTGCTTCGGGCATCCATCGCCCTCGACGAGGGAGCCTCCCTCGTCGACGCGCTCGACTTCCTCAGCACCGCGGCGGAGGGGCACGGCGCGCTCCGCGAGTTCAGCGCGGAGGGCCTTCGGCGCCTCCGCCTGCTCGGCGCCGAGCTCGCCTCCCTGCGCTCCCGGGTGGGTCTCGACCTGCTCGACCTCGTCGCGCTCGTGCAGCAGCAGCTGCTCCTCGATGTGGAGGTCGCCGCGAACGAGTCGGCGCCGCTCGGCCGGGGCGGGCTGGACGGCTTCACCGAGCTCGTCGCCGACTTCGTGGCCGGCGACGCCTCCGCGGGGCTCGGCTCCTTCCTCTCCTGGCTGGAGCTGGCCGAGGAGCGGGAGAACCTCAGCCCGCGCACCGAGGAGCCCGAGCCGGGCACCGTGCAGATCCTCACCATCCACGGCGCCAAGGGCCTCGAATGGGACGCCGTCGCGGTGCCGCGCATGGTCGAGGGCGAGCTGCCCGCCCCGCCCCGCAGCAAGCAGGGCTGGCTGGCCTTCGGGGAGCTGCCCTACGAGTTCCGCGGCGACTGGTTCGACCTGCCCACCCTCGGCTGGCGGTCGGCCGACAGCGGCAAGGAGTTCGACGACGCATACTCCGCCTACTGCGACGGAGTGGTCGACGCGCACGCCGCCGAGCAGCGCCGGCTCGCCTACGTGGCCGTGACCCGCGCCAAGCGTGCCCTGCTGCTCACCGGCTCGTTCTGGTGGACCCAGCGCAAGCCCCGTTCGCCCGGCCGCTTCCTGCAGGAGCTGCGGGACGCCGGCCTGATCCCGCCCGAGGCGCTGCCCGACGCCCCGGAGGACGAGGAGAACCCGCTCGACGAGCTCGTGACCCATGTGCCCTGGCCGAGCGATCCGCTCGGCACCCGCCGCGACCGGGTGGCAGCGGCCGCCGAAGCGGTGCGGGACGCCGACGCGAGCGCCTCCACACCCTGGGACGACCATCTGGACCTGCTCATCCAGGAGCGCGACCGCCGGCAGCGCGACGCCGAGCTCGTCGAGCTGCCGGTGCGCATCTCCGCCTCCGCGTTCAAGGACTACGTGACGGCTCCGACGCAGGTCGCCGCCTCGCTCCGCCGTCCGATGCCGCAGCGGCCGTATCGGCAGACGCGGCTCGGCACGCTGTTCCACTCGTGGGTCGAGCGGCGGTACGGCCTGGGCGGGCTCGACGACCTGGTCGACGCTCTGCCCGGCGACCGCGACCTCGACCTCGAGGACCTGGTGGAGAGCGACGAGCTCGAGCGGCTGCAGGGCTTCTTCGAGCGGTCGGAGTGGGCAGAGCTGCGGCCGCTCGCCGTGGAGCTCGAGATCCACCTGCCGTTCGCGGACCGCATCGTGATCTGCAAGATCGACGGCGTGTTCGAGCGGAACGGGCGATACGAGATCGTCGACTGGAAGACGGGCAAGTCCCCGAAGGACGACGACGACCTGGCTCAGAAGCAGTTCCAGCTGGCCCTCTACCGGCTGGCGTTCGCCGCCTGGCAGGGCGTCGATCCCGACTCGATCGACGCCGCGTTCTACTTCGTGGCGGAGGACCGGGTGATCCGGCCCGAGCGGCTCTACTCGGAGAAGGAGCTCCTCGAGCGCTGGTCGAACGCGACCTGAGGACGCTCGTCGAGCATCCGCTGCACCTCGTCGACGTCGAGGATCGGCCCCGTCTCGTGCGCGAGCTCGCCGGCGGTGTCGCCCCGCACGCTCTGCACGAGCACATCGAGCATGTCGACGGCGTCGTCGACGATCCGGGAGTCCTGGGTGTCGATCCCGTGGAGCAGCCACTTGGCGAGCTCCAGCTCGGCGTAGAGCATGGCGCGGCGGCGCAGCTCCTGCACGCCGGCGCCCTTCCGGGCCTCGCCGTAGGTGTCGAGCACGAGGTCGACCGTGTCGGCGCTCGGGGCCGAGAGGATCCAGGACAGGTCGCGCGCGGGGTCGCCGACGCGGAGGTCGGACCAGCCGATGACGCCGACGATCCGGTCCTCCGAGTCAGCCGAATGCAGGAGCGCGTCGGCGTTCATGGCGCCGTGGATGACGGTGGGCTGGTACTGCCAGAGGGAAGTGTCGTCCGTTGCGCTCTCCCAGCGGGACAGCAGGGCGGCGGGCACCCGGGAGGTGGCCGCCGCGCGGTCCATGATCCCGACCACCGAGCGGAGGCTGTCGATGGCGGTCACGACCGGGAGCCCCGCGTCGATCACGAAGCTGGTGGGGAGGCCGTGCACCGCGGCGATCGCGGAGCCGATCGACTCGGCGAGAGGGCCCGGATACAGCCGCTCCAGCCGCACCCGGCGGCCGTACACGAACTCGTAGACGGTGGCGCGGCGGGCAGGCGCACCGGCGGGGGAGCGCACGACCGACTGGCCGATGAACGTGGACAGAGTGAAGGGCAGGCGGGATCGCACGCCGGAGCTCAGCGAGGCCAGCGCGGTGAGCTCCGCGTTCTGCGCGGCCTCGGCCGCGGGAGAGTTGGGGACGCGGACGAGGTAGTGGCTGCCGTCCCGAGCCGTGAGCAGTGCGGTGTCGAAATCCCCGTGCCGATTCGACGTGAACGGCTGGGCCGCCGCGACGTCGAGCCCCGGGACGGCGGATGTCGCCAGCGCGGCTAGAGTGAGGTGGGATCGGGCCATACCGCACAGGGTAGGTCGGCATCCCGGCTCCTCAGACGTTCGCCACGCAGATTGCGCAGGTCGATGCCCGGATCCCTCACTTCGCGGCTGCCGCTGTCCCGGTCTGCCATCGACCGCGACTACCTGGCCAGGTCACGGCCCGGATTGCTCGACGAGCTCCGGGGCGACCCCACCACTCGAGCCGTCCTGCTCTCGCGCGGTCACGCCCTGCTCGAGTCCGCCACGCCGCCGCGGCTCGCGCTGCGACGCCTCGCGGAGGTGCCGGGCGGGGTGCTGCTGGTCTATCTCGGCCGCGCGCTGGGTGAGCCCGACCCGGGAGCGCCGGTCGTTGCCGTGGTGCTCGACGACGCCGGCGCCGAGCAGCTGCAGCCGGATCGCGTGCTGTGGGGCGACCTGCGCCACATCGGCGCCGAGCTCGACGCCCTCGATGCCGGGCTCTTCACGCAGGCGCTCGCCATCACCAACTGGCACGCCTCGCACGGCTTCTCGCCTCGCACCGGCGAGCCGACGCTGCCGGCACAGGGCGGCTGGGTGCGGCATCCCGACGGGCACACCGAGGAGGCGAGCGGGCAGCACGTCTTCCCGCGCACGGACCCCGCGGTCATCGTCGGCGTGACCGATCCGCAGGACCGGCTGCTCCTCGGCGCGAATGCCCTGTGGGGCGGCGAGCGGTACTCGATCCTCGCGGGCTTCGTGGAGCCCGGCGAGTCCCTCGAGGCCGCCGTGCTTCGGGAGATCCGCGAGGAGTCGGGCCTCACCGTCGTCGACCCGATGTACGTCGGCTCCCAGCCCTGGCCGTTCCCGGCGTCGATCATGATCGGCTTCCGGGCCCGGGTGGATCCGGCGCACGGCACCGAACCGGTGCCCGACGGTGCCGAGATTCTGGACCTGCGCTGGTTCAGCCGCGAGGAGCTGGCCGATGGGAGGCGCACGATCGGCATCCCGAGCCGGGCGTCGATCGCCCGTGCGATCATCGAGCAGTGGTTCGGCGGGCCGCTCGACGCTCCCTGATCGAGGCTCCCCGACCACTCGGGGGAGGGGACGATGACCGCAGAGGATCTGCTGGCCGGGCTCGATCCGGAGCAGCGCAAGGCGGCCGAGACGCTGCTCGGGCCGGTGTGCCTGCTGGCCGGGGCCGGCACCGGCAAGACGCGGGCGATCACGCACCGGATCGCGTACGGAGTCGCGTCCGGCGTGTACCCGCCCGGCCGGGTGATGGCGCTCACCTTCACCACGCGGGCCGCGGGGGAGCTGCGCAGCCGGCTCCGGGCGCTCGGCGCCGCGGGCGTGCAGGCGCGCACCTTCCACTCGGCGGCACTGTCGCAGCTCAGCTACTTCTGGCCGCAGGTGGTCGGAGGCACGCTGCCCCGCGTGCTGGACAGCAAGGCGCGGCTGCTGGCGCAGGCGGCCGAGAGCGTGCACGTGAACGTGGACACCGCGGCGCTGCGGGACATCGCGGCCGAGATCGAGTGGCGCAAGGTCAGCGGCGTCTCGCTGGACGAGTACGAGCGCCGCGCTGAGACCCGGCCGCTGCCCAACGGGGTGGACGCGCCCCGGGCGGTCGCCATCCAGCGGGCGTACGAGGAGCTGAAGGACGCGCGCCGCCAGCTCGATTTCGAGGACGTGCTGCTCGCGACGATCGGCATGATCGAGGAGGAGCCGCGCGTGGCCCAGCACGTGCGGGAGCAGTACCGGTTCTTCGTCGTCGATGAGTACCAGGACGTGTCGCCGCTGCAGAACCAGCTGCTCGCCGCCTGGATGGGCGATCACCGGGACCTCTGCGTCGTCGGCGACGCGAGCCAGACCATCTACTCCTTCGCGGGCGCCAAGGCGGACTACCTGCTCGACTTCGGCGCTCGGCATCCCGACGCCGAGGTCATTCGGCTCGAGCGCAACTACCGATCGGTGCCGGCCGTCATCGCGGTGGCCAACCGCCTGATGCGGGACCGGCCCGGAGCCCTCACCCTGCTGCCTGCCGGGGCCGAAGGGCCGCCCATGTCCGACGCGAGCTCGGTGGAGCTGGCCGGCTATCCGACCGAGCCGGCTGAGGCCAGATCGATCGCTGACGCGATTGCCGAGAGGATCGCCGCGGGGGAGCGCCCGCGCGACATCGCGGTGCTCTACCGCATCAACTCGCAGTCGGCCGGGTTCGAGACGGCGCTCGCCGAGCGCGACGTGGCCTACACGGTGCGCGGATCGGCGCGCTTCTTCGAGCGGCGGGAGGTGAAGGAGGCCCTGATGATGCTCCGCGCCGCCGCCCTGACGCAGAGCCAGGATCCCCTGTTCAAGACCGTGAGCGATGTGCTCCGCTCCCTCGGCTGGTCGCAGCAGCCGCCGGAGACTCGGGGCGCGGTGCGCGAGCGGTGGGACTCCCTCGACACCCTGATGAGCCTGGCCGAGGAGGCCGAGGCGGGAACGACGCTGCCCCAGTTCGTCGAGGACCTCGCCGAGCGCCAGGCGGCTCAGCATGAGCCGACGGTGGATGCCGTGACCCTCGCCACCTTCCACTCCGCCAAGGGCCTCGAGTGGGACACGGTCTACCTCGCCGGTGTCTCCGAGGGGTACCTGCCGATCGGCTATGCGCGCACTCCCGAGGCGGTGGAGGAGGAGCGGCGGCTGCTCTACGTGGGCATCACGCGGGCGCGGTCGACGCTGCGGCTGTCCTGGGCCGCGGTGGGACCGCACCGTGCCGCCCCCCGGGAGCGGTCGCGGTTCCTGACAGAGCTCGGCACGAGCATCCCGGATGCGGCCGCCAGAGTGCTCGCCTGACCGATCCGTCCGGCTGCACCCGCAGGGACCTCCCCGCGAAGGCGGTGGGGTCCCCATCGCGGACCGCCTCCGCGGCCCGCACCACGAGCGACGCGGCCTGCAGCACCAGCGCGGGCCGCGAGGCCGCGGCTGCCGGATGCGTGCCCGCGAGAAGCTGAGCCGCGATCGCGTGGCGGAACGGCGCTCGTGCCATGCGGTGCCGCTCCACGCAGTGCAGGCAGGCGGTTGCGCCGGCGAGGACGAGGGGACCGATCTCGACCGAGACGTCGCCGAACACGACGGGCAGGTGCGGGCGGTCGAGCGACAGCCAGCGGGCCGCCGCCGCCGGGGGCACGACGTGCGCGGCGGTCAGCACCCCGAGGGCGGAAGGCCGGTCCGCGCCGCAGGCGGGTCCTGTCGCATCGGCCGGCTGACCGGCGGGGAAGCCGGCATCGCGCAGCGCCGTCGCGAGGAATGCTGCCGCGTCAGCGACGGCGCCCTCCTTGCCGAAGAGCTCCACCACGACGGCCTGGGGGGAGGACTGGACCGCGGCACTGGTGAGCGCGGGGCCGAGCCGAGCGAGGAGGCTGCCGACATCGGGTGGCGGTCCCGGCAGCTCGGCGGCGAGGACCTCCAGCGCGCTCCTCGTCGTGCCGATCCGGAGCGCCGCGAGCAGCCGCTCCTCGCCCGGGCCGGTCAGCGCGAGCACCGCGACCGGCCGCTCGGCGCCGAGCTGCACGCAGTGCGGGGAGCGCCAGACGACGCTGAGGTCGGGGTCGATGCGGAGAACCATCCGCGAATGGTGCCGGACCTCGCGCCTTCGCGCGCGCGTTCTCCCCAGGCCCGCTCCCGGCGCCGTCCGTCCCGAGCAGGCGTGACCTTGCCGCCCCGCCTCTCGCTCAGCAGGCAGAAAATCCGACACCCCGGCGTGTCGGCCATGTTCCGCCTGCTGGAGTGCTTTCCGCCTGCTGAGCGACAGGGCAGGGCACTTCGGCAACCGTGCGGAGCCGGTCAGTCCTCGACGGGGCGGTCCGGGCCGTCGCCGCGCAGCAGCTCCTCGATGGCCTGGTCCACGTCGTCGTCGCTGGCGGGCGCGCTGAGCCGGCGCACGAGAGCCTCCGGGTCGTCGATGTCGGCGGAACCGGGCAGCAGGTCCGGGTGCGACCACAGCTCGTCCCGCTTCTCGTTGCCGAGCGAGTCCCCGACGATCTGCCACATCCGGGCCGCGTCGCGCAGGCGCCGGGGCCGCAGCTCCAGCCCGACCAGGGTCGCGAACGCGGATTCGGCGGGACCGCCGGTGGCACGGCGTCGGCGGACCGACTCGGCGATCGCATCCGACTTCGGCAGCCTCGCGGTCGCCTCGGCGGTGACGACGTCGACCCAGCCCTCGACGAGCGCGAGCATCGTCTCGAGGCGCGCGAGTGCGGCCAGCTGCGCGGGGGTCTTCGGGGGGATGAGCGCACCGGTGGCCAGCGCCTGGCGCAGGCTCTCGGGGTCGTTCGGGTCGAAGTTGGCGGCGAGCTCCTCGACGCGGCTCGTGTCGATGCTGATGCCGTGCGCGAAGTCGGTGATCGCGGACACGAACTGCAGCCGCAGCCAGCGTGCGTGCCGGAACAGGCGGGCGTGGGCGAGTTCCCGCACCGCGAGGTAGAGGGAGATCTGGTCGGGAGCGATGTCGAGGCCCTCGCCGAACGCTTCGAGGTTCTGCGGGATCACCCCTGCCCGCTCGTCGAGCAGCGGGATGCCCACATCGCCGCCGGAGACGACCTCGGCGCTCAGCTGCCCGACCACCTGACCGAGCTGCACGGCGAAGAGGGTTCCGCCGACGCCGCGCACGAGCTGCCCGGCGATCGAAGCCATCTCCTCGGGCGCCTGCTCGCGCAGGACGGCCGTGAGCGCGCCCGCGATGCTGGTGGCGACCGGCTCGGCGAGCTGGCTCCAGAACGGCATCGTCTGCTCGATCCACTCCACCCGGCTCATGAGCCGCGGCGGGTCGGGCAGGGCGGACACGGTGGTGGCCTCATCGAGCCAGAGCGAGGCCACGTGGAGGGCCTGGTCGAGGTCGCGGCGCTGCTGGTCGGTGGGGGTGAAGCTCGTGCGTGAGGCGAAGGCCTTGGCCTGGTCGACGGAGAGCTTCCAGTCGATGCCCTTGTCCGAGTTGGCGATCGCACCCTGCAGCTGGGCGAGCAGCCGAGCCATGCTCTCCGGGTCGGACGGCAGGCCGGCCGCCCCGGCCAGCTTGGCGGGATCGACGCCGGCACCACCGGAGAGCAGCTCGCGCAGGATCTCGCGCAGCTCGTTCTCGGGGTCCGGATCCCGTTCATCGGCGGCCATGAGCGCTCCTCTCGCCGTGCCCCTCTGGGAGGCCCGCTCAAGCGGGTTTCCCAGGGGCAATCGGGCAGAATCCACGGTAGCGCCGGGCGATCAGCCCTGTCCGGCATTTGCCCTACAGTGAGCCTCTTCCGCTTCTGCCCGCCGCGAACACCGGCATCCACATGAAAGACGCCGTGAGCACCCCCATCGATCCGCGCGAGGAGCGAGAGCTGCCGTTCAGCGCCCGACCGACCGGCCGGACCGACCGCTCCTGGATCGGCTGGCTGCTCCTCACGCTCGCGCTGGTCCTCGTGGTGCTGATGGCGCTCAGCCCCTCCGCGTATGTGATCGAGCAGCCGGGTCCCGTCTACGACACCCTCGGCGAGACCGAGCACGCCGGGGAGAACGTGCCGCTCATCGACGTGCCGGGCCAGAAGACCTACCCGACGAAGGGCACGCTCGACCTGCTCACCGTGTCGGTGGTGGGAACGCCGGCGGCGCCTCCCGACCTGCTCCAGGTCGCGCTCGCCTGGTTCGATCCGAGCAAGTCGGTGCAGCCGCTCTCGGCGATCTATCCCTCGGGCACCACCTCCGAGCAGCGCGACGACGAGAGCCGGCTGCAGATGGAGAACTCGCAGCAGGAGGCCATCGCGGCCGCCCTGACCGAGCTGGGCTACGACATCCCGCGCACCCTCTCCGTGCAGTCCCTCCTCGACGGCTCGCCTGCCGCCGGCGAACTCAAGCAGGGGGACCGGATCACGAGCATCAACGGTCAGGAGGCCACCGATCTGCCGCGCCTCCGTGAGCTCGTCGCGGCCAACGGCACCGGCCATGAGGCGACGATCGGCTTCGTGCGCGACGGCACCGCGGGAACCATCCGCGTCACCCCGTACGAGCACAACGGGGCGGTCGTGGTCGGCGTCGGGATCGCCGTCAGCTACGACCTCCCCTTCCAGGTCGACATCCAGCTGGAGAACGTGGGCGGTCCGAGCGCCGGCATGATGTTCGCGCTCGGGCTCTACGACAAGCTCACGCCGGGAGCACTCACCGGCGGCGCCCGGGTGGCGGGAACCGGCACGATCGACGCCCAGGGCGCGGTCGGTGCCATCGGCGGCATCCGGCAGAAGCTGCACGGCGCCCAGCGCGCGGGCGCCCGATGGTTCCTCGCGCCCCGGTCCAACTGCGACGAGGTCGTGGGGCATGTTCCCGACGGCGTGAATGTGATCGCGGTCGCCACCCTCGACGACGCTCTCGCGGCGCTGAAGGCTATCGCTGACGGCGTAGACCCCTCGGGGCTTCCCCCATGCCGCGCCGGGTAGTCTCGACACCGTGACGTCCACAGCCGCCGCGCCCCGCCGAAATCGCGCAACTCTCGCGATCACCGCGGGCATCGTCGCGGCACTCCTCATCCTCTTCTTCATCTTCGCCGGGCTCTTCGCCGACGTGCTCTGGTATGACCAGCTGGGCTTCCTGCCGGTGCTGCTCACCGAATGGGGCTCCGGAATCGGCCTCTTCTTCGCGGGCTTCCTCGGGATGGCCCTCCCGGTCTTCGCGAGCATCCTGCTCGCCTACCGGTTCCGTCCGATCTATGCCCGGCTCAACTCGCAGCTGGACCGCTACCAGCAGGTCATCGAGCCGCTGCGCCGGCTGGCCATGTTCGGCATCCCGGCGCTCGTCGGCCTCTTCGCGGGGGTCTCCGCGTCGACCCGCTGGCAGACCGTGCTGCTCTACTTCAACCGCACCCCGTCCGGGCGCGTGGACCCGCAGTTCAAGCTCGACGTCTCCTTCTACCTGTTCGAGCTGCCGTTCCTGCACGGCCTCGTCGGCTTCGCCTCCGCGGTGGTCCTGCTGTCCGGGCTCGCCGCGATCGCGACGAGCTACCTGTACGGAGCCGTGCGGGTGGCCGGCCGTGAGGTGCGCATCTCGCGCGGCGCACGGGTGCAGATCGCGATCACGGCCGCGGTCTACCTCGCCCTGCAGGCGATCAGCATCTTCCTCGACCAGTACCTCACGCTCTCCTCCAGCGGCGGGCTGATCACCGGTGCCAGCTACACCGACGTGAACGCGGTGATTCCCGGCCGGGCGATCCTCGCGCTCGCCGCGGGCATCGTGGCCGTGCTCTTCCTCATCACCGCGTTCATCGGCCGCTGGCGCCTGCCCGCGATCGGCACCGCGCTGCTCATCGTGGCGAGCCTCATCATCGGCTCCGTGTACCCGTGGGTGCAGCAGCGGTTCCAGGTGGACCCGAGCGAGCTGAGCCTCGAGCGGCCGTACATCCAGAAGAACATCGACATGACCCGCGACGCGTACGGTGTCGCGGACGTCAAGGAGACGCCGTATCAGGCGACGACCCAGACCGAGCCGGGGGCGCTGCGCTCGGACGCCGTGACCACCGCGAACATCCGCATCCTGGATCCCGCGATCGTGTCGCCGGCCTTCGGCCAGTTCCAGCAGTTCAAGCAGTACTACGCGTTCCACCGCGACCTCGACGTCGACCGCTACACGATCGACGGCGAGACCACCGACACCGTGGTGGCGATCCGTGAGCTGAACCAGGACGGTCTCGGCGAGGGCCAGACCTGGTACAACCGCACGGTCGTCTACACCCACGGCTACGGGCTCGTCGCCGCGTACGGGAATCAGCGCTCCGCCGACGGCCAGCCCGTCTTCATGGAGTCGGGCATTCCGTCGAGCGGCAAGCTGGGCGACTTCGAGCCACGGGTCTACTTCGGCGAGAACTCGCCCGCCTACTCGATCGTCGGGGCACCCAAGTCGACCGACCCGATCGAGCTCGACTACCCGTCCGGCTCCGGCGAGGACGCCTCACAGGTGTCGACGACCTTCGAGGGGAACGGCGGACCCAAGCTCGACAACTGGTTCAAGCGGCTCATCTACGCGCTCAAGTTCCAGTCGGAGCAGGTCTTCCTCTCCAACGCGGTCAATGCCGACTCACAGATCCTGTACGACCGCGACCCGAAGACCCGGGTGGAGAAGGTGGCTCCGTATCTGACCCTGGACTCCGACCCGTACCCTGCCGTGGTCGACGGCCGGATCCAGTGGATCATCGACGGCTACACCACGTCGTCCTCCTACCCGTACTCGAGCACCCGCAGCCTGAGCGACTCGATCGCGGACACCTACACGCCGACGCCCGCGTATGCCGTTGACGACATCAACTACATCCGCAACTCGGTCAAGGCAACGGTCGACGCATACACCGGCAAGGTCATCCTCTACGCCTGGGACCAGTCCGACCCGATCATCCAGTCCTGGCAGAAGGTGTTCCCCAACGAGCTCAAGCCGCTGTCGGAGATGTCCGGCGACCTGATCAGCCACGTGCGGTACCCCGCCGACCTCTTCAAGGTTCAGCGGTCGGTGCTCGGGCAGTACCACGTGACCGATCCGGGGTCGTGGTACCAGCGTGACGACGCCTGGCGGGCTCCGAACGACCCCACCTCGCCCGCCTCGAGCACCACGCTGCAGCCGCCGTATTACCTGACGATGCAGATCCCGGGCACGGACGCGCCCGCCTATTCGCTGTACTCCACGTTCATCCCGAACCGCACCGGATCGGAGAGCCGCAGCATCCTCACCGGCTACCTCGCGGTCGACTCGGACGCGGGGTCCCAGGACGGCAAGGTGGCCGCGGGCTACGGGAAGCTGAGCCTGCTGTCGCTGCCGGACAACGTGCCGGGGCCCGGGCAGGTGCAGAGCACGTTCAACACCGACACGGAGGTGGCCAACCAGCTGGCCCTGCTGCGCCGAGGGGACACCTCTGTGCTCCAGGGCAACCTGCTGACCCTTCCCGTCGGCGGCGGCCTGCTCTACGTGCAGCCGGTGTACGTCCGCTCCAGCGGTGAGACGCAGTACCCGCTGCTGCGCAAGGTGCTCGTGTCGTTCGGCGACAAGATCGCGTTCCAGGACACGCTGGACGGCGCGCTCGACGAGCTGTTCGGGGGCGACTCTGGCGCGGCTGCCGGTGACGGCGACGTCCCGCCCGTGACTCCGCCCGATGGGGGCACGACCACGCCGACCACGCCGACCACACCGACCACGCCGACCGACAACCCGGACCTGCAGAAGGCTCTCGCCGACGCCAACCAGGCGCTCCAGGACCGCGCCGCTGCGTACGCGAAGAACGACCTGGTCGCCGCTGCGGAGGCGGACGCCCGCCTGCAGGACGCGGTGCAGCGAGCCCTCGCCGCGTCCGGTTCCTAGCCCAGCCTGACGCTGCCGACAGACCTCCGGCCCGAGAAGCGCCCCCGTCCCGGGTGCGTCTCGGGCCGGTGTGCTCTGCCTGCGTGGCCCACACCGGACCGACACCCCCGAGGACTCTGATAGAGTTGCAGATGCATCGCGGGGTGGAGCAGTTCGGTAGCTCGCTGGGCTCATAACCCAGAGGTCGCAGGTTCAAATCCTGTCCCCGCAACCAAAGAGAAGGCCCGGAACCGCATGGTTCCGGGCCTTCCTGCTTGCGCTTAGCTGGTCTCCCGCCGCGATGGCGTTGGTATACCCGCCGCTCGCATCACGCGTTGCGCCTGGCACACTCCAAGCGCCCTACCATCAGGCGCGTCCGGCGCTCCGCCTCGTCCGGTTCCTCTGGCTCGCGCACGAAGTTGTCCGACTTCCTCGACCAGGCTGGCCGGTGGCAGCACGGCCATCGTCACTGCCCCGTTGACCGCCCTGAGCGCGCGGCTCTCTGGGGCGCATGCGCGGCGGCTGGCCGCTGATCTGGGGTGGCGCCTCAGTGACTCGGAGGGACCGAGCACGACTCACCGATCGTGAGGTCGGTGAGGAGAACCGCCCCGGAGCCGGCTGTGCCGGTCTCGATCAGTTCGAGCATCAGACGAGCCCCGTGGGTGGCCATGGTGCTGATCGGCTGTTTCACCGAGGTCAGCGAAGGCGAGAGATGCGAGGCCAGTTCGCTCCCGTCGAATCCGCAGATCGAGATGTCCTGCGGAACGCGTAATCCCCGGCCGGCGCAGGCGTGCAGGGCGCCGATCGCTTGAGAGTCGTTGCTCGCGATCACTGCGGTAGGGCGGGTCGGCTCATCGAGGAGCTCCTCCATGGCCTGTTTGCCGAAGGCGTAGCTGAACGGGCCTTCCCTGATCAAGCTGCGGGAATAGATGCCCAACGCGCGCGTGGTGGTGGCATATCCTTCCAGGCGCTCGGCGGCGGTGGAGCACGTCGTCGGCCCGACGATCGTGGCGATCCTGCGGTGTCCCCAGCCATGCAGGTAGGACACGGCGAGCGAGGTGCCCTGCCGGTTGTCACTGGTGACGCCGGGAAGATCGGCCAAGGTGCGGTCGAGAGTGACCAGGGGGATGTTGAGTGGATTCGCGATGTCGCGAGTCGAGGTCGTGGGGACGAGGAAAAGCCCATCCACTCCGCGCTTGCCGAGGGCGTCCAGTGCCTCCGTCTGCTTCTCGAGCGATTCGGCCGTGTCAGCGAGGATCAGGCCGTAGTCGTGTGCCCAGAGCTCTCGCGCGAGCGCTCGCGCGAGAGCGCCGAAGAACGAATTGGTGATGTCGGGCACGATGAGGCCCGCCAGGGTGGTGCGAGAGGTGCGGAGCGACTGGGCAGCCCGGTTCGGCGTGAAGTTCAGTTCGTCGATCGCGCGGAGGACGCGCAGACGGGCGACCTCGCTCACGTGTGGGCTGCCATTGAGGACGCGCGAGACGGTTCCGACGGACGTCCCGGAGAACTTCGCGACGTCATGGAGGGTCACCATGGTTGAACCTCCGCCTGTGAGCCGACTGTCGATCCGATGCTAGCGGCACCGCACTGGAGCCCGACTTGACAACCTCCTAGCGCGTGCCACATGCTCATCCCGACGGCCCGTGGAAACGATTCCAAATGCGGCTGAGAGGCCGAGATGCGCCTCGATCACAGTGCGACAGCAGACAACGGAGTCACCATGGCAGACCACCTTCACCACCGCAGTTTCCTCGCCGGCGCCAGCGTGCTGCTGGTGGGCGCGACAGCACTCCTGAGCGGGTGCTCCTCCCTCAATGAAGGGGGAGCCTCGGGTGGGGGATCGGCCGCCCCCGACGACGTCACCGTCGGCGTGGTGCTGTCGCAGACCCTCGTCTCCCGATGGAAGTTCGACCAGCAGGGCATCGAGGACCAGCTGAAGAAGCTCGGGGCGAAGTCCATCGTCGTCTCCGCGGAGAGCGACGATCAGAAGCAGAGGAGCGCGATCGAGAACATGGTCACGCAGGGAGTCGATGCGCTGATCATCGCCCCCGTCAACGCGGACACCGCGGCGTCCTCGTTCGCCATCGCCAGCGACGCCGGAATCCCGGTGATCGACTACAACTTCATCGCGCCGGATGCGGAGTTCGACTACGCGATCACCCGCAGCGCTCGCGACTACGGCAAGCAGACGGCGGAGTCGGCGCTCGAGGCGCACCCGACCGGGAACTACATCATCATCGGGGGTGACCCCGCGAGCAGCGTCGCTCAGGACACCACAGCCGGATACCTTGACGCGCTCCAGCCAGCCGTCGACGCCGGTGACATCACGATCGTCTCTCAGCAGTACAACGCCGGGTGGAGCCCTCAGACGGCGCAACAGCAGGTCGAGGAAGCCCTCGTGGCTGCCAAGGACGACGTGAGCGCGATCCTCTCCAACAACGACGGTATGGCCACCGGCGCGATCACGGCGCTGCAGGCGCAGAAGCTCAAGGGCGTGTTCGTCTCGGGAGTCGACGCCGACCTGCTCAATGTGCAGGCGATCGTGCAGGGCACCCAGACCCTCAGCATCTGGACTGATTACAGCCTCATGGGCACCTACGCCGCAGACGCCGCGTACGCCGCCGCAACCGGTACGGACCTCGACGTGCCGAACGTCCAGAGCGTCAAGTACACGAACGGCGAGAAGCCCACTGTGGTGATGGAGACCATCAACGTCACCCAGGACACGGTGTGCGACTGGATCAACCAGTACGGCTACTACACGGCCGAGGAGGTCTACGGCGACCAGGCCGCGACCGAGTGCCCGGCGTCCTGAGTTCCGAGACGCCCTTCAGCACTCACCCCTCGCGATAATCCCGGAAAGGACCAGCCATGAGTCGCCCCTCTGTTGCAGCTGCGAAGCCGTCGGCCACGCAGAAGCATGATGACGGCGCGAGAACTCCGTTCAACTGGAATGTCTACGGCCTCATCTTCGGCGTCGCCGCGGTATGGCTCGCTTTCGCGATACTGACCGGTGGACTGTTCCTGACCGGAAGGAACATCTCGCTGCTGCTGGTGCAGAGCGTCATCCTCGCCATCGCGGCGCTCGGCATGATGCTCGTCATGGTCGCCGGTCACATCGACCTGTCGGTGGGATCAGCGGTCGGCCTCACCGCGACGGTCGCCGCGGGGCTGCAGTCGCAGCTGGACCTCGGCATCCCCGCCATGATCGCGGTGGTCGTCATGGTGGGACTGGTCCTCGGCGCCTGGCAGGGGTTCTGGGTAGCGGTAGTGGGCGTGCCGGCGTTCATCGTCACCCTTGGAGGCATGCTCACCTTCCGCGGAATCACCTATGTGATCACCGAGGGTCAGACGCTGGGCCCGGTGGACGACGCGCTGCACGCTTTCACGCTGATGACCATTGGCCGCGTTCCCTCGGTGATCCTGTGCGTGCTGGTGGCGGCAGGAATCATCTGGAGCGTCCTCGTGCAGAGCAGGAACGCGCGAAGGCGAGCGGGGATGGATGACGGCGGCCGCTTCGTGTCGGACTCGGTGCCGGTCCTGCTGCTGCTCGCACTGCTGGCGTGGGCCGCGATCGCCTACCAGGGCATACCGATGCCGGCAGTCGTGGTCGCCGTGCTGGCCGTCGTCCTCGGCCTGATCGCACGCCACACCTTCTACGGGCGTCGCCTCTACGCGATCGGGGACAACCCGGAGTCCGCGCGGCGCGTGGGCGTGAACGTGAAGGCCTATGTGTTCTTCCTCTTTCTCGGCATGGGAGTCATCTACTCCCTGGATGGGATCATGCTCGCCGCCCGCCTCAACGGGGCACCGCCGGACCCTGCCCTGTTCCTCGAACTGAACGCGATCACCGCTGTGATCATCGGAGGCACCAGCCTCTTCGGCGGCATCGGAACGGTGCGCGGGACACTCCTGGGGGCGATCCTCCTCGGCAGCCTGGCGAACGGCATGCAGCTGGCGGGAGTCTCGACCTACCTGCAGTTCGTGGTGCAGGGGCTGGTCCTCGTCGGTGCAGTCGCACTCGACACGGTTCTGAAGAAGCGAAGGGTCCGGGGATGACGTCGTCCAGTCCGTCGCTTCGCAGGATCGATCCGCTTCAACCGGGAGCGGTCCCCGTGGTCCCGACCCTGTCCTCAGCAGGGATCCTCGCCGCACTCCGCCTCGTGCGGGAAGGGGTCGTCTACGACCTGGCCCGAGTTCGCTTCCCGGGAATGCCGCTTCCCGTCATGCACCCGCAGCTCGTGGTCCTGCCCTACCGGACACCGCACGGGCTTCGGTCGGAGCCGAGTTCCGTCTGGCCCAGTGGCGAGGCGAACACGGTCGATGTCACGTTCACCTCGGACGTCGTCACGGCGTCGATGCACACCGGTGCGCACATCGACGCGGCAGGGCACGTCGCAGTGGGTACCCCTGCCAGCTGGTACGGAGGGGATGAGCTCACCGGCCTCGGGGACTTCGGACTGCTCGCGAGCGACGGCAGCCAGCTGACCCCCATGGTGTCCAGGGGAGTGCTGATCGACGTTGCGGCGTACCGGAACGAGGATGTCCTGCCGAAGGGCTACGGCATCACCCGGGAAGATCTCGAGCAGACCCTGCGTTCGGAGGGGGTCTCGCTGAGCGCCGGCGACGTGGTGCTGCTTCGCACGGGTTATGGGAGGGTGTGGCCTCACAGGGACCTCATCGAACAGCACAGCGGCTCAGGGATCACCCTCGAAGCCGCGGAGTGGCTGATCGCCCAGGGCATAGCCGGGATCGGCGCCGACACAGAGGGGATCGAGCAGCTTCCGAGCGCCGTGCCGGGCAACCCCCATCCGGTGCACACGGCGCTTCTGAGAGAACGAGGAATGCCGATGATCGAGATGCTGGCCCTCGAGCAGCTGGCAGAGGACCGCCGCTACGAATTCCTGCTCATCGTCGCTCCGGTCAAGATCCGCGGCGCGAGTGCGGCCATGGTCGACCCCATCGCCATCGTCTGATTCAACGAGGGATTCATTCATGACGGACAACATCCGGCCACTGCTTCACGCCGAGGGCCTCGCCAAGCACTACGGCAGCATCCACGCGCTCCGCGATGCCACCTTCTCCGTCGGTCACGGCGAGGTCGTCGGCCTCGTGGGGGACAACGGGGCCGGCAAGTCGACGCTGTTGAAGACGCTGGCCGGTGCGCTCCAGCCCACCACAGGACGCCTGCTCATCGAAGGCGAGCCCGTCGAATTCCACCGACCACGGGATGCCCAGCGGGCCGGGATAGAGACCGTCTACCAGGATCTGGCGCTGGCCAGCAACCTGTCGGTCGCAGAGAATCTCTACTTCGGTCGTGAGCGGCTTCGACCGGGACTGCTCGGAAGACTCGGGGTGCTCGACCACCGAGCGGCCGAGGACCAGGCTCGCGCCGAGCTCGACAAGATCAAGATCAGGATCCCGTCGGTCGCATCTCAGTGTGGCGAGCTGTCCGGGGGCCAGCGTCAGGCGGTCGCGGTCGCACGAGCCGCCGCTTTCGGCAGCAAGCTGGTGCTGATGGACGAGCCGACCGCCGCGCTCGGAGTCGAGCAGCAGCACCAGGTCGGCGAGTTGATCACCCGGATCCGCTCGCAGGGGACGTCGGTCTTGCTCGTCAGCCACAACCTGCCTCAAGTGCATGAGCTCTGCGACCGCGTCATCGTCCTCTACCGCGGCACCACCGTGGCGGACCTGGCTCCGGGCGACGTGAGCATCGAGGAGATCATCGCCTGGATCACCGGCGCTGCCGTCCCACGAGGACGGGGAGCGTGACGGGCGCGATGAGGACAATGGGAAGAGGTACCCGATGAGGATTTCGCTGGGAAACGATCACGCCGGGTTCGCGCTCAAAGAGCACGTGGTCAACGTTCTGCATTCGCTCGGGCACGAGGTGCTCGATCACGGCACGCGGGACGACAGTCCGGTCGACTTCCCGGACATCACCGCCGCAACGTGCGAAGTGGTCAGGCGAGGGATCGCAGAGCGGGCGGTCCTCATCTGCGGAACCGGCGTGGGGGCGGTGATGGCCGCCAACAAGATCCCCGGCATCCGAGCGGCCCTGGGGCACGACGTGTACTCCGCTCATCAGAGCGTGGAGCATGACGACGCCAATTGCATCGTGCTCGGCGCGTGGCTCATCGGCCCGGCCATCGCCACGGAGACCATCACCGCCTTCCTGGCGGCGACCTTCGACGCGGACGAGGACACCCAGCGGCGGGTGGAGAAGCTTCATCAACTGGAGTTGTCGGGCGCCCTCGAGCTGCTCGGGCGTGCCCAGCAGCCGATCGAGGCGGGGGGACTGCGGTGATGGAGGCTGGGGCGACGACGCCGGTCGTCGCGTTCATCGGCCTCGGGGTCATGGGCCTGCCCATGGTCACCAACCTGCACCGCTCGGGCACAGCGGTGACGGGGTACGACCTCAGCCCGGCGGCCCGAAACGCAGCCGGAGAACGCGGCATACCGGTCGCCGACGACCTCGGTGCGCTCTTGGAGCAGTCCGACGTCGTGGTCACGATGCTGCCGAACACGCCGCACGTGGAATCGGTCGTCCACGGTGCTGACGGGGTGCTCGCCAGATCGGCCCCGGGCACCTTGATGGTCGATATGAGCAGCATCTCGCCTCAGGGCACCCTCGCCATCCACTCGGCTCTCCAGGAGCGTCAAATCCGCTTCGTCGACGCGCCCGTCAGCGGCGGAGTGAAAGGCGCCGTCGCCGGCACCCTCTCGGTCATGGCGGGCGGCGACGCCGACAGTGTCGAGCGTGCTCGCGCCATCCTGCAGCCGATGTCCTCCCGGATCACGCACATGGGACCGGTCGGCACCGGGCAGGCCACGAAGGTCTGCAATCAGGTTGCGGTGGCCATCAACATTCAAGCCGTCTGCGAAGCATTCACCCTGGGACGGGCGCTGGGCGTCGATCTGGGGCGATTGCGCGAGGCGATGATGGGCGGCGCGACCGCCAGCTGGGTGCTCGACAACCTCGGACCCCAGATGCTCGCCGGAGACGATTCCGCGGGATTCCGGATAGTGCTGCAGGTGAAGGACCTCCGCCTCGCCCTCGATGCAGCAGCCGACGCGGGTGCGCCACTTCCTGCAGCGTCCGGCGTGCTGAACATGTACCTGGAGGCGGTCGCGCACGGCGAGGGGGGCAACGGCAATCAGGCCCTTTCGCGGGTGTACGAGCGCCTCGCCAACCGGGACATCGCTCGCCCATGAGCGTTCCAGCACTCGCCGGCATGCGCGACAAGGTGGTTCTCGTGACGGGCGCAGGCTCCCGCGGTGAGGGAACCGGTATCGGGAAGGCCACTGCGCTCCGATTCGCGGCTGCCGGCGCCAAATTGGGTCTGATGAACCGCAGCACGGCGCCGCTCGAACAGACCCACCAGGAAGTAGAGGCACTCGGGGCGGCGGCGGTGTCGGTGGTCGGGGACGTCTCGTCGGAGTCCGACTGCCGTCGGGCCGTCGAGACGACGGTGGAGCGGTTCGGTGGCCTCGACGTGCTCGTCAATGTCGTGGGGACCGAAGGAGCTCTGGGCGACGCCGTGCACGTGGATGTGAACGGCTGGGAGGACGGGCTGCGGGCCAACACGACCTCGATGATGCTGATGGCGAGGTTCGCCGTCCCGCACATGGAGCGTGGCGGGGGAGGCGCGATCGTGAACATCGCCTCGGTGGCCGGCATGTTCGCGGGACTGCCCAGCCTCCTCTACCCGGCGTCGAAGGCCGCCGTGATCATGATGACGAAGTCCATGGCCCTGCACCACGGAAAGCAGGGCATCCGCGTCAACTGCGTGGCGCCGGGCATGGTGTACAGCCCCATGGTCGAGCGGTCCTCCGCCGAGATGCGTGCTGCTCGCCGCGACGCGGGGATGCTCGCCACCGAGGGAACGGCCTGGGACGTCGCGGATGCCGTGCTGTTCCTCGCCAGCGACAGCGCGAGATGGATCACCGCGGTGACGCTTCCCGTCGACGCCGGGCTCACAGCCAAGCTGACCCTGCCCAATCCCGAATACTGACTCGGCTCGTCCGAGCGACGAAAGGTACCCATGCACGCCATCGTCAAGTCCCGCCCGGGGCCCGGCTTCGACTTCTTGCTCGATGCCCCCGACCCTCAGGTCGGTCCCGCCGATGTTCTGGTCAAGGTCGCGGCCACCTCACTCTGCGGCGTGGATCGGCATGTCTACGACTGGGATCAGGCCGGCCAGGCGTTCGTTCCGACGTTGCCCCGGATTCCGGGCCACGAGACGGCCGGAGTGGTGATCGAGGTGGGGGCAGCGGTCCAGTCGATCTCGGTCGGAGATCGCGTCGCACTGGAGTCGCACCTGGTCTGCGGAAGCTGCATGGAATGCAGGACCGGGAACGCCCACCTCTGCTCCCGGCAGACCATCCTCGGGCTCAGTCGTGACGGGGCCTTCGCGCAGAGGGTCGCCGTCCCCGCTTCCGCCTGCTACCCCATCCCGGACGGGGTGTCCCTGGAGGAGGCGGCGCTCTTCGAGCCGGCGGGGGTCGCCGTGCACGCGCTTCAGCGCGCCCCGTCTCTCCTGGGGCAGTCCGTGCTTGTGAGCGGATGCGGGCCCATCGGACTGTTCCTCATCGAACTGGCGCGGATCGCCGGCGCTTCCCGCGTCATCGCCACCGAGCTCAGTCCTGGTCGTCGACTCCTGGCGGAGAGGCGGGGCGCGATCACGCTCGACCCGGCCGCGGTGGACGTTCCGACCGAAGTGGCACGACTCACCCCGCGTCGCCAAGGTGTCGACGTCGCGTTCGAGGCTTCCGGTTCTCCCCGGGCGCTCGGTCCGGTGCTGGAGTCCGTGAGGGTCGCGGGGGATGTCGTGACGGTGGGGCACCCCGGAGCCGTCTCGGTCGATATCTCGAAGCTCATCAACGTTCGCTACCTCACGCTGCGCGGCGTGTTCGGAAGACGGCTCTGGGAGACCTGGGAGACCCTCGGCGAGCTGGTGAGCACTGGCCGCCTGGAGCTCGCCGGCTTCATCGACGACCGGATCCCCCTCGATGCGCTGCCCTCCGCGATCGCCGGGATCGGCGACTCGGGCAAGGTCCTCGTGATTCCGGAGGACCGGTCATGAGCCCGCTGACAGGAAAGGGGAACGTCGTGAGTGACGCGGAGGACCTTGCGCGGCTCGGCGCACAGCTCTATCAGCGCGGTCTGGTGAGCTCCACGGGCGGGAACGCGAGTGTGCGCCGCTCGAGCACCGTCCTCATCACGCCCACGGGCCGGTCCCTGGCCGACCTCTCTCCGGAAGAGCTGGTCGAGGTCGATTCCCGTGGGGACGCGACGGGCAGCGGGCGGCCGAGCAAGGAGGTGCCGTTCCACCTGGGCATCTACCGCGCCCGCCCAGAGGTGAACTGCGTCATCCACGGACATTCCCCGTACGCGGTGGCCGCGTCCACGCTCCTCTCGCCGCACCCGGTCAACGCTTTTCCCGTGTACACGGCCGGCTACCTGGCGCGTGTCGGCCGGCTGCCGCTCATCCCCTACTTCTCGTCGGGGTCGGCAGAACTGGCGGCAGCGGTATCGGAGGTCGCCACTGGGGACACGAAGGCGATCCTCCTTCAGAATCACGGCTTCATCACGGTCGGGGACACCATCGAGTCGGCTTTCAACACCGCAGACGAGCTGCTCGACGCGCTCACCGTCTATGTGATCACAGAAGGACGTGCCAAGCCGCTCTATGAAGCGGACGCATGGCCCAAGCAGAAAGAGATAGAGGTATCGGCATGAGAGCACTGGTATTCCACGGCCCCGGCAACATGGAGCTGACCCAAGTGGCGACGCACCCGCTGCTTCCCGGGGAGATCCGCATCCACATCTCGCTGGCCGGCATCTGCGGGACGGATCTCAGGATCTTCCGCGGGATCAAGAGAGTCGACGGCCCTCGGATCATCGGACACGAGTTCTTCGGAACCATCTCCGAGATCGGGCCGGGCGTGACGGGGTACGACCTGGGGGAGCGAGTCGTCGTCTACCCGATCATCGCGTGTGGACACTGTTACGCCTGTCAGGCGGGGCGCGAGAACATCTGCGTGAATCGCCGAACCCTGGGCTACGAGATCGATGGCGGGTTCGCCGAGTACGTCACGGTTCCTGCAGCTGCCGTACAAGGCGGCAACGTCGTCCCGGTCCCTTCGGGAGTGTCCGACATCGCGGCCGCAGCGTCGGAGCCGGCAGCGGCCGCGCTGCAGGGCGTGCGTCGCGCAGGCGAGTTGAGCGGCCGGAATGTCCTCGTGATGGGAGGAGGCCCGCTCGGCGTCGCCCACATCCAGCACAGCCAGCTGTTCGGTGCCAATCAGGTGATCCTGTCCGAGCCGGACGAGGGTCGTCGTGATCAAGGCCTCAGGTTCGGAGCCGACGTGGCCATCCATCCCTCCGAGCTCGCGGACACCGTCACCGGGCAGGTCGACGTCGTCTTCATCGATGCCGGTATCCCCTCCCTGGTGAGCGACGCCATCGCCGTGTTGAGGAAGGGCGGCAAGTGCGTCGTCTTCGCCGGGATGCCGGAGAACTCGCCGGTTCTCGTGGACCCGAACAGGATCCACTACGGCGAGATCGACCTCGTCGGCTCCTCTGGATCCACCCCGCAGCTCCAGGCTGAGGTGCTCCGCTACGTCGACGAGGGCCGTTTGGACCTGGAAGCAGTCGTCTCCGACGTGCTGCCGATGGACGAATGGAAGAGGGGTTTCGATATGAAGGCCGACGCGGCTGGTCTCAAGGTGCTCATCTCGACCGGGGACTAGTGGTGCCCGGGGAACGGCTTCTGCTGGGAATCGATATCGGCACCAGCGGGTGCAAAGCCACCCTCTTCACCCAGGGAGGCCAAGCGGTCGGCGCCGGTTATGGCGGCTATGAGCTGATTCGACCCCAGGAATCCTTCGTCGAGCAGGACCCGGAACGCTGGTGGTCGGCTACGGTGGCGGCGACCAGGGAGGCGATGCGAGGGGTGCAGCCCGACCGTGTCGCGGCGGTGGGGCTCAGCTCAGCGAACGCCCTGGTTCTCGTCGACCGAGACGGCGCAGCGCTCGGTCCGGCCATCATGCAGCTGGACCGCCGGGCTGTGCAGGAGGCGGAGGACGTCGAGCGCAGCATGGCCGGTGACCCCGAGCCGGGCCGCCTGTACGCGCGCCCGCAGGCCGGACCGCACTGGCTGCCCACACTCCTGTGGCTGTCCAGACACGAACCCGACCGCTGGCGCCGACTTCACGGTCTCCTCTTTCCGAGTGGCTGGGTGTGTCTGCGGATGACCGGGGTGGCAGCCGTGGACAGCTCCCGCGCCTCGACCACCCTTCTCTTCGACAGAGAGCACCGCGACTGGGACGACCAGGTCGCTGACCGATTCCACATTCCGACGAGCTGGTTGCCGAGACTCGTCGACGGCTCCGAGATCACGGGGACGCTTCGGGCGGGCCCCGCCGGCGAGCTCGGGTTGCCCGGTGGCATCCCGGTCACCGTGGGGGCGATGGATTCGGTCGCCGCGGCGTTCGGTGTCGGAGGCCCGGTGCAAGGCGAACTGGTTCTCATTCTGGGGACGACCGCGAGAGCACTGACGGCGTCTCCCGAATGGCAGACGCCGGTGGGGACGCTGTCATGTGCGCTCCCGGGAGCCTCGGACAACCTCGTCATGGCAGTCGCGTGGGGCTTCGGAACCCGGGTCAGGGACGCGGCGAGCGTCTGGACTGCGACGCCGGATTTCTCCCACCTCGACGACAGGCTCAGAAGTCGCGCGGCAGGGCTCCCGGCCGGTAGCGAGCGCGATGTGCAGGCGCTCGCAATAGTGGATACCGCAATGACGGACCTGGTTGAGAAAGCGGAGCTCCTGCAGCACGTCTCGCCTGCGCCGTGGTCAGCTCTGACGGTGACGGGCGGCGCAGCACGAGTGAAGGGGATCGTCGCGGGGATCGAGGACCGTTTCGGCATCCCTGCGCGGGTACGGCATGAGGCCGACGCCGAAACGCGAGGGGCCGCCATGTTGGCCGGTGTCGCCACGGGGTGGTTCGCGAACGTCCCGGACGCGGTCGGCGCGATGTCCGGGAATCCCGGCGGCAGTCCGGTCGCGCTCGGCGCTTAGTGGCCATCGAGAACTCGTTGATGGACCATGGGCCGGCGGGCCGTCAGCGGATCGTCGACGCGTTCGGCGTGCCCGCCCACCTCAAGCCCATCACGGTCACGGACGCGGAGCGACCGTGGTGCAGAAACTGAATTTCTATAGTGACTGCAACTATGCTGTAGCTGCAATCCGGGATCGCTTCGGGAACCCGGATGCCCGAGACGGCGAGGACCAGAGTGAGCACACCGATGCTGCAGGCACAGGACATCCGAAAGTCCTACGGGAGGGGCGCTGCTCGCTTCGACGCCCTGAAGGGCGTGTCGCTGACGGTCCACGCGGGCGAGTCGGTTGCCATCGTCGGCAAGAGCGGATCCGGCAAGTCCACGCTCATGCACCTGCTCGCGCTGCTGGACAGTCCGGATGAGGGAGTGCTTCTTGTCGAGGGCTCGAACGCCGCTGACCTGAAGCCCAAGGAGATCAACCGCCTGCGGAACGAGGATTTCGGTTTCGTCTTCCAACAGTTCTTCCTCACCCCCAACGCATCGGTGCTCGACAACGTCGTGCTGCCGCTGAAGATCGCAGGGGTTCCCCCGAGGGAGCGCAGAGAGCGCGGAATGGCCGCACTGGCTCAGCTGGAACTCGCCGACAAGGCCAAGAGCAAGGCTGTCAACCTCTCGGGAGGACAGAAGCAGCGCGTGGTCATCGCCCGCGCGCTCGTGGGCAGCCCCAAGGTGATCTTCGCCGACGAGCCGACCGGAAACCTCGACACCGTGACCGGGGGCCTGGTCGAGGACATCCTCTTCGACCTGAACAAGCGAGGGATCACGCTCGTCATCGTCACCCACGATGTCGAACTGGCGGCGCGCTGCGACCGTCAGATATTCCTCCGCGACGGACTCGAGGAGCACCGTCCGACGATCACGACGGGCTCCGCATCATGAATTTCGTCGATGTTCTCCGCACGGCCGTCGCCAACAGCTTCCGCAGCAAGCTGCGCACCACGCTCACCGTGGTCGCCATCTTCATCGGCGCCTTCACCCTGACGATCACGAGCGCCATCGGCACCGGGATCTCCAGCTACATCGACACGCAGATCGCCTCCATCGGCGCGAGCGACGTGCTTCAGATCAGCAAGGCGCCCGAGGATCAGGGGGCAGCGGCGGACAACGGTCCAGCCGAATATGACCCCAACGCTGCCACGTCGGGCGGCGGGTTCCCCGGCGGTGGAGCGGGCCTCTCGTTCGCCATGCTCACCGACAAGGACGTGGACACGATCGCGGGGACCGCGGGCATCCTCGACGTGAATCCTGTCGTCTCCGTCTCGCCCAGCTACATCGAATACGGCGGCAACGGCAAGTACGAGTTGAGCGTGAACGCGACATCGGCGGTCACCAAGCCCGACCTCGCAGCGGGCGTACAACTGAGCAGCGATGCCGACACGAACCAGATTCTGCTGCCGACCTCCTACCTGGAGAACCTGGGCTTCGGCGATGCCGAGTCCGCGGTCGGGGAGACCGTGACGATAGGCATTCCCGACTACCAGGCCAAGATGCACGAGGTCGAGGCGACCGTCGTCGGAGTGCAGAACGAGTCGCTGTTCGGCAGCGGCGCGGGTCTGGGCCAGCGTCTGACGGACGCGCTCGTGGCGGTCCAGGACACCGGCAAGCCCGCCGGCCCCGGCCGTACGTACTTCGCCGCGACCGCCCACATCGACTCGAACGCCAGCCAGGAGCAGATCGACGCAATCAAGGCGGATCTCGCCGCGGACGGGTATCGGGGCCAGACGGTGTCGGACCAGATCGGGACGATCGAGACGGTGATCAGTGGAATCGTGGGAGTGCTGAATGCCTTCGCCGTGATCGCCCTCATCGCGGCCGGCTTCGGCATCATCAACACCCTCCTCATGAGTGTGCAGGAGCGCACCCGTGAGATCGGCCTGATGAAGGCGATGGGGATGAGCGGCGGCAAGATCTACGCGCTGTTCAGCGCCGAGGCCGTCTTCATCGGCTTCCTCGGCAGCGCGATCGGCGCACTGGTCGCGATCGGCGTCGGCTCTCTCATCAGCGGCGCTCTCGCGAGCACACTCCTCGCAGACCTCGAAGGTCTGCAGATCATGCAGTTCGCGCCGGGACCTGTCGCGCTCATCATCGGCGTGGTCATGCTCATCGCCTTCCTTGCAGGAACGCTCCCCGCACGTCGGGCCGCCCGCCAGAACCCGATCGATGCGCTGCGCTATGAGTGACGTGACGCAAACTCCCGAGGGACTGCGCGAGCGCAAGCGGGCTGCGCTCATCGCAGCGATCGAGCGCACCGCACTCGACCTGGCAACGGAACACGGCTACGACGGTGTGACGGTCGACATGATCTGCGACGCGAGCATGGTGTCGCAGCGCACCTTCTTCAACTACTTCGGCTCCAAAGAAGGCGCGGTCCTCGGCCTGACACCGCCGATGCCGAGCGAAGACGAGATCGACGGCTTCGTCGACATGGCCGGATCGAGCGTGCTCGGCGACTTCGTCGGACTGATCACCACGTCATTCACCGAACACCAGCCCGACCCGGAGATGTTCCGCTCACGGAGGGCGCTGATCCAGAGAACGCCTGAACTCTTCAACAAGGAGTCAGGGCGCATGGCCGAGCTCGAGGACCAGTTTGTGCGCATCGTGTCGCGGCGACTCCACGCCGAGGCGCGGCGTGGTCGTGATGAGGCTTCCCTTGAGGAGGAAGCACGCATGGTCGTGTCACTCACCACCGGCGTGATGCACTACGTCATGCGCCGGTGGTCGACCAGCGGCTTCACCGGGAATCCCCATCCCATCCTCCGCAGCTCGATCGAACTGATCCGCCGCGTCACCAGCACCGATCCGTCTTCCAGCTGACCTCGCGCAGGACGGCAGACAGCTTGCCGGCGCCTCTCCTCGGCGGGGAGCGTCCTCTGCCTCGATGGAGATCCGGAGCTCCCGCCGGGGGTCGGTCCGGGCCCGTCGCCCAGACCTGAGGCGGCGCTGGCCGGTAGTCAGCCCCGGGCCGGGCGGGAGATGCTCCGGCGGTGCGTCGCCACGTACACCGTGTTGGCGGACTGGCCGCCGGTGAGCGGATTGTCGAAGCTCACGACGGTGGCGCTCGCAGCGGCGAACACCGATCGCAGCGCGAGCAGGAAGCTCTCGTCGGGTGGGTCGTCTGACCACACCGCCAGGACGCCGCCGTCGTGCAGGTGGCGGGCCGCCTCGGCGAGCCCCTCCGGGGTGTAGAACCGGGAGCTCTCACGGTCGAGGAGGTGGCGAGGGGAGTGATCGATGTCGAGCAGGATGGCGTGCCAGCGCTCGTCCGGCTCCCCGCGCATGACGGCGAAGAAGTCGGCCTGACGGAGCCTCGTGCGCGGGTCCGAGGTGAGTTCGCGGGAGACCGGCAGCAGGCCCTCCTCGTGCCATCGGATCACCGGAGCGAGCAGCTCCAGAACGGTGACCCGGCTGACGCGAGGGTCCGTGAGGGCCGCGCGTGCGGTGTAGCCGAGGCCCAGACCGCCGACCGCGACATCCAGGTGGTCGCCGTCGAGCTCCGCGAGCCCGAGGCGCGCCAGCTCGATCTCGGCCACGGTGAACAGACTCGACATGAGGAACTCGTCGCCGAGCTTCACCTCGAAGACGTCCACATGCAGCTGGGGGTCCGTCCTTCGTCGCAGAGTGAGCGTTCCCAGCGGGGTCTCCTCCCAGCCGAGTTCCGCAAAGCCCGCTCTCATCCCGCCGCCCTCTCCACTACTGTCCCCGCCCGGCCTGGTCGGCTGTTCTCGCCGCCTCTGCGGTCATGGTCGGGTCAAGCCTGTCACGAAGGCGTCGCGCGGACGCGCGGGGGTCGGCCGTCCTTCGGTCAGCCCCACCAGACGAAGACGCAGCCGCTCAGGCTGAGGACCGTGAGGAGGCCGACCGTGCCGGCGGCGAGTGCTCTGCGCATGCTTCCACGCTAGAGCGGGGCGGCGTTCCGGGCACCCGCTTGCGCGCGCGCAGATTCTCCTGCGCGTTCGGCGAGCTCGGGCGGAAGCAGGGGAGCGAGGGGGCTGCGAAGCCGGAGAATGAGCCGCATGCCCAGCACCTCCTCATCTCTCGGCGCCCCGGGGCACCCGCGGTTCGCTCGTGCATTCGCGCGAGCCGTTCCCCGGATGGACCGGCGGGGCGGGCAGGAACACCGGCGGGCGCTTCTCGAGCGGGCGACCGGCGTGGTGGTGGAGGTCGGCTCCGGGGCGGGAACGAACTTCACGCACTATCCCGCCGGCGTCACGCGAGTGCTCGCGTTCGAGCCCGACCCGTACCTCCGTTCCCTCTCCGCCGAGGCGGCCGCTTCCGCTCCCGTTGCGGTGGAGGTCGGAGGCGGCGTCGCCGAGGCGCTTCCGGTGCCGGACTCGTCGGCGGACACGGTCGTCGCCAGCCTGGTGCTGTGCAGCGTCACGGATGTGCGGCTCGCGCTTCGAGAGAGCCGGCGCGTGCTCCGGCCGGGGGCAACGCTGCTCTTCTACGAGCACGTCCGGTCTACCCGCCCCCTGCTGGGCCTCGTGGAGGATGCCGTGACTCCGCTCTGGCGGCGGATGGCCGGGAACTGCCATCCCAACCGGGACACGCTCGCCGCCATCGGCGCGGCGGGCTTCGAGGTCACGGACGTCCGCAGCTTCGGCTTCGCCCCAGGCGGCTGGCCGCCCCTTCGGCACATCCTCGGCGCCGCTCGCGCTCCCCTGGCGTGACGCGTCGTCTGCTCGCCTCCGCGGTCGGTTCACCGGCGTGCCGCGGAGCCTACGGCGCCACCACCAGGGTGAACTGCTGATTCAGCGCCCCCGCGGTGCAGACGTCCTGGCTGAGCGCAGTTCCGGCAGTCCCCGACGATCCGGGCACCGTGAGGCAGAGGTTGCTGTGCCGGGCCGTGAAGGTGACGACGTTCGGGTTCACAACCGTGATCAGCCATTCCTCGTTGGCCGCTCCGACGGAGTGGTAGAGGATGATGTTCGCGCCCGGTTCCATGCTGGTGCCGTTGACGTTCCAGAGCGACACCGGCTGAGCGCGCAGCGTCGCCTTGACATAGCCGCTCGTCGTTGCCGCCACGAACTGCCAGTTCTGCATCGTGGAGGTCGCGCAGGCGTCCTGCGTGATGATCGTGAAATCGGACAGCGCCGGCGAGTTGACGCACAGCGTGCCCGCGCTCTGCGGCTTCACCTGGTACCACGCGGTGCTGCTGACCGTCCACGGTCTGGTCACTGAGACCGAAGCCGACGCGGCGGACACGTTGCCGGCCGCGTCGAACGCCTTGACCGTGTAGGTGTAGGTGGCGCCCGGAGTGAGGAACTTCGCTGCGTCGTCGGCCGTTGTGCCGGTGGACACGTCCTTGGTCGCGATCTCGTTCCGGTAGGCCTGGTAGCGCACCACCCCCACGTTGTCGCTCGAGGCGGTCCAGCTGAGCGTCACCCCCGCGTCCGAGTTGTCGGTGACGACGACGTTCGTGGGTGCGCTCGGCGCCGTGATGTCGTTCGCGACGACTGAACCGGTGACGCTGTCGGTCTTGCCTGCGTTGTCGCTGACCGAGAGGGTGACCGCGTAGGTGCCGGGTGCGGAGTAGGTGTGCGCGGCGGTCGCGCCGCTGCCGGCCGCCGAGCCGTCGCCCCAGTTCCACGAGTAGCTCGCGATGGTGCCGTCGTAGTCGATCGAGGTGGAGCCGTCGACCGAGGCGACTTGGCCGGACATGGTCGAGGTGAACGCAGCGGTGGGAGTGCCCGTGCCGACCGAGTAGTGCTTCTTCACCTGGGCCGCCGTCAGGACGGAGCCGTACACGGCGACCTCATCGATGTTGGCGGTCACGTAGGCGGTGGTCGGGACGTTCGGCCACCCTGCGAGGTTGTCGCCGCCGACGCGCCAGTAGCCGTCATAGACCTGGGCGGCCGCTGCGGCGATCGTGCCGATGATCTGCCCATCGACGAAGAGCCGCAGGCCCGTCGCGGCGGACTCGGTGGCGACCACGTGGTGCCACTGACCGTTGTTGTAGGACTCGCCCGAGGTGATCGTTGTGACAGGGCCCGGGTTGGCGCCGAACACGATCTTGCCGTCGTTCTGAAGGTAGACGTGCCGGTCGTAGTCCTGGGATGTGCCGGTCTGGGAGCCGCCGAAGCCGATCAGCTTGCCGCCCGTCGTCGAGGTCGTGTTGAACCAGAGTTCTGCCGAGTACGTTTGGGGGTTCGTGAAGCGCTCACTGCTGGTGACGAGGCCGCTGGTTCCGCCGAACGACGCCGCGGAGTTTCGGGTGCCCTGGACGGCCCCGGTCGCACCGGTGGTCACGCTGCCGGAGTAGAAGCCCGGGTGGGCGTTCGGGCTCGAGTCCAGAGCCGTCGTGGCGCTGTTCTCGCCGAGGCGCCAGTACAGCGTCGGGGTGTCCGCTGAGACGGCCGTGCCGTAGGGGTCGCTCACCGCTGCTGGGGAGGCGTCCCTGCCGGAGATCGTGAAGTGCTGGGCGATGGCGGACGCAGTCAGGGGCGCCGAATAGACCGCAACGTCGTCGATGACGCCGTCGAACCAGGGGTCCCCGCTCCACGTGGAGTCACCGCCGATCCGCCAGTAGCCCGGGTAGGAATAGCCCGCGGTGTTGGCGAGGCTGCCCACGAGGAGCCCGTCGATGTACAGGTACTGGCCGCTGGGTCCCAGGTTGCCGACGACCTGGTGCCACTGGCCGTCGTTGTATGCGCCGCCGGTCGCCACGACGCTGGCGTAGCTCGGCCACGCGCCGAACGACACGTGGCCATCGGGGTCGAGGTAGATGTGCCGGTCGTAGTTGCTGGACAGTCCGGTGCTGCTGCTGCTGAAGCCCACGATCCGTCCGCCGGTGGTACTGGTCGTCTTGAACCAGGCCTCCACCGCCAAGCTGTCGGTGGAGTTGGTGAGGGTGCGCGTGCCGGCGGTCCCGTTGGCGTCCCCGGAGAAGGTCGTCGCGGTGTTGCTGTCTCCGCCGACGGCGCCCGGGGCGCCCCGGATGACGCCCGAGCCGGCATACGCGTCGTCCATGCCGATCCAGTCGTACAGGATGCTGCCCCTCGCCTCGCCCAGGCGCCAGAAGTGGGTTGCACCGTCGTTGCGGACCGCGTTGGTGTAGTCGCTGGCGACGGATGGGTCGGCGACCACGCGCTGGGTCACTTCCGCGGTGGCGGAGGCGCTCCACGAAGTCCCCGGGATCGTCATGGTCACCGTGGCGACCGGGGTCAGGGATGCCGTCGTGGAGAGTGCTGAGGCCGCCAGACGGGTGCGGATGCAGTACGTGAAGCTGCTCCCGGCGGGTACGGTCTGCGAGTTGGCCGGGATCGACGCCCAGGTTGCGGTGACCGCGTACCCGGCAGACGGTGTGGCCACGTCCGTGCAGTCCGCTCCACCGTTCGTCGATGGCCACAGGGTCAGGACGATGGAGTCCGCGAGGGTCGTCGACCTGCTTCCTGCGATGCTGACGGACACGGCGGCGGAGGCATTGACCGTTCCGGAGTTGCCGATGGTGACGTAGCCGGTCTTCACCAGGGCGTCACGTGTGAAGGCCTCGCTCAGGCTGGAGGAGCCGGTGATCGTGGGAACGATCGAGCCGGCCGTGACGGTCTGCGGCGCCACCTCGACCGAGCCGGTCCAGAGTGCGGTGGTGCCGCCCGAGCCGGCGGAGGCGAAGACCACGCCGCCGAGCATCGCGGCGCCGAGGGTCGCAGCCGTGACGGCAGTTGCCCGCCGAAGGCTCGGCTTCCGGCCGAGCCGCGCGCGCAGCCAAGCGACGCGGGCACGCATGGCGCCCGTCGTGCTGCCTGATCGAACCATTTCTCCCCAGCGGAAGGCTGACCGTCGCGCAGCCTTCTCGGTCTCTAGGGGAACTATCGGTCAGGCTTCGGTGGGAGGTGAGGCCCGTGCTGGCCCCAGTTGGAGGGGCCGCCACACCGTCGAGCGCGAGCACGGATGGCACGACGACGGGACGCGCTTCCTCGGGAACGTGCCAGCCTTGCTCCTCCCGCAGCCCGAGCCCCCGGTCTGATGGAAGGATCTCCCGGTGAGTCCTCGCGCCATGGTCCTGTTCGCCGCTCTGGGCATCGCGTGGGGGATCCCCTACCTGCTCATCAAGGTCGCGGTCACCGAACTCGATCCGGCCCTGGTCGTCTTCGGCCGGAGTGCGCTCGGCGGACTGATCCTGCTTCCGCTCGCGCTGGCTCGCGGACAGGTGCTTCCCGTTCTGCGCCGGTGGCGGCCGCTGCTCGCCTACACGGTGGCCGAGATCGTCCTGCCCTGGTACTTCCTCACCTCGGCTGAGCAGCGGCTGCCCAGCTCGACCGCCGGCCTCCTGCTCGCGGCCGTCCCCCTCGTCGGGGTCGCCCTCGCATTCCTGACCGGTCGGCCCGAGCGGTTCTCGGGAGGCAACTGGATCGGAATCCTGCTCGGCATGCTGGGCGTGGCGGCCCTCGTCGGGCTCGATGTGGCCGGCTCAGACCTGTCCGCGGTGGCGGAGGTCGGCATCGTGGTGGTCGGCTACGCGATCGGGCCGGTGATCCTGTCGCGCCGGATGTCGGATCTGCCCGGCACGGGCGTCGTCGCGGTGTCGCTCGTGCTCGCGGCCCTCGTCTACCTGCCGGTCGTGCCGCTCACCGGTGCCTGGCCGACACAGTGGCCCTCCGCGCCCGCCCTGGCGTCCGTGATCACCCTCGCGGTCGTGTGCAGCGCGGCGGCGTTCCTGATCATGTTCGCCCTGATCACGGAGATCGGTCCCGTGCGGACGACGACCATCACCTATGTGAATCCCGCGATCGCCATCGTCGCGGGAGCCCTCGTGCTCGGCGAGCGCGTCACGATCTGGACGGTCGTCGGCTTCGTGCTCGTGCTCGCCGGCTCGTTCCTCGTGACGCGGCGCCGGAGGGCGCCCCTGATATCGCCGGAGCCGCCCGGTGCGATCGACGTCGCCGCCGGTTAGGACAGGTCGCCGCTGAAGTCCCGGCCGCACCCAGGCGGAAGAAAGTCGCCCCAGTGGTCGCCACACCCATGTCGCGAGCCGCCACCGACGCCTGCGAGGCGAGCGTGAGGCTCTGCATCAGCCGGCCGAGGCCGATCAGGAACATCGCGAGAAAGGGGAACCACAGCGAGGCCCCGCGCCGAGGGCGTGCAGGACCGGGCGTGCTGCTGGCCGGCCGCAACGCCCCAGGTTGCAATGAGTGCAGGTGACGGCCGGTGCGGACATTCCCGTTCCGAGGAAGTCTGCGCGAACCCGAATACTGGACCGAGCGCGAGGAGGAGTCGCATGGGCGTCGCAGCGAGAACACCGCACGGGGATCGGGCACACGAACTGGACGCGGAGGATCCGCTGGGGTCCTTCCGCGAGCACTTCCTCCCGGCGCCCGGCGTGCTCGCCTACTTCGACGGCAACTCGCTGGGCCGGCCGCTGCGGGCCACGAGGGACCGGCTGGCCGGGTTGGTCGACACCTGGTCCTCGCGCCTCATCCGCGGCTGGGACGAGAGCTGGATGGCGCTGCCCGAAACGGTCGGCGACCGAATCGGCGCGCTGACCCTCGGAGCGGCTCCCGGTCAGGTCGTCGTCGCCGACTCCACCACGGTCGTGCTCTACAAGCTGCTGCGGGCGGCGCTCGCCGCCCGTCCGGGCCGCAACGAGATCGTCATCGACGACGACAACTTCCCCACCGACAGGTTCGTCGTGCAGGCGGTCGCGGCCGAGCTCGGGCTCACCGTTCGCTGGCTTCGGGTGGACCGGCATGCCGGAGTCGAGGTCGACCAGGTGGAGGAGGCGGTGGGCGACCGGACCGCTGTCGTCCTGCTGAGCCACATCTCCTACCGCTCGAGTCACCTCGCGGACGCGGAAGCGATCACGGCGGTGGCGCACGACGCAGGCGCCCTCGTGCTGTGGGACGTCTGCCACTCGGTCGGCTCCGTCCCTCTCGACCTCGATGCATGGGGCGTGGACCTGGCGGTCGGGTGCACCTACAAGTACCTGGGCGGCGGCCCGGGATCGCCGGCCTTCGCGTACGTGCGGGACGACCTGCAGGACGTGCTGGAGCAGCCCATCGCCGGCTGGATGGGATCGGCCGCGCCCTTCGACATGGGCCCGCGCTACGAGCCGGCGGCGGGCATTCGGCGCTTCCTCAGCGGCACACCATCGATCGTCGCGATGCACCCGATGCAGGACATGCTCGACGTGATCGAGCAGGCGGGCATGGTGGAGATCCGGAAGAAGTCGATGCGGCTCACGCAATTCGTCGTGGAGATCGCGGACTCGGCACTCGCCTCCGCAGGGGTGACGCTCGCGACGACGCGAGACCCGGCTCGGCGCGGCGGGCACGTGACGCTCGAGCATCCGGAGGCGCGTGCCGCCACCGCCCGCGCCTGGGAGCGTGGGGTGATCCCCGACTTCCGCGGCCCGTACGGCATCCGGATCGGCCCGTCCCCGCTCAGCACCTCGTTCGCCGAGGTGGCGGAGGGGCTCGCCGTGCTCGAGGAGTGCCTGCAGGGCTGACACCGCTGTCGACCCCGGCATCAGGCGCACGAGTCAGAACGGGCAGCGAGGGGCTCCGGCGAAGACCCGAGCCGTGCTTCACGCGATGGTGTCCGCCGGCACATGCCTGAAGAACTCCGCCCGCCACGACCGGCCCGCGGGTCGACAGCGAGTCCGCAGGCGCAGCCGGACGAGCATCTGCCCGCTGAGCGGGACGGGCAGGATGGGAGGATGACCGAATCCCTGCCCGACCTCCATCCCGACACCATCGCCGTCACGGCCGGCAGGCCGGCGAATGAGCCGGACCAGCCGCTGAATCCGCCGATCGTGCTCGCCTCCACCTACGTCGCCGGCGGCGAGATGGAGTACGGCCGCTACGGCAACCCGACCTGGTCCGCGTTCGAGGAGGCCCTCGGGGCGCTCGAGGGCGGCCGCTGCCTGGCGTTCGCCTCCGGGGTCGCCGCGACCGCCGCGGTCCTCGACCTGGTCCCGCAGGGCGGACGTGTCGTCGTCCCGCGCCACTCCTACCAGGGCACGCTGGCGCAGCTCCGGCACGCCGAGGAGCAGGGCCGGGTGGTCGTCGCGCGGGTGGATGTCGCCGACACCGCCGCCGTCATCGACGCCCTCGACGGAGCCGCGCTGGTCTGGATCGAGAACCCGACCAACCCGGCACTCGAGCTCGCGGAGGTCACCGCGATCGCTTCCGCGGCGCACGGGCGCGGCGTGCTGGTCGCCGCCGACAACACCTTCGCCACCCCGATCCTCCGTCAGCCGCTCGACGAGGGCGCTGACATCGTGGTGCACTCGGCGACCAAGGGCATCTCCGGCCACAGCGATGTGCTGATGGGAGCGGTCCTCACCCGCGACGAGTCGCTGTTCGGCCGGCTGCTCAAGCACCGGTCGCTCTACGGCGCGATCCCGTCGCCGCTCGATGCGTACCTCGCCCTCCGCGGCCTGCGCACTCTGCCGCTCCGGCTTGAGCGCGCGCAGGAGAACGCGCAGGAGCTGGTCCGGCGACTCGGCGACCACGCCGCGGTCCGCGATCTCCGCTACCCCGGCTTCGGCACGATCCTCTCCATCGTCCTGCAGGACGCGGCGGTCGCGGACGTGTTCGTCGCGTCGGTCCGCCTCTGCCGGCACGCCACGAGCCTCGGCGGCGTGGAGACGACCCTCGAGCGCCGACGGCGCTGGGCGGGGGAAGCGCCGACCATCGCCGAAGGACTCGTGCGGGTGTCGGTCGGCGTCGAGCACATCGAGGACCTCGCCCGCGACCTGACGCAGGCGCTCGATGCGGCGGAGGGCGACCACCGGGTCTGAGGGCGCCGTAGGCGTCTGAGGGGTGGTTTCGAGACGCCGCCTGGGGCAGTTCCTCAATCACCGGAGGACCCGCGGCAGCTCGTGGGCCACCGGAGGGAGCTGCACAGGGGGTCGATCACCGGACCTGGGCCGGGCTCGCCGCCATCCTGGCCGGGATCGTCGTGCTGCTCCTCCGACGGGATTGCGGCGGGTCGGCCACGGCGAGTCGACAGCTCCTCGGACTGCACCCGGAGTGAGCGGTCATTTTCCGCGCCGAGCTCGCCGCCGCTCGCGCCAGGACATCGCGGCGAGTGCCGCGGCATCCTGCTCCTGCCGGCGCTCCAGCTCCTCCGCACGTGAATGCCTGCGCTCGCGCCAGGCGGTGACCTCCCGCTCGACATCCCGCGGTGCGGTGACCACCGGCGGGCCGCCGAGCAGCTGGCGGCGCGCCTCCACGACGCGCGCGTTGAAGCCGGTGAGCAGGTCGCGGACCGCCGTCTCGTTCGCGAGCGCATCGAGCCGTGCGTCGAGCTCTGCGTCCTCCCGGCGGAGCGTCAGCGCAGGCGGCCCCAGTCCGGTCAGCCCCTCGCGCTCGATCTTGCGGCGGATCCACCAGTCCGGGTCGTGCGCCAAGCCGAGGCCGGGCAGCGGACGTCCCTCGCCCGGCAGATTGTCGAAGTCACCGCGGCGCAGAGCCTGCTGGATCGCGACCTCGACGATCGCCCCGTGCGCCTCGGGCGTCAGCCGACCGGCCTCCGAGGCCTGATCGGGCTGGTCCTCGCCCTCCTGGCCGAGCCGGTCGACGTGGTACCGGGCGGCGGCGAGACGGGAGTCGGGGCGTGGGCGCTTGGCAGGCATAGGGAGGTCCAGGATCGGTGCGATCAACGCTAGATGAGCCGGGACGCCCCGTGCTGGGAGGTGGGGAAGAATCAGAGCGGACGCCGCCGCTGCATGAGGCGGTCACAAAGGAGGAAGACATGAGTCAGCGTGCTGTGCTGCTCGAAGAACTCGCG
Organism: Naasia sp.; assembly: GCF_025465545.1. Classification (GTDB taxonomy): domain Bacteria; phylum Actinomycetota; class Actinomycetes; order Actinomycetales; family Microbacteriaceae; genus Naasia. Next base: position 12,512 of record NZ_JAODMK010000024.1, on the reverse strand, counting down.
GCGGTCGGCCCCGAGGCGTTCACCTCCCGGCAGTACCGACCGCACCGAGTGCTCCATCTGGTGCTCTTCCGCTTCCGGTCCGACGTGTCCGCGGACCTCGTCGCCGAGACGGCGTCCCGGTTCCTCGCGCTCACGGACTCGCCGCGCGAGGACGGCCAGCCGTACATCCAGTCGATCGACGCGGGGACGCAGCGGAGCGGCGAGGAGGCAGGGCACGGCTTCGAGCATGCTTTCGTGGTGACCTTCGCTTCCGAGGGAGACCGCAACTACTACGTGGGGGAGCCAATCCAGCCGGACCCACGCTGGTTCGACGGCGGGCACGCCGCCTTCAAGGAGTTCGTGGGGCCGCTTCTCGCCGACGAGGGCGCCCTCGTCTTCGATCTGGTTCCCGGCGCGCTCTGATGCGCGTCCAGAAGGGGTGGGCTCCGTGAACGCCGGGACTCCGGGCAGCTACTTCGAGCGGGTCGGCGAGCAGCGATACCGGCCCACCGAGCAGATGAGCGGCGGGTGGGATCCGGCGGAGCTGCACTTCAGTCCGCTTGCCGGCCTGGTCGTGCACGCCATCGAAGGGCACCGTGCCGGCGGTGCCGGCGGTGCCGGCGGGGGACTGCTGCTGAGCCGGTTGAGCTTCGACATCCTGGGGCGTCTGGCGACCGACGACTGCGACGTCGAGGTGGAGACCCTGCGGCCAGGCAGGACCATCGAGCTCGTCGAGGCGACCGTGCGGATCGCAGGCCGAGCCGTGATCCGCGCCCGAGCCTGGTTCCTGACCGCGGTGCAGACCGGCTCGATCGAGGGCGGCGGTGCCGAGCGCCTTCCGGACCCCGAGTCGCTCGCGTCCTGGCCGATGGCCTCGCTCTGGCCCGGCCGCTATGTGGCCTCCCTCGATGTGCGGCCCGTGCGGCCGCCTGAGCCGGGGCGCGGGACTGTGTGGCTCTCGACCGGCACCGAGCTTCTCGCGGGAGAGGCGGTCAGCCCGCTCGCGTCGTACCTGACTCTGGTCGACACCGCCAACGGGATCGCCTCACGGCAGCCGCCCACCGCGTGGGTGTTTCCCAACGTCGATCTGACCGTCCACCTGTCGCGTCAGCCGGAGGGGCGCTGGGTGGGCCTCGACACGACGGTGGTGTTCGGGCCGACCGGTCAGGGGATCACGAGCACCGTGCTGCACGACCTGGCCGGCCAGGTCGGCACGGCGCAGCAGATGCTCACACTCCGTCCCGTCGCAGGCCACTGAGGACGAGGTTGAGGCAGCCTCCGCGCCGCGCTCGCCGCAGCGGTGCTGCTAGAGATCCGAGTACTGGTCGTCGTCCCGTGACAGCGGGTCGGATTCGGGCACGATCGGACTCCCCGTGTGCGCCAGGCGCGTCATCTTGGCGTCGAGCTCCTGCAGGACGTCGGTGTCGTCGAGCTCGGTCTCGTTCTGGTTCACGTCGAGGGTCGTGATCTGGCTTCCCGGGCCGAGGACGAGGTTCGCCCAGGTGGAGCTGCCGCTCGCCACGACGGGGATGCGGACCACGTCGCTGTTGCCCGTTCTGGCGAGGACCACCGAGTATTCGAGCAGCTTCACCGCAACGGCGTCGGTGGTGTTGAAGTGCTCGTCAGCGTAGGACACGACTCTCATCCCTCCACCCTGGGCCAAACGGGGGCGCGCCGGAAGCCCTTGCGCCTGGGCGGCGCGGGAGAACAGGCGAAACCGACGCCGGTCGCATGGCCCCATGCGGCCATGCAGCCAGGCGGCCGATAATGGCGGACGTGAACGACATGGCGGCATGGAAGCGGCTCACCGGACTCCTGGACGACGACGAGCTGCTCTGGCCGCGCGTCCGCGAGGCGCTCGATGAGGACGAGGGCGACAACGACGGGGATGCCTGGGAGGCGCTCATCGGCGGCCTGGACGACGCGGGCGCTCTCGCCTACCTCGACGCGGAGGACACCGGCATGGAGCTTGCCGACGCCCTCGCCCAGCTGCCCCGGGTGTTCCGCCTGCAGCCCGACCTGGGGGCGGTGAACGACACGGACGACCTCGCCGAGGCGCTGGCAGCCGCGGACGCAGTCCTCGCGGCCGGCGAGTGCCGGCTCCTCGAGCTCGATGACGGCGACGCCGAGGCTCACGCCCTCGTGGTGGTGCCCGCCGAGAACGTCGACGAGATCCTCGAGCTCGCGGGCGCCCTCGACCGGTCGGTGGCCACCTTCTCCTGATCGGCCGGTCTAGCCCTGCTCCTCCTCGTGCGGCGGCACGGGGAGGCCTTCGCGCTCGTCGCGGTCCGCCCACTCGAGCAGCGGGGCCAGGTCGAACACGGCCTCGTCGATGCCGGCGTGCAGGTCTCCCTTCACCGCGTAGCGCGCGGGCACGGTGGCGATCGTGAAGTCCTCGGGGTTCGCGTCGTCCACCTCGTTCCATGCCAGGGGAGTGGAGACCGTGCCTTGGGGGTTGCCGCGCACTGAGTAGGCCGCGGCGATCGTGTGGTCGCGGGTGTTCTGGTTGTAGTCGACGAAGACCGCGGCCGGATCGCGGTCGCGACGCCACCACGTGGTCGTCGCCTCCTGCGGGGCTCGCCGCTCGACCTCTCTGGCGAAGGCGGCCGCAGCCCGCCGGACATCCTCGAAGCCGTGCTCCGGCCGGATCCGCACGTAGATGTGCATCCCGCTGCCGCCTGAGGTCTTGGGCCAGCCGACCGCGCCGAGCTCGTCGAGCACCTCGTGGGCGACGTGCGCAACGGTCCGCACCCGGCGGTAGGAGGCTTCGGGCATGGGATCGAGGTCGATGCGCCACTCGTCGGGCTGCTCGGTGTCCTGGCGGCGGCTGTTCCAGGGGTGGAACTCGACGGTGGACATCTGCACCGCCCAGATCACGTGGGCGAGCTCTGTCACGCAGAGCTCGTCAGCGGTGCGGCTGTAGCGCGGGAAGAAGACCCGCACCGTCTCCATCCACGGCGGCGCCCCGGCCGGCAGGCGCTTCTGGTGCACCTTCTCGCCGCCGACGCCGGTGGGGTAGCGGTGCAGCATGCAGGGCCGCTCACGGAGTGCGTTGACGATGCCCTCGCCGACCGACAGGTAGTAGTGGACGAGGTCGAGCTTCGTCTCCCCTCGATCCGGGAAGTAGACGCGGTCGGGGTTCGACACCCGAACGCTGTGCCCGCCGACCTCGATCTCGACCGCGGGGCTCCCGGGCATCGTCGCTCCTTCCGTCCGGATGGGCGTGAGCCTATCCCTGCGTCCTCCGCAGCCTGCGATGCAGCAGTTCGAGGACCAGGCTCGCGGCCGCCGAAGCGCCGAGCGCGACCAGGATGAGCTCGAGCGGAGGCAGCTCGAGCTCGAGGAAGGCGGTCACGAAGGGGATCGAGAGCACCACCGGCAGACTCGCGTAGGCGGCCAGGACGACAGCGGTGGTGGCCCGGGTGAACGGGCGGGCGAGGATCACCAGCACCCAGAGCGCGCTGAGGGTGAGGGTGAGAACCGCCACGGTCTGCACCTGCCCCGCGGGGGCGCCGCTTCCCGCATACGCGTACGCGACGGCGCCGGCGACCGCTGCCGCGACCACCACTCCTGACGGGACACAGAATCGCGCGGCCCGGCTCAGGAAGCCCGGACGGTAGATCCGGCTGTTCGGCAGCAGGGCGAGGACGAGGGCGGGAAGTCCGATGCTGATGCCGTCGACGATCGAGAGCTGACGAGGCAGGAACGGGAACGGCCACAGCAGCGCTCCGAACACTCCGGCGAGGAGGATGGCATAGACGGTCTTGGACAGGAACAGCTTCGCCAGCCGCTCCACGTTCGCGATGACCTGCCTCCCCTCAGCGAGGATCCCGGGCAGTCGGACGAACGCGCCGTCCAGCAGCACGATCTGCGCCACCGCGCGCGCCGCTGCCGACCCGGAGCCCATCGCGATGCCGAGATCGGCGTGCTTCAGGGCGAGCGTGTCGTTGACGCCGTCGCCCGTCATCGCGACGGTGTAGCCGAGCGACTGCAGGGCGAGCACCATGGCCTTCTTCTGTGCGGGCGTCACCCGGCCGAAGACCCGCTCGTGCCGAAGGACCGCCGCCAGTGCCGTCGGGTCCGACGGGAGGGAACGGCCGTCCACCGCCACGAGGTCGGGTGCCAGCCCGACCTCCCGCGCCACGGCGCCGACCGTGCGCGGGTCGTCCCCGGAGATCACGCAGATCTCGACCCCTTGGCGGGCGAAGTAGCCGATCGCCTCTGCAGCGTCGCCGCGGACCCGTTCGCGCAGCACGACCAGCGCGACAGCGACGAGTTCGGTCGGCAGGACAGGGACGCCTGAGGGGGTCGCCGGCGAAAGCGGCTCCGAGGAGTGCGCCAGGACCAGCGTTCGCCGGCCCGCATCGGCCAGGGAGGCGACCCGGGCGAGCACGTCGGCTGACTCTGCAACCGCTCCGTCGAGCACGACATCGGCGCCGCCGAGCACCCAGGTGCCGGGCATCGCGGAATCGGGAAAGTGGGCGGCGCTCCACTTGTGGCGGCTGGAGAACGGCACAGTCGCGTCCGGCGCGCCGACCCGCGTCTGGTCGTGCGGCACTCCGGCGCCGATCGCCCTCGCGGTCGCATTGGCCGCCGGGTCCGCCGCGAACCAGGCGAGCGCCGACTGCCAGCCGGGGCCCGCGCCCGCGATCGGCTCCAGCCGGTCGAGTGCGAGCGAGCCGTCCGTGAGGGTGCCGGTCTTGTCGACGCAGAGCATGTCCACCCGTGCGAGGCCCTCCACCGCGGCGAGCTCATGCACCAGGACCCGCTTCCGGGCGAGCTTCACCGCCCCGAGCGCGAGGGCGAGAGAGGTCATGAAGACGAGGCCCTGCGGCACCATCGCGATGATGCTGGCGACCGCAGCCACGGCCGCGTCCCGCCACGCTCCGCTCGCGAGCGCCTCCGCCCAACCGCCGGCGGCCTGCATCTGGCCGTTCACGACGAGGGCGCCGACCGGCAGGAGGGCGATCGATATCCATCGGATGACGCGAGCGACCGATGCCCGCAGCTCGCTGCGCACGAGGGAGAACTGCCGGGCTTCGGCGGTGATGCGCGCGGCGTAGGAGTCCGATCCGATGCGGATCACCCGAGCGAGGCCGCTGCCGGTCACGATGGTCGAGCCGCTGAGCAGTTCCCGGCCGAGCCCCACGCTGACCGGATCCGCCTCTCCGGTGAGCAGCGACTCGTCGACCTCCAGCTCCCGGCATTCCACCAGCTCCGCGTCGGCCGACAGCTGCTCGCCGGGGCGCAGCACCAGAAGGTCGTCGAGGACGACTGCGCCGACCTCGCAGTCGCTCTCGATGCCGTTCCTGCGCACGAGCGCGCGAGGGGCGTTGATCACGGCGAGACGCGCCAGAGTCACCTTTGCTCGGAACTCCTGGATCACCCCGATGAGGGTGTTCGCGATGACGAAGAATCCGAAGAGCGCGTCCTGCCAGGCGCCCAGCACGAGCAGGAGCAGGAAGCTGCCGCCGACGATCGCGTTGAAGAGCGTGAACAGGTTGGCCTGGAGGATGCGAGCGAAGGAGCGCCCGGAGTCGTCCGGCATCGTGTTGATCAGTCCTCGAGCGCGGCGATCGAGCACCTCGCTGGTCGACAGACCGGTCAGCGCGTTCGCGACGAGGACCGCGGCGGGCGCCGGGCTGAGCGGCAAGGCAGAGCTCGTCATGTTCTCAGCATGCGGCGGTGCCGCACCGTGTCGGCAGGGTCATAGGTCCTTCCGTCCTGTCCGGTCCCGTCGAACGGGATGGCCACCGGCGAGCCGGTCAGACCCCGAGCGTGTCCCGCTGGTGCAGCTCGGTCAGGAGCTCGAGCTGGCGCCGATTGATCTCCATCAGCTCCTCGATCTCCCGCTTCGCGGCCACGTTCGTCTCGTAGTCGTGGCGTGCGAGGGCGGCGGAGATCCCGTCCTGCCGCTTCGCGGCGATCAGCAGGATGGCGCCCTGCAAGCCCGCCAGCATGCTGAGGAACAGGTTGAGCAGGATGAACGGGTAGGGGTCCCACGCCTTCTGGAGGAGGTTGATCGCCGCCCAGACGAGCATGATCCCGAGAAAGGCGCCGACGAACGGCCAGCTGCCCATGCCGTTCCGGAGGCGGTCGGCCGCGCGCTCCCCGAGAGACAGGTTCTTGAGGTGGTCGTCGTGCCAGTTCACCAGCGGGCGGGTCATGGACTCAGTGTGCGCGTGCGCGCGCCGGCTGCGCGGGACGAAAGTCCTCCGCCGGTCCGGCCCTTCGCGCCTCACCGCCTCCGAAGAGGACCTTCGACCCTGACCCCAGCCCCCCGACGGACCCGACACTGCGATCAGCCGGGGGAAGCCTGCTCGCGAACGACGACAGGAGAAGAAGCCATGTTCGACCTCGTCGCACCCAAGACAGCGAATCGCGCACCAGCCTTGGAGGAGCACCCCGCCGATCCGTTCGTGGAGCGAGTCGTGCTCGCCACGGACGGAGGTCCCGGCGGCACGAGCGCCATGAAGTGGATCGCCCACCGAGCCAGGAATCATCGCGTCGATGTCGACGTGAGCATCGTCGTGGAGGCGGATCGGCTCACCGCCCAGGTCAGGGGCGGCGACTCCGATGAGGCGGCCGACTCGGTCGTGAGCGGGGCGAAGCGGTACCTCGAGCGGGTGGCGCCGTCCGCGCAGGTGCGCGGGTCCGTCTCCTGGGGGGACGCGCGGGAGCGTTTCGCCCGCGCCTCGCAGGCGGCCGACCTTCTCGTGGTCGGCGGCGGCGGCGGCGGTCGGCTCGCCGGCCTGCTCGGCGGCTCGTTCCCGGTGAAGCTGGCCGAAAGCTCCGAGTGCCCGACCATCGTCGTGCCAAGGAGTTGGACCTCCGGGCATGGGGCGGTGGTCGTCGGCGTTGACGCGGACCTCGAGGACCAGCCCGCACTGCGGTTCGCCGTGCACGAGGCGCGGGTGCTCCATCGCCGGCTTCGAGTGGTGCACTGCTGGCAGGTGCCCTTCGTCCGCACCCTGGCGGGGGTGTCGCCCTCTTCGCTGGCCGAGGCGGCGGCGAGGCAGACGCGAGCCCTCGCCGGGATTCTCGAACGGCTGCGCGCGGAGGACACGGATCTCGACATTCGCGGGGTGGTCGCCGAGGCGCATCCTGCAGACGCCCTCTCCCGGGAGGCCGCCGGGCAGGAGATCCTCGTGGTCGGCGCACACCGGCGAACAGCCGAGGAGCGACTCTTCCTGGGCTCGACGAGCCGGGAGATCCTCGCCAGGCCGCCATGCCCGGTCGCCGTCGTCCGGGCACGGGCCATCTGATCCGCACCAGGGCGTTCCCGGCGAAGAAGCTCAACAGGAAGGGGTGGACCGAGCTCGCCCCGCCCGCCGGCTTCGTGCTGCCGGCGACCTGATCGGTCGGCGACGACGAGCTTCGCCGGGCGGAGTCGTGGGGACGCCGGCTTGCGGGCGAGCTCGCGGCCCGGACCGCAGCAGCGCCGGCCTGGATTCCGGGAACGAACAGTCGCGGCCGGAATGCTCAGCGGTCCGGGTCGGACGGCTCCGTCGCCTTCACCGGCGGAGGGGCCGCGGAGTCCTCCGGCGGCTCGGCGCCGGCCCGAGTGACATCCGCCGCGGCCCTCTGCCGGCGGCTGAGGTAGAGGAAGGGGAGGGCCACAGCGCTGATCGCGCCGCTCAGCGCGAGCGAGAACCCGTACCCGCCCAGGTCCGCGCTTCGCCCCAGCGCGGGCTGCACGATCACGCCGCCTGCGCTGCCCATCAGCGAGTCGAAGGAGAGCACCGTGGCACGCTGCTTCGAGGGGATGAGGTCGTTGAGGTACGCCTGGCGCACCGGACCGCCGGCCGCCGAGACGACGCCCCAGACGGCCATCAGGAGCAGTGCCACCCAGAAGGTCCGGGTGAGGCCGAGGCTGAGCAGCAGCACCGCAGAGGTCGCGGCTGCCAGGATCACCGTCGTCGTGCGCTTGCGGAACAGCCGCCGGACGGCGGGGGCGATGAGGCCGCCCAGGACCTGGGAAGCCGCGACGATCGCCGCCGCGAGACCGGCGACCGAATAGGCCTTCTCGTCCCCCCAGAGCTCGAGCAGATAGGGCTGCAGGGCGTAGAAGACGTAGACGCCGACCCCGGCCGTGAAGGGCGCGGCGAGCATCAGATAGCGCACCGGCGGATTGCCCAGCCCGTGGGTGAGCGACGACCGGAAGAGGGTTCGGACGGCCTTCCCGGGGCGCTCCGACCGGTCCGGGGTGAACCCGAGGTCGCGCATGACGAGGAATGCGACGACGAACATCGTGACGAGCACGCCCGCCCGGAGGAGGAAGGGCACGCCCAGATCCGTGGCCTGGGCGATGATGCCGCCGGCGACGGAGCCGACGAGCATCGCGACTCCGGAGACCACCATCCCCTTCGCGAACACCGGCTCCAGCTCGCCCTCATAGCCGGACGAGCGGAGGGCGTCGACCAGCCAGGCCTCGACCGCGCCGGAGAAGAAGGTGAACCCGAGCCCGAGCAGCACCGACACGACGGCCCAGCCCCAGAACGGCGCCGACCAGAGCCACATCAGCCAGTAGAGGGCTGTGCTCGCCGCCAGGGTGAGCGTGCCCAGCAGGTAGGAGGCGCGGCGGCCGACGCTGTCGGCGATAACCCCGGTCGGGATCTCGAAGATCACCATTCCGGCCGTGAAGAAGGCGTTCGCCGCGAACGCCTCGAGGTTCGAGAGCCCGGCGTCGAGGAGGAAGAGCGTGTTGATGCCCCAGATGAAGGAGGCTGCCAGGGTGTTGCCGAGCAGAAGCACGAGATAGATGCGCTGGATCCGCCTGGCGGCGGGGAGAAGGGCGATGGCGCTCACTGCAGTTGCCCGGCCATCAGCCCTCCGTCTTCCGGATGCCGATGCTAGACCTGCCCGCCGACGCTCGCAGTCCGACCGTTCTGCGGCACGGACGGCACTCGGGCAGAGCCCGAAATCGGCGGCACGCGCGCCGCCGGATAGCGTTGTGCGGGAACGGGAGGGATCCGCGATGGCAGGCAAGACGTTCGTCGAGCTCGGGCGGCGGGCGGACCTGAGCGCCGACTGCGCCAATTGCGTCGGCCTCTGCTGCGTGGCGCTGGCGTTCGACCGGAGCGCGGCCTTCGCCTACGACAAGGAGCCGGGGGAGCCCTGCGTGCATCTCGAGCAGGACTTCCGCTGCAAGATCCATCCGGTCCTGCGCGAGCGCGGCTTCACGGGCTGCACCGTCTTCGACTGCTTCGGAGCGGGTCAGAAGGTCACCCAGCAGACGTTCGACGGCCGAAGCTGGCGCGAGGACGGCGTCCGGGGCGACATGTTCGCGGTGTTCCCGATCGTCCGTCGCCTGCAGCAGCTCCTCTGGTACCTCGACGCCGCTCTGGCCTTTCCCGGCGTCGACCCGCTGCGCGCAGAGCTGACCGCCGCCTTCTCCGCGGTGGAGGCGCTCACCCTCTCGGACGCCGCCGCGCTGCTCCGGATCGACACGGATGACGAGTACGACGCGGCGCGACCTCTGCTCCTCCGCGCCAGCGAGGCCGCGCGCTCGCGGTATCCCCAGCCGCTCGGGAAGGGCGGCGGCCGTCCGATCCGGCCGGGAGCGGACCTGGTCGGCGCGAACCTGCGGGGCGCAGACCTCCGCGGCACCGACCTGCGCGCCGCGCTCCTGCTGGGCGCCGACCTCCGCAGCGCGGATCTTCGCGGCGCGGACCTGATCGGCGCCGACCTCAGGGACGCGGACGTCGCCGGCGCGGACCTGTCGGAGACACTGTTCCTCACCCAGATGCAGGTGAACAGTGCCAGGGGAAGTTCCGGCACCCGGCTTCCCGCCGGCTTCGTGCGGCCGTCGCACTGGTCGAGTCGCTAGTCCTGCCGTCGCTGCGCGCCGACCGACTCCTCCTCAGGGGAAGCGGCGCTCCAGCTCAGGGGAAGCGGCGCTCCAGGCCGACCGACACCTCGTCGCCCGCGGCCTTGCCCACCAGCTTCTTGAGCTTGGCGTTTTGAGGGGGAGCATGTGGTTGCCCTGGCCGAGGGCAGCAGGGTGGCGCGGAACTCGTGCATGTCGATCGTGCCCGAGACCTTCACGCGCTTGACGGTGCAATACGGCCCGCGCGAGGAAGGATGGTCCCGTCACCCCACCGAGCTTGTCGAGGTGGCACGTGGTGCTGTCACCTCGGCGAGGTGGCAGCACCACGTGCCACCTCGGGTTGAGGATCGAACATGACTGCACCGCGCGAGAGGCGTCCGCCGTGGTCTCGGCGGAATCTGCGGCAGCTGCTGTGGTGGATCTGGCCGGGCCTGCCGAACTCATGGTCGGAGGTTCCGAGCCGGGTGCGACCGGCCGCGACCCAGATCGCCCGGCTCACCGTCGCCGCCGTCGTCGCGTACGTCGTCGCGGACGCCCTGTTCCCGGGCATCCTCGACCTCACCGCGCCGCTGACCGCGCTGCTCGTCGTTCAGGCGTCGACGGTCGGGACACTGCTCATGGGCATCGTCCGTGTGGGAGCGGTGCTCACCGGCGTCCTGGTCGCGGTCGGGGTATCCGCCTCGCTCGGGCTGTCCTGGTGGAGCCTCGCGCTCGTGATCGCCGCCTCGCTCCTGGTGGCCATGGTCCTGCGTCTCGGCGACCAGACCCTCGAGGCGCCCATCAGCGCCATGCTGATCCTCGCGGTCTCCGCCCCGGGAGTCGCCACGGGCGTCGCCGCCGAGGTGCGCGTGGCGAACACCCTGATCGGCACGCTCGTCGGCGTCGCGTTCAGCCTTGTCGTCCCCGTCGCGATCCCCAACCTGCAGGCGAGCGAGGCGGTGCGCCGGGTTACCAGGTCGCAGGCGGCGCTGATGGGCGAGATCGCGCTCACCCTGGGCAACCGGCCGCCGCATCCCGAGGAGGTGCGCGCCTGGTCGGACTGGTCCCAGCACATCGGCGGCGAGGTCGCCGACGCCGCAGCGGCCGTGGAGGCGGCGCGGGAGAGCCGGCGGCTGAATCCTCGCGCGCTCACGACCGCTCTGGTGCATCCCGGCCTGCGATCTGCGGTCGACCGGCTCGACCGCGCGTTCAGCGCCGAGCGAGCCCTGATCGTCGCCATTGGCAAGCAGGCCCCGGCGAACGAGGGCGAGGACACTCCTGACACCACCGGAGCGGAGCTTCGGCGCGCCCTCGCGATCGTGCTCAACGACGTCGCCAACGGCCTGCGCGCGTTCGGCGACCTCGTCGAAGCGGAGTACGGGCGCAACCGCGGCGAGCGAGCGGAGGAGGCGTTCGGCCGGCTGCTGGAGATCGTCCGGGAGACCCGGGCCGTGCTCACCGAGCTCACGCTCCTCGACGTCGACCCGCGTGAGCAGACCCAGCTCTGGATGCTGCACGGCTCCGTGCTGGCCGCGATCGACCACCTCGTCTCGCAGCTGGATCTCGAGCACGCGGAGCGCAGCACCGAGCCGTGGCTGAGCCGGCGAGGCATCCCGACCCTCCGCAGTGCGTGGCCCGTCCGCCGCGATGGGACGCCGCAGGACTGACCTCGGGACGGGCTCCGGTACCTGATCGGGAACCCCCAGTGGGCTCGATCGCCCGCCGGGCATGCCCTTCCGCCAGAATGGCCCCGTGAGCGACAGGCGCCTGATGCTGCTGGACACGGCCGCGCTGTACTTCCGGGCCTTCTACGGCGTGCCGGACACGGTACGGAGTCCCGACGGCACTCCGGTCAACGCCGTCCGCGGGCTCCTCGACATGATCGCGCGCCTCGTCGCCGAGTTCCGCCCCACCGACCTGATCGCCTGCTGGGACGATGACTGGCGTCCCCAGTGGCGGGTCGACCTGCTGCCGACCTACAAGACCCACCGGGTGGCCGAGGTCGTCCAGGCGGGGCCGGACGTCGAGGTCGTGCCCGATCCGCTCAGCGTCCAGGTGCCCGTGATCCGCGACACCCTCACCGCTCTCGGAATCCCCGTGGTCGGCCGGCCGGAGTACGAGGCCGACGACATCATCGGCACCTACGCAGCCACCGCCACCATGCCGGTGGACGTGATCACGGGCGACCGCGACCTGTTCCAGGTGATCGACGACGAGCGCGACGTGCGCGTCATCTACACCGCCCGCGGCATGAGCAGGCTGGAGATCGTGACCGGCGAGGTCCTCCGCGGCAAGTACGGCGTGAGCCCCTCGCAGTACGCGGACTACGCGACCCTCCGCGGCGACGCGTCCGACGGGCTGCCCGGGGTCGCGGGGATCGGCGAGAAGACGGCCGCGTCCCTGCTCGCCGAGTTCGGCGACCTCGACGGGATCCTCGCGGCAGCCGAGGCCGGCCCCGGCGTGCCGCTGTCCGCCGGAATCAAGGCCAAGATCCGGGCCTCCGCCGGCTATCTCGCCCAGGCGCCCGCCGTGGTGCGGGTGGCGTCCGACCTCGAGCTTCCCCCCGTCGACTCACGGATCGGCATCCCCGACGGCGGGCTGCGACGGATCGCCGAGCTCGGCGTGCACTGGGGGCTCGGATCATCGGTGACCCGAGTCGTCACCGCGCTCGATGGAGCGTCCACCCCTTCCTGAGCCCGCAACGTCGGCGCCGGTAACGCGTCAG
>NZ_JAODMK010000011.1 GCF_025465545.1 Naasia sp. | reverse complement strand
AGGGAGGGCAGCCGCAGACGCCCTTGCGGCTGCCGTCCGGCAGCAACCAGGTATCCCGGCCGGGTCAGGAGCGAATCCCGGACGACACCGCCTTGAGCACCTCGTAGGCATCCTCCGCGATGCGGGTGTCCGTCTCGAGGACGTCCCGCCAGATCGAGAGACCGGCCGCGTGAGCAGGCTCGATGGCCGACGCCGTGAACGCCTCCAAGCCGAACCGGCCTTGGTAGCCCGCCCCGATCGCGCCCTCGAGGATGGCCACGACCGGGATATGGCCCCGGTGCAGCTCTCCCCGGTGGTTCTGCTCCATCTCGAGATAGCCGAGCCGCGGGAGCGCGTCCGAGATCGCAGCGACGATGTCGTCCTCCTCGATGTTCATGTGGAAGAGGTCGAGGTGCAGACCCAGCCGCTCCGATCCGGAACGCTGGACGAAGTCCATGCCGTCCGCAGCCGTGTTCATCATGGCGGTTTCGTATCGGTTGACGACCTCGCACAGGAGGCGCACCCCGATCGCGGCGGCCTCCTCGGCCAGGTCGCCGAGGATCTTCGCGGTGCGGTCGAAGGTCTGGCCGGCGACGGGGCCGCGTGAGCCCAGGGGGCCGTAGAGGATCCCCGTGAGCTGATCGGAGCCCAGCTCCGCCGACAGCGCAATGGCGCGGCGTAGCCGGGCGACACCGCGCTCGCGCGCGTCGGCGTCGTCACTGGAGATGTCCTGTCCCGCCACTTGATTCGTGTTGGTGACGACGCCCAGACCTGCGCCCTCGACGAGTTCGCGGATCCCGTCCCCTTCGAACACAGACGGATCGCGCAGCACCACCATGACGCGGCGGTAGCCGATGCGGGCAAGGCGTTGCACGATCTGAGGGGCCCGATCCCGGTTCCAGCCGGTCATCCAGACCCCCGGATTCACGCACAGATCGAGTTCGGCGGTCACGGCGGCACCTCTTGTTCCCTCACGCGGCGAAGCATCGCGCAAACCTTACTGGAGGTCCACAAAGGTGCCGCACGGACGGTGTCGCACCGTTGGGAGGCTCGCCGGGAACATGGTGGCGATCTGTGAACAGACTCGATGAGCCGATGGGCGGTAAGTTCGCGGTACCCGGCGGCCCACCCGGTCCCGTCCGCAGCGAATGCCCAATCCACCGATGTCGAAGGAGACACCCATGAGCATCCCCACGGGACTGGAGCCGTTCAGCCTTTCCGGTCGCGCCGCCCTTGTCACCGGCGGCGCGGGAGGCATAGGTCTCGCGATCGCGCGCGCCCTCGGAGAGGCGGGCGCGAAGGTGACGGTCGGTGACCTTCCGTCGGAATCGACCACCGCGGCCGCCGATTCCATCGGCGCACGCTTCGTCGCCCTCGACGTGCGGTCGAGCGCCTCGGTCGATGCAGCGGTCGCGACGGTGCTCGAGTCCGAAGGACGTCTCGATGTGGCGGTGAACTGCGCGGGCATCCGTCATCTGGGCGGACCCGCGACGGATGTCACCGACGACGACTGGGCGACCGTCATGGACATCAACAGCTCCGGAGTGTTCCGCTGCTGTCGGGCGGAGGGCCGCGCCATGCTGAATGCCGGAGCCGGTTCCATCGTGAACATCGCGTCCATGTCCGCGTACGCCGTCAACCGGCCGCAGCCACAGGCGACGTACAACGCCTCGAAGGCCGCGGTCGTCATGCTCACCAAGTCCCTCGCGGTCGAATGGGCGAAGCGGGGAGTGCGCGTGAACAGCATCTCTCCCGGTTACGTTGAGACACCGCTCACCGAGAGGAGCCGCACCATGCCCGAGCGCCTCGAGGAGTGGCTGCGTCTGACGCCCATGGCCAGGCTGGCGCAACCTCACGAGATCGCCGGCGCCGCCATCTTCCTCGCCTCCGACGCCTCCACGTTCGTCACCGGGACGGACATCGCGGTCGACGGCGGTTACACCGCGGCGTAGGTGTCACCGCCGTGAGCGGCCGCGGATGGAGGTCGGTTCGGCGGTCGATCACCTCGCGACTGGGGCCGCGGCGGTCCGCGCGCGCTCGAGCGTCGCGATGCGGTTCGCGCGGGAGCCTCCGAAGTACCTGTCCCGCGCGTCGGTCAGGAAATCGATCGAGTCGGCCATCTCGCTCATTCCGTTGACGCCGTCCTCGATGGAGATCCAGCCGTCGTACCCGGCGTTCACCAGGGTGCGGAAGATCCTCGGATAGTCGTTGAGGCCGCGGCCGATCACACCGTGCTGAAGCGCCGGCGAGTACCCGATCGTGCCGTCGGCGAGCCGCAACTCGTCGAGAGTCGCCCCATCGCTCAGGAACCGGTCGGACGCCTGCATCGAGACCACCCGATCGATGACCTCCTCCAGGAACTTGGCGGAGTCGAGCCCGGCGGTGATGGCGTTCGACGGGTCGAACTGGACTCCGAACGCGGCGCGTTCGTCGATGCGGGAGAGCAGCTCGAGGTAGACCTCGCGGCGCTGCGCGAACTCGGGGTACTCCCACGTGCTCGCCTTGTAGTGATTCTCCAGCGCGAGGGTGACGCCGTGTTCCTTGGCGATGGGGATGAGAGACAGGATGGCCTCGCTAGCCCAGTCGAGACCTTGCTCGAGCGGCACCTCGGGCCGCGCCATGCCGCTGAGTACGCGTACGGTCGCGTTGTCGGTCCCGATGCGGCCTGCGATCCGGATCATGTCGATCTCGCGATCGAGCTCGCGCTTCCGGATCTCCGGGTCCGGGTTCACGAAGTCGGGCGAGACGCACACCATGGGCATCACGAATCCTGCGGCCGCGAGCGTGTCCCCAACGCGATCGAGGTAGCCGTCGTCGGTCTGCCAGAAGAAGTCGGCGTGCAATTCGAGCCCATCGACGGGGGGCAGCTGCCTCGCGGTCGTGATCCAGTCGAAGACTGTCATCGTGCGGTCGACGATCATTTCGCGCAGGAATCCCTTGGGGAAGACCGAGATGAGCATGCAACCATCATGGTAGGAATGTCACAGCGGGTGATGGAATTCCGACAAACCTGATCCAGATTGAGCCTCTCGCCGCTGCACACACCGAAGGAGGAGTGGGTGACCGCTGCGGAACAGTTCACCGCTCCGCTCGCCTTCCACGGTGAGGGCGCTGTGTGGTCCCGAAGCTGGGGCGGACTGCGATGGGTCGACATGCTGGCGGGCGAGTACCTCACCCGCAATGACGCGACCGGTCAGATTTCGCGGGATTCCTCGGGCTCGCCCATCGCGGCGCTGGTGCGCCCGCGATACGGCGGCGGGGTCGTCATCGCGACGGAACGCGGCTTCACCCTCGAAGACCTCGACGGCACGCGAACACAGTTGCCCGACCTGTGGAGTGACGCCGGCCTCCGGATGAACGAGGGGGGATGCGCTCCCGACGGCTCCCTCTACTGCGGTTCGCTCGGCTATGGTGCGCCCGCGGGGGCAGGTTCGCTCTACCGCCTCGCAGCCGATCATGCGGTCTCGGTGATCTTCTCCGGCGTGACGATCTCGAACGGACTCGGCTTCAGCCCGGACGGTGCGCTCATGTACTACGTCGACACGCCCACTCGGCGCATCGATGTCTTCACGATGGCCGAGGGTCGGCCGGTCGATCGGCGTCCTTTCGCGGAGGTGGGCGACGTTGCGGGCAACCCGGACGGACTCACCGTGGCGTCGGACGGGTCGGTCTGGGTCGCGCTCTACGGCGGGTCGGCGGTGCGAGGGTTCAACCGGTCCGGCGAGGTCGTCGACGTCGTCGAGCTGCCGGTCACCAACGTCACCTCATGCGCATTCGGGGGAGACGCCCTCGACACGCTCTACATCACCACGTCCCGCGAGAACCTTCCCGATGACGAGCAGCCCGAGGCCGGCGCAGTCTTCGCGTGTCGGCCAGGGGTCACCGGACTCCCGGTACTCGAGTACGCGGGCTGACAACCAGGAGACATGCCGATGCAGATCGACCTCAACGCAAAGATCGCCATCGTCACAGGCGGCGCCCGTGGCATAGGACGCGACATCGTGCGCATCCTCGCGCACGAAGGCGTGACGACGGTGGCGATCGACATCAACCGCGCCGATTTGGACGAGCTCGGCGTCGAGCTCTCGGACGGCGGCTTCCAGTCGGCGCAGTTCGCGGGGGACGTGCGCGACTTCGCCCGGCTCCGGGCAATCGTGGCGGACGTCGTTTCCCGTTATGGGCGTGTCGACATCCTCGTCAACAACGCCGGCGTGACCGCCACCGCGTCCATCGAGGAGCTGACCGAGGAGCAATGGGATTTCGCCCATGACGTCAACCTGAAGGGCACCTTTCTCATGTCGAAGGCCGTCATCCCCGTGATGAAGAAGCAGGGCTGGGGGAGGATCATCAATGCGTCGTCGTTCGCGGCGATCGTGCCGACGGTCAATCACGCGGCCTACGCCTCCTCGAAAGCCGCCGTCGCCCACTTCACACGCGCACTCGCCGGCGAACTGGGTCCTTACAACGTGACCGTCAACGCGTACGCCCCCGGCATGGTGCCGACGGAGATGAACGGCTTCACGGAGCGCCCGGCCGCGGAGCAGAGCCGCCTGCTCGACACCCTCACCCTCCGCCGCTGGGGCTCGAAGGACGACATCGGCAATCTCATCTGCTTCCTCGCCTCCGATCGTGCCGGCTACATCACGGGCACGCTGATCGATGTGAGCGGCGGCAAGTTCGCGACCCAGATCCCGCGCGCGGCATACGACGACGCCGCCGGCGCCGGGGACTACGAGTTCTAGGGGTGGACGAGAGGAACTGGGCAGGCAACTATCGCTATGCCGCCACCGCGATCCACGAACCCGCGAGCGTGGATGAATTGCGCCGGGTCGTCGAGGGCGCTACCAGGCTGCACGCGCTCGGATCGCGCCATTCCTTCAATGCAGTGGCCGACACCGAGGGTGAACTGGTGCACCTCGGGCGCCTCGGCCCCGACATCCGCATCGCCCCAGATGGCGCCAGCGTGAGCGTCAACTCAGCAACGCACTACCGCGAGCTTGCCCGGGTGCTTCAGGCGGCGGGCCTCGCGCTGCACAACCTCGGTTCGCTGCCCCACATCTCCATCGGTGGCGCCTGCTCCACCGGCACTCACGGCTCGGGCGACCGCAACGGCAACCTCTCCTCGGCCGTCATCGGACTCGAGATCGTGCTGGCCGACGGCTCCCTGATCGCGGCCGATCGCACCGACGCGCGCTTCGACGGCATGGTCGTCGCACTGGGGGCGCTCGGCGTCGTCACCCGACTGACTCTCGAGACGCGCCCCTCCTACTCGGTGCGCCAGGACCTCTACCTCGGGCTCCCCTGGGATAGCCTCTTCGCGCACTTCGACGACATCATGTCGAGCGGCTACAGCGTCAACGTCCTGGGCAGGTGGCAGGGCGACCTCCTCACGAAGGTGTGGGTGAAGACGCGCGTGGATGACGAAGCGCCGGTCATCCGATCGGACCTGTTCGGCGCAGTCCTCGAGACGAGCGGCGAGTACGTGTCGCCGTCGGGACTCACGAACGAGACGGTGAACGGCGTGCCGGGCCCGTGGAATGAGCGACTCGCACATTTTCGCGGCGAGCTGCCACCCGGCTACGGCGAGGAGGTCCAGACCGAATACATGGTCGATCGCCGTCACGCGGTGGCGGCGATCGCGGCGGTTCGCGAACTCGGCCACTCCATCGACCCGATCCTGCTCAGTTCCGAGATCCGCTCGATGAGCG
Source organism: Naasia sp. (assembly GCF_025465545.1). Lineage (GTDB taxonomy): Bacteria > Actinomycetota > Actinomycetes > Actinomycetales > Microbacteriaceae > Naasia. The sequence continues at coordinate 85,781 of NZ_JAODMK010000011.1, read as the reverse complement.
CCGATCAGCTGTGGCTGAGCCCCGCATACGACAGGCAGACCGTGGCGATTCACTTCACCTTCCGCAGAGAGACGGCAGCGATCGCCGGAGTGCTCCCGGCGATCGAGGAGGCGCTCGCGCCGTTCGAGCCGCGCCCGCACTGGGGCAAGCTCTACGCGCTGGACGCCGCCGCGATCGAGCAGCGATACCCGCGCATGGCTGACTTCCGCGCCTTGGCGAGATCGCTCGACCCAGAGGCGAAATTCCACAGCGACTTCCTCGAGAACCAGGTGTACGCGCGATGAGGGCACTCGTCATCACGGGCCAGAAGGAGGCCTCCATCGAGGACGTCGCCCCTCCGGAGGCCGCACCCGGTCTCGTGGTCATCGACATCCAGCGGGTGGGGATCTGCGGCACCGACATGGGCCTCTTCCAGGGCGCGCCCGAGCGGCTGCAGCGCCTGAATGCCGAATACCCCTTGAGGATCGGCCACGAGTGGGCGGGCGTCGTGACGGAGGTCGGCGACGGCGTCGACCCCGCCTGGCTCGGCCGCCGGGCAACGGGCGACACGATGCTCGGCTGCGGCTCGTGCGCGCGCTGCCTCGACGGCCGCCACTTCCTGTGCGCGACACGGCACGAGGTCGGGGTCAGGGGGGGATGGCCCGGGGCCATCGCCGAGCGGATGCCGCTGCCCGCGACCGCACTCCGGGCCTTGCCGGACACCGTCGACTTCACTCTCGGCGCCCTGGTGGAGCCGGGCGGGAACGCCGTGCGAGCCGTTGACGCCGCGCGACTGGTCGCGGGTGGCCCCCTGCTGGTGATCGGTGCAGGCACGATCGGGCTCCTGGCGGCGCTCTTCGCCGTGGCGCGCGGCATCGACGTGCACGTCCTCGGCCGCTCGGCGCAGTCCCTCGACCTCGCTCGATCGCTCGGCCTCGCCGGCGCGTGGGACGCGTCGACGCTGCCGCCACTGTCGTGGGGGGCCGTCATCGACGCCTCCGATGCCCCGAGCATCCCGTCGCGCGCCATCGAGCTCGTGGAACCCGGCCGCACCGTCGTGCTCATCGGGATCTCCCACGAGGCGAGCCTTACCGACACGCGCAGCATCGTGCGCAAGGAGGTCACGGCGGCCGGCATCCTTGGCGGTTCACTCGGCCTCGACGCCGCGATCGCGGCCTACGCCGACGGCTCCGTCGACCCCACGCCGCTCGTCGCAGCGACTGTTCCGCTCGGCAGAGCCGCAGACGCGCTGGCCGGCTGGCGTCCGGTCCACGCTGGTAGCGGGCCGAAGCTGCACATCGATCCCACGGCGTAGCCCCGCCGCCTCACGGGCTACTCGGGAGGCGTCCGGGACGCACCCTCCCGCCGGTACCGCAGAGGCGTCATGCCCACCTCGCGCAGGAACTGGCGATTGAAGTTGGACAGGTTCGAGAAGCCGACTTCGTAACAGATCCCCGCGATCGGGTCGTTCGTCTGCTCGAGCAGGATCTTCGCTCGGGTGATCCGCAGCACCCGCACCGTCTCGCTGAAGGTGCGGCCGCTCGCGCGCTGGAAGAAGCGGGAGAACCGCGGCTCGGACATGCCCGCCAGTCTCGCCGCCGCCGACATGCGCACCGTCGCGGTGAGATTCTCGAAGATGTAGCGGAGTCCCATCTCCACCGCGCGGGACTCCGGGGACTCCGCCTGAGGCGGGGTGAACCATTCGCGCGCCAGCGGTTCCCGCTCGTGCTCGGGAGCGCGCGTCAGGATGGCGAGCAGCTGAAGGAAGTGAGCCAGCCTGGCGAGCCCGGCCGTGATCCCCATGCTCTCGATCTCGCCGGCTGCGGCGGCCGCGGTGCGCCCGCTGAAGAGCAGTCCGCGCGAGGAGTCCTCGAGCAGCGCCTTCACCTCCAGCAGTTCGGGGAGATCCGCCGTCGATCGCTTCAGCCAGTCGCCGTCGAACTGCACCAGCGCATCCCGGTTGCGGGCCACGACTCCCGGCTCGAGGTCGCTCACCCAGTCGTGCGGCACCCCCGACCCGATGAGCGACACCTGACCGGGGCCGAACGAGCCGATGTGGTCCCCGACGATGAACCGGCCCGTCGTGGAGCGGATGAGGTGGATCTCGTACTCCGGGTGATAGTTCCACTTGGCGACGCTCGTCGGATAGTCGTGCTGGCTCCACCGCATCGACTGCGCGGGATCCTGGATGACGACCTCGCGCTCGGCGGAACGCCTGAGCAGCCGCTCCGCAACAGTTGCGGCGGTCAAGCTGGCCATGCCCGCCCTTCCACACCATTTCTGCAAATAAGTATCAGAAGATCGTATCAGCGAGGCTAGGAAGTTCCCCGCCGCGATCCCTAGGGTTGCCTCGCGGCTCCCGTCCTCCGACCGACAGGAGCCGCTCGCAGAGGGGCGACGCAATGATCATCGACTCGCACAGCCACATCGGCACGAGGATCGGCTCGCATCAGACGGGCGCCGAACTCGCGGACCGGATGGATGCGGCGGGCGTCGATCTGGCCTGCATCTTCCCGCACGTCGAGGCGGGCTTCAGCAACGACGAAGTCGACGTCGCGATGACCGAGCGGCCGGATCGCTTCATCCCGTTCATGGCGCTCAACCCGTGGGTCGGCCGGAGCGCGGTGGAGGAGCTGCACCGGCGAGCGGATCGTGGCTATCGCGGCATCAAGCTGCACCCGACCATCCACGGCTACAACCTGGGCGACCTCGCGCTGCTCGCACCGATCCTCGACGCTGCGCGGGAGCGTGCCCTGATCGTGATCGCGCACGGGGCGTCCGACGTGCTGAACGCGCCGCCGGCGTTCGCGAAGATCGCCCGCGCATATCCGGAGGTCCCCCTGCTCATGGCCCACAGCGGGGTGTTCCAGATGCACGAGGAGGCGATCGAGGCGGCGCGGGAACATCCCAGCCTCTATCTGGAGTGCGCCAGGGTGCCCGCATATGAGATTTCGGTGCAGATCCGTGAGCTGGGGCCAGAGAAGGTCGTCTGGGGAAGTGACTCCCCCTTCTGCGACTACACGTGGGAGTACCAGAAGGTGAGCAGGACAGTGGATTCCGAGGAAGCACGGCTTCTCGTCTGCGGGGGAAACCTCGCCCGACTGCTGGGGCTCTGAGATGGCGAATCGCAGCGCGGTCCTGCACGCAGTGAACGACCTCCGAATCGAGGAACGGCCCATTCCCGCCGCCGGCACCGGCCAGGTGCTCGTACGCGTCGCCGCCGTCGGAGTCTGTGGATCGGACGTGCACTACTTCGAGCACGGTCGTATCGGATCCCACCTGATGCGCTCGCCGATGATCTTGGGACACGAGTCGGCCGGCCACGTCGTCGACGTCGGCGAGGGCGTGGACCCGGCCCGCATCGGCCAGCTCGTGGCGCTCGAACCGGGGGTTCCCGATCGCACCTGCAGCGAGTGCCTCGCCGGCCGGTACAACCTGTGCCCCAATGTCGTCTTCCTGGCCACCCCGCCGGTCGACGGTTCGATGAGCCAGTTCGTCGCCTTCGACGCGAGCTTCGCGCACGTCGCTCCGGAGGGGATCACGGCCGAACAGGCGGCGATGGCCGAACCGGTGTCCGTCGCGGTGTGGGCGAACCGACGCGGGCAGGTCGGTCCGGGCGATCGCGTGCTCGTCACGGGTGCTGGCCCGATCGGCAACTTCGTCGCCCAGGTCGCCCGCTCGTTCGGGGCGAGCTCGGTGACCATCTCGGACCTGAACCCGTACCGGCTTGCGGTGGCCAGGAGCATGGGCTTCGACGCCCGCCTGCCCGGGGAGATCGAGGGAGAGTTCGATGTCGCGATCGAGTGTTCTGGTGCCGCGCCCGTCGTGCTCTCGAGCATGCGCTCGCTTGCCCGTGCCGGACGGATGGTGCTCGTGGGGATGGGTGCTGACACGGCCCCGATCGATGTCCCGGTCCTCCAGGCGCGCGAGCTCACCGTGCTCGGGGTGTTCCGCTACGCGAACTGCTACCCGATCGCCCTCGGCCTCATCAGCTCACGCAAGGTGGACGTCCTTGGCGTCATCACTCATCGCTTCGGACTGGCGGAATCGGTCCGAGCCATGACCCTCGCTCACGACGAGCCAGAATCACTCAAGGTCGTCGTCGAGCCTCAGTCATGACAGCCCGATCGACGACCCCGGTGCGGCTAGGAGGCGACCCGCGGCGAGAAGCCGGCGTAGGCCTCGACCGTGGCCTGAGCGCCGTTCTCGAAGAGGGACTCGAGCGCCGCTCGGTATTCCGTGGTGAAGCGGTCGTTCTCGGCAAGGTCGCCGAACAGCGACCGGTTCTGGAGGAACGCGAGGATGTTCTCGCGCTGGCTCTGCGCGAGGGGGACGAGCTCGTCGCGCAGGCGGTCGACGACGGTGATCGGTGCGCCCTGGTCGTCGACGCCCTCGACGTATCGAGCCCAGCTCGCGACGATCGCGGCCGAGTTCCTGACGGGCCCGCCCGTGGCGAGCTGCTCCCGCACGACGGGCAGCAGCCATTTCGGAATCCGATCGCTCGACTCCGCGCAGAGTCGAGCGAGCGTGTCCCGGACCTCCGGGTTGCGATAGCGCTCGATGAGCATCCGCTTGTATCCCGCAAGGTCCACTCCCGGCACCGGGCGCAGCGTGGGAGTCGCCTCGAAATCCATGTAGTCGAGCAGGAATTGGGCGATCGCCGGATCCGCGGACGCCTCGTGCGCGTAGCGGTACCCGGCCAGGTAGCCCAAGTAGCACATGCCTTGATGCGTCGCGTTGAGCAGCCTCAGCTTCATCAGCTCGTAGGGCTCGACGTCCTCGACGACCTGGACGCCGACCCTCTCGAACGCGGGGCGTCCGAGGGGGAAGTGGTCCTCGAGGGCCCACTGCTCGAATGGCTCGGCGACGACGGGCCAGGCGTCGGTGACCCCGAGGCGATCAGCGATCTCGGCACGGTCGTCATCTGTGGTCACGGGAGTGATTCGGTCGACCATCGAGTTGGGGAAGGCGACCGAGGATTCGACCCAGTCGCCGAGCTCGGGGGAGCGGAGTCGCGCGTATGCGGAGAAGGAGCGCCTCGCGACCTCCCCGTTGCCTTGGATGTTGTCGCAGGACATGACGGTGAACGGCTCGATGCCGCGTTCACGGCGCCGGGCGAGCGCTTCGACCACGAGCCCGAACACCGTCGCGGGCGGCGAGGTGAGCGCGGCATCCTTGAGGACGGCCGGGTTCGTCACGTCGAACTCGCCGGTCACCTGATCGAAGTTGTAGCCGCCCTCGGTGATCGTGAGCGAGACGATCCGCACCGCCGGGTCCGCCATGCGCTCGATGACGGCATCGGGGTCGTCGGGGGCGAACAGGAACTGCACGATCGACCCGATCACCCGCAGGTCCCGGCTGCCGTCGGGGTGTTTGAGCTCCAAGGTGTAGAGACAGTCCTGCGCGTCCATGACGTCGCGAATGCCGGCGTCCTGGTGCATCGCGCCGACGCCGCAGATTCCCCAGTCCAGTGCTTCGCCGCGGTTCATCAGCCGGTCGACGAACATGGCCTGATGCGAGCGATGGAACCCGCCGACGCCGAAGTGCACGATCCCGACAGTCACGCTCGAGCGGTCGTAGCCCGGAACCGCGACATCGACCGGAAGCGAGCCGATGGTGGATGCGCTGAGCTGCATGGTGTCCTTCCGCTGGTGCTAGTCCGTCGGGCGCACAGACGTGCCGCGCAGGTCGGACGTGAAGAGCTCGGTGCCCTCCGAATACACGATATTGCTGCTCTCGACGCCGCGACCCCGCGCGTCGAAGGCGTAACGCTGGGCGACCATGACGGCCGAATCCCTCGGCAACTCGAGCAGGTCTGCCTCGACGGGCGTGACCTTGCGAGCCGTCATAGTCTGGTTGCCGCCGACGAGTTCGATGCCGGCGACTCGGTGCAGCTGGTTGTAGAGGCCATCGGAAAGCAGGCCCTCCCGGGTGAGGCGGATGCCATCGGGGAGGGCGAGCTTCGTGCGGATGAGCACGATCGGCACACCGTCCGCGAGCCGGACGCGTTCGAGTTCCTGGAGGGTCGAGCCTGGCGGGATGCGCAGGGCCTGCGCGGTTCGGTCATCGGCCAGCGACTCGCCCATGGACACGACCAGAGTCGTGGGTGTCCGTCCGTCGCGGATGAGGTCGCGATACAGGCTGTTGAGTCCGACGGCGCGCACAAGACCGCCGCCGAGCGCGAACGCACCGATGCCCCGCTGCGTGTGGATGACGCCGTCGCTCGCGAGTCTCGCCATGGCCTGGCGCAGGGTCGGCCGGCTGATGCCGAGGGCGAGAGCCATCTCCTTCTCCGGCGGGAGTGGAACGGCCGGGGGGTAGTGCAGCTCCTCTATCGTCCGCTTGAGGGCCTCGCTGCACTGCCAGTGCAGCGAGACCGCCCCGCTGCGCACCAGCGGGCGCGCGCTCAAGCTCCTGAGGAACTTGGACTGCGATGTCGACGAGCTCATGGCCGACCTAGAGTACCAGATGACTAGGTGTCAGGTAATGTTGACAAGTGGTAAGCACCCGCGTAGCGTCGCGACCTGCGGGCAACCGTGGTCGGACGAACGGGTTCAAGGTTGAACTCGACTGGGGAATCGTTCCCCGCGGAGCGCTCCAAGCCTTCGCGAACCGCGATGCTCGGGCGTTCGCAAGCTATATCGACAATGGAGTGGAGTAGTCACATGTCCCTTTTGAAGCACAGCCGCACAATCGCAGTCGGCGTCATCGCCGGCGCGGTCCTCATCGGCACCGCAGCCTGTTCGGGTGGAGGCGGGGCGGCCGATCCCGGTTCGAGCGCCAGCCCCGGCACCGGCGACGCTCCCGGCACCGTGGGAATCGTGGAGTTCGACAGCACGGCTCCCTTCGACTCTCTCGCCGCAGCCGGCGCGAAGAGCGAACTCGAGAAGCTGGGCTGGGAAGTGGTCAGCCAGGACCCCCAGGGTGACCCCGGCCAGGCCAACAGCATCTGCAGCCAGTTCATCACTCGCCAGGTCAACGCCCTCGTGGTGACGACCTACGCCATGGACCAGATGGCCCAGTGCATGTCCGAGGCCAAGGGTGCCAACATCCCGGTGTTCTACATCGCCAGCCCCCTGCTGGAGGGCATGGCCGGCGCGGTCGACGTCACGTCGCCGAAGCCGATCAACGACGTGTTCATCAAGTACGTCAAGGACAACGGCATCACGTCGGTCCTCGCGCTCGACTACTCCCCGGGAACCCCCTGCCGTCTGCGCAAGGAGTACCGCCAGGAGCTGCTCGCCGGCACGGACGTCAAGGTCCAGGAGCACGAGTTCACCATCCCCGGCCAGGTCGTCGATGCGCAGAACGCGACGGCCGCCTGGCTCGCCGCCAACACTGAGGGTGCCGGCAAGTACGCGATCTGGTCCTGCTTCACCGACCCGAGCGCGGGCGCGGTCGCCGCGATCAACCAGGCCGGACGCACCGACTCCCTGCCGATCTTCACCTGGGACTTCAACAAGACCATCTACGAGCCCCTCAAGAGCGGGGCGATCGCCGCAACCCTGAGCCTCGACGGGAACACCGTCGGACGCCAGGTCGCCGAGATCATCACCGCGTACTTCGAGACCGGCAAGACTCAGGAGGTTCCTGGTGAGGTCGAGATCCTCACCAAGGACAACATCGAGGACTACGTCACGCGGAACCCGCAGACTCTCGAATAGCTCGGAACAGCCGCTTTCGCAGACGCACACGGTTGAGGAAGGTCGAATCTCATGACTCACGAACAGACCCCGCTGATCGACGCGAAGTCGATCAGCAGGACGTTCGGCGCGGTGAAGGCGCTCACGGATGTGAGCGTGGACTTCCGCCGCGGTGAGGTTCACGGACTTGTCGGCGCCAACGGCGCCGGCAAGTCCACCTTCCTCAACGTGCTCGCCGGCGCCATCACACCGTCGAGCGGCACGATCCTCGTCGATGGCGAGGAGGTGAGGATCCACACGCCTGCACAGGCGGATGCCCTCGGGTTCGCCTTCATCCACCAGGAGCTGGCGCTCATCCCCGACTTCAACGCCATCGACAACATGACTCTCGGCATCAAATCCGACAACCCGCTGCGATTCGAGGACCGCAAGGCGCGCGCCAAGCTTGCCCGGGAGGTGGCCGACCGACTGGGCCTCGCCTTCAGCCTCCGCCGCCCGGTGCGGGAACTCAGCGTCGCCGAGCGGGGAATGGTCGCGATCGGGCGCGCCCTCGCCCGGGACGCCCGCTTCATCGCAATGGACGAGCCGACCGCGGCCCTGTCCGACGTCGAATGTCAGCGACTCTTCCAGATCGTGCGCCAGCTCACCGGCGACGGCGTCACCATCGCCTACGTGAGCCACCGGCTCAATGAGATCGAGCTTCTCGGGGACCGCGTCACGGTCTTCAAGGATGGCAAGGTCAGCGGCCGCTTCGATCGCGGCGGCTACGACCGCCAGGACCTCATCAAGGGCATCACGGGCCTCGCGGGCGGCCTCGAGCTGCGCGAATCCCTCGCGCCGGTGGCTCCCGATGCCCGCGTCGTCCTGGACGTGCAGCATCTCAGCGACGGGCGACGCGTGAAGGATGTCTCGTTCACGTGCCGCGCGGGGGAGATCCTCGGCCTCGCCGGCGTCGTCGGGGCGGGCCGCAGCGAGACTCTCGGACTCGTCTTCGGCGATCGCAAGCCCGAGCTCGGGACGATGTCGATCGACGGAAAGGCGCACGCTCCGTCGAACGTCCAGGCGGGTATCGCCGCTCAGGTGGCGCTTGTGCCCGAGGAGCGCCGGTCGCAGGCCCTTGTCATGGAGGAGTCGATCCGCACCAACATCACGCTCGGCAACTGGAAGGCGATGCGTGCGGCGCCGCCCCTCGGCTTCATCAGTGACAAGAGGTCCGAGGGCATCGCGAAGCGGATGATCGCGGCGCTCAGCATCAAGGCGAAGGACTCCTCGGTGCCGGTGCGCACCCTCTCCGGTGGGAACCAGCAGAAGGTCGTGTTCGGCCGCTGGCTCGCACGCGACTCGAAAGTCCTGCTCCTCGACGAGCCGACCCGTGGTGTCGACATCGGCGCCCGTCAGCAGATCTGGCAGACGGTCGAGAACTTCGCGGCTGCGGGCGGCGCGATAGTCGTCGTCTCGTCCGAACTGGAGGAGCTGTCCATCTGCCACCGGGTGGTGGTCATGGTGGAGGGGCGCACCGTCGCCGAGCTCGAAGGGCCGGGCGTCACCGAAGAGCAGATGCTGTCCGTCATCTACAGCCACAACCACGAAGCGAAGGAAGCAATCTCATGACGCAGACCGCCGCGTCCCCGCAGGTGTCAGAGCCGACTGTCCTGCGCCGCAGCACCGGACAGTCGATCACGCTGTTCGTCGGCAAGTACGGCGCACTCATCGTGCTCGCGCTGCTGATCATCGTCTTCACTGTTCTCTCGCCCCGGTACTTCCTCACCGTGGGCAACATCGTGCAGATCTTCAACCAGTCGGCGCTCTCCGCGATCGTCGCCTGCGGTCTGACGCTCGTCCTTGCTTCCAACCAGTTCGACCTGAGCGTGGGCAACACCGCGAGCCTCGCCGGGGTCACCGTCGCCTTCCTCATGATCAAAGGCGTTCCGATCCCGATCGCGATCCTCGTTGCGCTGCTCATCGGGGTGGCTGTCGGCCTGGTCAACGCCCTGCTCGTCACGCGACTCAACGTGAATGCGCTGGTGGCCACTCTCGGGGTCGGAAGCGTCGCAGTGGGGGTCAACTACTTCATCACCACCGGATCGGCGCAGCCCTTCGGCTCCGTCGTGCCGGAGTTCTCCCTCATCTCCGTGGGTCAGTGGCTGGGCGTTCCGCGCAACGTCTACTACATGGTGGTGATCGTGGCGATCCTCTGGGTGATACTCAACCGCACCGACCTCGGCCGCAACATCCAGGCGGTGGGGGGCAACGCCGAGGCGTCCCGCCTGGCCGGCGTCGGGGTCAAGGGGGCGACGACGATCGCCTTCGTCATCTGCTCGGTCTGCGCCGCCATCACCGGAATCCTCCTCGCCTCGGTGATCGGCAGCGGTCAACCCACCGGCGGCGACGGCTACACCCTCTCCGCGTTCGCGGCGGCATTCCTCGGGACGGCCGTGCTCCGAGAAGGCCAGTTCCACATCGTCGGCACGCTGGTCGGTGTCCTCACCGTCACGGTGGGATTCAACGGCCTGGCGCTCGCAGGGGTCCCCTCGTATGTGCAGTTCCTCTTCCAGGGCATCCTGCTCATCGCGGCCGTGTCCTTCAGCACGGTCGCCCGCAAGATGATCAAGGCAGGGGCCTAGCCATGACCGACGACGCACCCACGACGATCGCCGAGCTCCTCGGCCCGGACGCGCCCAAGAACTGGGGCAAGTGGGGGCCGGACGATGAAGTCGGCAGCCTCAACTACCTGACCTCCGCCGAGGTGCTGCGCGGCGTCGCCGCGGTCAGGTCGGGCGAGACGTTCACCCTCCAGGTCCCGATCGGGTCTCCCAAGTCGGACGGCGACCCGGTGTGGCCGAACCGATCGTCCGCCATCCGAACAGCGGTCATGGATGAGGGATTCTTCCGTCGCGGCGAGGCCGCGCCGACCGGCGGCGACCACCACTACGCCGACGACAAGATCGAGATGTTCCTGCAGGGATCGACGCAGGTCGATGCCCTCGGGCACATCTGGTACGACGGCACCATCTACAACGGATACGACGCCTCGACCACGGAGGGCAGCCTCAGCAAGGCCTCTGTCGAGCCCCTCGGAGAGCGGGGCATCGTGGGTCGCGGTGTCCTCGTCGACATCGCGCGCCACAGGGGAGTGCGATACCTCCAGTCCCGTGAGAGCTTCGGCATCGAGGAAGTCCTGGAGGCGGCCGCCGCCCAGGGCGTCACCATCGAGAAGCGCGACGTGCTGCTCCTGCGCACCGGATGGCTTTCGCGGTTCTATGACGTTCCCCGGGACGAGTTCTACGCCGACTGGAGCGAGCCCGGACTCACCTATTCCCCTGAGACGGTCGCGTGGTTCCAGCAGATGGAGATCCCGAGCCTGGTGACGGACCTCATCGGCAACGAGGCGACGCACTACCCCGGCTCGGTCGTCGAGATCCCGTTGCACTCCGCGCTCATGCGGAACCTCGGAGTCGTCTTCACCGAAGTCTGCTGGCTCGAGGAGCTCGCGGACGCGTGCGCGGCGGATGGCCGGTGGACGTTCCTGTACACCGCTGCGCCGCTCAAGGTGGTCGGAGGCAGTGGCGCGCCGGTCAACCCGATCGTCATCCGCTGACCTGCTCGCCTCCGACCACCCACCCGATCGAGCCCTAGGAGACCCACGATGACCGAGAGAACTCCCGCCGTGACGATCGACCAGTTCCGTGATGCCTGGGGCAATTTCTCCATGCTCGCGATCGACCAGCGCGAGTCGCTGCGTCAGATGCTCGCCAAGGCCGCGGGCTCCGAGACCGTTGCCGACGAGGAGCTCGTCCGGTTCAAGGTCGCCGTGATCCGCACGCTCTCGCCCCTCGCCAGCGCCGCGCTGATAGACCGGAGCTACGGTCTCGAGGCCGCCCGGATCTCGGAGTGCCCCATCATCCTCGCGGCTGACAACCTGTTTCAGGAGGTGCCGGGAGGGCCGGTGAACCGGGCGGAGATCGACCCAGGGGTGAACGATGAGGTCATCGCCGAGTTCGGGGCCTCCGCGCTCAAGATGCTCGTGCCGTGGCTGCCCGACCGCCGGGACGCCGCGATCGAGCTGACCGAGCGGTTCATGGACCTCTGCCGCCGAACCGGCATGCTCGGCATCGTTGAAGGCGTGGTGCGCCCCGCGGACTTCGGTTCGTGGTCCGATGCGGAGAAGAACGACGCCCTCGTGGATGCCGCAACGGATCTCGGCAGGACGAAGCCGGATCTCTACAAGGCGGAAGTCCCCCTCTTCGGAGCAGGCGACCGCGACGCGATCGTCGCAACGGCGCAGAGGATCACCGACCGGGTCGAGTGCCCGTGGGTCGTCCTGTCCTCCGGCGTTCCTGCGGCACGCTTCGCCGAGGCCGTCGCGATGTCGCGGGCCGGCGGTGCGAGCGGCTTCCTCGCCGGCCGCGCCATCTGGATGGACGCCATCCCCGCGGAGAACCCGCAAGCCTTCCTCGAGACCGTCTCCGCGGAGCGACTGCGCAGCCTTGCAAGCGCAGCGGGCCAGGGACACTCCGGCGACTGATGGGTATTTCCGCGCCGACCGCCGAGAATCCGATCGTCGTCATCGGCCGCATCGGGGTGGACCTCTACCCGACGGAGGTCAACACCGCACTCAAGGACGTCTCCGGATTCACGAAGACGATCGGCGGCAGCGCGGCGAACGTCTCGGTGGCGATCGCGCGACACGGCCACGAGGTCGCGCTCGTATCCCGCACCGGCGCAGACCAGTTCGGCCAGTTCCTGGTGGAGCAGCTCGAGCGGTACCGGATCCAGAATCGCTTCGTCATCCCGGTCGCGGGCATGCAGTCGGTGCTCACGTTCTGCGAGATGTTCCCGCCCGACCACTTCCCGTTCTATACCTACCGCAACCCAACCGCGCCGGACATGTTCGTGCGCATCGACGACGTGCCGCTCGACCTCGTCGCAACGACGCCGCTCTTCTGGGCGACGGCGACGGGCCTCGCACGCCAGCCCTCCCGCGACGCCCACTACGCGGCGTGGAAGGCGCGCAACCGCCAGGGTCCCACCGTGCTCGACCTCGACTACCGGCCGAGCTTCTGGGATTCCGCCGAGGAAGCGGCGCGGGAGATCCCGCGGGCGCTCGAGCACGTCAACATCGCGGTCGGCAACCTCGACGAGTGCGAGATCGCCGTGGGGGAGCGGGATCCCCAGCGCGCCGCCGATGCCCTGCTCGACCGCGGCATGGATCTCGCCGTGGTCAAGATGGGGCCCCTCGGCGTGCTCGCGAAGACTCGTACGGAGACCTTGGAGGTGCGGCCAATTCCCGTCGACGTGGTCAATGGCCTCGGTGCCGGGGACGCGTTCGGTGGCGCTCTCGTGCACGGTCTCGTCGAGGGCTGGCCGCTCGCAAGGACTCTCGCGTTCGCCAATGCGGCGGGCGCCATCGTCGCGACGCGGTTCGAGTGCTCGGCCGCGATGCCGACGACCGCCGAAGTGCTCGAGATGGTGCACTCGGTTGCCTAGGCGGGCTCGCCGCTGGGGACGAGCATGACCTCGACGTTCTCGTCCTGGAGGACTGCGAGCCACTCCGAGTCGATCCGGTCGTCGGTCACCAGCACGTCGACCGACTGCCAGCCGCAGGTGCGGGACATGGCGCGTCTGCGGAACTTCGTGCTGTCGGCGAGGGCGACCACGCGCCCGGAAACGGCGATGAGTTCACGCTTGAGCGCGGTGTCCAGGTCCGTGATGTCGAAGACTCCGCGCTCGGACAGCGCCGAGGCCCCGAGGAAGTATGTCTCGACCTGCAGCTCGCGGGCGGCCGCAACCGCGCCCGGTCCGCAGAAGGACTGCATCTCGCGGCGGAGGGTGCCCCCGAGTGCGACGACCTCGACGGTGCCGCCACCCATGAACGCGTCGATGACGGGCACCGACGCTGTGACGACCCGCAACCGGCTCCGATCGGTGAGCTGCTGGGCCAGCTTCGCCGCCGTCGATCCGGCGTCGACAGCGATCACAGCTCCGTCGGGAACCAATTCCGCGGCGCGCCGTGCAATGCGAACCTTCGCGAGCGGCTCCTCGGTGAGCCGCCGCCCGTACGGCCCTGGCACCGTCTGCAGCTGCGGTGCGCGCACGCCTCCGTAGTACGAGATCACGCGGCCCTGGCTCGCGAGTTCGACGACGTCCCGCCGGACTGTCATCTCGGAGACCCCGAGTTCGACCGCCAGCTCGGCGATCACCATGTGGCCGCGCTCGCCGACGATTCGCACGACCAGGTCGCGCCGGGCGGCCACCGAGAGGGGAGACGTCGCTCTCACCATGCGGAGACAGTAACGGAAATATGTGACAGGTTTCACACTGTCCGGAGAAGTCTAGAGGGAGACGTTGGCATGAAGGCAGTACTCGTGGGTGCGACGGGCGTCGTGGGTTCGGCTGCACTGGAGCACTTCCTGGAGCGGGGGGCGGATGTCGTGACGGTGTCCCGTCGGCGCCCGCACCCGCCAGGAGCGGGCAGGTTCGAGCACTTGGCCATCGACCTCCTCGATCGCGAGGCCACGCGCAGCGCGCTCGGCGCGCTCCGAGGGGTGACCCATGTCGTATATGCCGCGCTGTTCGAGAAGCCCGGACTCATCGCAGGCTGGGTGGACCCTGACCAGATCGAGAACAACGGGGCCATGCTGCGGAACGTCCTCGATCCGCTGATCGCTTCCGGCGCGCCCTTGGAACACGTGTCCGTGCTCCAGGGCACGAAGGCGTATGGCTTCCACGTCGCTCGCATGCGGGTCCCCGCGAAGGAACGGCAGCCGCGCGTCGAGCACGAGAACTTCTACTGGGTGCAGCAGGACTATCTCGAAGCGATGTCGCGCGAACACGGCTGGGCCCACACCATCTGGCGACCGCAGTTCATCTTCGGCGACGCCCAGGGGGCCGCCATGAATCTGATCCCCGTGATCGGCGTCTACGGCGCGCTCTGCCGGGAGCTCGGCCTGCCGTTCTCGTACCCGGGCGGCCGCTCCTACATCGCGGAGGCCGTCGACTCGCGGCTGCTCGCAGAGGCCCTGTACTGGGCGACCGACTCGCCCACTGCTCGCAACCAGGTCTTCAACATCACCAACGGGGACGTGTTCGAGTGGCGAGACCTGTGGCCGTCGTTCGCCGCCCTGCTCGGCGTCGAGGTCGGCGACGACGCGCCGCGCTCGCTGGCCGAGTGGCTTCCGAGCCATGCAGACACCTGGGCGAGAATCGCCGGCAGGGAGGGCCTGCAGCAGCCGGACCTGCTGCGCCTCCTGGGCGAGTCCCACCACTACGCAGACAACGCCTTCGCCTGGACGCCCGATGGGTCCGTGCTCGCGAGCCGGGAGCATCCTGTGCTGCTCAGCACCGTCAAGCTGCGCCAGGCGGGATTCACCCCCAGCCGCGACACCGAAGACATGTTCGCGTTCTGGATCCGGCGGCTGCAGGAGCAGCATGTTCTTCCCACGCCGCTGGCCTCAGCCGCCGGCGGCAGCTCGGCAGGCTAGCCGGCCACGGGGACCACGGTGACCGCGGTTCCCGCGTCGATCAGCATGGCGAGATCGTCGTCGGAGATGCCGTCGTCAACCAGGACCTCGTCTACCGAGGAGAAGTCGCACACGCGGACCATGGCGGAAGCATGGAACTTGCTGCTGTCCACGAGCAGCACGACCCGGTCGGCGACGCTGATCAGTGCTCGCTTGGTGACCGCGTCGAAGTCGTTGGCGCAGAACACGCCCCGCGGGCCGATTCCGCTCGCAGCGAGGTAGAAGGTGTCGAGGTGCAGCTCTCCGATCGCCCGCACGACGAGTTCTCCCTCGAAGGAGAGGGTTTCGTGGTGCAGCACACCGCCCAGCGCGATGAGGGTCGTCGACGAGCGCGTCATCAGGTCGGCGACGGCGCTCGCGGAGTGGGTGACGACCGTGATGGGCAGGCTCGCCGGGAGGGCGCGGGCGAGTTCCCGCGAGGTCGTGCCCGCGTCGATCGCGATCGCCTGGTCGCGGGAGACCCGGGACGCGGCTGCTCGCCCGAGTGCCGCCTTCGCGGTCGCCATCAGTCCCGCGCGCTCCTCGTACTGACGACTGCCCTGCAGATCGGTCGAGGGGAGAGCGCTCACCCCGCCGTGCACGATGCGCACGCTGCCGCCCTCGCTGAGCTTCTGTGCGTCCCGGCGCACGGTCATGTCAGATACGCCGAGCTCGATCATGAGCTCGGTCGTAGAGGAGAACCCCCGCTCTTCGACGATCTGCAGCAGGCGGGCACGACGTTCAGGCGCCGATCGGTAGCGCATCCCTGTGCTTCCCCGGGGTTCGGTCACGGGCGCCATCCTGCTACGCCGGGTCCTCGTTGCTGAACCGCGCCGCGATCTCCCGGTCGCTGAGTCGGGGGTCACCGAGTGCGCCGACCAGAGCGTCGACCTCCGCGCGGTCGGGTATGCCCGTCCGCCCGTCCAAGGCGCGGCAGGAGAGTGCCGCCGTCACGTTCGCGAAGCGGATGGCGGCTGCCATGGGTCGCCCCAAGGCGATCGCCGCGACGAGGGCACCGTGGAACACGTCGCCCGCGCCGAGCGTGGAGACGGGGGTGATGGGCAGCGCCGGCGCGAAGTGCAGCCCGGAGTCGTCGACCGCGAAGGAGCCGCGCGCCCCGTCCGTCGCGATGACGGTCGCCGCCCCGTCGAGCCGAGCGCGCCGGGCCGCCTCGATGCTGGTCGTGCCGTAGCGGCTGCGCAGCACCGTCGCGGTCGGCACGTACCACTCGAGCAGCGCGAGGTCGAGGTCCGGGATCAGGTTGCCATCGTCGACGCTCACTCGTGTTCCCGCGACGCCCTCCCGGGGCATCGCCCCCCAACCGGCCTTGTCGAGGTGGGTGATGTCGAAGCCCCGCGGAATCGCGGGGGGCGGAGGTGCGGGGCGGGTGATGATCGTGCGCGCGCCCGTGCCGGAGGAGACGATGACGGCGGTCTGTGCGGTCACAGAGCCGCGACGACGCTCCACGAGCGAGGTGCCGACGCCCTCCGCGATGAGCTCGTCGAGCAGGAGGCCGCCCGCCCGATCATCCCCGATCGTCCCGCAGAACTCGACCGGGAGGCCGAGCCGGGCGATGGCCACGGCGGCGTTGGCGGCGTTGCCTCCGCCGACCAGGGCGACCTGGTCGGCCTCGACCCGCCCGTCCTCGGGAGGCAGGCGGTCGGCCGTGAGGATCATGTCGAGCGCGACGGTTCCGACGCACACGATCGAGGGAATGGTGGTCACGCCCTCACTCTAGATAGATGTTGATAATCCAACAACATGTCGTTAGCGTGAATCTCCGGCGTGACGACGCGCTGACGCGAATGCCGAAGGGAACGTCCGCCATGAAGGCCGTGCGCTATCTCGGGGACCACAAGGTCGCCGTTCAGGAGCTGCCCGATCCCGTCGCCGGCCCCGGGGAGGTCCTGCTGAAACCGCTCGCCGTCGGCGTGTGCGGCACGGACCTGCACATCCTCGAAGGCGCCTACGCGTCGAACCCGCCCGTCACCCTCGGCCATGAGGTCTGCGCGGAGGTGGTGGGGCTCGGCGAGGGCGTCACGACGCTCGAGGTCGGCGATCTCATCACGATGGAGCCGCACTACTACTGCGGCGTCTGCGTGTACTGCCAGACCGGCAAGCCGCACATGTGCCCCAACCGCAAGGCCCCCGGCGTGCATCTCGACGGGGGGATGGCCGAGTTCCTCGTGCTGCCGGAGACGATCGCCTACAAGCTTCCCGCCGGAACCTCTCCAGAAATCGGGTCGATGGCCGAGCCCCTCGCCTGCGCAGTGCACGGGATGGACCGGCTGCAAGCGACTTCGGGGCGCCCGATCGCGATCTTCGGCGCGGGCCCCGCCGGCTCCATCCTCATCGCGCTGGCCAGAAAGGCCGGGCTCACCCCGATCGTCGCGGTCGAGATGCGGGAGCAGCGCCGCGACCTGGCGCTCCGGATGGGGGCCGATGCGGCACTCGACCCCACGGCCTCCGACTTCACCGAGCGCATGATGGAGCTCTCCGGCGGAGTCGGGTTCCCCTACCTGATCGACGCTGTCGGCTCCTCCCGGGTGCTCGACCAGGCCATCCCGCTCGCCTCCCGCGGGGCGAACATCCTCATCTTCGGTGTCGCAAGACCGGACGACCGCCTGACCGTGAGCCCCAACGAGATCTACGCCAAAGAGCTCACCATCCTCGGCACGGCTCTCAACCCGTTCACACACCGCCGCGCAGCGAACATCGTGAACCATCTGGGCCTCGACAACTTCGAGTTCGGCTACTTCTCGATGGACCAGATCGAGGATGCGCTGCAAGCCCAGCGTGACGGCACCTTCGACAAGGTCTTCATCACCCCGAACGGCGCCGTTTCATGAGCATCGCGGTCATCGCCGGCGACGGCATCGGCAAAGAGGTCGTCCCGGTGGGGATCGAATGCGTCGACGCCGCGCTCGCGCGTCACGACCAGGCCGTCGAGTGGACGTATCTCGGCTGGGGCTCCGACTACTACCTGAAGCACGGCGTGATGATGCCCGCCGACGGCATCGCCACGCTGTCCGGCCATGACGCGATCTTCCTCGGCGCGGTCGGCCTGCCGGGCATCCCCGATACCGAGACGCTCTGGGGCCTGCTCATCCCCATTCGTCGCGAATTCCAGCAGTACGTCAACCTCCGCCCGGTGCGCGCCCTTCCGGGAATCGAGAGCCCCGTCCGAGGCGGCAACGACATCGATCTGCTGATCGTGCGCGAGAACAATGAGGGCGAGTATTCCGAGATCGGCGGCCGCATCTTCCGTGGGCTGCCGCAGGAGGCGGCCATTCAGGAGAACGTCTTCACCCGCATGGGCATCGAGCGGGTCACTCGCTATGCGGCACAGCTCGCGGCGACCCGTCGCAACCACATCACGTCCGCGACGAAGTCGAACGGCATCATCCACACGATGCCGTTCTGGGACGAGATTGTCGCCGAGACGCTCGCGGACTACCCGGAGATACAGCTCGAGTCGATCCTCATCGACGCGCTCGCGGCGAAGCTCATCCTGCGCCCGGCGGCGTTCGATGTGATCGTCGCGTCGAACCTCTTCGGCGACATCCTCTCCGACCTCGCGGGCGCGATCGCAGGGTCCATCGGCGTCGCGCCGAGCGCGAATCTCAACCCTTCTCGGGAGTTCCCCTCGCTCTTCGAGCCCGTGCACGGGTCGGCTCCCGACATCGCCGGTCGTGGGCTGGCGAATCCCATCGGCCAAGTCTGGACAGGGGCGATGATGCTCGAGCACCTCGGCTACGCGGCAGCCAGCGCCGACCTCACGGCGGCGTTCGAAAAGGTCACCGCGTCCGGCGTCCGCACCCGCGACATCGGGGGATCTGCGTCCACCACCGAGGTGGGCGCAGCTATCGTCGCCGAACTCAGCCACTGACACCCCCGGCAGGCGGGCCCTCGAGGTCCCCCACTCCCGGCCGCCCCTACTGATCGAGAGAGTCCCCAGCCATGCGCGAGCAAGAACTGTTCATCGACGGCACCTGGATCCGCACCGACCGCGTCGACGAGATCCACGACCGCTGGACGGGCGAGGTCATCGGCCGGGTGCACCGCGCGTCACCCGAACATGCGGTCGCGGCGGTGGACGCCGCCGCGGCAGCCCTTCAGCGCGGTTTCCCGGTGCCGGAGCGTGCCGCCCTGCTCTCCCGGGTCTCCGACTACATCGCCGCGCACTCCGAGGAGTTCGCGCAGTCGATCACTGCCGAGGTCGGCAAGCCCATCACCGCTTCGCGACTCGAGGTGTCCCGCGCGGTGAGCACTCTGCAGTTCGCGGCAGAGGAGGCGCGTCGCCTCCCCTCGGAGACCGTTCCGCTCGATGCGACAGCCGCCGGGGCAGGCATGATCGGCTTCACCATCGCGCAGCCGATCGGAATAGTCGCGGCGATCACGCCTTTCAACTTCCCCCTCAACCTTGTGGCGCACAAGATCGGTCCCGCGATCGCGGCAGGCTGCCCGGTCGTCCTCAAGCCCTCCGATCGCACCCAGCTGACGGCGGGGCTGCTCATCGACGCGTTCATCGCCTCGGGACTTCCGGCCGGCCAGCTCAACCTGGTCACCGGGTCGCCGGACGACGTCGTCACCGCGTGGCAGGAGGACGACCGAGTCGCGGTGGTGACGTTCACTGGGTCGTCCAAAGTCGGCTGGCTGCTCAAGGCCGCGAGTCCCCGCAAGCTGCATGTGCTCGAGCTGGGGTCGAACACGGCGATGGTCGTGGCGGCGGATGCCGACCTCGAGCGGGCCGCGAAGGACACGGTGGGGGCATCCCTCACCAACTCCGGCCAGGCCTGCGTGTCCCTGCAACGCGTCTACGTTCATCGTTCGATCGCCGAGCACTACCTCGAGGCGGTGCGCCTGCGCTTCGACGCCGTCGTCACGGGCGACCCGCGCAACGACGACACCGTGGTGGGTCCGCTCGTCGCAGATTCCGAGGTTGGACGCATCGAGTCCTGGCTCGCGGAGGCGGTCGCCTCAGGTGCCCGCATCCTTGCGGGAGGCACCTCTGAAGGATCCGTGCTCGCGCCCACCCTGATCGCCGACGTGAGCGCCGACGACCGCGTCGTGTGCGAGGAGGTCTTCGGACCGGTGGTCGCTGTCACCGCCTTCGACGACCTCGACGAGGCGATCGGGCTCGTCAACGACTCCCTCTACGGCCTCAACACCTCGATCTACACGGCGAGCATCGGCGCCGCCCTCGACTACGCCCGCCGCGCCGAGGCCGGGACGGTGCTGGTGAACGTGCCACCGTCGTTCCGCGCTGACCAGATGCCCTACGGGGGTGTCAAGGACTCCGGCCAGGGGCGCGAGGGTGTGAAGTACGCGGTCGCGGAGTTGACCGAGCAGAAGCTCGTGATCCTCTCGGCATAGCCGAGCAGGGGTGAGGTCTATCCCGCAACGGACAGGAGGCACTCCGCCCCGCAGAAGTCGATGCTCGTCTCCGGCTCACCCGCGATGGCGGTCACGCGATGCAGACCTTGTGGTGCCGGCAGGGGCCGAGGGCTCCGTGATCCGTGCAGCGCATCTCGCGCCCCTCTTGCTGGTCCGAGGTGCGGTCAGCTCCGCTGGGACCGCAGCTCGGGGAAGCGGTCGTCGCGCCACTCGTCGGGGAGGGCCTGGCCGTCTCGAGCCGCGTCGGCCTCCCGCTGCCGGAGCTCCACGCGCCGGATCTTGCCCGAGACGGTCTTGGGAAGCTCGAAGAACTCGAGGCGCCGGACCCGCGAGTAGGGCGGAAGCCGCTCGCGCGCGTGCCGGAGGACCGCCAGGGCGGTCGACGCGTCCATGGGCCAGCCGGGCGCGAGCGCCACGTAGGCCTTGACGACGTTCAGGCGCGTCTCGTCGGGGGCGGGAACGACCGCGGCCTCCGCCACGGCCGGATGCTCGATCAGCACGCTCTCCACCTCGAACGGGGACACCTTGTAGTCGGAGGACTTGAAGATGTCGTCCGTGCGGCCGAGAAAGGTGATCACGCCGTCCTCGTCCCGCCGGGCAACGTCGCCCGTGCGGTAGTAGCGGTCGCTCGATGCGGCGCCGGTCCCGGGCGCGCCGAGGTAGCCGGCCATCAGATTCGGGGCGCCGCGCTCGAGGTCGACGCAGATCTCTCCCTCGACGGCCTCGTGCCCGGTGAGAGGGTCGATGAGCGTGATGGCCACGCCCGGCAGCGGTCGGCCCATCGATCCGCTCGTGACGGGACTGCTCGGCGTGTTCGCGATAGTGGCGGTGGTCTCGGTCTGTCCGTATCCATCGCGGATGGTCAGGCCCCAGGCTGCCTCGACCCGCTCGATCACCTCCGGGTTCAGCGGCTCACCGGCGGACAGCGCCTCTCGGAGGGCGGCCGGCCGGGTGCCGAGATCCGCCTGGATGAGCATCCGCCACACCGTCGGTGGAGCGCAGAAGGTGCTGACCCCGGCACGGTTCAGCTGTTCCCGAAGCGCCACCGGGTCGAAGCGGCTGTAGTTGAACACGAACACCGTCGCTTCGGCGATCCACGGAGCGAAGAAGCAGCTCCAGGCGTGCTTCGCCCAGCCCGGGCCACTGATCGCGAGGTGGACGTCGCCCGGCTGCAGGCCGAGCCAGTACATCGTCGTGAGGTGCCCCACCGGGTAGGACGTGCGGGTGTGGACGACCATCTTGGGGCGACTCGTCGTGCCGGAGGTGAAGTAGACGAGGCACGGCTCGTCCGAACGCACCACGAGCCCCGGCAGTGGGCTGCGGTAGGAGTGCGCGTCGCCATAGTCGGCCCAACCGGGGACGGAGCCCCCGACAGCGATTCGGGAGAACCCGCTGAGCCCGTCGAACTTGCCGGCCTCCGTCGCATTCGCGATCACGTGCCGCACGCGGCCGCGCCCGATCCGGTCGGCCAGGTCGTGGGCGGCGAGCACGGTGGTGGTGGGAAGGAGGACCGCCCCGATCTTCATCACGGCGAGCATCGACTCCCACAGCTCCACCTGGTTGCCGAGCATGAGCATCACGTGGTCGCCGGGAGCAACGCCCTGGGAGGCCAGCCACGCCCCTAGGCGGTCCGAGCGTTCCCGCATCTGCTCGAAGGAGACGCGCTGCTCCCGGCCGTCCTCCTCGACGATCCACAGAGCGATGCGATCGTTGCCGCGAGCGATGGAGTCGAACCAGTCGGTGGCCCAATTGAACGCAGGACCTACGTCGGGCCACTCGAACTCGCCTGACGCCCGCAGGTGGTCGTCGCGGAGGGCGATCAGCCCGTCGCGAGCGGAACGGAAGACCTCAGTGGCGTCCATAGCCTCATCATGCCGCGTGCGAGGAGCGCTCCGTCACGGGCGGAACGGGTCCGCGCCAGGTCGCAAGGCCTTCCATTTGCCACGGGTGACGCCGCATCGTGGAGTGATGAGGATCGTGTCTTACGCGGACGAGCATTTCAACACCACCGACGCGGTCGCGGAGAAGCTGCTCCAATACTCGATCGCGCTCACCCAGAGCGGCCGGAGCGACGTCGTCCGGATCCCCGTGGTCGCGAACGGCAGCTCCACCTGGGTGCAGCTCGTCATGGGTCCCGGCACCCAGCTCACCGCTCTCGAGGTGCATCAGGACGAGACGCAGCTGCAGGATGCCGATGTCCTCGTCGAGCTCGACGAGAAGATCAGACGGGAGACCCATCCCGGTTCGCCGGTGGGGCCCGAGGCTGGTGGCTATGCAGACAGCGACGGATGGCTGTCCGACGTGTGACGCTGGGACGACGATCAGCGGTCTGCCGGCGAGACCACGGGAGTGTCAGTCGTCCCCCGGCCTCCATCCTGGTCCTCCGAGCGAGCGAGCACGGCTCTTGCGATGATCAGGTCCTGCCAGGACATGCCCACGCCCTTGAACACCACGGGACGGTCCCGCTGCAGCGAGGCGGCTCCGGTGACGACGTCCTTCAGCGGGAGAAGCGCGCCGGTGTCGAGCAGGCCATCCCGGTGGGCGAGGATCACGTCGCCCGCCTCCCGGAGAGCCGTGTCGATGTCCTCGACGATCACGGACGCGGATCCCAGAAGGCGCCCGTCGAGTTCTCGGGCGTCAGGCTCGTGGGACCCGACGGCGATGACGATCGCGTCCGATCGAACGGCATCCGGCGGAAAAAGCGGCGTGCGGGCGGTGGTCGCACACACGATCAGGTGAGCTTCGGCGAGTGCGATCCTCCCCGCTCGGGAGTCCGCTGTCACGACGTGCCCGATGCTCCGTGCCGCGCCGGCACTGGAGGTGCTGCGCACCAGGAAGGTCAGGCGGCCGAGCGGGTTCGCGCTGACGGCCCGGATGGTCATGGCATGGCCGACCGCTTGCGGCCCGGCGCCGAACACCACGACCCGCAGAGGCCCGGTGACGAGGGCGAGTGCCGGCCGCACGGCCGCGATCGAGACGGCCGGCGTGCGCAGCGACGTCAGTGCAGTGCCGTCGAGAATGGCCCGCAGACTGAGCGTCGCGGCGTCGTACAGCAGGTAGGTGGCCTGGATGCGAGGGAGGCCCCGCGCTGAGTTCTCCGGCGCGACGGTCACGACCTTCACTCCCGCCTGAGCGCCGACCTCCGACGGCATGAGGAGGAACTGCCCGGTGCTGGTGTCGGCAGCGATGCGCGGGATGTCCGATGCCGGGTCGAAGCCGCCGGAGAGCGCTGCGACAATCGCCTCAACGGCCTCGAGCGGGGTGAGCGCGGAGGACACTGCCGCCGCGTCGAGGTAGGGAACGCGATTCACGGGAGCACGCGGGCGAGTCGAGCGATGGCCTGCTCGGTAGACCTGGCCCCAGGCTCTCGGGCAAGCGGCTCCGAGCGAGTCGGCGGCTTCACGCGTTCTCCTGTCCACTGCTGTCGGGTTGAGAGGGGGCGCACAGCTGAATCACCACGTCGTTCACCACACAGGGTGAGGCCGCGTCACCACACGCCTTCCTAGATTCTGGGGCGTCCCAGGGCGATCGCCCGGGAAACTCGAGACATCGGAGAATCCTCATGAGCATCACCGCTCCTGTCCTCACCAGGGTGGCTGCTTCGGCCGCCGCGCTGGGAGGGCTCATCTACATCGTCATCCAGTTCATCCACCCCGCCGACGAGGTGGAGTCGCTCGTGACGCCGCTGTGGGCGACCACGCACTTCGTGAGCTTCGGGATGGCGGTCCTGGTGCTGATCGGACTGACCGGCCTCTACCTCCGGCAGGTGCGGCAGTTCGGGGTCCTCGGGCTCGTCGCCTACGCGATGCTCGCTCTCTTCTTCCTCCTGCAGGCCGCGTACACCTTCGTCGAGGCCCTGGTCGCGCCGCTTCTCGCGGTCAGTGCTCCGCAGCTCGCGACGGACATCGTGGGCCTGTTCGGGCGCCACGCGGCCGAAACGGATCTCGGTCCCCTCGCCGCGGTGCCTTCGGTCGGGGCTGCCCTCTACGTCGCCGGCGCAGTGCTGTTCGGCATCGCCATCCTCCGTGCCCGCGTCCTCTCCCGCGGCGCGGCCATCCTCCTGATCGTCGCCGCTGCGATCACGCCCATCGCCGGCGCGCTGCTGCCTCATGCTCTCGAGCGGATGGCCGCGATCCCGGTGGGCGCGGCGCTGATCTGGCTCGGCTGGTCCCTCTGGGCGAACCACGGCACGACGACCGCGAGCGGGCCTCTGGAGGCAGAACTGCCGGACCGCGACCGCACTTTCGCGGTCTGACGCGAACGAGAACCTGGAGACGAGGTACGAGCCATGACCCGAAGCAGCGTCCTGACCGCAGCACGCCGGACGTCGAAGTCGTCCTGGCTCGTGCCCACCGGGCTGATCCTTCTCTCCCTGATCCCGATCCTCGCAGGAGGAGCACGCGTGACCGAGCTGACCGGTGGAGCGGCCGAGACGGCGAACAACTCGCGCTTCCTCGACTCCCCGATCCCCGTCCTGGTCCACATCGTGAGCGTGACGGTGTTCAGCCTGCTCGGGGCGTTCCAGTTCGTCCCCGCACTGCGACGTCGCCGGGGCGGCTGGCACCGCATGTCGGGCCGCGTGCTCATTCCGGCAGGTGTTCTCACCGCCCTGTCCGGCATGTGGATGGCGACCTTCTACCCGCATCCGCCAGGAGACGGCGACCTCCTGCTCGTCCTGCGCCTCCTCTTCGGGGGCGCGATGCTGATGAGCATCGCGCTCGGAGTCCGCGCAATAGCCCGCCGCGACTTCCTGCGGCACGGCGAATGGATGACCCGCGCCTATGCCATCGGAGTAGCGGCGGGCACCCAGGCCCTCGTCCTCATCCCGGAGTCGATCTTCTTCGGGCCCACCAACGAGCTGGCGCGGGCAGCGTTCATGGGGGCCGCCTGGGGCATCAACCTCGCGGTCGCAGAGCACGTCATCCGTCGGCGAACCCGTCGGCGGATCTCCACCCCAGCACCATTGCCGACAAGGAGAACCGCATGACCAGCCCCACTTCCTCCCACGCCCCGAAGCCACAGCAGTCGACGGACCAGGACGGTTTCCCCGACGCCCCCACCGCCACGTTCTTCGGCGCCATAGCTGCAGCGTTCCGCCGCTACGCCGAATTCCGTGGCCGGGCCACACGATCCGAGTTCTGGTGGTGGGTGCTCTTCACCGTGCTCGCCAGTGCCGCGATCGGTGCGCTCCCGTTCGACCACAGTGCGGCGTCCGGCTCCCCTTACGCGGCGGTGTGGGGAATCGCCGTGCTGCTGCCCTCGCTCTCAGTGCAGGTGCGCAGGCTCCGAGATGCCGGCTACGGCTGGGGCCACCTCTTCTGGTTCTTCCTCCCGGTGGCAGGTCTGGTCGTCCTCGTCGTGCTCTCCGCACAGCCGTCGAGGCCGGGCGCGCAGGGCCAGGACACCGGTCGGGACCGGTACGCGGAGGTCCCCGCCCGCTGAAGCCCCTCCGGGCAGGACCGGCATCGGCTCCGCCTTCGCGCGGGACCGCTGCCGCCGTTGCCTTCGTCCGCGGATCGCGCCACTATAAGGTGCCGTCCGACAACGGCGAGGCTTCTGCGCGACGACCGATTACTCGGACGTCCTTCCCCCATCCCGTTCTCCCTGCTCCACCGAGGCAGCAGGAGAGCGGGATGACCGCGAGCCAGGAGAATGCGGTTGCACCCGTCGCGGAGTCCCGGGAACCGGTCGCCCGGGTCGGCTGGCTCTTCATCTCGCTGTACACGGCGGCCTATGCGAGTGCCTGCCTCCTCTTCCTCGCGCCGCTGCTGGTCACCCTCGCCTTGAAGATCACCGGGCTCGTGGGCATCGAGCGCGCGCCCGGCAGCCTCGCTCTCGTGGCCGGCGTGGGAGCCCTGCTCGCCATCGTGGCGAACCCCCTCTTCGGCCGGTTGAGCGACCGGACGACGGCTCGCTTCGGCATGCGCCGCACCTGGATGGTCGTCGGTCTGGTCGGCGGCACCCTCGGCGTCCTCCTCGTCGCGCTCGCCCCGAGCATCCCCGTGGTCCTCGTGGGGTGGTGCGTGGCGCAGCTCTTCCTCAACGCGCTGCTCGCCGCGATGACCGCCGTGCTCCCCGACCAGGTGCCCACCGCGCAGCGCGGCCAGGTCGCAGGAATCCTCGGCGTGTGCGTCCCCGCCGCCGCCGTGTGCGGCACCTTTCTGGTGAACCTCTTCACGGGCAACGAGCTGCTGATGTTCCTCGCGCCGTGCGCCGCAGCCGCGGTGTTCATTCTCCTCTTCGTCGCGACGCTGAAGGATCGCGTGCGTGCGCCGGAGGACCTGCCACCGTGGTCGCTTCGCGAACTGGCGCAGTCCTTCTATCTGGACCCCCGGCGATACCCGGACTTCAGCTGGGCCTTCCTCAGCCGCTTCTGCCTGGTCCTCGCCTACGCCTTCCTGACCACCTTCCAGGCCTTCTACCTCCTCGATCATCTGGGCAGCGCTCGAGCGGACGTTCCCCAGCAGGTCTTCCTCGGCACCCTCGCGCAGGCCGCGCTGGTCATCCTCGCCTCGGTCGGGGGAGGGAGGCTCTCGGACCGGGCGGGCCGGCGCAAGGTCTTCGTCGTGACCGCCGCGGCGGTCTACGGCGCGGCGATGTTCGTGCTGGCGATGGTCACCGAGTTCAGTGGCTTCCTGGTGGGCATGGCCATCAGCGGTCTCGGATTCGGTCTCTACATGGCCGTCGACCTCGCCCTCGTCGTGGATGTCCTGCCCGACGAGCGCCACAGCGCGAAGGATCTGGGCGTCCTCAACATCGCGGGCGCGCTGCCGTCCTCCATCGCTCCCGCGATCGCCCCGGTGATTCTCGCCGTCAGCGGCGGGAGCTACAGCGCGCTCTACGCGGTCGCCGGGGTGTGCGCGCTGGCCGGCGCCGCAGCCATCCTGCCCATCAGGAGCGTCCGGTAGGCGCTGGCCGCCGTGCGGCCCGGTGCCCGCCGCGGCTGCCCTCGTCGGACGGTCCTAGGATTCGACTCGACCGTCGAGGGAGGTGAGCACCATCCCGATCGCGCTGCTCGAGACCAAGCTCCATCTGCCGACGCTTCGGCAGGGGCACGTCGCCCGGCTGCGCCTCGGGCAGCGCCTCGATGTGGAGACGCTGCCTGCTCTCACCCTCATCTCGGCTCCGCCCGGCTTCGGCAAGACCTCCTTGCTCGCGGAGTGGCTCGCGGGCAGTGCGACCGATCGCACCGTCGCCTGGGTGTCGCTGGATCCGGGCGACAACGACCCGGTCTCGTTCTGGACGTATGTGATCTCGGCGCTGGGGCGGGCCGAGCCCGGAGTCGGGGACAGGTCGCTCGCCCTGCTCGGGGAGTCGCCGGGGGTCGACTTTCGCACTCTGCTCACCCTGCTGCTGAACGATCTCGCCTCCGCCGTGCGAGACGTCGTGCTCGTCCTGGACGACTACCACGTGATCGAGGCCACTGAGCTGCAGGAGGGCGTCGCCTTCCTCGTCGGCAGTCTCCCGCCTCAGCTGAGGACGGTGATCGCGAGTCGCAGCGATCCGCCGTTCCCGCTGGCTCGGCTGCGCGGCCGCGGCGAGCTGCTCGAGCTGCGCGCGGCCGATCTGCGCTTCACGCGGCAGGAGGCGGACGAGTACCTCTCTGGCATGCTGCGCGTTCAGGTGCGTCCCGCCCATGTGGACGCCCTGGAGCAGCGGACCGAGGGCTGGATAGCCGCACTCCAGCTTGCCGCGCTCTCCATGCAGCGTGTCGATGATGTCGGCGCCTTCGTCGAGGGATTCGCGGGCGACGACCGCTACATCCTCGACTACCTGGTCGAGGAGGTCCTCGACCATCAATCCGCCGACGTTCGTGGCTTCCTGCTCCGAACGTCGATCCTGAGTCGACTGACCGGCCCGCTGTGCGACGCCGTGGCGGGCGGCTCACGCGGCACGGCGCATCTCGAGGCGCTCGATCGCGCGAACCTCTTCGTCGTCCCCCTCGACGACCGCCGACGCTGGTACCGGTACCACCACCTGTTCGGCGATGTGCTGCAGGCCCGACTGGTCGAGGAGCTGCCTGAACTGGTCCCGGAGCTGCATCGGCGCGCGTCCGAGTGGTTCGAGCAGAACGGGGAGCCCGGAGATGCGGTTCGGCACGCGCTCGGCGGGGGCGACCCCGAACGTGCGGCGGACCTGATCGAGAGCACGATCCCGGCGATGCGCCAGTCCCGGCGGGAGGCGACGCTGCGGCGGTGGCTGGACGCACTTCCCGACGACGTCTTTCCGGATCGGCCGGCTCTCGCGGTCGCCGCGGCCGGCTCACGACTCGGGGTGGGGGAGACGAGCCTCGTCGAGGAGCGGCTGGGTCAGGCCGCGCGGTCTCTGGCCTCCCCCGCAACCAGCGCCGCCCACCCCGGACTGTCGGGATGGGTGGCCATCTACCGGTCTGCATCGGCCCAGCTGCGCGGCGATCTCGTCGCCACCGTCCAGCATGCGGACGAGGCGCTGCGGCTGATCGCCGCCGACGACGGCGCCGCTCGCGGCGCCGTGCAGTCCCTCCGCGGGATCGCGGACTGGTCCCGGGGAGACCTCGACGCGGCCTACGCCGCGTTCTCCGCGGGAATGGACAGCCTCGGGCAGGCGGGCTTCGTCACCGACGTGGTCGGGGGGACGGTCGTCCTCGCCGACATCCGGATCGCCCAGGGCCGACCGAGCGACGCCCGCACCCTCTACGAACAGGCTCTGCTCCGCGGCACAGCCGGGGGCGCCGAGCTGCGCGGCATCGCTGACATGCACGTCGGCCTCGCCGCCCTGGACATCGAGGCCGACGACCTGGCAGGAGCGCAGGTTCACCTCCGGCAGAGCGACGAGCTCGGCGAGCACAAGGGCTTCCCGCAGAACCCGTACCGCTCACGCGTGGTTCGCGCACGCCTCGCGGAGCTGCGAGGGGACCCCGCGGTCGCGCTCGCCCTCGTCGATGAGGCGAGCGAGGTGTTCACGAGTGACTTCTCCCCGAACGTGCGACCCATTCCCGCGCTCCGCGCGCGGATGGTGCTCCGCCTGGGGCGCCTCGACGAAGCAGCCCGGTGGGCCGACGGGAGGATGCTCGGCGCGGACGACGAACTCGGCTATCTCTCGGAGTACGAGCACCTCACTCTCGCCCGGATCCTTGTGGCCCAGGCCCGCAGATCGCCGGCGGGCCCCGCACTCCGTCAGGCCGTCGCCCTGCTCAGCCGCCTGCTGCAGGCAGCAGAGTCGGGGAGCAGAGGGGGCAGCGTCGTCGAGGCACTCGCCCTGCTGGCTCTCGCTTCGCGCCTGCAGAACGACAGCAGGTCGGCGTTCCGTTCGCTGGACCGGGCCCTGACCCTCGCAGAGCCGCAGGGGCATGTCCGGCTCTTCCTCGATGAGGGGCGCCCCATGGAGGGACTCATCCGGTCCGCTGCCTCACGTGCGGACGCGCCGCGGTTCGCCGGCGCCCTCCTGACGGCGTTCGCGCAGGCGTGGCCCGCCGATGAGGCGCACGCTGACGTGCTGACGGATCGTGAGCTCGGGGTGCTCAGGCTCCTCGCGACCGATCTGAGCGGTCCCGACATCGCTCGGCAGCTCGTGGTGTCGCTCAACACCGTCCGCACTCACTCGAAGAACATCTACTCGAAGCTCGGGGTGGGCGACCGGCGGGCGGCCGTCCGGCGGGCGGGCGAACTCGGTCTCCTCAGGTCTCCTCGACCCTGACCGTCCGATCGAGTGGCTCTCCGAGCGGCGAACCACGATTCACCACGCGGGTCATCCCATGTGGTGACGACTCCTCACCAGGGCGCTCCCTACCTTCCGACCAAGGCGCACGCCGTCCGCGCGTCATCGCCGGCGTGCGGACGACCGCATCGGAACAGGAGCTCTCGTGAGTCGATCAGACCCAGCCGCATTCCCCGAGAACGGAGGGCGGTACGAGATCCGCCTCAGAGGGCATCTTGACGACAGGTGGAGCGCCTGGTTCGAAGGCCACCGTCTGACTCGGCAGGACGACGGCACCACGACCCTCGACTGCTCGGTCCCGGACCAGGCCGCCCTTCATGGTCTGCTGCATCGGGTGCGGGACGTCGGCCTCCCGCTGATCTCAGTCACCCCCATCGCTGCCGAAGGCGTTCTCCAGGTGCCGGGAGCAGGACGATGAGGCAGCCGTCTCCCGGCACTTCGGCGACCCGGGGGTCGTCCCGTGCCTTCCTCTGTGTCAGTCCTTCCGATTCTCTGCCGCGATGGCGACGTGGATCTTGGGTCCTTGTCCTGCGTCGTCGGGGCGCGCGCCCGCGAGCACCGGCGCAAGGCCATCGAGGGCGACGGTCGCCGCGATGAGCGGCCGGGGGTCGACGGCACCGCTGCCGTAGGCCTCGACGGCCCCCGTGAGGCCGGGCGAGGCGCTCAGCACACCGACAGCGGTGACGTCCTTGAGCGCGAGAGTACGAGAATCGAGAAGGCTCGGACTGCCGGCCAGGCCCACGTACACGACCCGCTTGCCCGGCTCGACGAGGTCGAGGGCTCTGGCAGGCAGGTGCTTCGCGTTGGAGGCCTCGATCACGGCGTCCCACGGCAGGTCGGGCAGGTCCTCCTCGGTCCAGACGCCGCTGAAGCCGAGGGAGCGCGCGAACTCGAGCGAGCGTTCGCTGCGCCCCAGGAGGTGCACCTCGGCTCCGGCGGCGCGGGCGAACAGCGCCGCCAGGAGGCCGATCGTGCCCGGTCCCAGGATCAGTGCACGGTCGCCCGGCTGAAGCCCGGCGGCCTGCACGGAGCGGAGGGCGTTGCCGCCCGGCTCGACCAGTGCGCCGAGGGCGTCGTCGACCGTGTCCGGAAGGGCACGGAGCGATGTGGCGGGAACGGCCACCTGCTCGGCGAGGGCGCCGGGCCGTCCGTCGCGGATGCCGAGCTCGCCACGGAATTGGCACACGTGCTGGCGTCCCGACCGGCACCTCCGGCACATTCCGCAGCCGAGCATGGTGTCGCCGGTCACCCGGCGCCCGAGCCAGGCCCTGTCGACGCCCTCGCCGATCGCCGAGACGGTCCCCATCCACTCGTGGCCGATGCGGATGGGGAAGGTCGTGTGGCCGTCCTCGATGTACTGCATCTCTCCGGTGTAGAGCTCGACGTCCGTTCCGCAGACGCCTGCGCGGTGGACGTCGACCAGCACGTCGCCGGGCGCCGCCGTCGGCGGCTCCACGTCGTGGACTCCGGCCTCGCCGGGGGCGGTGATGACGAACGCCTTCATCGGGGTCCCACGACGCACTCCTCGGTGGCCGGGCGGGGGTCGCAGGTGACCATGATCTCTTCTCCTCTTATCGCGCGCCTGAAGGTCGAGCGGGCGGATCCCGCACGACGCTGCGCTCCCGTGGCCGAGTGCACGGTCCTAGCATCGTGGCAATCACCAGATCCGATCACGAGAGTTGAAACCGCAATGGCGCCGAACCTCCGCAGCTCCCAGTGGTACACCGGGGACGACCGCAACGCCTACATCCACCGCGCGTGGATGAGGCGAGGCGCCCCCGGCAGTGCTTTCGAGGGGCGTCCGCAGATCGCCATCGCGAACACCGCGTCCGACCTCACGCCCTGCAATTCGCATCTCGACGAGGTGGCCCAGTCGGTGAAGAACGGGATCTACGAGGCGGGCGGCATCCCGCTCGAGCTGCCTGTGGTGTCCCTGGGCGAGACGCAGGTGCGCCCCACTGCGATGCTCTGGAGGAACATGGCCGCGATGGCGACGGAGGAGATGCTTCGCGCGAACCCGATCGACGGTGTCGTCCTGCTCGGCGGCTGCGACAAGACGATCCCGTCGCTGCTGATGGCTGCGGCCTCGGTCGACCTTCCGGCCGTCGTCGTTCCCGGCGGCCCCATGATCACGGGGCACTTCCGTGGCCAGGCGCTCGGCTGCGGAACCGACGTCTGGCGGCTGAGCGAAGAGGTTCGCGCGGGAACCCTGTCCGAGGCGGCCTTCCTGAAGTCGGAGTCGTCGATGATCCGCAGCCGCGGGCACTGCAACACGATGGGCACCGCCTCCACCATGGCCCTGGTGGCCGAAGCTCTCGGCACCGTTCTGCCCGGGCTCGCCGGAACCCCTGCCCCGGACAGCCGACTGCTGGAGGCGGCGCACGAGACCGGTCGGCTCGCGGTGCAGCTGGTCGCCGAGGACCGGCGTCCGTCGACCTTCCTCACCAAGGGCAGCTTCCACAATGCGATCGTCGCGCTCGCCGCGACCGGGGGCTCCACGAACGCCGTCGTGCATCTGCTCGCCATCGCCGGGCGCCTGGGCATCGAGCTGACGATCGACGACTTCGACCGCATCGGAGCGGAGGTGCCCCTGCTGGTGAACCTGCAGCCGGCCGGCCAGTTCCTGATGGACGACTTCCAGCGGGCGGGCGGGTTCCTCGCCGTCCTGCGGGAGGTGCGGGACCTGCTCGATCCGACGGCACTGACCATCACGGGGCGGCCCCTCGTCGACTATCTCGACGACGCGCAGATCTGGGATCAGGAGGTCATCACCCCGCGCAGCGCGCCGTTCCTTCCCGCGGCCGGCATCTCGGTCCTTCGGGGGAGCCTCGCGCCCGGCGGGGCCCTGATCAAGCCGGCGGCGGCGTCACCGCACCTGTTGAAGCATCGCGGCCGTGCCGTGGTCTTCGACACCATCGAGGACTTCCACGCCCGCATCGACGACCCCGAGCTCGACATCGACGAGAACTCCGTGATGGTGCTCCGCGGCTGCGGCCCCAAGGGCTACCCCGGCATGCCGGAGGTCTCGAACATGCCCCTGCCCAAGAAGCTGCTCGAGAAGGGGGTGCGCGACATGGTGCGGGTCTGCGACGGCCGGATGAGCGGCACGGCATACGGCACCGTCGTTCTGCACGTCACACCCGAGGCGGCGGCAGGGGGGCCGCTCGCGCTGGTCCAGACCGGCGACTGGATCTCGCTGGACGTTCGCGGACGGCGACTGGACCTCGACGTCCCGCCCGACGAGCTCGCCAAGCGGACCCCGAATCAGGCCACGCTGGACGGCTTCGCGAACCCGGTGCGCGGCTGGGAGCGGCTCTACGTGGACCACGTGCTTCAGGCCGACTCGGGTGCCGATCTCGACTTCCTCCGCGGTGGGAGCGGATCGAAGGTCAGCCGCGAGTCGCACTGATCCTCGGTCGCTGCTCCCGAGGCCGTGCCGTGCGGCTTCAGCCGAGCCAGCGCCGCCAGCGCGACGGCTCCTGCTCGGGCGCCGGTTCCTCGCCCAGGGCGCGGGCGGCCTCGGCGATGTCGTCCGCGGTGAGCGTCATCACCTCTGTGCGATCGAGCGCGTCGAGGCTGCGGTCCTGGTTGCGGGACAGCCGGAGCGCTTGCCGGTTGAGCGCCTGCTCGAACAGCGTGCGGGCGAAGCGGGCGTTGCCGGAGTCCTCGCCCGCACGCAGGCCGGTGAGGATGCTCCGGACCGTCTGCTCGGCGCCGGGCTCCAGGGTGTACTCGTGCTGCTCCACGGTGGTCGTGAAGATCGCCTCGAGCTCGTCGACGGAGTAGTCGGGGAAGGTGATCTCGCGCGCGAACCGGGAGCGCAGCCCCGGGTTCGAGAGCAGGAAGGCGTCCATCAGGCGCGGGTAGCCGGCCACGATGACCACCAGTCGGTGCCGGTGGTCCTCCATCCGCTTGAGCAGGACCTCGATCGCTTCGGGTCCGAAGTCGCCCCGTCCGTCCTCGGGAGCGAGGGCGTAGGCCTCGTCGATGAAGAGGACGCCGTCCAGCGCCCGCCGGATCACCCGGTCGGTCTTGAGCGCAGTCGCGCCGACGTACTGCCCGACGAGGCCGGATCGATCGACCTCGACCAGGTGCCCCTTCTGCAGGAGGCCGATGGACCGGTACATCTCCGCCAGGAGCCGCGCCACCGTGGTCTTGCCGGTGCCGGGGTTGCCGAGGAACACCAGATGCTGGGAGGTCGCGACCTCGGGCAGGTCGTGCGCCTTGCGACGCGCTTGGACCTGCAGAAAGGCGACGAGCGCACGGACCTGCTCCTTGACCACGTCGAGCCCGACGAGGCGGTCGAGGTCGGCCTGCACCTCCGCGAGCGGCCGCGCGGGCGAGGGACGTCCGCCGAAGATGTCGCCCACCAGGTCGTCGACCCGCTGGAAGCCGGGGCGCTTGAGCTGATCGGCCAGGTGGCCGACGGCATCGCGCAGGTCCTCGAGCGGGTCGCGGCGGGCAGCCATGCGGGGGAGCCTAGTACCGGCGCCTGCACGCCCGTTCCGAGCCCCGGGGGAGCGGTCGGCCAGGTCAGAAGGCGTCGGGACGGGCGAAGTCGCGGGACCTGCCTCCGGTGTCACCCCCGAGCTGCGACGAGATGAGCGGAAGGGTGCG
Organism: Naasia sp.; assembly: GCF_025465545.1. Lineage (GTDB taxonomy): Bacteria > Actinomycetota > Actinomycetes > Actinomycetales > Microbacteriaceae > Naasia. The sequence goes on along the minus strand of NZ_JAODMK010000011.1, from coordinate 50,950 downwards.
CCGGACCGAGACGTCGATGCGGTGGCGCAGGTCTGCCGATGAGAGGCGATAGCCCTCCAGGTCGCTGGATTGGGCGAAGATCCCGAGCGGCAGGGTGAGCGCTTGGAAGAAGCCGAACAGGGGACGCATCTGGTGCTCGACGAGGAGGGCGTGCCGGTCGCTTCCGCCGGTCGCCGTCAGCACGACCGGCTTGTCGACGAGGGCGTACTGGCCGATGTGGTCGAAGAACAGCTTGAAGAGTCCCGTGTAGGTCGCCCGGTAGGCGGGCGAGCCGACCACGATCAGGTCGGCGGCCTCGACCTCTTCCAGGGCGAGGCGGGCGTTCTTCCCGAGGTCGGTCCGCGACGGTCCCGCGGCCAGTTCCGGCAGCAGGGGGGCGAGCTCGAGAAGCGACGCTCGCCCGCCCAGGCCGGCCGCGAACGCACCCGCGACCTCGCCGACCAGCACGCTCGTCTTGGACGGCGTCGTCGGCGATCCGCTCACCCCGACGACCGTGAGTACCCTGCCCGGCGACGAGGCGGCGTGCCGGTCGCCGGGCCGCGGGAGCGTGTCGACCGATGGGCTAGACGGATGCGGCATCGCCGGCCCCCACGAGATCGAGCGCGTCCTCGGCGACACCGAGGTTCCGGCCTCCGCGGTACTTCGCGGCAGGGTGGTCGTCCCGGACCCGCGCCTGACCCACGCCGTACAGGCGCTCGCGGACGGTGTTCGCCTCGTCGTAGTCGTCCCAGTACCGGCCGCGCGCCTGCAGCTCGGGCACCACGAACTCGATGAAGTCCTCGAACGTGCCGGGCGTGATGGCGTAGGCGAGGTTGAAGCCGTCGATGTCCGCGTCGTCGATCCAGCGCTCGATCTCGTCGGCCACGGTGGCGGGGCCGCCCACCAGGACCGGTCCCATCGCGCCGATGCCGACGAACTTGGCGACCTCGTGCGGAGTCCAGGTCCGGTCGGGGTCCGCCTTGGAGAAGATCTCGAGCGCGAAGCGGGCGGAGTCGGTGTCCACGTACTGCAGGGGCTGGTGGGGGTCGAGCTGGGACAGGTCGATGCCGGTGATGCCGGCATAGAACGCCAGCGCTCCCTCGTAGTCGGTGTAGGAGAGGTACTCGTCGTACTTCGCCTGCGCGGCCTCGTCGGTCGCGGCGGTCACGATCGTGATCTCGGTGAAGATCTTGAGGCTGCGGGGGTCGCGTCCTTCGAGCTCGGCGGTGCTGCGGATGTCGTCGACGTAGCGGCGGAGCGTGGCGGGCGTCGGTGCGACGGTGAAGACCGCCTCCGCGTGCCTCGCGGCGAAGCCGCGCCCGGTGGACGAGGTGCCGGCCTGCCAGATCACCGGGGTGCGCTGCGGCGACGGCTCCGAGAGGTGCACGCCGGGCACCGAGAAGTAGGTCCCCTCGTGGCCGATGCCGCGGACCTTCGCCGGGTCGGCGTAGATCTGCGCCGCCCGGTCGTCGATGACCGCGTCGTCGTCCCATGATCCCTCCCAGAGCTTGTAGCAGACCTCGACGACCTCTTCAGCGAGGGCGTAGCGCTCGTCGTGGGAGATCTGGCGGGCGTGACCGAGGTTGCGGGCGGCGCCGTCGAGGTAGCTGGTCACGATGTTCCAGGCGATGCGGCCCTTGGTGAGGTGGTCGAGGGAGCTGAAGCGGCGCGCGAGGGCGTACGGCTGCTCGTAGGTGGCCGAGACGGTGATGCCGAAGCCCAGCTTCTGCGTGACGGCGGCCATGGCGGAGACCTGCATCAGCGGGTCGTGCACGGGAACCTGCATGGCCCGGCGGATGGAGGCGTCGGGCGAGCCTTGGTAGGTGTCGTACACGCCGAGCACGTCCGCGATGAAGAGGTTGTCGAACTTGCCCTTCTCGAGCAGCGTGGCCAGCTCGGTCCAGTAGTCGAGGTCCTTGTACCGGGTGGACTGATCCTGGGGGTGCGTCCAGAGCCCGGGGGACTGGTGCGCGATGCAGGTCATGTCGAAGGCGTTGAAGGCGATGCGCTGCGTGGTCATGTCGTGTCCTCTGCTGGATTCGGAAGGGTCATGAGGCGGTGCGGGTGAGCCGGGCGACCGTGCGGTCGCCGGCGAACTGGAGGAGCTGCGCTGCGAGGATCAGCGTGACGACGCAGGAGAGCATGATGGTGCCGTCGAAGCGCTGGTAGCCGTAGTTGACGGCGAGGTAGCCGAGGCCGCCCGCGCCGATGGCGCCGGCGATCGCGGAGTACTCGATCAGGGCGATGAGGTTGATGGTGAAGCCGCCGACGAGACCTGGGAGGGCTTCGGAGAGCTGCACGGTGCGGATGATCTGCACCGGCGAGCCTCCCGCCGCGATCCCCGCCGCCGTGATCTCGCGGGGAACCTCCCGGATCGCGTTCTGCACGAGCCGGGCGGCGAACGGGATGCCCGCCAGCGTCATGGGCACGATCGCGGCGCCCACTCCGATGTTGGTGCCGACCACGAACCGCGTGAACGGGATCACCGCCGCCATCAGGACGAGGAAGGGCAGCGACCGGCCGACGTTCGTGATGCTGGAGATCGCCGCGTACAGCCCCCGATTCGGGAACAGGCCGGAGGGCGAGGTGTTGTGCAGCACGAGCCCGAGGGGAGTGCCGAGCAGGACGATGAGCAGCATCACGATCCCCACCATCACGAGGGTTTCGCCGAGCGCCGGGATCAGCAGCTCCGGCACGTCGCTCCAGGGGGTGTTCATGCGCTCGCCCGTTCCGGGAGCTCGGCCTGAGCTGACGGGACGAGCGTCGGCTGCCCGGTGAGGCCCACCCTCCCCAGAGCGGCGTGGATCCGGCCCTCGGGCAGATCGCCGGGAAACGCGACCGTGACGCGGCCGGCGAGGCGGCCGTGCACCGACTCGACCGTGGCGCCGAGCAGCCCGATCCGTGCGTCCACCTCGTCGGCCACCCGGAGCAGCCAATCCGCCGGAACGAGGTCAGCGCCGTAGGAGAGCTGCCAGGTCCGCACGCCCTCGTCCCCGGCCGCGGCCGGTCGGTGCGGCAGCAGCTGGCCCCGCAACCGCGAGCCCGCGTCGGCGAGGATCGCTGTCAGCGGACCGGACTCGGCGACCCGGCCGGATTCCAGCCGCCACACGGTGTCCGCCGCGTCGCGGACCACGTCCATCTCGTGGGTGATGAGGATCACGGTGAGGTCGAGCTCGTCCCGCAGGTCCCGGAGGAGCCCGAGGATCGACGCGGTAGTGTCCGGGTCGAGTCCGCTGGTCGCTTCGTCGGCCAGCAGGATGCCCGGCCGGAGGGCGAGCGCTCTGGCGATTCCCACGCGCTGCTGCTGGCCGCCGGAGAGCTGGGCCGGGTAGGCGGCGGCCTTGTCGCTGAGTCCCACCAGCTCGAGCACCTCGGCCACCCGGCGGTGGCGGTCGGCGGGGGTGACGCCGAAGTAGTCGAGGGGAAGGGCCACGTTGTCGGCGGCCGTCCGGCGCCGCAGCAGGCTGGCGCCCTGGAAGATGGTGCCGATGGAATGCCGGGAGCGGCGCAGCGCCCGTCCACGGAGCGCGCTGAGCTCGACTCCGTCGACCAGGACCCGGCCACTGGTCGGCCGCTCCAGGAGATTGATGCACTTCGCGAGCGTGCTCTTTCCGGCGCCGCTCGGCCCGACCACGGCGGCGATCTCACCGCGTTCGACCGTCAGGGACACGTCGTCGAGGACCCGGGAGGCGGCGCCCCCGACGACGTACTCCTTGGTGAGCCGGTCGAGGACGATCATCGCCCGCTGACCGGCGCGAGCTGGCCCTTGACGGCCGGGTCCTCGGTCGTCGCGAGGAAGTCCTCCACGCGAGGGTCGGCGAAGGCCGCGATGAGGTCCTTCACGCTCGCCTCGTCGACATACGGCTGGCTGATCGCCAGCTGCGACGCGAAGACGAGGGGCGCCTCGGGGGCGTAGATCTTGTACTCGGCGGGGATGTCAGCGGCGGCGAACTCGAAGTTGTAGCTGATGATCCCGTCGAAGTCGTCGAGGGTGCGCGCCGCGGTGCCGAATGCGATCGGCGTGAAGTGCAGCTCACGAGGGTTCTCGGCGATGTCGTCGAGGGTGGCCTTGGCGGCGTCCACCCCGGGATCGAGCGTGATCTGGCCGTCGTTCGCCAGGAGCAGGAGGGCCTGCGCGGTGTTGGCCGGGTCGTCGAGGATGGCGATGTTCGCCCCGTCCGGCAGCTCGTCGAAGCTCCCGTACTGGGACGACCAGAGGGAGTACGCCCACTGGAACACCGGCTCGGTCGGCTCGAGGGTCCAGCCGTTCGCGGCGTTCGCCTGCTCGATCCACGGCGCGTGGGCGTAGATGGTTGCGGCGATCTCCCCGTCGCTGACCGCCGCGTGAAGCTGGTTCGGGTCGCCGACGCCGACCGGCTCCACCGTGATGTCGTAATCGGAGGCGATGTCGTCTGCGATGAACTGGAGGAATGCCTCCTGTGCGGCATCGGTGCTGAGGAACGCGACCTTGAGGTCGCGGCCGAAGTGGTCGCCCGCCGCAGCGTTGGCGCCGCCGCTCTGCAGAGCCCGCACCACGAAGAAGCCGGCCACCAGCGCGACGACGACCAGCGCTGCGACGATCCAGGGCCAGCGGCGTCGCTTGCGCAACTCGAAGCCGCGCTCGGCAGGTTGGGCGGACGAGGGGGCGGACGTGTCGATCGACATGGGAACTCCGGAATGCTCAGAGGAAGGTGTGGCGGCGACGCTAGCCACTCGGAACAAAGCGAGGAATTCTCGTTACGGACCGCGACGCCACATGACTCTCCGTGACGAGGCGCCGAAGTCCGCGGAGCTCGATCCCTGCCCGCCGCGCCGCGGATCGGGCGTGTTCTCGCGGTCCGCGGGGGGTGGACGTGAGGGCGAGAGCGCGCCACTATGGGCGATCGCCTCCGCAGTGCCGGGCGAGGCGAGGCGGGGGCGAGGTGCTAGCGGATCGCCTTGCGGGAGCTGATCTGACCGGTGTCGAAGCCCAGGAGGTGCAGCCCGCCGTGGAACCGGGCGTGCTCCACCTTGAGGCAGCGGTCCATCACGACGGTGAGTCCATGAGCCTCACCGTATTCGGCGGCCTCCTGGTTCCAGATGCCGAGCTGCACCCACACGGTCTTGGCGCCGACCGCCAGTACGTCGTCGATGACGGACGGGATGTCGCTCGCCTTGCGGAACACATCGACGATGTCGGGGACCTCGGGCAGCGACGCGAGGTCCGGGTAGGCGCGGTGACCGAGGATCTCTGTCGCATGGGGATTCACGAAGTAGACCCGGTAGTCGCTGGACTGCAGCAGGTAGGTGCCCACGAAGTAGCTCGACCGTGACGGGTTGGGGGAGGCGCCGACGATGGCGATCGACTTGGCGCGGCGAAGGATGGCGAGCCGCTCCTTCGCCGACGGGCCCACCCAGGTGCGCTGCGACTTGAGGAGCCTCGCCAGCGGGGAGCCGGCGGGGAGGTCGCAGGTGAGTCCGTTGGCGAGCTGGCTCGTCACGCTCTGCTCCGGGGAATCTTCGGTGAGGGTCATCCCGCCGCCTTCCGTGCCGCCGTGAGCGCTTGATCGATGTCGTAGACGATGTCGTCTCCATCCTCGATGCCCACGCTGATCCGCACCAGCCCCGGGCCGACTCCCGCGTCGCTGAGCTGCTGCTCGCTGAGCTGGGCGTGCGTGGTGGATGCCGGGTGGATGACCAGAGTCTTCGTGTCGCCGATGTTGGCGACATGGCTTGCGAGGTCGAGCGACTCGATGAAGCGGCTGCCGACCTCTCGGCCGCCCTTCACGCCGAAGCTGAAGACGGACCCAGGACCCTTCGGCAGGTACTTCGCCGCGCGCTCGTGGTGAGGGTGAGCTGGGAGTCCCGCCCAGTTGACGTACTCGATGCGGTCGTCGCCGGCGAGCCACTCGGCGACCAGGCGCGCGTTGTCCACGTGCGCCTGGAGCCGGAACGGCAGGGTCTCCACGCCCTGGGCGAGGAGGAACGCCGAATGCGGGCTGAGCGCGGGACCGATGTCGCGCAGCTGCTCGGCGCGCAGCCGGGTGAGGAAGGCGTACTCACCGAAGTTCCCATGCCAGTTCAGGCCGCCGTAATGGGGGACCGGCTGGTCGAAGAGGGGGAAGCGCTCGTTCGCCCAGGGGAAGCGTCCGCTCTCGACGACCACGCCGCCGAGCGTGGTGCCGTGCCCGCCGAGGAACTTGGTGGCGGAGTGGATGACCACGTCGGCGCCCCACTCGATCGGCCGATTCAGGTAGGGGGTCGCGACGGTCGAGTCGACGATGAGCGGGACATTCGACGCGTGCGCGACGGCCGCCAGACCCTCGAGGTCGGCGATCTCGCCGGAAGGATTGGCGATCGTCTCCACGAACAGGAGCTTCGTCTCCGGACGGATGGCCGCCGCGTAGTCGGCGGGATCGGTTCCCCGCACGAACGTCGTGTCGATCCCGAAGCGGCGAAGGGTGACGTCCAGCTGGGTGACCGAGCCGCCGTAGAGGGACGCGCTCGCCACGATGTGGTCCCCCGCGCCGGCCAGGGAGGCGAAGGTGATGTACTGCGCCGACAGCCCGCTCGCCGTCGCCACCGCCCCGAGGCCACCCTCGAGCGACGCGATCCGCTCCTCGAAGCTCGCGACGGTGGGATTGGCCAGGCGGCTGTAGATGTTTCCGTACTTCTGCAGGGCGAACCGCGACGCGGCGTCCGCGGTGTCGTCGAAGACGAAGGCCGTCGACTGATAGATGGGAACGGCACGCGCGCCGGTGACGGCGTCGGGGATGTTGCCAGCGTGGATGGCCCGGGTGCGGAAGCCGTAGGCGCGGTCGGTCATGAGGGCACCGTACCGGGCGCGGACGGGAGTCTCGATGGCGAGCCGCCACAGGACGTAACGCGCACCGGTCGTCGGCGTTCGGTCAGCGCGAACCCCTAGCGTGCCGGCATGACGACAACGCGCATTCCTCCGGGCCCCGGCCAGGAGTCGGTCTGGGGCTACCCCCGCCCGCCCCGCGTGGAGGCGAGCGGGCAGCGGGTGGTCGTGCGGTTGGGCGGCGTCGTTGTCGCCGACACCCGTGAGGCCCTCCGGGTGCTCGAGACGAGCCATCCGCCTGCCTACTACCTCCCGCGGTCGGCGTTCGCCCCCGGGGCGCTGACCCCCGCGGCCGGGTTCTCGGTGTGCGAGTACAAGGGACGCGCCTCCTACCTGGATGTGGAGGGAGGGGGAGCCGTCGCCGAGCGTGCCGCGTGGACCTACTCGTCCCCACTGCCGGGCTACGAGGAGCTGGTCGATCACGTCTCCCTCTACCCCGGAGCGATGGACGCGTGCGAGGTGGACGGGGAACCAGTGGAGCCGCAGCAGGGCGGCTTCTACGGCGGCTGGATCACCCCCCGAGTGGTGGGGCCGTTCAAGGGCGCCCCCGGCACCCTCGGCTGGTGAGCGGAGCGGGCGCCCCGAGACCATAGCCGCCCGCCCCGCCACAGTGTGCGGGATGCCCGTCGCTACGCTTGTGGCCGTGGAGCGAGTGGCATGACGGAGACGCCCTGGGCTGCGAACCGACCGGCGGACGGCACCCACCCGGCACGACCTGAGGTCGCTGGATCTCTCGCCGATCGGTCCGGGCAGAGCCATACCGTCCTTCCCTCGGTCGGCGGCGAGGCCTTCACTTCGGTGCGACGGCGGCCCACGTCCCGCACGGAGCGCTACGCCACAGGGAAGGCGCTGAGGAGCGAAGTTCCCCGGGGCAGCATGGGGATCTGGTCGCCCTCCGATCTGCGGCCGGATCCGGTCGACCTCATCCGTGAGTCGCACGTCGGCCGCCTGCCGGGGCTGATCCCGGTCCGGGTGGGCCGGATGATGCATTCCCCGTACGGCTTCCTCCGCGGCTCGGCAGTCGTGATGGCCGCGGACGTCGCCTCCCTCCCGGCGACCGGCATCACCCCGGTGATCTGCGGTGACGCACACCTGGGCAACTTCGGCTTCTTCGCCTCGCCCGAGGGGGAGCTCGTGATCGACCTCAACGACTTCGACGAGGCGCATCCGGGCGCCTGGGAGTGGGACCTGCGACGCCTCGTCGCGAGCATCTGGGTGGCCGGCCGCGAGAACGGCTCCAGCGAGGACCAGTGCGCGGACTCGGTGCGATCCTGTGTCGCTGCATACCGCAAGGAGGTTCGCTTCCTCGCCGATCAGCCGCTGCTGCAGAGGTCCTACAACCGGCTCGACGTGGACCGGCTGCACGAGACCGCGACGGAGAAGTCGCTGCGGGACGAGATCCGGCGGTCCGCGAAGCGCGCCCGCAACCGGACGAGCGACCGAGCCTTGCCCCGGTTCACCGAAGAGCGGGAGGGCCGACGGCGGATCGTGGCGGAACCGCCCCTGATCACTCGACTGGACGACGCCGAGCAGGAACTGGTGGGAGCGGCCCTCGACGACTACCTCTCCACGCTGGCGCCGCATTGGCGGCGGGCCGTCGGCGGCTACACGCTCGTCGACGTGGCCCACAAGGTCGTCGGTGTCGGCAGCGTCGGTCTGCGCGCCTACGTGGCTCTGCTCGAGGGGAGCAGTCCCGATGATGTGCTGTTCCTGCAGCTCAAACAGGCCAGGCGTTCCGTGCTGGCACCGTTCGTGCACGGCGATTCCGCCTGGCACGCGCACCAGGGGCAGCGGGTCGTCGAATACCAGCAGGCACTGCAGACGGTGTCCGACCCGCTGCTCGGCTGGACGACCATCGACGGCCTGCAGTTCTACGTGCGGCAGTTCCGCAACATGAAGGGGACCATCGCCATCGACGCGATCGATGCCGCTGCGGTGTCCGACTATGCCGGCATCGTCGGTCACCTTCTCGCGAAGGGCCACGCCCGGACCAGCGGCGCGTCGATGATCGCCGGCTATGTCGGCGGCTCGGGCCGCCTGGACGAGGCGATGGTCCGCTTCGCGCGGGCCTACGCCGATCAGACCGAGTCCGACCACGCTCGGCTGGTGCAGGCCGTGCGGCGGGGCGAGCTGCCATCGGACGAGCCGACCGGTGGGTCGGCGCTGCGCCCCGCCTGAGCGCGGATCGGCGGGTTCCGGCGGGCTCCGGCGGGTTTCACCGCCTGCCGGGGAACGCGCAGCGGCGGCCGGAGAAGGTGAGCAGGAGCGCGACGAGGCCAGCGCCAGCACCGCGACGGGGCGCACGAGGCCGTCGAAGGGCACGAGGAGGGCCGCTCCGAGGATGCCGGCGCCGAAGATGGCGAGGTTGACCGAGGTCGCGGCGCTCGCCGGAGTCAGCGTCGAGTTCTGCTCGAAGCTGGAGCGCGGAGCGATCACCGGCGCATCCGCGTCGGTCGACGGCATCGCGTTCGTCCGCAACCAGCAGCAGGACGTGCTCGGCGATGAACCCGCTCGGCCGCGCGTTCTACTCGCCGGTGATCGGCGACGCGGGGCGGACGCCCAACCTCGCCCGCTTCCAGTTCCCCGACCCCGCGACCCGCGACTTCTACCCGACTGGGAGCTGTTCTCCGAGATGTGCGTGGCGATCATGCGCGTCGAGGCGGGCCGGGATCCGCATGACCGGGGCCTGCAGGACCTGGTGGGGGAGCTGTCCCCCCGCAGCGAGACGTTCCGGACGCTGTGGGGGGCCCACGATGCGCGCACCCACGGAACCGGCACCAAGCGCTTCACCCCTCCTCTCGTCGGCGAGCTGGTGCTCGGCTGCGAGGAGCTCACGATCACCGTGCAGCCCGGCCTGGTGCTGATGATCTGCACCGCCGAACCCGGCTCGCCATCGGCGGAGCGCCTGCGCCATGCGGAAGCAGGAGAAGGCCCCACGCCAGGGGCGCGGCTGAGCCGAGAAACGCATCCGTCCGGCCAAGGTGCAACCAGGCACGGTTGCACCTTGGCCGGAGCGTTGCGGGCGTCTCCGGAATCCCGCCGGACCGCACAGGTCACTGGGTGCGCCGCCCGAGCAGCAGCCGGTTCAGTGCCCATCCGGCGACCGTGATCAGGATCACCGCACCCGCCATCGACAGGAGCTGCAGCGGCTGGGTCAGGATCCCGAGACTCACGATCAGCGTGGTAGCGCCGGCGGGAGGATGAGGGAGCGTGATCAGCGTCAGCACGAGCGTCGTGATCGCGACCGAGAGGGCGCCCGCGACGAGGTAGGGGAGCGTCAGTCCCGCCTCGGGCACCGACGGCTGACCGGCCAGCCCCAGGGCCAGGAGGCAGGCGATGCCCGCGACGAGTCCGACGCCATGGCCGACCAGGGCGTTGAGCGGGCGCGACGCGGGCTGCTCGGGCGACTCGAAGAAGAGCATCACCGTGGGACCGAGACTCGGGAAGAGCCACGGCTGCGTGAGGGCGAGCCCCATCGCCCCGGAGAGGGCGAGCACGACGAGGCACAGCGCCGCCGCGTACCCTGCCGCACCGGCGCGTCTGCGGCGGAGGCCGTCGGCCGGGCCGCCGAGGAACGCGCTCATGAGGCGACCAGGAGCGCCTGCGGTGCGGACTGCTTCATCCTCGTCAGGATCCACGCGAGCTGGACCCCGGTCTCCGCCTCGCAGTCCTCGATGAGGGTCAGCAGGTCCTCGTCCCGGAGAGCGAGCGCCGCCTGGCGGACCGTGACCCAGGTGACGTCCACGAGGGAGGCGAGAAGGTAGAGGTCCTGCAGGTCCCGGAGCAGGCCAACCGGACCGGACCGGCTCTCCGAGATGGCGTCCGCGTGGAATCTCTCGGGCTCGTCGTCGGGTCGCTCGCCGTAGCGTCCGACGATCGGGCCGAGCCGGCGCTCGTGGTCCTCGCACTGCTCCGCGAGGGTGGTGCACAGCCGGTAGACGTCCGGCTCGTCTCCGTGGCCCTCGGCGACCTGACGGAAGGACTCCCCGAGCACGCGCTCGCCGGTGCGGAGGAGGCCGAGGTAGAGGTCGACGTTCACGGGTGCTCCTCGGAGGTCGGCACCGCTGGAGGCTCGGTCGGCCGGAGCTGCTCGATCGTCTCGGCGTCCGGGCCACCCCTCGTCGGCGGCGCCGACCCGGGGTCAGCAGGACGGGACGCCGTGGTGGTGGGAGCTGGAGCCGGGCCGGTGGCATCGGCCACCTTCTCGACCCGCACCGCCGCGACCTTGAAGATCGGCTGCTTCGACACCGGATCCCACTCGGTCTGGGTGAGCTCGTTGGCCGCGGTCGGACGGCCGTCCGGTCCGGTGCGCTCGTCCTCCCAGTAGCCGTAGTGGAACGGCGCGAAGACGGTCCCCTCGCGCACGTCCCCCACGCGCGCGGGCACGACGATCTCGCCCCGGGCGGAGACGACGCGGATCAGATCGCCCTCACCGATGCCGCAGCGCGCCGCGTCGGCCCGGGACAGCTCGGCCCAGGCCGACGGCGCCGCCCGATTCAGTTGGGGAGCTCGGGCCGTCTTCGTCCGGGTGTGGAAGTGGTAGACGGTCCGCCCGGTGGAGTACTGCAGCGGATACTCCTCGCTCGGCAGCTCGTGCGGCGCCGTGTACGGTGCGGCCTTGATGATCGCCCGGCCGTCCGGCCGCATCGCCTTGTACTTCTCCGGGCCCACGGACGCCCCGGTCAGCAGGTCGTGTCCGTAGGTCTCGGCCCGCTCCACCTCGGTGGGGAAGATGCCGTCGCCGTAGAGCCGCATCGTTCCATCCGGATGATCCTCATTGCAGGGCCAGGGGATGCCGCTGCCGCCGCGGAGACGCTCATAGGAGATGCCCGTGTAGTCGCACAGCTTGCCGCGTGTGCACTCCTGCCAGGCCCGGAAGCCGTCCTCCGGGCAGGTCCAGTCGAGCAGGGGAGCGCCGTCGTCGCGCCGGAAGTCCATCCGGCGGGCGTAGTCCAGGAAGATGTCCAGGTCGCTGCGGGCCTCGCCAGGCGGCTCGATCGCCTTGTCCGAGAGGTGCACCGTGCGGTTCACGTTCGTGAACGTGCCCTGCTTCTCGCCCCAGGCCGCGGCGGGCAGCACGACGTCGGCCAGCCGCGCCGTCTCCGTCAGATAGAGGTCCTGGACCACGAGGAACAGATCCGGCTTCTGCAGGATCCTGCGGATGCGCTCCGACTGGGGCATCGAGACGGCCGGGTTGGTGGCGGACACCCAGAGGAACGGGATGCTGCCCTGCTCTACGTAGCGGAAGATCTGCATGGCGTGGGTGGGCGGCGCCCAGTGCGGGATCTTGTCCGGGTGGACGCCCCAGAGGTCCGCGAGCTCCTTCACATGGGCCGGGTTCTCCCAGTTGCGGAACGCGGGCAGGTCCCCGTCGGCGCCGCTCTCCCGGGTGTTCTGTGCGGTCGGCTGGCCGTTCATCTGCAGGATCCCGGAGCCAGGAAGGCCGAGCTTGCCGGTCAGCAGGTGCAGGTTGTTCACCTGGCACGACGACGCCGTCGCCTGGCTCGACTGGTAGAAGCCCTGCAGCACGGTGGACAGCACGCGCTCCGAGGTGGCGAAGATCGAGGCGGCCCGGCGGACGTCGTCGGCGGCCACCCCGCACACCCGGGCCACCTCGTCAGGAGTCCATGGTTCGACGGCGCCCTGCAGGGTCTCGAAGCCGACGGTGTGCTCCGCCACATAGTCCTCGTCGACGCCGCCGATGGCGATCAGCTCCCGGAGCAGGCCGTTCATCAGTGCCAGATTCGTGCCGGGCCGCACCGCGAGGTGCACGGCGGCCTGGCGTGCCACCTCCGTCTCACGAGGGTCGACGCAGACGAGCAGGGGAGGGTTCGGTCCGGCCAGACGGTCGAGCACGCGCATCCAGAGCACCGTCTGGGTCTCTGCCATGTTGTGACCGAACAGGAACATCGCGTCGCACTCGTCGATGTCGGCGTAGCTGCCGGGCTGGCCATCGGAGCCGAAGCTCTCCTTCATCGCGGTCGCGGCTGTCGCGGTGCAGAGGCGGGTGTTGCCGTCCATGTGCGGCGTTCCGAGGCCGGCCTTGCCGAGGATCCCGAGCGCGTAGTACTCCTCGAGGAAGAGCTGGCCGCTCGTGTAAAAGCCGTGCGAGAGAGGACCCTTCTCGGCCAGCAGCTTCCTGCTGCGGTCGGCGATCCGCGACATCGCGGTGTCCCAGTCGGTCTCCACGAGGCGGTCGCCCTCGCGGATCATCGGGCGGGTGAGCCGGTCGCCGTTGTCGACGCCCTGCCAGCTGCCGAACAGCCCCTTCGGGCCCAGTCGGCCATGGTTGACGAGGTCGATCGCGCGTCCGCGGATGCCCACCATGTGGCCGTCCTTGACGGCGATGTCGGCCGCGCAGCCGTTGCTGCAGAGCACGCAGGCGGACTGCACCCAGCGGTCGACCTGGTCCTCGTCGAGTCCCTGGGCGAGCTTCATGTCGACCCGAACCGGCCATCGCTCGCCTTGCGCGAACGGCGTGCGGGTCCCCCAGATGTCGGCGATGCGATCGATCATGGCGAGAACGTACGCCCGTGCTGCGGACCTCGGGAGGGCTGGACACGCCGGCCCGCACGAGGTGTAGTGGAGCTTCCGCCTGTCGCGTCTGGATGGCGGGGCATCCAGCTGAGCAGCCAGTTGCCCGCCGGGCTCGTCGTCTGGGACCTGAGCCCGGGCGGGTGCTCATCACTGTCCTCCGGGTCACCGGGCCGCTGCCCGTGCGGCGGGTGGGCAAGGGCCTGCCGTGGCACGTCAGTGGGGAGGCGCCGGCGTGCACCTCCAGTGCAGCGGCAGCGGGATGGCCGGCCAGATCGGTCCGTCCGGTGAGCTGTTCGGTGCGACCATCCTGGCGCTCGCCACCTCGCTGCCGGAGATCTCGACCGGTCTCGCGTCGGTCAGGCAGGGGGACCACAAGCTGGCGGTGAACGACATCTCCGGCGGGAACGCGTTCCTGCCTGTGCTGTTCCTCGTGGCGACGCCCAGCTCCGGAAAGGACGCGCTTCCCGGGGCGCAGTCGACCGGCATCCGCCTGACCGGGATCGGCATCCTGTCGACCCTGGTCTCTTCCCTCGGCATCTCCTCCGGCCGCAGCGGCGCATCCTCGGCCTGGGGTTCGCGGTGCTCATGCTGCACACCCACGGACTGGTCGGCCTGTTCGCGGTCGCGGTCGCCCAGGGCTGAGCCGAGGAACGCACCCGTCCGGCCAACCTGCAACCGTGCACGGTTGCACCTTGGCCGCAGCGTTGCGGTCGTCGGTCGAAGGCGATCGGGACCCGCGTCTGACGCCCCCGTCAAGGGCTGAACGCGGCGAGCGGCTCGCCGTAGCCTTCGTTCCGGAGGACGCCATGACTGCGGAGAAGCTCAGTGCACCGGCCGGATCCGGCCGCGAACACGACGGCCACGAGCGCGACGACGACCGGGTGCACGACTTCCTGCGTGCGAACGAGGACCGGCTCGTCGCGCAGCTGGCCGAGTGGGTCCGCATCCCGTCCGTCGCGGGCTCGAATCGGGACCCTGACCTGCGCCGCTCGGCGGCCTGGCTGGCAGGGGCGCTCCGGGACACCGGCTTCCCCCGGGTGGAGATCTGGTGGGCCGGCGAGGCGCCGGCCGTCTTCGCCGAGTGGGCGGTGGATCGCGATGCGCCAACGGTCCTGGTGTACAGCCACCATGACGTCCGCGCCGTCAAGGAGGAGAACTGGTCGGAGACCGCCCCGTTCGAGCCGGTCGTGCGCGCCGGGCGCCTGTACGGGCGAGGGAGCTCCGACGCGAAGGGGCAGATCCTCGCCCATCTCTGGGGTCTGCGAGCGCATCTCGCGGAGCACGGAGCGCCGCTGGTGAACCTCAAGTTCCTGGTCGAAGGGGAGGAGGAGCTGGGCTCGCCGTCGTTCGCGGGGCTGCTGGAGGAGAAGGCGGAGGAGATCGCCGCCGATCTCGTGGTGTTCTCGGACACCCTGCTCTGGCGGGCGGGCGCCCCGGCGATCTGCACGAGCGTCCGGGGCATGATCAGCGCCCACATCGAGGTGTACGGGCCGGTCAAGGACATCCACAGCGGCGCGGCGTCCGGCTCGGCTCCCAATTCGGCGCTGGAGCTCTCGCGGCTGCTCGCGTCGGTGCTCGACTCGTCGGGGAGGATCGCTCTGCCCGGCTTCTATGACGACGCCCGGCCCATCCCGGACGAGCGCCGCGAGGAGCTCGCGGCGCTGCCCTTCGACGAGGAGGACTGGCTCGCCCGGTCCCATACCCGGAAGGTGGGCGGCGAGAGCGGGTACACCGTCCTCGAACAGCTCTGGCTGCGCCCGTCCGTCGAGGTGATCTCGATGATCGCGGGAGATCCGGTGGGCCCCACCCGGGCGGCGATCCCGGCAGTGGCGGCAGCCGACATCTCGTTCCGCACGGTTCCCGGTCAGCGCAACGACCGGGTCGCCGAGCAGATCCGGCGCTGGGCGGAGGAGCGGCTGCCCGACACGGTCGAGGCGACCGTGGAGGTTGCGGAGGAGAGCGCGCAGCTCGCCTATGAGACGCCGCGCGGACCCGCCGTCGATGCTCTCGACGCGGCCATGCGCCGCGGCTTCCGGGTGTCGACGGTCGGCCGGATGGGCAACGCCGGCGGCGGTCCGGCGGAGCTCATGGCCCGGATGCTCAAGGCTCCCATCGTCTTCTTCGGCACCGGCTACATCGAGGACGACTGGCACGACAGCGACGAGAGCGTGCACCTTCCGACCCTGCTCGATGGCGCCGCGACCCTCGCCTTCCTCTGGGAGGAGCTGGCGAGAGCGCTGCCGGACTGAGGCGCTCACGGCCGGTCCGCGTCGAACTCTGCGGGAGGGGCCGGGGAATCGGCGGTGAGGACGCGGATCGCCCCCACCGCCGGCCGGATCAGGACGTCGTGGTGGACGAGCTGTCGGAGGTGGTCGAATCGTCGTCGCCCTGCCGGTCGCCGTGCCGGCCGCCGCCAGGACCGCCGGCCTCCAGACCCGTCACGGTGAACGAGTCGTCGAGCTTGACGGTGGCGGAGCTGCCGTCGGCCTGCAGGATGTGCGCCTCGTAGGAGTCACCCTCGGCGTCGTTCTCGACCCGTTGGATCGTGGCATCCGGGTACTTCGCCTGCACTGCCGCCGTCGCCTTGGCGGCGGCGTCACCGGTGAGGAGCTCCTCGGTGACGCCGTTCGCCTGGTGGCCGCCCTTGCTCGGGTCGTCCGCCGACGGCGTGGTCGTCGTCGACTCGCTCGAGCTCGAGCTCGAGCTCGGGGAGGGTGTGGCACCCTCTGCCATGGCAGGCAGTGCGGCTGCGGTGAGTGCTGCGCCGGTGATCGCGGCGGCAACGGAGAGCCCCGCGACGGTGAGCGTTCTGCGCTTCGTCATCTGTGATGTCCCTTCTGTCTCCCTCTCCTGGCGGAGGGGTCGACCCGAGGATGTGCCGGAAGGCTATGCGTACGCACTGGAGGGCATATCGGCTCGATGCGAGATCGGGACGATGAAGCGGCGAACCGCCTGTGCTCGCGCGTGCTCGCACGACCGCAACGGTGCGGCCACGGCGCGACCGCGTGCCGATGCGGTTTGGCCGGTGGGATGCGGCTCTCCCGCCCTCTGCGCATGCTGCTGGCCTACGATGGCAGTCCCGCCGCCCTTTCAGGGAGTCGTCATGGTTCAGGTCCGCGTCGCCGGAGTAGCCCGAGATCCCGTCGGCCAGCACGTCATCCTGCTGAAGCCGATCGGCGACGAGCCGGGCAGCGGCACGGTTCTGCCGATCTGGATCGGCGGCCAGGAGGCGAGCTCGATCCTGCTCGCGGTGGAGGGCGCCCAGGCCGCCCGCCCGCTCTCGCACGATCTGATGAAGAGCCTGCTCGAGATCTCCGGAGCTGCCGTCACCCGGGTCGAGGTCACCCGGGTGGAGGACAGCACCTTCTACGCGGAGATCACGCTGCTCACTCCCACCGGTCGGCACACCCTCGACGCCCGCCCCTCCGATGCGGTCGCCCTCGCCTCGCGCGTCGATGCGCCGATCTGGGTCGCGGACGAGGTGCTGGCGGCGGCGGGCATCCCGGACGAGGTCACCGAGGACGCCCCTGACGAGGAGGCCGAGGTCGCCGAGTTCCGGCAGTTCCTGGACGAGGCCGACCCCGAGGACTTCCGCAGCTGACACCGACGGCGACGCCGGGGGCGACGAGTGCGGCACCGAGCGGTAGAGTCCGACGGTGAGCCGGGCCCGCGAAACCCCGCAGCCGGAGATGCTCCGCCCGGCTCTGCTGCCCGGACTGCTCTCCGCTATCGCCGCCGTGATCGGGATCTTCCTGATCGGGTCCGACCTCTACTTCGCCGTGCGACTCCTCCTCAGCATCCTGGCCTGCATCATCGCGGTGTTCGCGGTCCAGGGCCGGGCGTGGTGGTGGCTTCCGGTGCTCGGGGCGATCGTTGTCCTCTGGAACCCGGTGGCCCCGTTCGAGTTCGCCGGACCCCTGTGGTCGGCCGCACACATCCTCGCGGCCGGAGCGCTGCTCGCCGTGGGCCTGTTCCTCAAGGTGCCCGAGCGTCCCTGACCCCTCGGTCGCGCTGGCAGCGGCAGGCGTAACCGAGCAGGAACCCGACGTGCGGGAAGCGTGCCCAAGAATCGCGAAATGGGGGCGCCGGGCCCGGCGCTCGCACCTGCCCTGTCTGGTGCACGACTGGGATCCGCTCGGTCACGTGGCGGCGTCGTGGGTGGAGTTCTTCGAGGATCACGGTGCTGAAGCCGCTGGAGGAGACCTGGAAGCAATTGGTGGCGGGGCGCACTGGCGCACGATGAGGAGCACCGGTCCCGGTCGTCGTCGACGGACATGCACCTGCTGCGCCGCCCTTTCGGTGCCGAGAGCGGGGAGGCAGGATGGGCGAGAGCAGACGGAGGTGCGACGCGATGACCGCCGAGGTGTCCTGGATCTGCCGGACCTGCGCCAACCAGTACCCCGCCTCCGCCGAGCCGCCGGGGAAGTGCCGCATCTGCGCCGAGGAGCGGCAGTACGTGCCCGAGACCGGCCAGGAGTGGACGAGTCTCGAGGAGCTCGCCGCTGAGGGGCACCGCACGTCCTGGACCGAGCTCGAGCCCGGCCTGTTCGAACTCGCCGTGACCCCGTCACTCGGGATCGGACACCGCGGCCTGCTCGTCCACACCCCGAGGGGCGGCGTGCTCTGGGATCCGCCGGGGTTCCTCGACGAGGCCGCCGTCGAGTTCGTGCGAGCGAACGGCGGGCTGCTGGGTGTCGCGCAGAGCCACCCCCACCTCTGCGGGGTGCAGGGGGAGTGGAGCGACCGGTTCCGGCGGAGCGACGGCCGGGGTGCGCCGCTCTGGATCCCGCGCCGGGACGCCGAATGGGTGCTGCGGTCGTGGGATGCGGTGGACTGGTGGGACGACCGGCTCGAGGTCGCGCCGGGCGTGACGCTGATCCGCACCGGCGGGCACTTCGCCGGCAGCGCCGTGCTCCATCTCGCGGCAGCCGCCGAGGGCAGGGGCGCCCTGCTCGTGAGCGACACGATGATGGTGCTGCCGGGCAGCCGTCGGGTGTCCTTCATGCGCAGCTACCCGATGCTGCTGCCCATGCCCGCGCGTCACCTCGCCCGGCTGCTCGCCTCGCTCGACGGCGTGCAGTACGACCGCATCTATGGCGGGTGGACGGACCGCCTGGTGCGGTCCGGAGCGCGCGGCGTCGTGCGGGACAGTGCGGAGCTCTACCGCTGCTGGCTCACCGGGTCCGCGACGGATCCCGACCAGGACGGCTGACCCGACCCCGACCGAGCCGGAGCTCAGGGCAGGATGTGCCCCGCCGCCCGGAACAGGCCGTACCACTCCTCGCGGGTCAGCGGGATCTCCGAGCCGGCAGCGGAGTCGCGCACCCGTTCGGGCTTGGTGGTGCCGAGCACGACCTGGATGTTCGCGGGGTGCCGGGTGATCCAGGCCACCGCGATCCCCGTTGGCGTCACGTCGTACTTGGTGGCGAGCTCGTCGAGGCGGTCGTTGAGCTCCGGGTAGGCCTTGCGGTCGCCCACGAAGACGCCGTCGAAGAAGCCCTTCTGGAACGGCGACCAGGCCTGCAGTGTGATGTCGTTGAGGCGGCAGTAGTCGAGGATGCCCAGGTCGCGATCGATCGACTGGTCGAGCCCGGCCATGTTGACGGCGACGCCTTGGCTGAGCAGCGATGCGTGGGTGATGCTCAGCTGCACCTGGTTCACGAGGATGGGCTGGGCCAGCGAACGCCGCAGCAGCTCCATCTGTCCCGGAGTCTGGTTCGAGACCCCGAAGTGGCGCACCTTGCCGGCCGCCTGGAGCTCGTCGAACGCCGTGGCCACCTCGTCGGGCTCCATCAGGGTGTCGGGGCGGTGCAGCAGGAGGATGTCGAGGTAGTCCAGGTTGAGTGCGGCGAGCGACTCGTCCACGGACGTGAGGATGTGCTCGCGGGAGAAGTCGAAGTAGCCCTTCCCGATGCCCACCTTGCTCTGCACGATCACCTGCTCCCGCTCGCTCGGGCTGAGCGTGATCGCCTCGCCGAAGCGCGTCTCGCAGCCGTGCGTCGTGGAGCCGTAGATGTCGGCATGGTCGAAGAAGTTGATGCCGACGTCGCGGGCGGTGCCGATCAGCGTCCTGATCTCCTCGTCGCTGAGGTCCTGGATGCGCATGAGCCCGAGGATGATGTTGGACGGGGAGAGACCGGTGCCGGGGAACGTCAGGTTCTTCATACCTCCGTCTTACCCCACCGGGCCGGACGCGCATACCCGGGCCGGCTCGTGCTGATTTCCGACGGGAACTGTGCAATGCGCGCGGGGACCCGTCTGGTGGGATCCACCTCGTCCCGCCCTCTGCTGTTCCGACGGGCGCAACCCGCCGGAGCCCGGGGGTTCATCTGCGGCCGGTGTAGTCGGCAGACATGGATGCGACTCTGCTCGGCTATCCGCCCGCCCTGAACTCGGGGTTGTGGCAGACCGGTCACGTGCAGGGGATCGCAGTGGATCGCGAGCGGGGCCGCGTCTACTACTCCTTCACGACGGTCCTCGTGAAGACCGACCTGTCCGGAGCGCTTCTGGGAACGGTGACCGGGATTCCGGGGCACATGGGGGATGTGACCTTCAACCCCGAGAACCGGCGACTCTATGCGTCGCTGGAGGACAAGGCGGCGGGTGCCTTCTCCGTGGCTGTCGTCGAGGTCGACGCCATCATCGGCGTCGGGATGCGGGCCGAGGACGCAACGGTGCTCACCACAGTGCACCTGGCGGAGGTCGCTCGCGACTACACCGGCGGCGGGGAGCGGGCCCGGGGCGGGATCGAGCTCCCCGCCTCACGCTACGGCTGCAGTGGCATCGACGGGATCACCTTCGGGCCACGATTCGGACAGACGACCGGTCCCCAGCTCCTCACCGTCGCCTACGGCGTTCACTCGGGCGTGCAACGCAGCGACAACGACCACCAGGTGCTCCTGCAGTACGACATCCGGAACTGGGCCCGGTATCAGCGGCCCCTCACCCAGGCCCCAGATCGGAGCGGCCCACCCCAGGTGACGGGCAAGTACTTCCTCTTCACCGGCAACACCCGTTTCGGAGTCCAGAACCTCGAGTACGACTCCTGCCTCCGACGCTGGTTCCTCGGCGTCTACGCCGGCGCCAAGGCGCGGTTCCCCAACTTCACCCTGTTCGCGGTCGACGCCAAGAGCCGCCCCCGCAGAACTCGGCTGAGCGGCCTCGGCGGGGAACGGGGCCTCCTTCTCGCGCTCGCCGACGACGGGCTCGTCGACCCGGCGACCGGAGTCCGGGGCTGGTACCAGAGCGCCGACGTGGGTCTCGAGGCCCTCGGGAACGGCCTGTTCTACCTCTCCCGATCCTCGCAAGCGGGAGCTCTGCACACGAGCCACTCCACCCTCTGCGTCTGGACGGGCGACCCTCGGGCGCCGTTCCGGCCCGTGCAGGAGATCCGCGGACGCGCGCCGGCTCGTCGGCCCCCTCGGAGGCTCCTCCAGCCGGTCTGACCTGAAGCCGGTCGTCGGCAGGCCCGGAGGCGCACAGCCAACGCACGGCGGAGGAGCGGAAGGCTTCGGGGATGCGGGTGGACGGCTCCCGCATCCTCGGAAGGAAGCCCATGGCCACACCACTGACAGCCCTCGCCCTCGTCTGCACGCTCAGTCCCTCGCCAGCGGAGTCGAGCACCGAGCTGCTGGCGCGGCAGGTGCTCGACCAGCTGCAGGCCGCCGGAGCACCAGGGTCCCTCATCCGCGTCGTCGACTACGACGTCAAGCCGGGCGTCGCGGCAGACATGGGCGACGGCGATCAGTGGCCGAGCATCCGTGAGCGCGTGCTCGCGGCGGACATCCTGGTCCTCGCGACGCCGACCTGGATGGGGCACCTGTCGAGCGTCGCCCAGCGGGTGCTCGAGAGGCTGGACGCCGAGCTGTCCGAGCAGGATGACGAGGGGCGACCGTCGATGTTCGGGAAGGTCGCGGTGGCGGCCGTCGTGGGCAACGAGGACGGCGCCCACCAGATCAGCGCCGAACTCTTCCAGGCGCTCAACGACGTCGGCTTCACGATCCCGGCCCAGGGCGTGACGTACTGGAACGGCCAGGCCATGGGGTCCGTTGACTACAAGGATCTCGACGAGACGCCCGAGCAGGTGCTCTCCGCCACGAAGACGGCGGCCGCCAATGCCGTGCACTTGGCCGCCCTCCTCTCGGCGGCGAACTACCCGGTCCCCTCCTGACCCGCTGAAATGGCGCCAGCCGAGCCGGGAGGGCCAGCGCACGCCCCCAGAACACGGCTGAAAGGGTCTCGGGCGCTTGTGCCGACACTTCGACTCGGCATAACTTGGGGGACAGGTTGCGGGGGAAGCGACCGCACACGGCGCCATTGGGTAGATGGGTGCCCGAGTTGTTGGGGGACAACGACCGCATGCTGAACCTGGCCCGATCTGCGATGGCGGCGGCGGCCCTGACCGCTGCGCTGACGCTCCTCGTGCCGGTCGCAGCCGATCGCATCGCCTTCCTCGCCGGCGTCGACGACTCCTCCGCCTCCCGGCAGCAGGCCTCCGTGATCGATGCGGAGGTCCTCGACTCGCACTGCTCCGGCCTCGTCCCCGACGCCTCTGTCGCAGAGGCGCCCGCTTCTGTCTGGGACGACGGGAACGTCCGTGGCACGACGTCCGCCGACCTGGCCGGCTTCGCCGCCCGGTTCAACGAGATCCGAGCCACGCACTGCCTCGAGCCGATCCCCGCCGCCAACTTCGTCTTCGACTCCTGCCTGCAGGAGCGCCTGCGATGGATGGCGGAGGACCCGAGCGAGGACCCGGGCAGCGCCTGGGGCCACGACGGCGCTGTCCGCAGCGACGGCCTGCCGAGCACCGGCTGCGACGGCAACCTCGCCGGCGGCGCAGGCAACACCGGCGCCACCGTCGCTCAGAAGTGGTGGGAGTCGCCGCACCACCGGGCATCGCTGTACCGGCCGGCGGAGACAGTGTCCCTCGACGACGTGTGCATCGCGTTCGCGATGGTGCACGGCGGTCTGCCGGACGAGCCGCTCGCCTTCACCCGGGCCTCCGCCCGCTGGACGGACTGCTGACCCCTCCTCCCCGAGGAGGAACCACGGCCGACGCTGCTACTCAGCCGGCAGGTCAGCCCGTCGCTAGCATTGACCCGCCACGCGTCAACGGAGCCGAAGGGCCTACATGTCTGAGCAGATCGGCTGGGGGATCCTCGCCACCGGAGGGATCGCCAAGGCCTTCACGCGGGACCTCGCGGTCGCAGGGCTCACCGCGGTCGCCGTCGGCAGCCGCTCTCAGGAGTCCGCGGACGCGTTCGGCCAGGAGTTCGGCGTCCCGCACCGGCACCCCAGCTACGAGGCGCTCGTCCAGGACCCCGACGTCGACATCGTGTACATCGCCACGCCGCATCCCGGCCACGCCGAGGCGGCCCTGCTCGCCCTCGAGGCAGGCAAGCACGTGCTGATAGAGAAGCCCTTCACCGTGAACGCTGACGAGGCGCGGAAGGTCACGAGCCTCGCCGCCGAGAAGAACCTGCTCGTGCTCGAGGCCATGTGGCCGCGCTTCCTGCCGCACATGATCCGCCTGCACGAGATCCTGGACGACGGCACGCTCGGCGACGTGCGCACCGTGATCGCCGACCACAACCAGGACCTGCCCAAGGATCCGAAGCACCGCATCAACAACCCCGATCTCGGCGGCGGAGCCCTCCTCGACCTCGGCATCTACCCGGTCTCGTTCGCCGTCGACATGCTCGGCGCGCCGACCCGCGTCTCGGCGATGGCGAGCTTCACGGCCACCGGGGTGGACCGTCAGACCGCCATCCTGCTGGAGCACGAGGGCGGCAGGCAGTCGCTGCTGCACACGGCCCTCGACACGAAGGGCCCGAACACCGCGAGCGTGATCGGCACTCTCGGCCGGGTCGACATCGACTCGGTCTGGTACTCGCCCACCTCGTTCACCGTCTACGACAACACCGGCGGCATGGTGGAGCGGTACGAGTCGTCGATCGAGGGCCGCGGGATGCAGTACGAAGCGCTGGAGGCCGAGCGGCTGATCCGGGCGGGTGAGATCGCCAGCCCGCGACTGTCCCCGGCCGAGAGCGTCGCCATCATGGATGTCCTCGACGACATCCGCAGCCAGATCGGCCTCCGCTATCCGGGTGAGGCGCCTGCCTAGACTGCTCGGGTGACGCCTCGCCTCTCCCGACGCAGCCGCATCGTCGCGGCGATCACCGGGGCGGTCGTCGTCTACCTCGCCGCCGCGGGAGGCGCGGTCGCGTTCGGTGCGGCGGCGACGGGAAAGCCCGCAGCGGCGGCGCCGCAGCCGCGCCCGGTGGCGTCCGCCCCGACCGCGTCCGCCCCGACCCCGACGCCGACACCCGTTCCTCGGGTGGTGCCCGACGACCCGGCTCCCGCAGCCCCCGTGCGCACCTGCTCGGTCGAATGGGCGGCGACGGATGGGCGGCTGGCGAACTTCCAGGGGCGCGTCGTGAACGCGGACACCGGCGAGGTGCTCTTCGACCGGGGCGGCGAGACTCCGTCCCGAACCGCGAGCGTCCTCAAGGTGCTCACCGGTGCGGCAGCCCTCTCCGTGCTGGGCCCCGACTATCGGCTGGAGACGAAGGTCGTCCGCGGAGCCGGCACCGGGACGGTCGTCCTCGTCGGCGGGGGCGACCCGACCCTCTCCCGCACGCCGTCGGGGGACAGCACCGCATACGAGGGCGCCCCGCACCTCGACGACCTCGCCGATCAGGTGCGGGACGCCTGGGAGTCCGACCCGGACACGGCGGGCACGGCCATCGAGAGGGTCGTCGTCGACGCGTCCTACTTCTCCGGCGATGCCTGGGATCCCAGCTGGAACCGCAAGGAGCTCTTCGACGGCTACATGCCGGAGATCACGGCGCTGATGGTGGATGGCGACCGGGACGACCCGTACGCCAACGTCTCCGCCCGCAGCGAGGATCCCCTCGGCCGCGCCGGCGACGCCTTCGCCGCGGAGCTGGGCGCATCCGCCGTGGAGATCGGCACGGCGCCGGAGGGGGCCCAGGTGCTCGGAATCGTCGAGTCGCAGCCCGTGTCGACCCTGATCCGCCAGGCGCTCATCGTGTCCGACAACACGCTGGCCGAGGCGCTCGCTCGGGTGACCGCCATCCAGGCGGGTGCAGGCAGCAGCTTCGGCGACCTGCAGGAGGGCATCACGAGCGGGCTCCAGGCCTACGGGATCGACACATCGCAGCTGACCATCGCGGACGGCTCGGGCCTCAGCGGGAACAACGCCGTGCCGCCGTCCTACCTCACCTCGCTCTTCCGCAAGGTGCGCGCGGGCGACGGCGACCTCCGGGTGCTCTACGACGGGCTGCCCGTGTCGGGGGAGTTCGGCTCGCTCGGCTACTCCGACCGCTTCGCCGGCGACAATGCGCGCGCGGATGGCGCGGTGCACGCGAAGACGGGCTGGATCGACGACGGCTACACGCTCGCCGGGATCATCGACGCCGCCGACGGCACCCCGCTCACCTTCGCGATCTACGCGCTCGGAGACGTGAGCGACGACGCGAAGCAGGCGATCGACACGCTCGCCACCGCGTTCTACGACTGCGGCGACAACCTCTCGAACTACTAGCGGCCGCCGGTCACAGCTCGACGGAGCCTCGCACCACCGTGGTGCTCGCCCCGCCCACCCACAGCTCGCCATCCTCCGGCCGCACGGTGATCCGGCCCCGACGGCCGAGCGCGGCGCCCTGACTCGCCACGTAGGGCCCGTCGGCGATGCCGTCCCGGAAGAACCACCGGGCGAGGCCTGCGTTGAGGCTCCCCGTCACCGGGTCCTCAGGCACCCCGATGCCGGGCACGAAGGCGCGGACCTCCCACTGGCTGCCCCCGCCCGCGGGGTGCGGTCCGACGGCGCCGACCTTGAGGCTGCCCATCGCGACGAAGTCCGGCCGGAGGGCGAGCACGGTCTCTGCGCTGTCGAGCAGCACTGCGAGCCAGCCCGGCCCGTTGTCGGCCCACTGCACGTCGACGACCTGGCGGGGATCCACCCCCAGGACGGCGATCGCTCGCGCGGCGTCGACCGGGTCGGCGGGGCCCTCCCGGATCAGGGGCGGGGCGGCGAAGGCGATGGTGTCGCCGGTCGCGCGGAGGCGCACCAGACCGATGCCGCACTCCTGCACGATGCCGCCGGGCGTCCGCGGGCTCCCCGCGGACTCGAGCCAGGCGTGCGCGCTGCCGAGCGTGGGGTGCCCGGCGAAGGGCAGCTCGCCGCCCGGGGTGAAGATGCGCAGCAGGTAGTCCGCGTCCGGATGCCGGGGCGGGAGCAGGAACGTCGTCTCGGAGAGGTTGGTCCATCGCGCGAACGCCCGCATCTCGTCGTCGCGCAGGCCCGCGCCGTCGAGCACGACTGCCACGGGATTGCCGCGCAGCGGCGTCGTCGAGAAGACATCGACCTGGGCGAAGGGGCGGGAGACCATTCTCCGATCCTCCCGTACGCCCGTCCGCGGGCCTCCGCGGAGCCCGGTCGGACCCTTCGATCCGCGCGCAGGCCGCCGGTTAGGATCTCCGCCATGACTTCCGCGCTGTTCATCATCGACGTGCAGAACGACTTCACCGAAGGGGGAGCCCTCGGCGTCGACGGTGGCGCCGCGGTCGCAGCGGGAATCTCGCGATACCTGCGCGAGCACCCTGGGCGCTACCAGGTGGTCGTCGCCTCTCGGGATTGGCACGACGGGCGCAACGACAACGGCGGGCACTTCGCCGCCGACGCAGCCCCGGACTTCGTGGACTCGTGGCCGGCGCACTGCGTGGCGGGCAGTCCGGGCGCGGAGTACCACCCGGATCTCGACACCGCCGCGGTCGACGTGCACATCCTCAAGGGGCAGGGCGTGCCGGCGTACTCCATCTACGAGGGCGCCACCGCGGACGGCGTTCCCATCCGCGACGTGCTGGACCAGCGGGGAGTGACCGACGTCGACGTGGTGGGCATCGCGACGGATTACTGCGTGCGCGCATCGGCGCTCGATGCCGCCCACGACGGCAAGCGGGTCCGTGTGCTCACCGAGCTCGTGGCGGGCGTGGCGCACGAGTCCAGCGCCGCCGCCCTCGTCGAGATGCGCGCGGCGGGCATCGCCATCGTGGGCGAAACCTCTGCGGCGGAAGCGGCCGGCCGCTCCCTCTAGCATGGAAGCAAATCCCTTCCCCGAGGAGCCCCGCATGGCCAGCGCCGACGAATCCGCCCTGCTCGATCGCGTCCCGCACGGCCTGCTCATCGGAGGCGAATGGGTGCAGGCCGCAGAGTCGGCAACGCTGGTCGTCCGCGATCCCTCGACGAACGAGGTCCTCAAGACCATCGCGAACGCATCGCCGGAGGACGGGATCCGTGCCCTCGACGCGGCCGTCGCGGCCGCCGACGACTGGGCGGCGACCCCGCCCCGGCAGCGCGGTGAGATCCTCCGCAAGACCTGGCAGCTGGTGCAGGACCGGCGCGACGAGATCGCGCTCCTGATGACCATGGAGATGGGCAAGCCGCTGTCCGAGG
This sequence comes from Naasia sp., assembly GCF_025465545.1. Taxonomy (GTDB): domain Bacteria; phylum Actinomycetota; class Actinomycetes; order Actinomycetales; family Microbacteriaceae; genus Naasia. Next base: position 24,116 of record NZ_JAODMK010000011.1, on the reverse strand, counting down.
CGCTCGGCGAGGTGGCCTACGGCGGCGAGTTCCTCCGCTGGTTCTCCGAGGAGGCGGTCCGCATCACCGGTCGCTACGGCATCAACCCGGAGGGCACCGGGCGCACCATCGTGTCCCAGCATCCGGTCGGACCGTGCTTCTTCATCACGCCGTGGAATTTCCCGCTGGCGATGGCGACCCGCAAGATCGCCCCCGCGCTCGCGGCGGGCTGCACCGTGGTCATCAAGCCTGCCGAGTTGACTCCGCTCACCACCCTCTACATCGCGAAGCTCTTCACCGAGGCGGGTCTGCCGGCGGGGGTGCTCAACGTGATCACCACGTCGACCTCCGGTGCGGTCTCGGCTCCGATCATCGCCGACTCCCGGCTGCGCAAGCTCAGCTTCACCGGCTCCACCCCGGTGGGCGTGAAGCTCATGCAGCAGGCCGCCGAGAACGTGCTGCGCACCTCGATGGAGCTGGGCGGCAACGCGCCATTCCTCGTCTTCGAGGATGCCGACCTGGACGCTGCCGTCGACGGCGCGATGCTCGCCAAGTTCCGCAACATCGGCCAGGCCTGCACGGCCGGCAACCGGTTCCTCGTGCACGAGTCGGTCGCCGCCGAGTTCAGCGACCGGATCACCGAGCGGGTGCAGGGTCTCAAGATCGGACGCGGCACCGAGCCGGACGTGAAGATCGGCCCGCTCATCAACGAGGACGCGGTCGAGAAGGTCGACAGCCTGGTCAAGGACGCGGTGAGCCGGGGAGCCACCGTGCGCACCGGCGGCAAGCGGGTCGACGGCGCCGGGTCCTTCTACGCGCCCACGGTCGTCACCGATGTGCCGAGGGACAGCGCGATCCTCCGCACCGAGATCTTCGGTCCGGTGATCACCATCGTCCCCTTCGCCGACGAGGACGAGGCGGTTCGCCTGGCGAACGACACCGAGTTCGGGCTCGTCAGCTACGCCTTCACCAAGGATCTGGCGCGCGGGCAGCGGCTGATCGAGCGGCTGCAGACCGGCATGATGGGCCTCAACGTGGGCGTGCTCTCCAACGCGGCCGCGCCGTTCGGTGGGATCAAGCAGTCCGGCGTCGGTCGGGAGGGCGGCTTCGAGGGCATCCACGAGTACCTCTCCACGAAGTACACCATGACCCCGAACCCCTTCGCCTGAGCCCGGTCCTTCGCCCAGCAGGCAGAAATTCCATCAGAGGACCGGATCGGGCCGATCCTGCCTGCTGAAGGAAATTCTGCCTGCTGAGCGAGAGCGGCTCAGACGAGGAGCTGCCGCTTCGCGAGGTCCTTGTACAGCGGGACCGTGCGGACGAGCTCCGAGTGGGAGCCCGACCCGACGACGCGCCCGTGCTCCAGCACCACGATCTGATCGGAGTCCACGACGGTCGATAGGCGGTGCGCGATCACGAGGAGCGTGCGATCCTCGGACACCGCGTCGATCGCCTCCCGCATCAGCTGCTCGTTCACGCCGTCGAGACTCGACGTCGACTCGTCGAGCAGGAGGATCGGCGGGGCCGCGAGCAGGGTTCGCGCGATCGCGAGCCGCTGACGCTCGCCGCCGGAGAGCATGATGCCGTCCTCGCCGACCTGCGCGTCGAGCCCCGCCTCGTCGCGGTCGAGCACGTCGCCGAGGTTCACCCGGTGGAGGACCTCGATGCACTGCGCGTCGGTCGCCTCCGGCGCCGCGAGCAGCAGGTTGTCCCGGAGGCTCCCGGCGAGCACCGGCGCGTCCTGCTCCACATAGCCGATCTGTGAGCGGAGAGCCTCGCGCGGGAGCCCGCGGATGTCGATGCCGCCGAGCCGGATCAGGCCGGAGTCCGGATCGTAGAAGCGCTCGATCAGCGAGAGGATGGTGCTCTTGCCGGCACCCGACGGCCCGACGAGGGCGGTCCGCGATCCGCGCGGCACGCTGAAGCTCACGCCGTGCAGCACCGGCTGCCGAACGAGCTCGCGGTCGCCCGGCGCCGTGCTCTCCGCGTCGTCCGCCAGGGCGACGTAGCTGAACCGGACCTCCAGGAACTCGAGCGCGGGTGCATCCGGTCGCACCGACACGTTGGCCGCGCCGACCACCACGGCGAGCGGCGCGATCTCCCGGTCGTGCTCGCTCTCTGTCGGCAGTGACAGCACCTCGTGGATGCGGCCGAGCGCCCCCAGTGCCTGATTGACCGCATTGACGGCGCCGAAGAACTGGCCGAGCGGCAGGATCATCAGGAAGAGGAAGAGGATGAAGGCGATCAGGTTGGCGACGGAGAGGGCGCCGCTCGCCACCCGGTAGCCGCCCACGCCGAGCACGACGAGGAACGAGACCTGCATTGCGACGCCCGCGATGGGCACCAGCAGCGCGGAGATCTTCGCCACCTTGACGCCCTGCGCCCAGGCGCCGACCGCGTCCCGATCGATCGCTGCCACCTCGCGCTCGGTCGCGTTCGCGGCCCGCACCGTGCGGATGGCGCTGATCGAGCGCTCGACCGCGGCGGACAGATCGCCCACCTTGGTCTGCCCCTCACGCACGGCGGGCCGGATGCGCGCCGACATCGACACGACGACGATCACAGCGACCGCGACGACGAGCAGGGTGAGGAGCAGCAGGACCGGGTCGAGGATCGCCATCGCGATCAGCGCGCCGAGGAAGGTCACTGCGCCGCCCACCGACTCGACGACACCCTGAGTGAGGACGGCGCGCAGCAGGGTGGTGTCGGAGCCGACGCGGGAGACGAGGTCCCCGACCCTGCGGGTGTCGAACTCCCGGATCGGCAGGTGCAGCATGCGGGCCACGAGCTGCCGGCGGGAGCTGAGCACCACGCCCTCGCCGGTGCGCTGCAGCAGGTAGTGCACGTATCCGCTGAGCAGGCCGGAGGCGACGACGAGGATCACGAGCAGCCACACGAGCCCGCCGAGAGGCTTGCCTGCCTGCACCACCGAGATCACCGAGCTGACGAGCAGGGGCTGCACGAGGTCCGCCACCGAGGCGAGCAGGCTGAGGACGAGCACGAGGACGAGCACGCGCTGGTGCTCGCGGAGGTAGGGGAGGAGGTGCTTGAGGGAGGCGCGCGGACCGGTCGAGGGGGAACGCCGTCCGAAGCGGGGGGTTTCGGTGCTCATCGCGTGCTCATCTTCTCCCATATCGCTTGTGCACCGCCTGGCGGCTGACGCCGAGCGCGACGGCGATCAACGCCCGTAGTTGACGCCGTCAGGGGCTGTCAACCGAAGTCGACAGCGGCCCGCCTCAGTCGAAGACGACACCCTTCTGCAGAATGAAGCAGCCGTAAGGCCGAGTCTCGAGCGTCCGCACGACCGCGAAGGCCTCTGCCGCGCGCACGTAGAACTCGAGCCGGGGAACGACGAGGTAGTCGAGGGGCTTCTCGTGGTTGGCACGGGCGACGTCGAGCACCTCCGCCTGCACCTCGGCGACGATGGATGCGTCGTCGTTGACCTCCATGCGCTCGAGCGGGTGCTCGACGTAGGTGTCCAGGGGGAACACGGAGAGGATCGCCTCGGCGGCGCGCTTCTGAGTGATCTCGCCGAGCTGGATCACCGGGCGGCCGCTGGCGAACGCGGGGTAGTTGCGGTCGACGAGGAGCAGCTTGTCGGCGTGGCCCATCTCGTCGAGGACTTTGAGCAGCTCGCCGCTCAGGACGGGGTCGATTCCTTTGAGCATCGGTCTCCTTCGATCGTGTTCAGCGCGGGAGCCTCGATCCTATCGACGGCGCTCCAGCCGCTCGCCGTCGTCAGCTGACGTTCGACTCGTAGGCGGCGTCCCGGGTCTCGCGGGTGAGCAGGAGGGCGATCAGGGTGATCACCGCCATGCTGCTCAGATACACGCCGACGAGCACGGTGCTGCCGCCGGCCGCCTGCCAGAGCGCCACCGCGATGAACGGCGCGACCGCGGCGCCGAGGATGCTGGAGACGTTGTAGCTGATGGCTGAGCCGGTGTACCGGACGTTGGTGGGGAAGAGTTCCGGGAGGACCGCCGCCATCGGGCCGAAGGTGAGCCCCATCAGCGAGAAGCCGAGAATGAGCAGCGCCATCACGCCCGCGAAGCCGCCGCCGAACAGGGGCACGAACAGCAGACCGAACACGAGGATGCCCAGCGTGGTCCAGATCAGGTGCTTGCGGCGCCCGAACCGCTCCGCGAGCGGGCCGGACACCAGGGTCAGGATGCCGAAGAAGACCACACCGACGATCAGCATGATGAGGAATGCGTTTCGGGCGTAGCCGAGGCCGGCCACGAACGCGGCGGCCTTGAACGGCTTTCCGGCCGCCTCGGCCGCCGCCTGCGCGGCCTCCACCGTCGCGGGCGCCGTCCCGTAGGTGAGCGTGAAGGTCGTCATCAGGTAGAAGAGCACATAGGTGGCGAGCATGATGAACGTGCCGAGGATCAGCGGCCGCCAGCTCGTGCGGAACACCCGGGCGACGGGAACCTTGACGACCTCGCCCTGCTCGAGCACCCGCGTGAAGGCCGGCGTCTCGATGAGCTTGAACCGCACGTAGAGGCCGACGAGAACGAGCACCGCGCTGGCGAGGAACGGGATCCGCCACCCCCATGCCGCGAAGCCGTCAGGAGGCAGCGTCGTGGCGAGGATCAGGAAGACGCCGTTCGCGAGGATGAAGCCGAGAGGGGCGCCGAGCTGCGGGAAGGTGCCGTAGATGGCCCGCTTGCCCTCGGGCGCGTTCTCCGTGGCGAGAAGGGCCGCGCCGCTCCATTCGCCGCCCAGACCGAGACCCTGACAGAAGCGCATGAGCACGAGCAGGGCCGGGGCGAGGAACTCCCAGCCCGGCGTGAGGGCGGTGGGCAGCACCCCGATGATCACGGTCGCGATGCCCATGGTGAGCAGCGTGGCGACGAGGGCGCCCTTCCGGCCGATCCGGTCCCCGAAGTGGCCGAACAGGATCGATCCGAGCGGCCGAGCCACGAACGCGGCGCCGAAGGCCGCGAACGAGGCGAGAAGGGAGGTCGTCGGGTCGGTGTTGGGGAAGAACAGCGCCGGGAAGACCAGCACCGCCGCCGTGGCGTAGACGTAGAAGTCGTAGAACTCGATCGACGTGCCGATGAGGCTGGCGAGGATCACCCGGGAGCGCGGGTTGGCGGGAGCAAGGGGGGCGGTGGTCGAGCTCATCGAGGTCCTGTTCGCGCTGTGCTGGTTCGCAGAGAGGGGTGACAGACGGCAGAGCCGACCATCAACCTTAAGCCGCTCGCGGCCTGTACTGACAGGCCGGCGATCCGAGTCGTCGCGGAACGCCGGTCAGGCGCCGCGGAGCTCCCGGAGCGTCAGCGCGGTGCGGACCGCGGCCTCGGCGGCCTCGGCCCCCTTGTCCTCCTTGGACCCCGGCAGGCCGGCCCGATCGAGGCCCTGCTGCTCATCGTCCAGGGTGAGCACGCCGAAGCCCACCGGCTTGCCGGTGAGCAGCGCGACCTGGGTGAGCCCGGAGGTCGCCGCGTCCGCCACGAAGTCGAAGTGCGGCGTGCCGCCGCGGATGATCACGCCGAGCGCCACCACGGCGTCCGCGCCTGCGTCGAGTGCGGCCTTCGCGACGACGGGCAGCTCGAAGCTGCCTGCCACGTCGATCTCGGAGATCGTGGCGCCCGTGGCCTCGAGCACCCGGCGCGCGCCGGCCTTCATGCCGTCGGTGATGACCGGGTGCCAGGTTCCGGCGACCACGGTGATCTTCAGGCCGGTCGCGTCGACGCCCTCGAGGGACCCGCTGGGCGATCCTGCTCCGCTCACTTGGTGTGTCCTTCCGTTCCGCTGAGCACGGACGACGCGAGTGCGTCATCCGTGAGCTCGTGTCCCATCCGATCCCGCTTGGTGGTCAGGTAGCCCTCGTTGTAGGCGGTGACGCCCACGACGAGCGGCACCCTGCTCGCGACGGTGATGCCGTGCTCCTCCAGCTGGCGCACCTTCTCGGGGTTGTTGGTGAGCAGCCGCACCTGGTCGACGCCCAATTCGGCGAGGATCGCGGACGCTGCTCCGTAGTCGCGCGCGTCGGCCGGCAGCCCCAGGGCGAGGTTCGCGTCGAGCGTGTCGAGGCCCTCCTCCTGGAGTCGGTAGGCGCGCAGCTTGTTGACGAGGCCGATGCCGCGCCCTTCGTGGCCGCGGAGGTAGACGACCACGCCGCCCTCCCGCTGGATCGCCTCGAGCGCCTCATCCAGCTGGGGACCGCACTCGCACTTGAGGGAGCCGAACGCCTCGCCGGTGAGGCATTCGGAGTGCACCCGCACGAGTGCGCCGTCGCCGGGCTCGCCCACGATCACGGCGACGTGGTCCGCCCCGGTCATCCCGTCGCGGTAGGCGCGGATCCGGAATGGGCCGTGGATGGTCGGCAGGTTGGTCTCCACCTCGAACCGCACCCGAGGGGACTCGGCGGGAGGGACGACGGCGTCCTGGACCTCCGCGTCGGGGTGCTCGTCGAGGTAGGTGATCAGGGCCGCGATGGTGGTGACCAGCACGCCCTCCTCCTGCCCGAACCGGATCAGCTCGGGCAGGCGCATCATCTCGCCGTTGTCCGACATCAGCTCGCCGATGGCGGCGACCGGTCGGAGGCCCGCGAGGCGCATCAGGTCGACAGCCGCCTCCGTGTGGCCGCCGCGCTCCCGCACTCCGCCGGGGAGCGCGCGCAGCGGCAGGATGTGGCCCGGCCGGTGCAGGCGGGACGGCGTCGCGGTCGGATCGGCGAGCGCGCGCAGGGTGTGCGCGCGATCCCCCGCGCTGATGCCCGTGCTGATGCCGGCCGCCGCATCAACGGTGACCGTGTAGTTGGTCCCGCGCGGGTCCTCGTTGACGGCGACCATGAGGGGCAGCTCGAGGCTGTCGGCGATCTCGTCGCTCATCGGGGCGCAGATGAACCCGGAGGTGTGACGGATCGTCCAGGCGAGCACCTCTTGCGAGGCGAGCTCGGCGGAGAGGATGACGTCCCCCTCGTTCTCGCGGCTCTCGTCGTCGGCGACGATCACGGGCCGTCCGGCGCGCAGCGCCTCGAGGACCTCGGGTATCCGGGCGAGACTCATCTCGCACCTCCTTCCGCGCCAACTGGGGGCGCTGCTGCTGCTGTGCCGAACGCCAGGAGGCGCTGCACGTGCCGGGCGAGGACGTCCGTCTCGACGTTCACCGCTCCGCCGACCTCGAGGGACCCCAGTGTGGTCGCGGCGAGGGTCTCGGGGATGAGGCTCACCTCGAACCAGGAGCCCTCGGGTGCCTCGGCCGGACTCACCGCCGACACGGTGAGGGACACTCCCGCGACGGTGATCGAGCCCTTGTCCACGAGGAGCGGAGCGAGCGCCGGGTCGATGGCGAAGCGGAGAACTCGCCAGGACTCGAGGTCGGTCCGGGCGAGCAGGGTCGCCACCCCGTCCACGTGGCCTTGCACGATGTGGCCGCCGAGTCGGTCGCCGACGCGGGCCGCGCGCTCCAGGTTGACCGGGTCGCCGCTCGCGACGCCGGCGAGCGCCGACACGGCGAGGGTCTGTCCCATGACGTCGGCGGCGAACCAGTCCTCGCCCTGGTCGACCACGGTGAGGCAGACGCCGCCGACCGAGATGGAGTCGCCGTGGCGGGCGTCGGAGACGGCCAGGGGGGCCCGCACGGTGAGCCGGGCGCTCCCGTCGGCGAGATCGGCGAAGCTCACGACCTGTCCGACCTCTTCGATGATTCCGGTGAACACGGGTCAGTCCTCCTCGGGGCTGTGGGGGAGCGCGCGCGGCCGGGCCACGACGCGAAGATCGGAGCCGATGCGTTCGGCGGAGACGAGGTCGAGGGGCAGGGCGTGGGCGAGGGTGCCGACGCCGAGGTCGTCGAGCGCGAGCTTGGGGCCGCCGAGCAGGAGGGGGGCGAGGTAGACGACGAACTCGTCGATGAGGCCCGCTCGCGCCAGCGCGCTGACGATAGTGGGTCCGCCCTCCACGAAGACGGTGCGGATGCCCTTGTGCCAGAGGTCCGCGAGCACGGCGTGCAGGTCGTCGCCCGGGTAGGCGGTGAACCCGGCGGGATGACGCCGCACCGCCGCGTCCTCAGGCACAGGGCGGCGGCCGAGGACGACGGCGTGCGGCTGGTGCTCGAGCAGCGCGCCGTCCGCGTCGCGCGCGGTGAGGGAGGGGTCGTCGGCGAGGACCGTGCCGGAGCCCACCAGGATGGCGCCCGCGCTGCCGCGCAGTCGGTGCACGTCGGCCCGGGCCGCGTCGCCGGTGATCCACTGGCTCGAGCCGTCGGCCGCGGCGATGCGGCCGTCGAGCGATGCCGCCCACTTGGCGGTCACGTGCGGACGGCGCAGGCGTGCGGACGTGAGCCAGGCGTGCAGCGCCTCCTCCACCTCGGGGGCAAGCACTCCGGCCTGCACGTCGACGCCTCCGGCAGCGAGGCGTGCGCCACCGCCCGCGGCTTCGGCGCTCGGGTCGGACACGGCGTACACGACCCGGGCGACGCCCGCCGCGAGGAGGGTCTCGCTGCACGGGCCGGTGCGGCCGTTGTGATTGCACGGTTCGAGAGTCACCACTGCGGTGGCGCCGGCTGCGGCGCCGGCCGGGAGGTGCGAGAGCGCAGCCACCTCGGCGTGCGGGGTTCCGGCACCGCGGTGCCAGCCCTCGGCGATGACCCGGCCGGCGGCGTCGAGGATCACGCAGCCCACCTGCGGGTTCGCGGTCCAGGCGGGGCCTCGGAGAGCGAGCTCGAGGGCATGCGCCATGGCGGCTTCGAGGTCCGGAGCCACTGCGGGCTCCCGGATCGCGCCGGAGGTTTCGCTCATCTCGTTCTCGTCCTGTCGGGACTCCGGGAGATGGCGGGCAAGCGCGACCATCGACGTCCGGGGTCGCCCGGACGTCCGTGCTGCCTCTCATCCAGACTCTGACTGTCGGTTCCGGAGTTCCACCGGATCGGCCGACGTGCGGCTCCTCGCGGAGACGCTCGCCGGTTCGCGGACTTTGACCGCCGGTTCGGAATTGCACCGACCCCGGAGCACGTGTTGCTTGTGTTCAGTTATACGGCAACGCAGGGAAGTGAGATTTATTCCAGGTGTCGAGCAGTGCCAGCCGGATCGCGCGTCAGGCGGGCCGCGCGATGATCTCCGGCACCTCGTCCAGCGACGAGACCCGCACCACCCCGAGAGAAGCCGCCTCGGCGAGGTCCTCCGCGGTGGCCGGCTCGCTCCGCCGGTCGAGCCATACGCCCAGCAGCCCTGCGCCCGCGGCGCCGATGGCGTCAGTGCGCAGCCGGTCGCCGACATACGCGGCAGCCTCGAACCGAACCCCGAGCTGCCGGCAGGCGATCCGGAAGATCTCCGCCTGAGGCTTGGCCACGCCCACATCGCCGGAGGCGATCACCGCGTCGACGCGATCGGAGAGGCGCACCGCCTCCAGCTTGGTGGTCTGGAAGTCGAGCTCGCCGTTGGTGATGATCCCGATCCGCACGCCCGGGATGCGGCTGCGCAGCTCGTCGAGGCAGGGCAGCGCGTCGTCGTGCAGCGTCCACGCCTCCCGGTACCTGCCGAGGTACGCCTCGAACCAGGCGTCCGCATCCGCGTCGGTCGAGAGCGTGGCGCTGGAGCCCAGAGCGAACTCGCGGGCGCGCACCCGGCGCTGTTCGAGGAAGGAGACATCGCCGGAGAGGTAGCGCGGATAGTGCCGCTCCTCGAGCTCCCGCCACCGATCGAGCACCTTCTCGGGGTCCTCGATCGCGTCGCTGCCGCCCAGGTGCGCCACCAGTCCCGCCTCGACGGCGGCGCGATGGGCGAAGAGGGTGTCGTCCAGATCGAACAGCACGGCGTCCATGGCGGCCTCCTCTGCTTCAGGGGCGGCCGAGGAGGCCGACCCGGTCGTAGACGGTCGCCAGCGTGCGGTCGGCGATCGCGGCGGCACGGTCGGCGCCGGAGGCGAGCAGCCGATCGAGCTCGGCGGGATCGTCGAGCAGCTCGAGCGCGCGACTTCGGATCGGCTCGAACACCGACACCACCGCGTCGGCCACATCCTTCTTGAGGTCGCCGTAGCCGCGCCCCGCGTACTCCGCCTCGAGGCCGGCGATCGCCGTGCCGCTGAACGCGGACAGGATCGTGAGCAGGTTCGATACGCCCGGCTTGCCCTGCCGGTCGAACAGGATCTCGCGGCCCGTGTCGGTGACTGCGGAACGGATCTTCTTCGCCGTCTTGGCGGGCTCGTCCAGCAGCCAGACGACGCCCTGGTCGGTGGTGGCCGACTTGCTCATCTTTGACGTGGGGTTCTGCAGGTCGTAGATGCGCGCGGCTTCGCGCAGGGTCAGGGTCTCGGGAAGCGCGAAGGTGCGGCCGAACCGGGTGTTGAAGCGCTGGGCGAGGTCGCGCGTGAGTTCCACGTGCTGGCGCTGGTCGTCGCCGACCGGCACGACATCGGTGCCGTAGAGCAGGATGTCCGCGGCCATCAGCACGGGGTAGGTGAACAGGCCGAGCGATGCGGCATCGGTGCCCTGCTTGGCGGCCTTGTCCTTGAACTGGGTCATCCGGCTGGCCTCGCCGAAGCCGGTGATCGTGTTGAGCACCCAGGCCAGCTGCGGGTGGGCGGCCACGTGGGACTGCACGAAGAGGATCGACCGCTCCGGATCGATGCCGGCCGCGATGTACTGCGCGGCGGTGCGACGGGTCTGGTCGCGGAGGGACTCGGGGTCCTGGGGAACCGTGATCGCGTGGAGGTCGACCACGCAGAACACGGCGTCGTGGGTCTGCTGCAGCTCCCGCCACTGCAGCAGGGCACCCACGTAGTTGCCGGCGTGCAGCGAGTCGGCACTCGGCTGCATGCCGGAGAAGAGCCGGGCGGGGGAGGAGGGAGGAAGGGTGCTCATGGTCCTGTTCGGGCGTCAGATGGCGTAGTCGACGACCACGGGGGTGTGATCCGAGAATCGGGTGTCGTAGGAGGAGGCACGGTCGACGACGCAGTCGGTCACGCGATCGCCGAGCGCCTTGCTGGCGAGCTGATAGTCGATGCGCCAGCCGGAGTCGTTGTCGAACGCCTTGCCGCGCCACGACCACCACGTGTACGGCCCGGCCAGATCGCCGGCGACCTTGCGCCCGACGTCGACCCAGCCGATCCCGGCGCCATCGTTGTAGCCGTCCTCGCCCTCGGCGCCGATGATCCGGTCGAAGCAGGCGCGCTCGTCGGGCAGGAAGCCGGCCCGCTTCACGTTGCCCTTCCAGTTGCGGATGTCGAGCGTGCGGTGGCCCACGTTGAGGTCGCCGACGACGACGGCGAGCTCGCTGTGCGCGGCGAGCTCGGGAAGGCGTGCCTCCATCGCGTCGAGGAACCGGTACTTCTCGACCTGCTTGTCGGAGTCGGCCTGCCCGGAGGGCACATAGGCGCTGACGACGGTCAGGATGGTGCCGGCGACCTCGTAGTCGGCCTCCAGCCAGCGGCCTGCGGTGTCGAAGTCCTCCTCGCCGATGGCGACGCGGTGGATGTGGGCGCGGTTCCGGCTGGCGATCGCCACCCCGGCGCGACCCTTGGCGCTCGCGGCGTCGTGCAGGATGCTCCACTCGGCACCGAGCAGCTCCTCCAGGTCCTCGGTCGAGGCCCGGACCTCCTGCAGCGCGAGGATGTCCACCCCGCGGCCCTCGAGCCACTCTCCCATTCCGCGCCGGAAGGCGGCCCGCACGCCGTTGACGTTGACGGTCGCGAGGCGGAGGGGGGTGCTGCCTGCGGCCATGTCCCCATCCTATTTGGGCCCTAGGACCCCGATTCCTGCGTCCCCTCGGCGGCCGCGAACTCGTCCGTGGTCGGCACCGCCTGGCGCCGCCGAGCCTCCTTCCGGGCGTCCTGCGCGATCCGGCGCCGCAGTCGCCACTTCCGGATGCCTCGCGCGGCGCGGTACTCCTCTTCGGCCTTCCGGTGGTTGGCGTCGGCGACCAGCCGCCGTGCCTCCTCCAGTCGCACGGCGTCGTCGAGCTCCACCTGCATCGGGCCCAGGGCGCGAGCATCGATCCCCGCGTCAGCCATGCCGACCGCGATCCAGGACGCCGCGACGAGCAGCACCTGGCAGAAGAAGTTGAAGAAGATGAGCAGGCCGAAGATCACCGCGAAGCCGGTCAGCAGTGGGTTGTTGCCGACGCCGCCGATCAGGCCGAGCCCGAAGGCGGCCTTGAGGATGCCGATCCCCGCAGCGCCGATCGCCGCACCGACGAGGAGCCGGCGCAGCGGGATCTCGACGGCGGAGAGGATCCGGTAGGCGCCCGCGACCGTCACGAGGTCGACGAGGAACACGAGCAGATAGCTCGCGATCTTCAGGAGCACGGCGGCGAAGATCGACTTCTCGTCGATGCCGAGGATGTTCAGGATCGCGCCGAGAGTCGCATTGCTGATGAACGACAGTCCGGCCGAGACCAGGATCAGCACCCCGAAGCCGAGGGCGAGCCCCAGGTCGCGAGCCTTCTGCAGCAAGAAGAACGTGGTGTCGCCGGGGAGGGCGAAGATGCGCCGGATGGCGTCCCGCATGGACGCGAGGAAGCCGAGGGCGGTGAGGAGCAGGCCGACCAGGGCGATCGCGCCGGCCCAGCTCAGCGTGCTGGCGGACAGGAGGTCGTTCGGGTCGATGACCCCGTCCTTCGACACCAGTCCGGGCACCGCCGAGTTGATCCCGTTGAGCAGGCCCTGCTTCAGCAGCTCGTTGCCCGAGATGATGAAGCCCGCCACCGAGAACGTGACCCAGAGTGCGGCGAACGTGGCGAACACGGCGTTGTAGCTCATGCCCGCGGCCATCAGAGGGCCGCCGTCGGCGTTGTAGTGCTGGAAGACCCGCATCGGGCGGGTGCGCATCAGCTTGTCGATGAGGGCGGCGATCCCCGTGAGCGGGGGCGCCGAGGTCGCCTTGGCGCTCGCGGCGGTCAGTACGGCCTCATTGTCGCGAACCGCGAGCGCGTCCGCGTCTTTCGCCATGGCCAGAGCCTACGGTGTTGGGCGAGGGCCGGAAACGGCGCCAAACCGCAGAAGCGAGGGCGCCGAATACCTCTCAGGAAAGCAGGAGGTTGCCATGTACATCGAATCCTGGATGGCCGTTCTCGCCGCCGTCATGGGCGGCGCATCCGTCGCATGTGTCGTCGCCACCGCTCGCCTCGACCGGGCGGAACTCGTCGACAGCACGCCCAAGAAGCCCTTCATCGACTGACCCGCCGCGCAGCCCGGGATGCCGCCCCGCACTCCCGCTCAGCAGGCAGTGTCTCGTCCCCTTCCCTCAGCAGGCAGAACCGTCGTCCCCTTTCCTCAGCAGGCGTCCACGACTCTGATGTCGGCATGCGGCCCGATTTGCCTGCTCAAGGAATTTCGCCTGCCGACGTACCCAATTTGGGTCCGCGACGCGCGCGTCATCGGCGCTGCAGAACCGACTCGATGCTCGCCTGGACGAGCGGCCAGTCGTACAGCACGTGCGAGTAGCTGAAGTGCAACAGCGAGAACCCGTGCTGTGCCAGGAGGGCGTCGCGACGCCGATCTCGGGAGAAGGCGAGCTCCTGCGCATGGTGCTCGCGCCCGTCGAGTTCGATCGCGAGCCAGCCGTCGATCAGGAGGTCGATGCGCCCGACCCCGTCGACGACCACCTGGGGCTCTGCCTGGATCCCAGCTGTGGCGAGCCGATACCGGGTGATGCTCTCGATGCCCTCCTCGCAGCGCCCGTCGAGGAATTCCGCGATCGGACGGTGACGCGCCGGCAGCGAGCGGAGAAGGGCCAGGACGACCGACCGTGACACGAGCCTGCGGCGAACAGCCGAGTCGAGCACGGCGACCGCGAGGTGCGGCGGCTGACACTCGACGGCGTGCGCGAGCGCGTTCGGCACCGAGCTGACTCCGGCACGCCACTCCTGCTGACCGACTTTGGAGCGCCAGTGGACGGTGACATCGACGAGCTCGCGAGAGTCCCGAAGCCGGCGGCCGGACGCCGACGTGGGCATCGCGAGGTGCATGCCCGCGTCAGGCGGTGTCCATGCGCCGTGCAGGCGGAGCGCCGACACGCAGCCGAGCCGCCCGCCAAGACGCATCGCGCGGATCAGTTCTGGGTCGGTCCCGGGCTCGGCGTACCAGCCGCGGACGACGCGCCACAGATCTCCGCTCGCGACTGCGCGCTCGATCTGCGCGGCGGTCATTCCGCGACCTCGAAGGGCGGAGGTGCGAAGTAGCGGTGAGGCGTATCCCGCGGACATCCCGGCAGTGTCCTCGCCTGCTCAGCCCGCTGCACCTCCACCCGTGTCTCGACCGAGGAGAGCCGCTGCCCGGCGGGGCCTGGGGAGGGGCGTTCTCCGCCGCCTCTCACTCTCGCTCAGCAGGCACAATTCTCTTGCGCAGGCAGAAAGGGCGCGCAGGGAGGATCGGCGTTCGAAATGCCTGCTGAGCGAAGGGAAAGGGCTAGCTGCGGTGGGTGAGCAGAGCCTGCTTGACCTCTTGGATGGCCTTCGTGACCTCGATGCCGCGGGGGCAGGCCTCCGAGCAGTTGAACGTCGTGCGGCAGCGCCACACGCCCTCCTTGTCGTTGAGGATGTCGAGGCGGACCTTCGAGCCCTCGTCGCGGTCGTCGAAGATGAAGCGGTGCGCGTTCACGATGGCGGCCGGCCCGAAGTACTGGCCGTCCGTCCAGAACACCGGGCAGGATGAGGTGCACGCGGCGCAGAGGATGCACTTGGTGGTGTCGTCGAACCGTTCGCGGGCGACCGCGTTCTGGATCCGCTCACGGCCCTCGGGTGGGGCGCTGCTCGCGATGAGGAACGGCTGGATCTGCCGGTAGGACTCGAAGAAGGGCTCCATGTCGACCACGAGGTCCTTCTCCAGCGGCAGGCCCTTGATGGCCTCCACATAGATCGGCTTCGACGGGTCGAGGTCCTTGATGAGGGTCTTGCAGGCCAGCCGGTTGCGGCCGTTGATGCGCATCGCGTCCGAGCCGCAGATTCCATGCGCGCAGGACCGGCGGAAGGTGAGCGAGCCGTCCTGCTCCCACTTGATCTTGTGCAGGGCGTCGAGGATGCGGTCCGTGGGCAGCACGCGCACGTCGAAGTCCTGCCAGCGGGGCTCGTCGTCGATCTCGGGAATGTAGCGCCGGATGATCAGCGTGACGAGGAAGGAGCCGGGAGGGGCCGCCTCGAGGTCGTCCCCGAGCGCCGGGCCCTGAGCCGCTTCGACGGTGACTGTCGACATCAGTACTTCCGTTCCATCGGTTGGTAGTTCGTGATCACGACCGGCTTCCAGCCGAGCCGGATGTGGTCGTCGGCGTGCGAGGAGTGCGGGTCGCCCGTGAGATAGGCCATCGTGTGCTTCATGTACTCGGCGTCATCGCGCTTCGGGTAGTCATCGCGCATATGCCCGCCCCGGCTCTCGTGCCGGTTGCGGGCGGAGTACACGACGACCTCGGCCAGGTCGAGCAGGAAGCCCAACTCGATGGCCTCCAGCAGGTCCGTGTTGAACCGCTTGCCCTTGTCCTGCACGGCGATGTTCCGGTACCGCGAGCGCAGCCCGACGATGATCTCCATCATCTCGCCGAGCGACTCCTCGGTGCGGAACACCTGAGCCTTGCGGTCCATCTCGTCCTGCAGCTCCTTGCGGATCGCGGCGATCCGCTCGGTGCCGGTGGACGTGCGCAGCTGCTCGAGGAGCTGCCGGATCTCCCGTGCCGGGTCAGCGGGCAGCGGCACGAACTCGGCGGTCTGCACGTACTCGACCGCGTTGTTGCCGGCCCGCTTGCCGAACACGTTGATGTCGAGGAGCGAGTTGGTGCCGAGCCGGTTGGAGCCGTGCACCGAGACGCACGCGCACTCGCCGGCGGCATAGAGGCCGGGAACGACGGTGTCGTTGTCGCTCAGCACCTCGGCGCGCACATTGGTGGGGATGCCGCCCATCGCGTAGTGCGCGGTCGGCATCACGGGGACCGGCTCGACGACCGGGTCGACCCCGAGGTAGGTGCGGGCGAACTCGGTGATGTCGGGGAGCTTCTTCTCGAGCACCTCGGCGCCGAGGTGGGTGCAGTCCAGCAGCACGTAGTCCTTCAGCGGGCCCGCGCCGCGGCCCTCCGCCACCTCCTGCACCATGCAGCGCGACACGATGTCACGTGGTGCGAGGTCCTTGATCGTGGGGGCGTAGCGCTCCATGAACCGCTCGCCGTCCGCGTTGCGGAGGATGGCGCCCTCGCCGCGCGCGCCCTCGGTGAGGAGGATGCCGAGGCCGGCCAGGCCGGTCGGGTGGAACTGGAAGATCTCCATGTCCTCGAGCGGGAGTCCCTTGCGCCAGATGATTCCGACGCCGTCACCGGTGAGGGTGTGCGCGTTGGAGGTTGTCTTGAAGATCTTGCCGAACCCGCCGGTCGCGAAGATGATCGCCTTCGAGTGGAAGACGTGCAGGTCACCGGTGGAGAGCTCGTAAGCCACGACGCCTGCGGGCTGCTCGACGCCGTCGACGTCGCTCATGATGACATCGAGCACGTAGAACTCGTTGAAGAAGTTGATGCCGAGGCGGACACAGTTTTGGAACAGCGTCTGGAGGATCATGTGCCCGGTGCGGTCAGCCGCATAGCACGCCCGTCGAACGGGCGACTTGCCGTGATCCGAGGTGTGGCCCCCGAACCGACGCTGGTCGATCTTGCCCTCAGGGGTGCGGTTGAAGGGGAGGCCCATGTTCTCGAGGTCGATGACCGCGTCGATGGCCTCCTTCGCGAGGATCTCAGCGGCATCCTGGTCGACGAGGTAGTCGCCCCCCTTGACCGTGTCGAACGTGTGCCACTCCCAGCTGTCCTCCTCGACGTTGGCGAGCGCCGCCGCCATGCCGCCCTGCGCGGCTCCGGTGTGGGAGCGCGTCGGGTACAGCTTGGAGATCACCGCCGTCCTGGCGCCTGGGCCGGCTTCGATCGCCGCACGCATGCCGGCGCCGCCGGCTCCTACGATGACGATGTCGAACTGGTGGTAGTGCACTCCGTCGATGATGACGTCGTCGCTTGGGTCCTGAGTCACAGATGCATCCAAAATGTTCAGTTCCTCGTCACGCGGTGCAGAACGAGGGGAGGAGGTCGGCGGGCTGCCCGACCGGGCACGGCTCGAAGGTGAAGACGACGAGAGTGCCCAGAAGGATGAGGATCGCAACGGCGGCGAGGATCGACAGCTTGAGAGCTGCACGGATCCGCGGGCCGCGGGCGTAGTCGTTGACCAGGGTGCGCATGCCGTTGCCGCCATGGATCAGCGCGAGCCACAGCATGACGACGTCCCACCACTGCCAGAACGGGTCGGCCCACTTGCCGCCGACGAAAGCGAAGTCGATGGCGCTGACGCCGTCGCCCACGATCAGGTTCATGAACAGGTGGCCGAAGATCAGGACGACGAGCACGACACCGGAGACGCGCATGTAGATCCAGCCCCACTTCTCCCAGTTCACGCCCCTTTTGCGGGCGGGACGGAGCGCGGTGCGGGGAGCGTCGAGAGTTGCAGACATTGTGCTTCCCCTCCTAGTGGCTGAAGACGTTGATGAGGTGGCGGGGCGTGAAGGCCAGCATCGTGAGAACCCAGAGGGCGATCACCACGTAGAACATCACTTTCTGGTAGCGCGTGCCCTTCGACCAGAAGTCGATGAGGATGATGCGGAGCCCGTTGAACGCGTGGAACACGATCGCTCCGACGAGCGCGACCTCGCCGAGACCCATGATGGGTGTCTGGTAGGTGCCGATGACCGCGTTGTACGCCTCAGGCGACACCCGGACGAGGGCCGTGTCGAGGATGTGCACAAGCAGGAAGAAGAAAATGGCGACACCGGTGATCCGGTGCAGCACCCACGACCACATTCCCTCGCGCCCACGGTAGAGAGTCCCTGCCGGGCGTGGAGAGGTAGTGGAATCCAATGGTGGTGTTCTTGCAGTCTTCGCTGACAACGAACGGCCCTCCCTGTTTGAAAGCGTTCCTGGCCGCTGATGAGGCGGTCATGCGTCACAACGGCGCCCCAATAGTCTACGGTCCTGGGGCATCGGTCCGCCGGTAAGGGGAACCTAAGCATCTTGACGTCGAGATATCTGGACGCGAGCGGGCGCGAAACGACGGTGCCGTACTCTGGGCATCATGACCAGTCCACTCGAACGCTTCTACAGTGTGATCCCCGCCGGCGGCATCGGATCGAGGCTCTGGCCGCTTTCTAGGGCGGACGCCCCGAAGTTCCTTCACGATCTGACCGGCTCGGGCAGCACCCTTCTCCGCGCCACCTGGGACCGGCTCGTCCCCCTGTCCGGCGAACAGCGCATCATGGTCGTCACCGGTCGCGCGCACCGGGCCGCCGTCGAAGCCCAGTTGCCGGACCTGGCCGACCACAACGTCGTTCTGGAAAGCGATCCCCGTGACTCGTCCGCAGCGATCGGCCTCGCCGCAGCGATCCTCATGCACCGCGAACCGGATGTCATCATCGGGTCGTTCGCGGCCGATCACGTGATCCGCGGCGACCGCCTCTTCCGTTCGGCCGTCGCCCAGGCCGTTGCAACCGCCGATGCCGGTTACATCACGGCCATCGGCATCCAGCCGACCGAGCCGGCGATCGGCTTCGGTTACATCCACTGCGGTGCGGCGCTCGACGTGGAAGGCGCCGACTCGGCGCTTCTCGTCGACTCGTTCGTCGAGAAGCCGAACCTCGCCACAGCGAAGAAATACGTGTCAGGGGGCGCCCACCTCTGGAACGCCGGAATGTTCATCAGTCGTGCGGACGTGCTGCTGGAGGAGCTGGCCCGCAACCAGCCGGAGCTCCACGCCGGACTGGTCGAGCTGGCATCCGTCTGGGACGACCCGGCAACTCGCGGCCCAGCCGTCGACCGGATCTGGCCCACTTTGACGAAGATCGCCATCGACTACTCCGTTGCGGAACCCGCTGCCGCCGCCGGCCGGCTTGCAGTCGTGCCCGGGCACTTCGACTGGGACGACGTGGGGGACTTCGCCTCGCTCGCCAAGCTCAACTCCGGCGGGCGCAAGACCGACCTGGCGATCCTCGGCGAGAACGCGCGGGTGCTGTCTGACGCGTCCAGCGGCATCGTCGTCAGCCAGACCAGCCGGGTGATCAGCCTCATCGGGGTGAAGGACATCGTCGTCGTCGACACGCCTGACGCCCTCCTGGTGACCACAAGCGCCAACGCCCAGCGGGTGAAAAGCGTCGTCGACGCCCTGAAGCTGTCCGGCAGGGACGACGTCCTCTAGGAGCGGTCAGGGCCGGCGGATGCTTCCCGGTCGTTTCCCAAAGCGCGGAGCGCCCGGTCGGCAGACCCGCCGAGGCCGAGTTCAGCGGCCAGCCGGCGCGCTGCATCGAGTGCGTCATCGGGCAGGGGGCGAACGCGGGATTCCGGTTTCGGAAGCTCGAGCGTGCGCACGACCCTGACAACCGTGGGGGCCACCCGCAGGTAGTCCGCAGCGGCGAGGATCTTCGCCCGCACGGATTCGGACATGCCTGAACCCCGCTGGGCGGCGGCGGCGACGATCGCGTCGAGGTCACCGAAGGTGTCGAGCAGCCCGGCAGCCGTCTTCTCCCCGACACCGGAAACACCCGGCAGGCCGTCAGACGTGTCACCGCGGAGGGCTGCGAAGTCGGCGTACTGCGAAGCCGACACGCCATACCTGGCGCGGATGACATCCTCAGTGAGCACGTCGAGCTTGCTCATGCCCCGAGCCGTGTAGATGACCCGCACGTCGCGGGCGTCATCGACGAGCTGGAAGAGGTCCCGATCTCCCGTTACGACATCGACAGGGCCGGTCGCCTGGGCGGTCAGGCTTCCGATGACGTCGTCTGCTTCGTGATTCGCCGCCCCGACCACAGCGATCCGGAACGTGTTGAGAACCTGCCGGATGAGGGGGATCTGCGCGACCAAGAGGTCGGGGACCTGCTCGACGTCGGGTTCGCCGCCGGCCAGGACGCGGTGCTTTTTGTAGCTGGGGATGAGGTCGACCCGCCACTCGGGTCTCCAGTCGTCGTCCCAGCAGGCGACGAGTTCACCGGGCTGATAGTCGGTGACCAGCTTCGCGATGAAGTCGAGCAGGCCGCGTACCGCGTTCACGGGCGTGCCGTCTGGGGAACGCAGGGTGTCGGGTAGGCCGTGGAAGGCGCGGAAGTACAGCGACGCGGTGTCCAGAAGCATCAATCGCCCGTTCATGGGTTGATTGTGGCACGTCGGGTGGGATCCCGCGCTGTGCTCTCCCGCAGGGCTTTCTGCTCATCCGGGCAGCCGGCTCGAGGAGACATGCTCATGAGAGAACAGGCCCCCCGTTCACGCGTTCCCCATACGCTCGCGGGGAACCGCTATGTAACGCTTCTGTTTCGAGAGTTCCGCCGAGCGCAGCGACCTTCGTAACATTCGGTAACGTACCCATACCCGCCCTAGCGAGTCCCGCAGGGCAGCATCCTGGAGGTCACATTGACAATCAATACCCGCAAGGTCGCTTTCGCCGGCCTTGCCAGTGCAGGTGTTCTCGCCTTGCTCGCCGGCTGCGGACAGGCTCCGGCCAGCAATGGCGACTCGAAGGAGGCGGCATCCGACTTCCTGCCCTGCATCGTCTCAGACGCGGGTGGGTTCGACGACAAATCCTTCAACCAGTCCAGCTATGAAGGCATGAAAGAGGCGGCCGACGAACTCGGCGTCGAGATGAAAGAGGTCGAGTCGGACACCGAAGACGACTACGCCCCGAACCTCACGAGCCTCGTGGACCAGGGCTGCAACCTCATCGCCACCATCGGTTTCGCTCTCGCCGACGCGACAGCTGCCGCTGCCGAGGAAAACCCCGATGTGAACTTCATCATGCTCGACGACGCATCGATCGATGCTGAGAACGTCAAGCCGATCATCTACGACACCGCCCAGGCCGCGTTCCTCGCCGGGTACGCCGCAGCCGATTACTCGAAGACCGGCGTTGTCGGAACCTTCGGCGGCATGCAGTTCCCGACCGTCACCATCTTCATGGACGGCTTCGCCGACGGCGTTGCGTACTACAACGAGGCCAAGGGCAAGAACGTCAAGGTCGTCGGCTGGGATGTCGCCGGCCAGACCGGTTCATTCACCGGTGGCTTCGAGGCCAACGACACGGCCAAGCAGCTCGCAACGACGCTCATCGGGCAGGACGCCGATGTGCTGCTCCCCGTCGGCGGACCGATCTTCCTCAGCGCCATCGAGGCGATCGCGGACTCCGGCAAGGAGGTCGCGATGCTCGGTGTCGACGCCGACCTGTACGAGACCGCTGACTCGGGTCAGGAACTGTTCCTCACCTCGATCCTCAAGCAGATGAAGTCAGGCGTCTATGACGTCGTCGTCGCGGCGGGCAACGACGAGTTCGACGCATCCCCGTACGTCGGCACCCTGGAGAACGATGGCGTCGGCATTGCGCCGTTCCACGACTTCGAGGGCAAGGTCAACGACACCCTGCAGGGTGAACTCGACGACATCAAGGCAGGCATCATCGACGGGTCCATCAAGGTCACCTCGCCGTCGTCACCGGCCTCCGAGTAGCAGTTCCCTCACGTCACACCCGCAAACAGAAGGGGAGACCAGCTCCGGCTGGTCTCCCCAATCTGTTGGAACGTAGGATTTCCCCATGAAGCTCGAACTTCGCGGCATCACCAAACGATTCGGATCGCTGGTCGCCAACGACTCCATCGACCTCACCGTCCAGCCAGGCGAGATCCATTGCCTCCTCGGTGAGAACGGTGCTGGCAAATCCACCCTGATGAACGTCCTCTACGGCCTCTACCAGGCCGAAGAGGGAGAGGTGCTGCTCGACGACGTGGTGCAGCGGTTCGCTGGCCCCGGCGACGCCATGCGCGCCGGCATCGGGATGGTGCACCAGCACTTCATGCTCATCCCGGTCTTCAGCGTGGCGGAGAACGTCATGCTCGGCCATGAGCAGACCGGTTTCGGGGGACGGCTCGATCTCGACGCCGCCCGAGCGAAGGTCCGCGAGATCTCGGCCAGGTTCGGTTTCCACGTCGACCCAGACGCCCTCGTCGGCGACCTCCCTGTCGGCGTCCAGCAGCGGGTCGAAATCATCAAAGCTCTCTCTCAGAACGCCCGGGTCCTGGTCTTTGACGAACCGACCGCTGTGCTGACGCCGCAGGAGACAGACGAGCTGATGACGATCATGCGCCAGCTCAAGGCCGAGGGGACCTCGATCGTCTTCATCACCCACAAGCTGCGTGAGGTGCGGGAAGTCGCCGACCGGATCACCGTCATCCGCCTCGGGAAGGTCGTCGGTGAAGCATCCCCGGCCGCATCGAACTCGGAGCTGGCCGCCCTGATGGTCGGACGCGCCGTCGAACTCACCGTTCACAAGCAACCGGCGCGGCCGGGTGCGGCAGGACTCGTCGTCCGAAACCTCGACGTGATCGACCCCCTCGGACTCAAGGTCGTCAACAACGTCAGCTTCGAGGTGCACGCGGGAGAGATTCTCGCGATCGCAGGAGTGCAAGGCAACGGCCAGACCGAACTCACCGAAGCGATCCTCGGCCTCCAGCCCAGGGTGACCGGGGAGATCAGCCTCAACGGGAAACCTCTCACCGGCCTCAGCGTGCGCAAGATCCTCAACGCCGGAGTCGGGTTCGTGCCCGAGGACCGCACCGAGGACGGATTGGTGGGTCATTTCAGCATCGCCGAGAACCTGATGCTCGACAGGTCGGACCGTGAGCCTTTCGTGAGAAACGGCAACCTGCAGCTCGGGTACCTCGCGGAGTTCGCTCAAGAGAAGAAGGACGAGTTCGACATCCGCGCCGAATCGATCAACTCGAAGGCGGGCCAGCTCTCCGGCGGTAACCAGCAGAAGGTGGTCCTCGCCCGTGAGCTGAGCCGGGACCTCAAGCTTTTCGTGGCGTGCCAGCCCACCAGAGGAATCGATGTCGGGTCGATCGAATTCGTTCACAAGAGAATGGTGGCGACGCGGGATGCCGGCATCCCTGTCGTCGTCGTATCGACGGAACTCGACGAAGTCGTCGCTCTCGCAGACAGGATTGCAGTGATGTACAGAGGTTCCATCGTCGGGATCGTCCCCGGGAACACCCCACGGAACGTTCTCGGCCTCATGATGGCCGGCGAGATCCCGGGCGAGGTTGCCGCGTGAGCGAGACCACGGCGACGACGGCTCCGTCGGCCAACGAGCCGAAGCTCGCTCCGGAGCCGGAGGGACGCTCCAGGAGCAACCAGGTGTTCTCGGACATCGTCAACGGCAGCTTCGTCATCTCGATCCTCGCCGTGCTGTTCGCGCTGGTGATCGGCGCCATCCTCATCGCTGTGACGAATGAAGACGTGCAGGCCGCATCCGGCTACTTCTTCGCCGCCCCTGGTGACACCTTCGGTGCCATCTGGAACGCGGTGTCCGGCGCGTACGGGGCGCTGTTCCAGGGCTCGATCTACAACTTCCGCCGCGACGGTTTCCTGGATGGGATCAAGCCGCTGACCGAGACGCTCACTTTCGCGACGCCGCTCATCGCCGCAGCGCTCGGAATCGGGATCGCCTTCCGGGTGGGCCTGTTCAACATCGGTGGCCGCGGCCAGATGCTGATCGCCGCCGCGTGCGCCGGCTGGGTGGGTTTCTCGTTCCAGCTGCCATGGGGTGTCCACCTCATTGTCGCGCTCGTCGCAGGAATCGCCGGAGGCGCCCTCTGGGGAGGCCTCGTCGGTTTCCTCAAGGCACGCACCGGCGCCCACGAGGTCATCCTCACGATCATGCTGAACTATGTCGCGTTCTACCTGATCTCCTGGATGCTCCGAACTCCGGGCCTGTTGCAGAAGCCCGGCTCCGTCAACCCGAAGTCGCCTGCCATGTTCGAGACGGCGACACTGCCTGAGATCCTCGGTCCGCGGTACAACCTCCACCTCGGCTTCCTCCTGGTCATCGCGGCAACCTTCTTCGCCTGGTGGCTGCTCAACCGGTCGAGCCTCGGGTTCCAGTTCCGGGCGGTCGGCGAGAACCCCAATGCTGCACGGGTCGCCGGCATCAACGTGAAGAACACCTACGTCTACGCGATGCTCATCTCCGGCGGCCTCGTCGGCCTCGCGGGTGTCATGCAGGTGCTCGGGACGGTGACGACCGGGTTCTCTGCAGGCATCGACGCCGGCATCGGCTTCGATGCCATCACCGTGGCCCTGCTCGGCAGAAGCAAGCCGTGGGGCATCTTCGCCGCAGGCATCCTGTTCGGCGCGTTCAAAGCGGGCGGCTTCGC
>NZ_JAODMK010000041.1 GCF_025465545.1 Naasia sp. | reverse complement strand
CCCGCTCGTCCACTCCATCGTGGCGGCCAACCTAGTCGCGACCGTGCGTACACGGATCTGGGCAGTCACGAGATACTCGAGCCGACGAGGTCAGGACGAGCTCAAGGCGAACATCCGGCTCGCGCTCCCAGCACCGGACGAGGTCCTGCCTGACAACGAGGTTCCCGTGGCTCCTCACGCCGTTATCCCGATGGGGCGGAGCGTTCAGGTCACCGGCGAAGCAGACCACTACCCGACCCTCGCGAGGTACATCGGGGCACGCGCACTCATCGCTACCCTGCACCCAATAGAGGTTACGAAGGCGAAGGCGACGACGACCATCGTGGAGGTGCGCCTCGGCGACGAGCGCGTCGGGCAGCTGACGCCAGCGACTTCGGCGTCGGTGATGCCCCTGATTGCGGAGGCGGAGGCGCAGGGGCTGGTCACTGCGTGCTGGGCGAAGATCCAGGGGTCCCGCCTCGCCGCCGAAGTGACCCTGCATGTCGCGAAGGCGGAGCAGGTGCCCGACTCGTGGCCGAGCAGGGCGGACACCATCCCTACTATCCGCTCGATGCAGCCGGTGCCACGTGCCTATGTTCCCTCGGACCCGATCCAGCCCCCACCGGTGCAGCCGGGACTGAGCGTCATCTGGTGGGTGCTCGGACTCGTTGGGGCCCTACTCCTCGGGTTGGTTCCATTCGTCGGCTTGGTTCTGACCGTGCTCGCGATCGCCGGCCTCTGCTGGCTGCACATTCACCTTCGGCGGCAGCCGCCATCAGGCTCCAAGCTCGGCCCATCGTAGCTTCCGGGCGACCATTCCCCTGAGCGTTACAAGGGCGACGGCTCGATGTAGGACAGCGTCAATACGTTCGTCGGGATCAACGGCAAGGCAGCCTCTTCCGGCCTTACGCTGACCGTCAAGAAACAGAAGGACGGGCCTTTGGGCTCCTTCGGCCGGTGGTTGCTTGCGAAGGGTTGGGCGTAGGCCCACTCGGTCCGCAGGGTCCGGTTGAGCCGTTCGACCTTGCCGTCGGTCCCGGAGCAATGCGGCTTGATGAACCTCTGTTCGGCCCCGATCTGAGCGATGACGGCCTTGAAGGCGGTGGAGCGGCGATAGGCCAGCGCGTTGTCCGTGATCACCCGCTCGATCCGAACTCCGTGGCCGGCGAAGAATTTCGCGGCTCTGAGCATGAACGCGGCGCAGGTCGGGGCCCTCTCGTCGGGGTGGATCTCGGAGTAGGCGACCCGGGAACGGTCATCGACGGCGGAGTGGACGTAGTCGTAGCCGATCCCGCGGCCGCGAACCTCTTCGCGTCGGCCGTGGGCGCGCCAGCCGCCGCCGTCGGGGATGCGGCCGAGCTTCTTCACATCGACGTGGACCAGTTCGCCGGGTCGGTCCCGCTCATCGCGGGCCGCAGTTGCGCGCGACGCGCGGATCAGCTGCCCGGTGACCGGATCACAGCAGTCCAGCCGCGGAACCCGGTGGCGGGCCAGGATCTGGGAAACAGCCCTGGCCGGAACCCCTGTCGCGGCGCTGATTCGCTGCGGCCCATGAGCTGAGCCGCTCGACCCTTCCCTCCCTGCTCGAGCTGGTCCTGCTCCTCCCGCATGGAGCGTCAGTCCCATCCCCTCGTCGCCGAGCGCGAGCGGCGACCGCGGCATCGGGGCCACGGTCGCCACTCGGCGCGCGCCGTTGACGGGGCTATTCGCTTTCCATGTACTTCCTCCAGTCACCGTACGAGGAGATGTCTCGCCCGTTCGCCTCCGCCAACGCGCGAGGGTAGAGGATGCCGTCCACCACCCTCCCGTCGACCAGCATCACCGGTCCGCGGTACAGGTTCGGCGGCTCCCCCTCCTCCACTCGGCGCAGGACCTCGGCGGGAACACGGTAGAGCTCGCCCGCGATCTCCACTCCGCCCTCGTCCACCTCGAACATGCCCGGGTGCACGTCCCCGATGGAATAGACCCGGTAGCGGGCGGCAGTGCGGGTCTCCTCAAGGAGGTCGGCCCCGTCCAGGTTGCCGTTCAGCGCTAGTCCTCGCATCAGCGTGCCGTTGACGAAGAGCTCGATCGCCTCGTCGCTCACTGGGCCGGCTCCGTCGCCAGCAGCTCGGGATCTGCCTCGGCGGTGGTGACGTCCTCGACCGGCGGCGGCGGCGAGATCGCCATCAGGGCCCAGTAGGTCAGTCCGGCACCGAAGAATCCGGCGAACCACCCGTAGGTGCTGAGCTCGTGCATCGCGGGGATCACCAGGCCACCCCACGCGATGAAGAGACCGATCAGCGTCGCAGCCAGTGCACGGAGATTCCATCCTGCACTGAAGCGGTAGGCCCCTCGGCGCTCGAACAGACCGCCGACATCCAGCTTGCGGCGTCGGGCGAGCCAGTAGTCGACGATCATCACGCCGCCGATCGCGCCCATGCCGCCGCCGTAGGTGCCGAGCCACTCGAAGATGAATCCGCTCGGGCTCGACAGCAGCAGCCACGGCTGGGTGACCACACCGAAGAAGCCGACCAGGAATCCGCCGGTGCGCCGACTGATGTACCGGGGTGCGACGTTCGCGAAATCGTAGGCCGGCGAGACCACGTTCGCCGACATGTTCACGGTGAGGGTCGCCACGGCGGCGGCCAGCATCGCGAGCGCGAGCACGATCGGGTTCTCGATCTTGCCGGCGAGGACCACCGGGTCCCAGATCGGGGCGCCGTAGACGACGTCCGAGGCGGACGCCAGGATGACTCCGAGCGCGGCGAACAGCGTCATCGCGGTCGGCAGCGCCACCGCCTGACCGACCAGCTGGGACTTCTGGTTCTTGGCGAACCGGGTGAAGTCCAGCACGTTGAGCGACAGCGTCGCCCAGAGCGCCATGACCCCGACCAGGGATGGGATGAAGATGGGGAGGAACTCACCCGGCGTGTTCAGCCGTCCCGGGTCGGCGAGGATCGGTCCGATTCCCCCGGCTGCGACGATCATCCAGATGGCCAGCCCGAGTCCGAACACGAGGATGATCGGCGCCGCCCAGGTCTGGAAGCGGCGCAGCGTCTCCATGCCCCGGTAGATGATGAAGATGTGGATCGCCCAGAAGATGGCGAAGCTGATCCACATCCCCATCGGATTGCCGCCGAGCACGCCGCCGAAGGTCGTCCATCCCGGGATCAGTGCTCCGAGGCCGAGATTGATGGCGGTGCCGCCGATCCACACCTGGATCCCGAACCAGCCGCAGGCCACCGCAGCCCGCATCAGAGCCGGCAGGTTGGCGCCGAACACCCCATAGGAGGCTCGCGCGAATACGGGGAACGGGATCCCGTACCGGGTGCCGACATACGAGTTGAGCAGGATCGGGATGAGGATCAGCGTGTTTCCGAGCGCCACGGTGAGGATCGCCTGCCACCAGCTCATGCCGAGCGTGATGAGACCCGCCCCGATCAAGTAGGTCGGGATCTGACTGCTCATGCCGAACCAGAGGGTGATGTAGTTGTAGGTGCTCCACGTGCGTCCCGATTTGGGGACGGGGGCGAGGTCCTCGTTGTAGAGGATGTCACGCGTGCGGCTCGCCGGTGGTGCGGGAACGGGATGAGATCGAGTCGAGGTTTCGTTCTTCATTGAACTGTCCTTCCTTGTCAGACGTGTGCGATGACGGCGACGGGACCGCCGCCGGCAGGGCCCTGGTGCTCAGCGCCACCCGAGACGTAGATCATGGGATCGCCGACGATCGAGGCGATGACCCCGTTGACGACTCCGCGGGCGTGCCTGGTGCTGTTGATGTCCGAATCATCGAGCATGATGTGCCGGCGCCCACGGACCCTGCCGGTCGGGTCCGCCTCCGCCTTGGCGAGCACGTTGACGATGCGCTCGTAGTCCTCGGCGACCACGTCGCCGTCCTCGAGCCGAATGCGGACCTGCCGAAGGGCGTCCCGCACTGCGGCGGCATCGATGGCGTCCCGCATCACGGCGTGGCCGATGAGGTACGGGCTGATCGACTTGGCGGAGTTGCCCATCAGAATGATCTCGTTGCCGAGCAGCTCGATTCCCGCCGACGTCGAGGCTACCGAGGAGCTCAGCGCCCAGTCGTGGAGGATGTCGTCGTCGCTGACGTCCCCTGCGCCGATCTCGCCGAGGGCGACCGCCACACCGAGCGCGGATGCGCCCCGCGCGTACCCCATGGATTTGTAGGTGTCCTCCGTCGCCACGGTCTGCCCACGCCTGTGGGCATCGTCGACCCGCTCGGCGGTGAGCAGCGGGGTCTTGATCTGCACGAAGTGCACGTCGGCCGGGTCGTCTATCCCTGCCTGCCGCATCGCCTCGCGCACGGCAGCAGCCGTCTCGGTCACCATGATGGTCCGGCCGAGCTCTTCCGGGAGGAAGTCCCGCGTGAAGGCGACGCCGATCGCGAGCCGCTTCTCGCCGACCTCCTCCGCATCGGTCACATCCTTTCTCGCGAAGATCGTGGCGTGCGGGCTCATCACCCCTTCGGTGCCGCCCGACATCACGAACGCGATGCGCTGCTGCACCTCGTCAGGCGACATCGCGAGCCGCGAAGCGAGGGCGTTCGAGAACGCCATCGTGGCGTAGCCACGGGTGAAGTCGTTCACACAGCCGTTGCCCTCGGTCTTGCCCAGGATGGCGACGATGTCCTCGGCCTTCAGGACTTCCTCGTCCAGCAAGGCCAGGACGCCGGAGACATCTGCCGGGTGCGCCATCGCGACCCGGTACACACTGACCGTCTGCATCAGCTCATTTCCTTCTTCCTGCTCGCGACTTCGCTTCCAGCTGCCGAAATGGCGGATCTCATAGAGCCTCCTGATGTTCCGTTATGGGGTGGGGAGAGGGACCCGGGCCTTCGCGGAGGATCTGCGTGCCGCCGATCCCCGCGATGGCGTCCCGCAGGCTGCCGATCGAGGTGATCACCGCACGTGACCCCCCGTCCTCCACGAATCGGATCGCCGACTCGATCTTCGGGCCCATCGATCCGGCCGGGAATTGGCCGTCCGCGAGGTGCCGGCGCAGGTCGGCGACGCCGACCACGTCGAGTGGCCTAGCCGTGGGGGTGTTGAAGTCGACGTACACCTGGTCGACCCCGGTGACCAGCACGAGCGTGTCGAGGCCGATCGCACCGGCGAGGAGGGCGGAGGCCCTGTCCTTGTCGATCACCGCATCGACCGAATGCCAGCCGGGCTCGTCCCGCACCACTGGAATGCCACCGCCGCCGGCCGCGATCACGACGGATCCGCGCTCCACCAGTCCCTTGATGGCTTCGGCCTCGATGATCTCGTGAGGGATCGGGCTGGCCACGACTCGGCGGAACTGGCCGGGGCCGGTCTCGGTCACCGACCAGCCCTCCTCGGTCGCGCGCCGCCGCGCGGTCTCAGCGGTCATCTGGCCGCCGATCGGCTTCGTCGGTCGCTGGAAGGCCGGATCGCTGCCATCCACGACGGCGTGGGTGAGCACCGCTACCCCGCGGGCCGAAAGGTTCCGGGCTGCCAGGGCCGAGTCGATGGCGACGGTGAGAATGTGTCCGATGCCGCCTTGAGAATCCGCTACAGCGAGCCACAGCGGCAAGGCGGGCAGCCCCTCGACGAGGGCATCGGGGGCCACGAGCTCGCCCCGGCGCAGGATGAAGCCGACCTGCGGCCCGTTCCCATGCGTGACGACGACTGACCAGCCGTCCTCGACCAGTTCCGCGACGATGACCGCGAAGTCCGCAGCACGCTCCTGCTGACGCTCGACCGACCCTGCCTCGCCGTCCAGGACGAGGGCGTTCCCACCGATCGCGACGAGGACTGTGCCGTGCGCTGACCCGCTCATCGGCTCGCCCGCTGTTCCGCCAGGTATCGCACGGCCTTGAGGAACACTTCCGGCGGTGCGGTGACGATGCCGGCCCCGATCTGGCCGACGCCTGCCTCACGGTGCGCGATGCCGGTGTTGATGACCGGCAGGACGCCGGTCTCGAGGACCTTGAGGATGTCGATCCCGGAGGGGGCTCCCGCGAAGTTCATGGGCGGCAGCGGGAAGGCCGGATGCTGGCCGAGAGTGATGCGGCGCATGGACGTGGTGGCGGCGATCGCATCGGCCGGGGTGCCGCCCACGAATTGGGTGATCGCAGGCGAGGCAGCCATCGCGAAGCCCCCGAGCCCGAGTGTCTCGGTGATCGCGGAGTCGCCCAGGTCCGGGTTCGCCTGCTCGGGTCCGTAGCCTGGGAAGAACAGCCCGTCGGCGGGGCCGACCTCGGCCGTGAACCAGCGGTCGCCGCTGCCGGCCACGCGGAGGCCGAACTCGACGCCGTTTCGCGACATGGCTGTCACCAGCGTGGAATCCTCGATGCCGATCGCGGCGTCCATCGCGAGTTTCGCGTTCGCCATGGAGAGGTTCAGGGCGAAGTGGTCGTTGCCGGCCAGGAATCTCAGCACCGCGACCGCGCGGTCGTTGGGTGTGAGCGCGGCGATGATCGGCGCCAGACGCCGGGTGAGAAGGGAGGTCGCGGCGACGTTCCGGTTGTGCCCCTCATCGCCCATGGCGAGCGCCTGGGCGATCAGCGACGACACGTCGATCGGGCCGCTGACAGCGAGCGCCTCGTCGAGAGCGGGCCCCAGGATGTCGCGCATCCAACGCAGACGGGTGATCACCTCGGCGTCGTAGGCGCCGAAGCGGAGGACCTTGCCCAGCCCCTCGTTGAGCGAGGCGAAGGCGCTCCGGCCGTCGCCGAGGGACTCCCCCTCGGAGACCACGAACACCGGCATGGACGGTGCCAGCACTCCTGCCATCGGGCCGACCGCACCGTGGTGGTGGCAGGGTTCGACTCGGATCGCTCCACTGTCGATCAGCTCGGCCGCCTCGGTCGGGTCGGCCGCCCACTCCTCGAACAGCGCCGCGCCGATCAGCGCGCCGCGCATCGGCCCGCACATCCGGGCGACCTCGATGGGTGGTCCGGCGTGGAGGAGCACCCTGCCGTCGGCGATGCCAGGCACAACCTCGCGGGCCGGACGGACGGCGACAAGCTTGCCCCTCGTCGACTGGACGGCGGCGATAGCCTTCTCATTCGCCGAGCGGGTCGCCTCCGTATCCAGCCCGACCGCCAGCCGTGCTGCATCGGCGTCGCCGAATGCGGGAGGCCGCCAGTCGAGCTGAAGCACAGCTCCTGCGGGTGCTCCCTCGACGATCAGCGGGAGACCGACGTTGAGGATCTGGACACCACCGGGAATCACGAGTTCTCCTTGCTGGTCGAGGCCAGCGCGAGGCGCGCTGCGGAAGCATTCGTGGGGCAGAGGAGCACGCCGGCGGAGGCGAGGATGGCCCTCTGCCTGCTGAGGCCCTGCGGATCCCCCTCGGTGCCGCAGACGGAGCCGATGACCGTGAGTGCTCTACCATCCGCGGCGGCGCGCTCGCGCGCCACCGCGACCGCCTCGGCCACCGGGGTGGCAGGGTCGTCGGCCGCACCGAAGCCCAGCACGAGGTCGATCAGGATGACCCCGACCTCGGGGTCGTAGCCCGCGGCGGCGATCCGATCCGCGCGTCCCACAGGATCGATCATGGGATGCGGCTTGCCGGCCGTGTACTGGTCGTCGCCGAGGTCGAGGATCTCAGCTCGCACTCCTGCCCGGCTCAGGATCAGCTTCGCCTCCGAGGCGAGAGTCCCGCCGGTGTAGAGGCCGAGGACGCCTCCGACTGCTTCCGCGACTGCGTCCGAGCGCTGGTCGTCGAACTCCAGCGGGTGTCCGTCCAGTTCACAGGCCGCTATGGCGCCGGCCTCGAGCGTGCCCCTGATCCGTACCCCTGTCGTCGCGGAATCGCTGTCCTCGAGGCCCAGGAAGCACGCGACAGCGGGCTTGCCGGTTGCGGCGAGCCGCTCGATCAGCCGATCCGCCACGGAGCTCGAGGGCGGCTTCGAGACGACGACGATAACGGACGTGAGCACGTCCTCGGCAAGGAGGTCCAGTGCGAGGCCGGTCATCATCCCGTCGACTTCTGCGGAGAGGTCCCTGCCGCCCACGCCGATCAGCTGAGAGACGCCGCCACCGGCCGAGTGGACCAACCGGGATATCTCCTGCGCTCCCGTCCCGGACGCGGCAACGATCCCCACCGATCCAGGCCGCACCACGTTGGCGAAGCCGAGGGGAACCCCATCGAGGATGGCCGTGCCGCAATCGGGGCCCATCATGAGCAGTCCCTGCTCGAGCGCGAGGCGCTTCAATCGCACTTCGTCCTCGACCGACACGTTGTCGGAGAAGCAGAAGACGTGCAGCCCGTTGCGGAGCGCCTGCTCGGCGACGATGGGCGCATAGGTTCCGGAGACCGAGATCGCCGCGAGCGTGGCGGGAGCGTCCTCGCCTGCAGCAATGCCCTCTCTCAACGTCCCGGGGCGCTGCTCCGCGGCGGCGCCGGCGCTGGTCTCCGAGACGGTGAGCAGCCCGTGCGCGGCATCGAGCGCGTCCTCGACGGCCTGCTCATCGACACCGCGAACGACGAAGACGAGGTCGTCCGGGCTGGCCGCGAGGTCGCCCGGCAGCATGCCGGAGTCGGCCAGGATGCCGAGGTTCGCCGGTGTCGCCATCACCGCTCCCACCCGGAGAATGCCGTCGCGCTTCTCGGTGGCCGACGCGATCCGCATCAGGGCGACCGAATCCCGATACAGATGGGGCAGCAGGCGGGCGGAGAGCACGCTGTTCGCGGATTCGTTCTTTGTCATGCGCTTCTTTCCATGGTGGGCGGCGCGAGCAGATGCTCGGAGACGGCGGCGATCAGTCCGGTGAGGAGATCCAGCCCGGAGCTGGCACCCCAGGTCCTGGCCCGCTCGAGGGCCTGCCCGGTCGGGGCGGTTCCGGTGACCGCCGCGACCAGGTGGTGGACGTGCTCTCCGAACCGCCCCGCTGCCGCGGCCGTGAGGTAGTGGCGGGAGGCGAGCGTGGTCCGCGACAGCAGCCCCGGCAGCGCAGCGGCGATCGCCTCGAAAGCGGCTCGGCGATCGGCGACGGCGAGACCGGCCAGCACCCCCACGATCACGTCGTCGCCGCTCGGGGTCGTGCCCGGGCCGGCGCCGATGAGCCGGCGCAGCACCGGCACCACCTCGCCCGGCCGCCGAATCCCTGCAGCCGCGAGCGAGCCGGAGCGCAGCCGGGCGGCTGACGGGTCCATGCTGTCGATCCGCGCGTCGGCGAAGCGGCGGTCGGGTTCGCCCATCTCTCGTTTCATGGTGCGGATCGCCGTCCCATCGAGGGGTGCCGGTGTGATGCGCAAGTCGGTGGGCACGAGCGCACTCCAGGTCCGCTCGTGCGTCACCTGCTCGGTCGCCCAGATCCGTGCACCATCGCGCTGCGCCCGGGCGAGGCGCGCTCGAGCCGCCTGGAAAGCCGCATCCGGCAGACAGATACCGTCCGGCATGAGTCCGCCGGCGCTGCCCGTCACAACGAGCAGCCGATCGGAGGGGCCGGCCTTCAGCACAACCGCGGATTGTCCGAGATGGACCACCGAGAACGGCATCGCCGAGCGGCGCCAGGGAGCATCTGCATCGATGCGCCCCGAACCCGCTGACACGGACGATGCCGGAGTAGACATACTGGGATCGTAGGCACTGCGACCCACCTATGGCCCGGTCCGCAACGGACCAGATTTTCTGCAGGAAGTGTCCGTTTGGGACAACGCCGGCGAACGAGAAGAGAGTCGATGAGTGCCATCTCCGTGCGTGAGCTGCTCACGCTGCCCGCGCTGGGCGGCAGCTCGGTGGTCGCCGGCCGGACTGGACTGGACCGCGTCGTGAGCGGGGTCAACGTCATGGAAGTCCCGGACATCGAATCGTTCGTGAAGCCAGGGGAACTCCTGCTGACCACCACGTACCCCCTGCGCGACCACCCTCAGCGGCTGACGGCCTTGGTGCGTACCCTCGACCGGCTCGGACTCGCGGCCCTCGCGGTGAAGCCGGGGCGCTACCTCCACACGCTGCCCGACGAGATGCTGACGGCTGCCGACGAGCTCGGGTTCCCCGTGATCGTCGTCCCTGGAGACACCTCGTTCAACGAGGTCATCGGTGCTCTCCTCGCGGTCGTCCTGGTGGAGTACGGGCCTGAGCCGGCCCATGCCGACGCAATCCGCGAACGCCTGACCGGTGTTGCTCTGAGCGGTGGAGGACTCATCGAGATCGCCCGGACGCTGGCCGGCGCGCTCGGGCGCGATGTGGACGTCCTTGACCTGGACGGCACCATCCTCGGTCGAGTCGGCACCACCCCGAGCGGCGACGAAGACTGGTCATTCCCGATCAGTGTGGCGGGCTCCGAGCGGGGCCGAATCGTGGTCCACGGGCAGGGCGAGCCGACGCTCGGTCAGCGCAGGCTGATCCGGCAGGCCTGCTTCGCGGCTGGCATGCACATCGCTCAGGCCATCGCGAGCGTGGAGCTGGACCGGCAGATGCGCGTGCTGTTCCTCGAAGAGCTGGTGAGCCGGAAGGCATTGGACGAAGCGCTGATCCGTGAGCGCTCCCGACTCTTCGGTTGGGATCTCGCGGGTACGCACCGGGTGCTGCTGGCACGGGCTGCGGTGGAGCTCTCGGACGCACTCGTGAGTGCATCCGCCAAGAAGGACCTGCACCCGCGCGCGATTGCGTGGGTGCGGGGTCAGGAGGTCGTCGTGCTGCTTCCGGCCGAGGCGGGCGAGCAGCCCCAGCGTCTGTGGGACAGGGCTGCCGAGTGGCGACATGCGCTGGCGTCCGCGAGTGGCGAGGATGGAGTCACGCTGGCGGCCGGCAGTCTCGCGCACGGGCCGGAGGGCTTTGCCCGGTCGCACACCGATGCGCGGGATGCACTGGCCATCGCGCAGTCCCTCCGTCGACCAGTGGTCGTCCACGATCTGCTCACATTGGAGCGCGTGATCCTGTCGGCACCGAGACCTCAACTCGACGAGCTCGTCGACACTGCGATCGGTCCTCTCATCGCCGCCGACGAGAGGGGCGACTCGAGCCTCTGTCTGACGCTCGAGACCTTCCTGGGCACGGCGAACGCCGCCGACGCGGCCCGCCGGCTCTTCATCCACTACAACACGATGAAGCACCGGCTCGCCCGCATCACGGATCTGCTCCCGGGCGACCTGCAGGACCCGCGCACCCGTTTGACCGTGGCGTTCGCACTTCAGGTGCGCAAGCTGCTGTGACCGCTCCACGCTTCGTGCGGGAGGCAAGCTGTATTGCGACCGCGAGCGCTGCGCGGGGGCATCAAGGTCTCCGGGGTGAGCGTTCGGAGAAGTAGCGGCGGTCGCCGGCCTCCCAGTCGTCGTGCTGCTCGACCCGGACCGCGCCGGCCAGGCGCAGCAGCGCGGCCGGGTTGGGGAACACCCCGACCACGTCCGTACGGCGTTTGATCTCCTTGTTCACCGGCTCCAGCGGGTTCGTGGACCAGATTTGCCGCCAGTGCTTCTGCGGAAATGTGAAGGCCAACAGGTCGTCCCGCGTCGAGGCGCATCGCGGCGACCTTCGGGTGGGAGCGCTTGAGCATCCGGACGACCTCGTCGAACTGGGCGTGGACGTGCTCGGCATCGGGTTGGGCGAAGATCGTGCGGATGATCGAGCGACCATCTCGCCGCTGGCCTTGGGCACCACCGCGAGGGCGTTGCGCACGAGGTGCACTCGGCAGCGTTGCCACGCGGTGCCCTGCAGCACCGTTGCGATGGCCTTCCTCAGCCCGGAGTGGGCGTCGGAGATCACCAGCCGGGTGCCGGCGAGCCCGCGCGCCTTGAGCGAGCGCAGGAAGCTGGTGGCGTCCAGGAACACATCACCTCGACCAGGTCGCGGATGACCCCGTCGGGTTTCGCCCCCATGGTGCCCTGCGCCGTTCACCACGCGCCGGCCGCGGCACGGATGGCGGCGATCTGCTCCGGAGTGAGTGCCTTTGGGGTGTGCTCGGGCTTCTTCATCCTTGAGGTCTCCTTGACGGGATTGCGAGGGACGATCTCCCGCCGGGCCGCGAACGCGAGGACCATGCTGAGGATCGTGCGCGAGTGCTTCGCGCGCGTGTACGACTCCGCGCGCTGCAGCTTCAGGAACCGCTCGATCCGGCCTACAGTGACCTCGCGGACGGTGAAGCTGTGGAAGAACGGCAGTACCAGCCCCCGCAGTTCTCGCTCGTAGATCTCCTTGGTGCTGTCCGCGCGATCGACGTCGAGCAGGATGTCCTCCAGCCACGCCCCGGCGAGCTTCGGGAATGGCGAGTCCGCGTTCAACAGGTCCGCGGCGTCGCCTCTTTGCATGCGCTGAGCGAGATCGACCTTCAACACCGTCTCCGCCGCGGCTCGGCTCGAACCGGTGGCGGTGACCTGCCACGTGTGGCCGTCCCAATCGCGGACTCGGGGCGTCGAACGGAATCGCTTAGCAGCGACCTCGGTCGTCGTGATCGTCCCGAAAGTTCCCATCGTTGAGCTGATCGAGTCTCCGTCCTCCGAGGAAGGACAAGAAACCCTGGGCAGAACCAAGTAGGGCGGACGGGACTTGAACCCGTGACCGAGCGATTATGAGTCGCTTGCTCTGACCAGCTGAGCTACCGCCCCGAACGCGTTCACGATACCGGCACCCGCGGGTGCCGGTCGTCGCTCACCCCTC
>NZ_JAODMK010000019.1 GCF_025465545.1 Naasia sp. | reverse complement strand
CGCTCGAGGTCGCCCAATGGCTTCGCGTCTCCAAACAGACTTTGATGCGGTGGCGAGTGTCAGGCGCGGGACCGGCCTGGCTCAGCCTCGGTGGCATCCCGCGATACCTGCGAGGCGACGTCGACGCCTATCTGGCGGAGGTCCGCAGTGGCGGTCGACCAGCTTCCTAGCGGCAAGTGGCGGGCGCGGGTCTACGCCAGCGGGCGCATCATCGCGACGCGCACGTTCACCCTCAAAACCGACGCTCGCACCTGGGAAGCCGAGCAGGTCAGGCAGCTCGCGATGGGCACCTACTTGCCGCCGGCCCGCGGCAAACTCACGCTCGGCGAGCTGGCGGAGCAGTGGATGAAGGCTCGGGCCAACGCTGTCGCCACCTCGACCTTGCGCGAGGAGGGGTACTCTCTGGCCTACCTGCCACCGACACTCCGTGACCGCCCGATGGCCGCCCTGCGCCCAGCTCACTTCGACGCCCTCTACGCGACGTTGCTCGGCAAGCTGGCTCGCTCAACGGTGTCCCGCTTCCGCAACACCTTGTCGAGCATGTTCGGCTGGGCCGTGCGGGAGGGAAGGCTCAGCACGAATCCGGTGCTGGCCTCGCGCGTGCCCCGCGGCAGCGCGGCGGGAGCCCGACGGGAGGTCTACCCATTCGCCATTCACGAGCTGCGGGCAGTCCACGCGGTCCAGGCGCACCGCCCGGATCTCGCCGACGTCGTGCTCGTCCTCGGACTGACCGGGATCCGGTGGGAAGAACTCCGCGGGTTGCGGGTGCGCGACGTCCAGCACGTGCCCTACCCGGCCTTGCGGGTGTCACGATCCTGGCCCGACGGCGAGCCGGTCCGGAACGTGACCAAGGGTGGCGGTGCCCTGACCGTGCCGTTGGCCGCCGAGCTGCTTCCCTTGATCGAACAGCGGTCGGCCGGCAAGGCGCCGGAGGACGTCCTGTTCTCGACACCGGCCGGCACGCCCTACTCCTGCCCGAACTTCAAGCGCGACGCCCGGTGGATGGACCTGGCGTTCGGCCGGCGCATCCACGACCTCAGGCACACCGCCGCCACGCTCTGGCTCGGTGCCGGAATCGACCTCAAAACCACGCAGGCGTGGCTGGGGCACTCCTCGGCCAAGCTCACCGCTGACCTCTACGCGCACTGGATGGGCACCGATGCCGAATGCTGCGGCGCTCGCCCGGTGGAACGCGACGCTGAGCGTCGATCCCACAGTCACGACACAGTCACGAGGGCCTACCTGAGGGTTCTCGAACGACGAAGCCCCGGCCAGCAAGGTGACGCTGACCGGGGCTTCTCCTGGTGGGCCCTGAGGGACTCGAACCCCCGGCATCCACGGTGTAAACGTGGCGCTCTAACCAACTGAGCTAAGAGCCCGGACGCCGAACCGGCGCGGCTCCATGGTACCGAGGAGCCGCCCGCTTCCCCGCGGAATCGAATCAACCGCCGACCGGTTGTCCACTCCATGGAACTCGACACGATTGCCCTCACCACCATCCGCGGCGAGGCGACGACGCTCGCCGAATATGCGGGCAAGGTGAAGCTGGTGGTGAACGTCGCGTCTCGATGCGGCCTCACTCCCCAGTACGAGAAGCTCGAGCAGCTGCAGCGCACCTACGGCGACCGGGGCTTCACGGTGCTCGGCTTCCCCAGCAACCAGTTCCTGCAGGAGCTGCGCTCCGAGGAGGCGATCGAGGAGTACTGCTCCGCCACCTGGGGCGTCACCTTCCCGATGTTCGAGAAGGTCCGGGTCAACGGCAGGCGCCGGCACCCGCTCTACGCGGAGCTGACCAAGGCGGAGGACCCGCAAGGCAAGGCAGGCAAGGTCGCCTGGAACTTCGAGAAGTTCCTCGTCTCGCCGGACGGCACGGTGCATCGCTTCCGTTCCAGCACGGAGCCGGATGATCCTCAGATCGTGGCGCTGATCGAAGCATCACTGCCCGTCGCGCGCTGACCGCCTCCCGCCGCGAGCGGCCCGGAGCGCCCGAGGTGCCACTTGATGTCGCTTCCGGGCGCGAATGGCGTCACGAACTGCCACCTCGGCCGGAGAGTCAGACGCGGGCGAGCCGCAGTTCCTGGACCGCCTGGCGGTAGGCACCCATCGGGCGGGCCTCGCCGGGACCGGAGATGAAGCTGGCGCGGATCACGCCGCCCTCGTCGATGAGGAAGGTCGCGCGGGTCGCGAAGCCCTTCTCCTCGAGGAAGACGCCGTATTCGCGGGCGACCTCGCCGTGCGGCCAGAAGTCCGCGAGCAGGCCGAACTCGTACCCCTGCTTCTCCGCCCAGGAGCGGAGAGTGTGCTTGGAGTCGACGGAGATGCCGAGCAGCTCGATCCCCTCGGACTCGAACAGCTGAAGGTTGTCCCGCAGCTCGCACAGCTCGCCGGTGCAGGTGCCTGAGAAGGCGAGCGGGAAGAAGACGAGGGCCACGGACTTCCTGCCGCGGTAGTCGCTGAGGCGCACGCGCTCGCCGAACTGGTTCGACAGTTCGAAGTCGGGGGCGTGAGTGCCGTTCTCCAGAGCCATGGCTCGCAAACTTCCTTCCGACCAGGGCGCTCGTTCTCGCTGCGGTGCGAGGGAAGCGCGGGTCTACCCGGTCAACTGCATCATGATACGCGCGCAGAGGAGCCCGCGACCCGCCAGCGGCTGCGCCGAGGAGACCGGAAGCAGGCAGCCGACGCGTCAGCCGCCGAGCATGCCCCGCAGCGTCCACGCGTTGCGCACGGCGTTGCCGTCGCCATCGTTGTTGAAGTAGGCGTAGACCTCCTTGCCCTGGCCGGCCCATTCCCGGATGCGCTCCGCCCACCAGCCGAGGTCCTGATCGGAGTACGAACCGCCGTAGAGGTACTGCGAGTCGGGTCCGTGCAGGCGCACGTAGACGATGTCCGAGGTCGAGCGGAGCACGCAGGGCAGCCCCGCGCCGCTCATCACGCAGTACGCGGCCCCGTGCTCCTCGAGCAGCCGGAACACCGCGTCGTCGTTCCAGCTCGGATGGCGGAGCTCCACCGCCACGCGCATCCACTCCGGCAGCCGGTGCAGGAAGTAGGAGAGGCGCGCGTCGTCCCGCGCGAAGGCGGGCGGCAGCTGCACCAGCAGCACCGCCCGCTTGTCCCCGAGCTCGTGCCATGACTGCGTCATCCGCTCGATCCAGGCCTCCGGCGCGTAGAGCCGCTTGGCGTGCGTGAGGCCGCGCGGTGCCTTGACCGAGAGGCGGAACCCCGGAGGCAGCCGCCGGCGCCAGCTCGCGAAGCTGGCGGGGCGCGGCCAGCGGTAGAAGCTCGCGTTCAGCTCCACGGTGCCGAACTGCCCGAGGTAGAAGGGCAGCCGATCCCAGGGGGCGGTGCCGGCCGGATACAGCACGTCGTCCCAGTGCGAGTAGCTCCAGCCCGACGTGCCGATGTGGACTCGCTCGAGCACGGCCCGACCTCCTTCTGCTCTTCCCGCCGACGCAACCGAGCGGCCGAACCGCAACCGCCCGCCGTTGCATTGTGGCCGGAGCGTCGCGTCTGTCGCTGGATGCGATCTGTCGCCGCCGGGCCGGAACCTCCCGTCGGGTTGTTCCGGCCGGAGACGTTAGGCTCGGAATCGGCTCTGGTGTTGTCGCAACCCGACAAACCCGAGCGCGACACAGACAGGTGCTGCCGGCTTCGCAAGACGCTCCGGTTCCGCGAAGAGAGGTCGACGTTGACAGTCAACGACCAGGATCCGTACTCGGTGAATCACACCGATTCAGACCCGGAGGAAACCGCAGAGTGGACCGAGTCCCTCGATGCTCTCGTGCAGGCGCACGGTCACGAGCGTGGGCGCGAGATCATGCTCAGCCTGCTGAAGCGGTCGAAGGAGCTGCACCTCGGCGTCCCGATGGTGCCGACCACGGACTACATCAACACGATCGCTCCGGAGAACGAGCCAGAGTTCCCCGGCGACGAGGAGATCGAGCGCCGCTACCGCGCCTGGCTCCGCTGGAACGCCGCGATCATGGTGCACCGCGCCCAGCGGCCTGAGGTCGCGGTCGGCGGCCATATCTCCACCTACGCCTCCTCCGCCACCCTCTACGAGGTCGGCTACAACCACTTCTTCCGGGCGCAGGACCACCCGAGCGGCGGCGACCAGATCTTCTTCCAGGGGCACGCCTCCCCCGGCATGTACTCGCGCGCCTTCCTCGAGGGCCGGCTGAGCCCCGAGCAGCTCGACGGCTTCCGCCAGGAGAAGTCGCACAAGGGCGCCGCGCTGTCCTCGTATCCGCACCCGCGGCTCATGCCGGACTTCTGGCAGTTCCCCACCGTGTCAATGGGCCTCGGCCCGATCAACGCCATCTACCAGGCGCAGTCCAACAAGTACCTCACCAACCGCGGCATCAAGGACGCGTCCGAGCAGCACGTCTGGGCGTTCCTCGGCGACGGCGAGATGGACGAGGTGGAGAGCCGCGGCCAGCTCCAGGTGGCGGCCAACGACGGCCTCGACAACCTGACCTTCGTGGTGAACTGCAACCTGCAGCGCCTGGACGGGCCGGTCCGCGGCAACGGCAAGATCATCCAGGAGCTCGAGAGCTTCTTCCGTGGGGCCGGCTGGAACGTCATCAAGGTCATCTGGGGTCGGGAGTGGGACGAGCTCCTCGCCCGCGACAGCGAGGGCGCCCTTCGCGACCTGATGAACCGGACCCCCGACGGCGACTACCAGACCTACAAGACCGAGAACGGCGCGTATGTGCGCGAGAACTTCTTCGGTCGTGACCCGCGGGCCCTCGAGCTGGTCAAGGACCTCACCGACGACCAGGTGTGGGCCCTCAAGCGCGGCGGCCACGACTACCGCAAGGTCTACGCGGCCTACAAGGCGGCGGTCGAGCACAAGGGCCAGCCGACGGTCATCCTGGCGAAGACCATCAAGGGCTACGGCCTGGGCAAGACCTTCGAGGGCCGCAACGCGACCCACCAGATGAAGAAGCTCACCCTCAACGACCTCAAGCTGTTCCGCGACGAGATGCGGATCCCCATCTCCGACGCGCAGCTCGAGGAGAACCCGTACCAGCCGCCGTACTACCACCCGGGTCAGGACGACGAGGCGATCCAGTACCTGCAGGAGCGCCGGCGGGCCCTGGGCGGCTACCTGCCGGAGCGGCGCACCACGCATACGCCGATCTCCATCCCCGACGACTCCGCCTACGCGATCGCCAAGAAGGGCTCCGGCCAGCAGCCGGTCGCGACCACGATGGCGTTCGTCCGCATCCTGAAGGACGTGATGCGGTCGAAGAACTTCGGCAACCGCATCGTGCCGATCATCCCGGACGAGGCGCGCACCTTCGGCATGGACGCGTTCTTCCCGAACGCGAAGATCTACAACCCGTTCGGCCAGCACTACACGTCGGTCGACCGCGATCTGCTGCTCGCCTACAAGGAGAGCCCGCAGGGCCAGATCATCCACGTCGGCATCAACGAGGCGGGCGCCCTCGCGGCGTTCACCGCGGCGGGGACGGCCTACTCCACGCAGGGCGAGCCGCTCATCCCGGTCTACGTCTTCTACTCGATGTTCGGCTTCCAGCGCACCGGTGATGCCCTCTGGGCGGCCGGCGACCAGATGGCGCGCGGCTTCCTG
The DNA here is from genome assembly GCF_025465545.1 of Naasia sp. GTDB lineage: Bacteria > Actinomycetota > Actinomycetes > Actinomycetales > Microbacteriaceae > Naasia. The sequence continues at coordinate 2,900 of NZ_JAODMK010000019.1, read as the reverse complement.
ATCGGCGCCACCGCGGGGCGGACGACGCTGACCGGCGAGGGCCTGCAGCACGCCGACGGGCACTCCCCCGTGCTCGCCAACACGAACCCGGCGGTCGTCTCCTACGACGCGGCCTACGGCTACGAGCTCGGCCACATCGTGAGGAGCGGCCTGGAGCGCATGTACGGCACGCGCCCGGACGGCACCCCGCATCCGGACCCGAACGTCATGTACTACCTGACCGTCTACAACGAGCCGATGGCGCAGCCGGCGGAGCCCGAGAACCTCGACGTCGACGGCGTCGTGCGTGGCCTCTACCTGCTCAAGCGGGCCGAGGGCGAGGGTCCCCGGGCCCAGCTGCTCGCCTCCGGCGTGGCCGTGCCGTGGGCGCTCGAGGCGCAGAAGCTGCTGGCCGAGGACTGGGGCGTCGCCGCCGATGTGTGGAGCGTCACCTCGTGGTCCGAGCTGCGCCGCGACGGCCTCGCGGCGGAGCAGGCGTACTTCACGCATCCGGACGACGAGCCGCGTCAGGCCTACGTCACCGAGAAGCTGCGCGGAGCCGAGGGGCCGTTCGTGGCCGTCACCGACTTCTCCCACGAGGTGCCGGACATGATCCGCCAGTTCGTTCCCGGCGACTACTTCACCCTCGGGGCGGACGGCTTCGGCTTCTCCGACACGCGCGCGGCCGCACGGCGGTTCTTCCTGATCGACGGTCCCTCGCTGGTCGTCCGCACCCTCGAGGCGCTGGGCGGTCAGGGCAAGGTGGACCGCGGCCTCGCCCGCCAGGCGATCGACAAGTACCGCCTGCTCGACGTCACCGCCGGCACCACCGGCAGCGCCGGCGGCGAGAGCTAGCCAGCGCCGCACGTGGCACGGACGAAGGCGGAGACGCTCGCATGGCTGCGAACTGTCTCCGGTGAGCTCGCCACCGCCACGCTGAAGCGGCTCGAGGACACCCTCCCCTGGTACAGCGAGATGCCGCCGGGCCGCCGCTCGGCGGTCGGGCTCGTCGCGCAGGCCGGCATCACCTCCTTCATCAGCTGGTATGACAACCCGCGCTCCACCCCGTGGATCGCCGCGGACGTCTTCGGCGCAGCGCCCCGCGAGCTGCTGCGCTCGGTGAGCCTCACCCAGACACTCCAGCTCATCAAGGTGACCGTCGAGGTGGTCGAGGACCGCGTGAAGGACAGCGGCGACGGCCTTCGTGAGGGCATCCTGCTGTACTCGCGGGAGATCGCCTTCGCCGCGGCGGACGTCTACGCACGAGCCGCTGAGGCTCGCGGCCTCTGGGATGCCCGTCTGGAGGCGCTCGTCGTCGACTCGATCCTCTCCGGCGAGGCGGACGACGAGCTGCCCAGCCGCATCGCGGCGCTCGGCTGGCACGGCCACGGCGAGGTGTGCGTCCTCGTCGGCACGGCTCCCACAATGCTCGACGTCGACCAGCTCCGCCGCACGGCCCGGCACGTGCACGCCGACGTGCTCATCGGCGTCCAAGGCACCCGCTTGGTGCTCGTCATCGGCCGCGCCCTGCCGACGCCTCAGGAGGGCGAGGAGGCGCGCTCCGGCGACGCTCAGCTCAGCTTCCTCGAGATCGCACAGCGGCTCGAACCGGGCTTCGGCCCCGGCCACCTGGTGCTCGGTCATGAGGTGCCCGACCTCGTGCAGGCGTCCCGCAGCGCTCGGGCCGCCCTCGCCGGCTTCGCGGTGGCGCGCGCCTGGCGGAACGCGCCGCGCCCGGTCCTCGCCGACGACCTGCTGCCCGAGCGCGCCCTGGCCGGCGACCCTCTCGCCCGGTCGACTCTCGTGAGCCGCATCTACCGGCCCCTGCAGGACCACTCCACGGAGCTGCTCGTCACGCTCTGGTGCTACCTCGACAACGGCCGCTCCCTCGAGGCGACCGCTCGGGAGCTCTTCGTGCACCCGAACACCGTCCGCTACCGCCTCAAGCGCATCTCCGAGGTGATCGGCTGGGACGCCACCGGTGCCCGAGAGGCCGTCATCCTGCAGTCCGCGCTGATCCTCGGCGCCATCGCGGACCCTGCCCCTCCGCTCAAGCGTCGCTGACGCCCGTGCCGCCGGTCACCCCTGGCGCCTCCGCCCGCCGGCCTTCCCCCGCACGACGGCGCTGGGCGCTCCCCGGCGCGCTGCTCGTGGTCGCCGTGCTCGCCGCCGGCGGCTGCGGTGCAACACACCCGGATCGCGCTGCCACGCCCCGACCGGTGGTCCTCGCGGCCGAGCCGCTGCAGCTGGACAATCCCCAGCAGGAGGCGGTGGTGTGGCCCATCTGGGGCGGCGCGTTCACCCCCGACGAGCCGGTGACGATCTCCGCCCGCCTTGCCCCGGGCGGCGCAGGCGGCAGCGGACTCGTGATCGCCGGGCCGGGCGAGCCGGACGCACGGATCAGCGTCGAACTGGTCGCCGAGGACGGCGGGTGGCACCTCCTCGGAAGAGAGGCAACGACCGTCGTCGATGAGCAGACGGTGCGCGCGGGAGCATCCGACCGCCTCGCCATCACCGTGCACGGGGCCGATGTGACGGTCACGGTCGGAGAAGGCGATCCGACGACGCTGCATCTCCCCGCACCGCTCGCGCCCGACGCCGGAGCCGCCGGCCTCTACGCCTACCTCGAGCCGGGCGCCACCCTCGAGATCCGCGAGGCCAGTGTGTCGCAGCCGCTGCCCCGCCACCCGGAGCTCGGCAGGCCGCTGCGGGACCTCGCCGCCGCGCGCGCCACCGAGGTGGGCAGCGCGCTCGACATCTGGCCGCCGCTCTCCGACCTCGGGTTCGAGTCGATGCTCGCCGAGCAGTTCAACTCGGCCGCGCCGACCGAGTTCTACTGGGCCACCACGCGGGGCGAGGACGAGGACTACTTCTTCCTGCCTGCCGACGTCAGCGTCAACTACGCGGAGGTGCACGACCAG